>CADABZ010000019.1 GCA_902786355.1 uncultured Eubacteriales bacterium
CCGATTGCCTTGCTCATTCTAACAGCTTAAGCAACAAGAAGGATAACATCCTAACTGGATGTTAGGAGTATTAACCACAAATATATTGTAGTAGAAAGGTGAAAACTAATGTCAGAAGAATACAATGCCGGAAGCGGGATGCCGTATATCCCTCTTAGAGGGCAGACATTCTTCCCGGGGACAATAGTCGGCTTCGATATAGGCAGAGACAGATCTCTTGCTGCTATCGACTGTGCTATGAATAATGACAAGTATCTTGTCGTGAGCGCACAGAGAGATATCACGGTCAATGAACCTCAGCAGGAGGACTGTTATCTCACAGGCTGCCTTGTCAGAGTCAGGCAGGTCGTGAAGAAGAATGAAGATTATGTCAGAGCACTTGTTGTAGTTGAGAACAGAGTCAGGATCTCTGAGATCCATGACGAAGGCGATATGCTCAGGTGCAGCTATTCGTTTGCCGAAGACTGCGATGACGATCCTGAAGACATCAATCTCCAGGCCAATGTCAGAGTGCTCAGACAGATATATACAAAATATATGGATCTCAGCGGCCAGAATGATTCCGGCGGCCGCACAATGATAGAAGGCATAGATGACGCAGCACTTCTGTGCAGCCTTATCGCCAATGAGATCGATGTGTCTTTTGATGTCAAGCAGACACTGCTGGATATAGATTCGGTCAAGCTCAGAGTAGGACATCTCATAGACATCATCGGCAGAGAGAACAACATTCTCTCTATTGCCAAGAGGATCAACAACAGAGTTGTCAAGAATATGAACAGGGGGCAGAGGGAATACTACCTCAGAGAACAGCTCCAGGTCATCAAAGAAGAACTTGGCGAGGACGAGGATGTAGACGACGAAGTCCGCACATGGAAAGATAAGCTGACTGAGCTTAAGCTTGAAGAAAAGGTCGATACCAAGATCCGCAAGGAGATCGACAAGTTCGCCAAGATGAATCCTATGAGTCCTGATGCTAATGTCAGCAGGACATACATCGAGACGGTTCTCGATCTGCCGTGGCACAAGTCATCGAAAGTCAACAACAACATAAACCGTGCTGAGAAGATACTCAACGAGGATCACTACGGACTCGAGAAGGTCAAGGAAAGGATCCTTGAAAACCTCGCTGTCCAGCATCTTACGAAGCTCAACAAA
This sequence comes from uncultured Eubacteriales bacterium, assembly GCA_902786355.1. Taxonomy (GTDB): domain Bacteria; phylum Bacillota; class Clostridia; order Peptostreptococcales; family Anaerovoracaceae; genus Crickella. The sequence goes on from CADABZ010000019.1 coordinate 1,159, forward strand.
GGCCCGATAATATGCCTTGTAGGTCCTCCGGGAGTAGGAAAGACTTCAATCGCCCGTTCCATAGCCAGAGCTACCGGCAGAGAATTCGTAAGGATGTCTCTCGGCGGAGTCAGAGACGAGGCTGAGATCAGAGGCCACAGACGTACATATATCGGAGCGATCCCGGGCAGAGTCATCAACAGCATCGTGGAGGCAGGCACCAATAATCCGCTCTTCCTCTTCGACGAGGTCGACAAGATAGGGAGCGATTTCCGCGGAGATCCGGCATCAGCTCTGCTCGAGGTGCTTGATCCTGAGCAGAACAGCACTTTTACAGATCATTATCTGGAAGTTCCGTTCGATCTCTCGAAGGTCATGTTCATCACTACTGCCAATACAACTTCAACCATTCCAAGACCGCTTCTTGACAGGATGGAGGTCATCGAGCTGACAAGCTATACAGCCGAAGAGAAGCTGAGGATCGCAATGGACTATCTCGTTCCTAAGAAGATGAAAGAGAACGGGATCAAAAAGCATCAGATGAACATATCCGAGTCCGCTGTAAGGGATATGATCGAGTATTATACCCGTGAAGCCGGTGTCCGTAACCTCGAAAGAGAGATAGGAAACGCATGCCGTAAGGCAGCAAGGAACATCGTCAGCGGAAGCAACAAGAAGAATATCGTCACATCGAGGAACCTCGCGAAATACATCGGCAAGAGGGTCTACATCGATGATATCGGCTCGCTTGAGCCTGAAATCGGTGTCACAACAGGACTTGCATGGACATCGGTAGGCGGTGTGACACTGACGATAGAGACCGTCAAAATGCCTGGCACCGGCCGTCTCGTCCTGACGGGACAGATGGGCGATGTAATGAGAGAATCCGCTCAGACAGCACTCGGATACATCAAGTCCATATCTTCGAGATATAAGATAAGCAAAGATATATTCAAGGACTATGATATACAGATCCACATACCTGAGGGAGCTGTTCCGAAGGACGGTCCGTCTGCAGGTATTACGATGACGAGCGCGCTTTTCTCTCTGCTGACAGACCGCAAAGCAGACAAGACTGTAGCCATGACAGGAGAGATCACACTGCGCGGCAAGGTGCTGAGGATCGGCGGGCTCAAGGAAAAGTCACTTGCTGCATACAGGCAGGGGATAAGAAAGATAATCATCCCTAAAGAGAATGTTCCAGATCTTGATGACATTCCGTATTCAGTCAGAAAGAGCATTACATTCATACCTGTAGAAGATTTTGAAGAAGTCATACCGGTAGTGATCAGGTAGGTCATCATTATGAAGATCAGCAAATCAGAACTTGAAGCGGTGGCAGTCAGGGCTTCGCAGTATCCTGCTGCGGAAGTGCCGGAGATCGCCTTTGCTGGCAGATCCAATGTCGGAAAGTCATCGCTTCTCAATTTAATAACAGGCAGAAAAAGCCTGGCACGTGTATCCGGAAGCCCCGGAAAGACAAGGACCATCAATTTTTACCGCTGCAGCGGCAAGGCATCCGATGGTGAAACTCCTGTTGAATTCAGGATAGTCGACCTTCCGGGATACGGATTTGCCAAAATCAGCCGTTCCGAGAGCGAAAAATGGGGAGAGATGATGGAGTCGTACCTCGAGAACCGTGAAAACCTGCTCAAGGTCGTCCAGCTTGTTGATATAAGGCACAAGCCGAGCGCACAGGATGTTCAGATGTATGACTACCTCAGATACTACGGCCTTGACGGGATCGTGGTCGCTACGAAGGCTGATAAGGTCAGCAGCAATGAAAAAGCTAAAAACATAAAGCTGATACGTCAGACACTGGGTATGGACAGAGACGATACGGTTATCCCGGTATCAGCACTGAAGAGGACGGGGGATACGCAGCTGCTTCAGGTACTTGAAAGCATTATCGATGAACAGGAATAAAGGAGCTGACATGGCAGAAAAAAACATTATCGGAAAGATACTCTTCACACAGGAAGATATCACCAGGAGAGCCAAAGAGATCGCCGCACAGATCGACAAGGATTATGAAGGAGAGGAACTCATACTTCTCGGAACACTTAAAGGATCTGTTCCTTGGTTCACGGATATCCTGAAATATACGACTATTGACGCTAAGATCGACTTCATTACTGCAAGCAGTTACGGATCATCTACTACAAGCTCAGGTATCGTCAAGATCACATATGAGCCGGCGATCAATATGTACAACAAGCATGTGCTTGTCATAGAGGACATCATTGATACAGGAAACACTCTGAAGTATCTCAAGGCGAAACTCGCAGAGAGAGGTCCGAAGTCAGTCAAGGTCTGTTCTATGCTCAACAAAGAGTCCAGACGTGTTGCTGACCTGCATGCAGAGTATGTCGGGTTTGAAGTGGAGGATCTCTTCGTCATAGGATATGGTCTTGATTACGATCAGAGATTCAGAGGACTGCCGTATATTTCTTATCTTGAAGCGGACGATGTGGAGAGCCTTTAACATAAAAGCACGGAGGAATCAATGGATCTGATGAGGAACTGCCGGAGTACAGAACAGAATATTGCCGCTGTCCTTAAGTCAGATGCAAAAAAGGACCTCCATATACATACTTGTTACTCTGACGGAGCGCTGACACCGGAGCAGGTCATTGACAGATGGGCAGCTGAAGGCTATGAAGTCATTTCGATCACAGATCATGACGGCATAGACGGCTCTGTTGCGGGCATGGATTATGCTGCCGGAAAAGACATAAAGCTGATTTCCGGTATTGAGTTCGATTCCGAAGATGATATGTGCAGGGATGTGCATATTCTGGGATATGGCTTTGATTATGACTGCAGAGAGTTCAGAGAAGCAGTATCTCAGGTGCTTGAGAAAAGGACAGAGAGAAACAACCGGATGATGGAAGCTCTTGACAGGCTCGGATACAGGATCACACAGGAGGATCTGCTTACTGTCAACGAAGGAAGATATGTAGGCAAGCCTACCTTCTCTCTGATCATGTACAGAAAAGGATATATTTCAGATCCGCAGGAGGCATTCAGGACTGTTTTCAGAGATCCGTCGATAAGGTGCATCACTAAGGAAACTCTCAGGACCAGCCATGTGATAGATATCATACATGCTGCGGGAGGCCTGGCTGTCTTTGCGCATCCTATGGAACAGAGACATCTCGGAGAGCCTTTTGAGGAGTTCAGCCCCAGACTGTATGAGATACTTGACAGAATAAGAGGCTATGGCATTGACGGTATCGAATGCATACATCCCTCAGCTGATGATTATCAGCAGGGCCTTCTGCGCGAGTATTCACTTAAACACGGTCTGCTGATGACAAGCGGCTCTGATTTTCACAGAGATACTAACCCGAGAGACTTTTCCAGATATCACATGCCTTAGATCGTGAAATGGTCCGGGAGCTTACAGGATGGAGGCGAATCTCATATGGAAAGCAAGTGTGAATACATCGATACACCGGCAAGAGATATCAGACTCCCCAGAGAGGTCTACTACAGATGTCTGTGGACTGTAAGGGATATAAAGCGTATCAGAGAGATCGCAGATGCTGCTCCGGGAGTTCTGCTCAGTGACTCGGAAGATCAGCGGATAGTTACCGCTGAGGTCATACATAAGGCTGCATCTGATATCGGACATATAAGGAAAGCGATAGAAAAAGTGCCAGACGAATACCGCGACGGCATAATGAACAATATAGTAAACAGGGAACCGTTCGGAGACATTGCTCATCCGAATACGTGGAAGAGATGGAAGCTTGTATTCCTTCATGCGCTGGCACGTGAACTTGATCTCATCTGACAGACCTGCAGTGACTTGGTAATACAGAGGACATAGAAAGTGGCATACGAAGAAAAGACATTAAGCAGTCAGATAGTATATGAAGGACCTGTTTTCAGGGTCAGAAAGCATATAGTAAACACTGTGGACGGAGGAGAATCAGTCAGGGATATTGTTGAGCATTCAGGCGGGGCTATCATGGTCGCTGTCTCACCGGACGGTAAAGTGCTTATGGAGAAGCAGTACCGCAAATCACTTGAATGTGAAATGCTGGAGCTTCCTGCAGGCAAGGCTGATCCGGGAGAGAATCCGGAGACAACGGCATCCAGAGAACTGGCTGAGGAGACAGGCTATATCGCAGGTGATGTAAGACACCTGGTATCCTTCTATCCTACATGCGGCTATTCCAATGAATATCTGCATATCTACATCTGCAGGGATCTTACAGCAGGTGAAAAACATCTTGACAGAGATGAATGCATCGATCTGAAATGGTTTGAAGCTGATGAGCTCGTTGATCTCATCATGAAAGGAGAGATCAAAGACAGCAAGACGATAATCGGTATATTGTTTGCCAGACAATCGGGGGAGATATAATATGCAGGATTATATAGAATATATGAAAAAAGAGAAGCGCAAGGCTGAAAACACTCTTGTAGCTTACGAAAGGGATCTGAAAGCGTTTGAGAAATTCCTCAGATCCAGAGGAACGTCAGGCCTTGAAGCGTGCACTGACAGTGATGCGGTCTCATATGTTCTCGAGCTCAACCGTGAGAACAAATCCAAGGCTACGATCAACCGCAAGATATCCGCTATCAGAAGCTATTATGAGTATGAAGTCCAGAAGGGCAGCCGGAGCGGAAATCCTTTCGCCCGCATAAGAGGCGCAAAAGGAGATAAGAGGCAGATAGACTATCTGTCTGTTGCAGAGATCGAGAAACTGCTCTCGCTTCCTGACAACAGCAATAAGGGAATAAGAGACAGGGCACTTCTTGAGTTCATGTACGGGACCGGAGCCAGAGTCACAGAAGTAGTAAGACTCCAGTTCAGTGACATCAATCTCAGAATGAGCTTCGTGACGCTCAGAGATGCAAACGATGAAAGTCGCATCGTTCCGCTCGGCAGATATGCCAGAGCAGCGCTTTCGGAATATTTCACTGAGACATATGATGGGCTTAAGGGCAGACCGCACAGGGATGATGACTATGTCTTCGTTAATCTCAGAGGTGATGTCCTGACAAGACAGGGCATATGGAAGATACTCAAGGACTACGGCGACATGATCGGTGCAGGCAACAGGATGACACCGCAGATACTCAGAGACAGCTTTGCTGTTCATATCCTTCAGAACGGAGGAGATCTCAAAACTCTGCAGGAGCTTATGGGATTTGAGGACATGTCTGTAGGAATAGCATACCTGTCAGTAACTGATATTCATGTCAAAGACGTCTTCAACCGCACACATCCGAGAGCATAGCGGTTTAGTCCTGAAGAAATTATATAAATCTGAAAAAGTGCTTGAATTCGTGCATTTCGTGTGATATTCTAATCAGGCTGTGCGGCTGGCCGGCGTAGTGCGTAATGCATGTGGCGAGCTCGGTCTGACAGCTGAATGTTATTACGGGCGGTCCTCTGGGGCAGACGATGATCGGTCTGTATTCCTCAAGAACGTCATGAGAGGAAGGAGAGAATAACGTGAATATTTTAGACCAGATCACAATGGATTACAAAAGGGATGATATCCCGCAGTTCAACGTTGGTGACACACTGCGTGTGCACGTAAAGATCGTCGAGGGCCAGAGAGAAAGAATCCAGGTATTCGAGGGTTACGTACTTAAGAGACAGCACGGCGGAGTCAACGAGACTTTCACAGTAAGAAAGCTGTCAAACGGAATCGGCGTAGAGAAGACATTCCCGCTCCACTCACCAAGAATCGAGAAGATCGAGGTAGTCAAGAGAGGCAGAGTCAGAAGAGCTAAGCTCAACTACATGCGTCAGAGAACCGGTAAGGCTGCAAGAATCAGAAGCGCTGAATAATAGTAATCTTAATGCATACCATGGAGAGATCCACGGTATGCATTTTTCTTTTACATACCATATACGAAGATAGTATAATTACCGGGAATCAGGCAGTATTGCCGGGCAGAAAGAGAGATCTACATGATTGACAATATAAACTGGTATCCGGGGCATATGAAGAAGACCCGGGAGCTGATCAGGGAAAACCTCAAAGCTGTGGATGCTGTAGTTGAGATCATCGACAGCCGTATTCCTGTGTCCAGCCGGAATCCGATCATAGCGGAGCTGATAGGGCAGAAGAGAAGATTCGTCATACTTGGCAAAGCCGATCTGGCTGATCCGGCAGAAACAGCTAAGTGGAGAGACAGGATAGCTTCTGAAGACGGTGTAGTCAGAGTCATGGATCTCAATCTGCAGTCAGGTGAGAATATCAAAAAGCTCCTGAGGGCACTTGAAGAAGAGCAGGAGATCCGCAATGCAGAGAAGTCTGTCAAAAGGCCGCTGAGGATCATGATCGTCGGTGTTCCTAACGTAGGGAAGTCTTCTCTGATCAACAGGCTGACAGGCAAAAGGTCTGCACTGACCGGAGACAAGCCGGGAGTCACAAAGGGAAAGCAGTGGCTGACGCTTTCCAACGGGATGCAGCTTCTCGATACGCCCGGAATACTATGGCCGAAATTTGAGGACCCTGATGTCGGGCTCAATCTTGCGTTCTGCGGCAGCATCAAAGACGACATCCTCGGAGTGCAGGACCTCGGGTTCGAGCTTATAAGGGTTCTCGGAGAGAGATATCCGCAGCATCTGATGGAAAGGTATAAGCTTGATGAGATATCTGACCAGGCTATAGAGAACATGGATAACATCGCAATGAAGAGGGGCTTCATCATGTCAGGGAAACGCATAGACTATGAGCGTACCGGCAGGACAGTTCTCGATGAATTCAGAGGCGGGAAGATCGGCCGCATCACACTTGAGCAGGCATGATACGGCTGTGATCATTCCACGGAGACATATATGACTAAAGCGGAGAGACTTGAACGGGACATCCGTAAACTCGGGGAGATGAAAGCGCATGAAGATGAGCTTCGCTCCGGCGGATACAGATATATTGCAGGAATAGATGAGGTAGGCAGGGGACCGCTTGCCGGACCGGTCTATGCTGCATGCGTTGTGCTGCCTGATGACTGGGATATACCGGGCGTCAATGACTCCAAGAAGCTTTCCGCAAAAAAGCGTGAAGAGCTCTCAGCTCTTATCAGGGAGAGAGCAGTTGCTTACGGCATAGGCATCGCAGATAATAATGAGATCGATGAGATCAATATACTCGAGGCGACGAAGCTTGCCATGAAGAGGGCTGTAGATGCCTGCAACGGGAAGCTGAGAGCTTCTGCCGGCGGCAGCATAGACATGCTCCTGATCGATGCAGTAAGGCTTGATCTGGATATACCATGTGAGTCAATCATAAAAGGTGACGAAAAGAGTCTCAGCATAGCTGCAGCATCTATAGTTGCAAAGGTTGCAAGAGACCATTACATGACAGAGATGGATTCTGTGTATCCGGAATATGATTTTGCCGGAAACAAAGGTTATGGGACAGCCAGGCACTATGAGGGCCTGAGGTCAGCAGGGTACTCACCTCTGCACAGAAGGACATTTCTTAAGAAATTCGAAGAAGAGAATGCATCAGCTTCAGGCACTGCTTCAGCGAAAGGAACAGACGAAGTGGCTAAAGGAAACAAAGTATATGCTGTCAGAAAAGGCAGGGCTACCGGGATATTTCTGACATGGGATGACTGCAGATCTCAGGTCGAAGGTTTTGCCGGAGCCGAATACAAGAGCTTTGCGGACCCTGCAGATGCGATGGCGTATCTCGGGATAGATGATGCTGCGGGACAGATGAGCGGCAGAGGAGCTGCTCTGCAGGAGGAAAGATTTCCTGAGGGCGTGAGAGCATATGTTGACGGTAGCTACGATTCATCAAGCGGGAGATTCTCCTGCGGGGTAGTGATGGTCAGGACAGATGCAGAGGGAAATGTAAAGACTCGCGAACTGAGTGCAGCCTATGATGATCCCGAAGCAGCAAAACAGCGAAATGTAGCAGGCGAGATAATGGGATCAAAAACAGCTATAGATTTCTGCCTGAGACAGGGAATAGATGAAGTAAGCATATATCACGATTATGAAGGAATAGGCAAGTGGGCTGACGGTCTGTGGAAGGCCAACAACCCGCTGACGCAGGGATACAGGGACTATGTCGCGAAGGCCCGCACGAAGATGAAGATAAGTTTTGTCAAAGTCAAAGCTCATGCCGGAAATAAGTATAACGAGATGGCTGACAGACTCGCAAAAGACGCTCTTTCGTCTGACAGACAGTGATATCACGGCAGCGTGAAAGGATGTAACATGTTCAGAGAAGAATACTCCGCTGCAGCAAGCGGTGCTGCAGTCAAATATCAGCTGCTTAAGAGCAATCCTGCAGGATACTTCATGCTGTCAATGCTTGCAGGAATGTTTATCGGCTTTGGAGTGCTGCTGGTGTTTACGCTGAGCGGCGCTCTTCAGGGAGCTCCGTATACTAAGCTGGTGATGGGGTGCTGCTTCAGTGTCGCACTCTCTCTTGTAGTCATTGCGGGAGGGGAGCTGTTCACCGGAAACAACCTTGTCATGACTGCCGGTCTGCTGAGAAAAACAGTGACCGCAGGAGAGACCATCAGGCTCTGGCTTGTTTGCTGGGCAGGAAATCTGGCCGGAAGCATACTGCTGGCGCTTCTGTTCTGCGCGACAGGATTATATTCGGATGCGACTCTTGGTGCAATGACTTCTGCAGCTGCAGCAAAGATGTCAGCCGGCCCGGCCGCTCTTATCGCCAGAGGGATCCTGTGCAATATGCTCGTGTGTCTTGCTGTATGGAGCGGTTTTCGCAGCAAGTCAGAAGCCGGAAAGCTGATAATGATCTTCTGGTGCATACTGGCGTTCTTTGCGACAGGCTTCGAGCACAGTGTGGCTAATATGACTCTGCTTACACTGGCGCTTATCAATAACGGAGGACTTGAGGCGATCACCTTTGGCGGATACTGCTATAATCTTCTCCTTGTGACGATCGGAAATATGATAGGAGCAATAGCTCTGGTCGCATTTCCTTATTACACAGCATCACGTGAAAGAAAGTGTTGAACTCATCGGTACGATGTGTTACAATCTCAGCTGTAGCGGTCTATTAGCTCAGTTGGGAGAGCGACAGGGTGACAACCTGTAGGTCATTGGTTCAAGTCCAATATAGGCCACCATGGAAGAGGAGTCAAAGGGACTCCTCTTATTCTTTGCATTATTTCGAAGCATCGCCTTTCAGAGGCGATTTTTGATGGATCTAGGGAATTATGAACAACTTAATCAACAGAAAATCAATAATAGAATTCATACAGATGATAGCGGGAAATGCCATATGCGCCTTCTCGATGGCTTGCTTTGCACTGCCGTACAACATGGTCGTAAGCGGGGTCAGCGGGATAGCGAGGATGCTGAAAGAGCTGACAGGAGCAGATATTGCTGTCAGTGTTGCCGTGATCAATGTGATCTTCTTTGCTGCAGGAGCTCTCATTCTCGGGAAAAAATTCGCTGCCTCGACCGCGATCGGCACATTCGCTTATCCTTTTTTCCTGGGGCTTTTCCAGAATATAGATATGCTTCAGCACCTGGTCGATGATCCGCTTCTGGCAGCGATCTGTGCAGGGATACTTGACGGGTTCGGCCTTGGCCTTGTTATCAGGATAGGCGGATCTACCGGAGGTATAGATATTCCTTCGATCATCCTCAACCGCAAGCTTGGATGGAAGACGGGGACAGTAATGTCAGCTATTGATATCATGATATTCCTGATCCAGATACCTGTGACAAGCACTAACGGTATAATTCTGGGTATTCTGTATGCTCTGATCTACAGTGTTGTGATGAACAGGATCATCCTTATGGCTCAGGGCGGAGTGCAGGTGCTCATCTGGTCTTCAAAGATCCCGGAAATCAACGAGGAGCTTCTCAAGATAGGATTCGGCACTACGCTTTTCCGTGCAAGGGGAGGATATATGAGAGATGACAAAGAGGTCATATGCTGTGCAGCGAGCAACCGCACATTCCATCAGGTCAAGAGGGCAGCGCTTGCTATCGATGACAAGGCGTTCATTACTTACACTGAGATGAACGAGGTCAACGGAAACGGCTTTACAATGATGCTTGCAGACGAAGAATATGTGCCGGTCCTCGCGCAGAGACATGATGGCCACCAGCTCAGCAGTCAGGGTAAGACGGACTGAACACCGGAGTGCAGACTGAACTGGTTATAGCAGGGACTTCAGAAGCAGAGTTTTGTGGAAAATAACAAGGTATTTGTGTGTATACATAAAATACGATTACTTTACAACAATGTTTTTCAATTAGTATAATAAAAAGTGTTGACTATGCCTTCCGGCAGGTCTACGATATAGCAGTCGCCTGAAGAGGCGGCTGTTTTACTGCAAGGAGAATAATGCTATGAGTAAAGTGATGGATAAAAAGCTGATTTCAGAAGTTGTACAGATGGTGCTGGGCAATATCGTATGCGCTTTCGCACTTGGATGCTTTGCACTTCCTTTCAACATGGTAGTAAGCGGTATGAGCGGTATAGGCCGTATGGTCAACTACTATACCGGCATCAGTGTCTCGACAGTTGTAATGGTATGCAATGCTACACTGTTTGTCATCGGCTGGATAATGCTGGGGCATAAGTTTGCGGCATCGATAGCTATCGGAACATTCGTCTATCCGACATTCCTCGGAATATTCGGAAGCATAGATGCTCTTACGCATCTTGTAGATGATCCGCTGCTGGCTGCTATATGTGCGGGTGTTCTCAACGGCATCGGAATGGGCCTTGTTCTCAGAGTCGGAGGCTCTACCGGCGGGACGGATATACCCCCGATTATTCTCAACCGGAAGCTCGGCTGGAAGATCGCGCCGATGCTGTATACCCTTGATGTCATCGTCTTTCTGATACAGATCCCGGTAACTGATACAAACGGTGTTATACTCGGTATTCTGTATGCACTGATCTACAGCGTTGTAATGAACAAGCTTATTGTCATGGAGCAGGGAGGAGTCCAGCTGATGATATTTACAGACAAGGTCAGCGAGGTCAATGAAAAACTGCTCAGCATGAGATTCGGTACGACCCTCCTCAAGGGTGTCGGGGGATATATGCATGAAGATAAGAGTGTCATATACTGCGTTGCAAGCAACAGAAACCTGAACCGGATAAAAAGGACCGTCCTGAGCATAGATGAGAAAGCCTTCATCACTATCACAAGCATGAGTGAAATCAACGGAAACGGCTTCACCTGGTACATCAGAAATGAAGAATATGAGCCTGCTATGAAGGATCGCCATGAATGTCATGAGCCATTGATCCAGGCACAGAACTGACTAAGGCCAGGATCAGCAGAGCAGCTGTTTGTGTCTGCAGCACCCCTAAAACAGATAAGTATTACGGGAAAAAATTGTGCATATAAACCAAAAAATTGAATCTGGTTGGACATAACTACAAAAAATAAGTTGTGTTCAAAAAAACCCAAAAAAAGTGTGTACAACTTGTTAAATTAGTGATAAAGTTGTGATGCTTCAGAACGGAATTTATACTACGTTCTATAACCCGACCTATATTTTCAGAGGTGTGATCTTTTGAAGGTACACGTTAAACTAAAAGATACCGATTATCTGAAGTTCAGTGAATATCAGCTGACTCACAGCAAGCAGGGAAAGAGGACTATCCTCCTGCAGAGACTGGCTCTTCCGCTGGTCTCCCTGGCGATGTTCATTGCTTTTATTGTCTTTCATGCCAGCACGAAAGCTCTGATCATAGAGTTCGTTACTCTGGCGATCGCATCTGTGATATGGGTGATAGGAGCACCGGGCATGCTGAAAAGCAATGTGCGCAGAGACTTCTACAAGAAGAAGAACAGCGGCAGACTGCCATACCGTGAGACTTCTGTACTGGACTTCGGTGAAGACGGAATCACTGAGATCAGCGGCAGTTATTCAGATATGACGCCGTACAGCAGCATCACATCCATGGCCAGATCAGATGATCGTCTGTATGTTTTCACAGACGGTGACAAAGGCTTTGTGATCCCTTTCAACGACGCAGCCAAAAACGGCCGCAAAGTTGCAAAACTGCTTAAAGAAAAGACCGGGCTCGAGATCGAGGAGTGATCTCACTCTGACAGCGTATTTATTCATACGCAACGTATGTTTAAATAATAGTATTTAATTTTACAATGGAGGAATCAAAATGTTAGAACAACTCAAAAAGTTCCCATTTGGCTTCATTGTATGCTGTCTCACATTCACATTTGAGAGACTTGCATACTACGGCGGCAAGTGGGGAATCGCAGTATTCGTAGTACTTGAGGCTGCTAACGGTGGACTGGGACTCACAACTGAACAGGGTGCTATCTTCTCATCACAGTTCGTAGCCTGGACTTATATCACACCTATCATCGGCGGATTCATCGCTGACAGATGGGTAAGCCCTAGACTGCTCGTACCTCTGGGCGAGGTTCTGATGGCTGCTGGCTGGTTTGCGATCTCAAGAGCACAGGGAGCAGGCGGAGTATGGCTGGCTATCATACTTCTTGCAGTAGGTACAGGATTCTTCAAGGGCAATGTTTCCGGTATCAACGGAAGACAGTTCGCTAACGACAAGGATACTCTGACAACTGCATTCTCGCTCCAGTACATGTTCGTTAATATCGGATCATTCATCGGAACAACATTCCTGGCTCTGATCGGAACACAGGGCGCTGGATACAGAGCTATGTTCATGGCATGCGGAATCTTCATGCTGATCGACGCTGCATGGTGGCTCTTCGGAATGAAGTTCCTCGGAGATGCCGGCAAGAAGCCATTCCTCATTGATAACAGAACTGAAGATGTTGAGAAGGCTGACGTAGCTAAGGATAAGAGACCTCTTACAAAGCTCGAGAAGAACAGAGTCATCGCTATCCTGATCCTCACATTCCTTTCCGGACTGTTCTGGCTGTTCTGGTACCTGCTCTACATGCCTGTATACTATGAGTTCGGTCCTGCATCACAAGGTGGTATGGGATGGGCTAACTGGAACCTCGGAGCTAACTTCGAGATGCCTACAGCATGGTTCGACTCAATGAACGGACTGCTCTGCATCATCCTCGCTCCAACACTGGCTGCAGTATGGAACAACCTCAGCAAGAAGGGCAAGGACCCTTCAATGATGACCAAGACAGCTCTTGGTATCATGCTCCTCGGACTCGGAGTTGCTATGATGGTAGTAGGCGCTGGAATCTACAACAGCACAGGCAAGCCTGTAGGCGTATGGATCATCATCCTCACAGCTATCCTGATGTCTGTTGGTGAGATGCTGTTCTCGCCACTCGGAAACTCATTCATCAGTGAGTATGCACCTAAGAAGTATCTCGGAACACTCCTCGGAGCTTGGCCGTTCATCATCTTCTTCGCAGGACTTGCATACGGACCTCTGTACAATGCAATGAGAGTTCACTTCTCAAGATCATTCCTGATCGCTGCAATCATCGTATTCGCATCAGGCGCACTGATGATCTTCTTCAAGAACAAGTTCGAAGCTATGGTCAATGGTACCGAAGAGCAGAGAAGAGAGCTTGAGGAAGTCGAGAGCAAATAATATACATAATGTTGTATAATATAACCTGCCGTGTAATGCGGCAGGTTATTGATTCAAGCCGTTTTTTTCAGGTGAATATCAATTCACAACCTATGCATACGCACATTCAGGGAGAATAATATGTTAGGAAAGAAAACAGCCGTTATATACTTCTCACATACCGGAGTTACCAGAAGCTTAGTGGAGAAATTCCCGCTTGAGGAAGGTGACCTGTGTGTGGAGCTTATCCCTTCCGCCCCGTATCCGAAATCATACTTCAAGACTCTGGCCAGAGCCAAAGCCGAGATCGAGGGCAATGTTTCTGTTGACCTTGAGAACGCTAAGCAGAATCTCAGAGACTATGAGAGAATACTTATCGGATTCCCTATATGGTTCTGGACATGTCCGAAGGCTGTGACATCGTTCATCAGCGAGAATGATCTCAGGGGCAAAACCATTTATCCTTTCTGCACAAGCGGCGGCATACAGATCACTGAAGCGGCAGACGAGATCAAACGCACAGCTGAAGGGGCAACAGTTAAGAAAGGAATGAGATTTAAGCGATATTCCGAAGATGCCCTGATCAAGTGGCTTGATCAGTAAAATAAACTGATTTTGAAAGTTGATCAAAGTTTAAGGAGTTACAGCAATGAAGAAGGAAATCGTTGAACTGAGAAAACTGATGGCAGAAGAGGGAATGGATGCATATTATGTTCCTTCCGGAGATTTTCACAGTTCAGAGTATGTTAATGATTATTTCAAAGCACGTGAATTTATGAGCGGCCTTACCGGTGAGGCAGGGGAACTCATAGTTGATGCACAGGGTGCATGGCTGTGGACTGACGGAAGATACTTCCTTCAGGCAGAGCAGCAGCTTGCAGGCAGCGGCATTGAGCTGATGAGAATGGCAGAGCCTGGAGTTCCTACTCTTGAGGAGTTCCTCGGAAAGATGGCAGCTGACCATAATAAAGCAAATCCTGACAATTCATTCGTTCTTGGATTTGACGGCCGTGTCGTTCCGGGAAGCTTTGACAAGACAGCAAAAGAGATCTTCAGCGGTCTGAATGTTGAGATCAGATGGGACAAGGATCTTGTAGATAAAGTATGGACCACAAGGCCTGAACTCAAGCCTACAGATATCTATGAACTTCCTATCACTTCGGCAGGTAAAACAGCAGAGGAAAAGATAGCTGAAGTAAGAGCTGAGATGAAGAAGGCAGGAGCTGACTATCTCCTTATCACAGACCTTATGGAGTCAGCATGGCTCTTCAACCTGCGTGCTGCTGATATCATGTATACACCTGTTTTCTTCGCTTACACGATCCTTACTCAGGACAGCGTCAGGCTGTATGTCATGAAAGATGCACTCAGGTATGGGCTCCCGCATCATCTTGAATTCGTTGAAGTCTGTGATTATGACGATATTTACAAAGATGTTGCTGCAATGCCTGCAGATAAAACACTCTGGCTCGATTCCAATTCGACCAACTTTGCTCTGTATCTGAGCGTACCGGAAGGCATGAAGATCCACGATGCTCTGACTCCTGTTGCTCTCATGAAGATCATCAAGAATGAGACAGAGATCGCAAGCACAAGACATGCTCATATCAAGGACGGCGTAGCCGTAACAAAGCTGATCAAATGGGTCAAGGACAATGTCAAAGACGGCGGACTGACTGAGATAAGCGTAGCTGACAAGCTGCAGGAGCTGAGATTTGAGCAGGAAGAGTGCTTCGACCTTTCATTCGAGACTATTTCCGGCTATGGTCCTAACGGAGCTATCATCCACTATGCACCGACACCGGAGACTAATGCTGATGTAAAGCCTGAAGGCTTCCTCCTTCTTGACTCTGGCGGGCAGTATACAGACGGAACTACAGATATCACAAGGACAATTGCTGTCGGACCGCTGACACAGGAGATGATCGATGACTATACACTCGTCCTCAAATCACATGTTGACGTTTCTATGTTCAAGATCAAACCTGGAATGACAGGCCTTGATCTCGACGCTGCATCAAGAGCTCCGCTGAGAGCTCACGGGCTTGATTTCAAGCATGGACTTGCTCATGGTGTAGGACACGTACTCGGAGTACATGAGGGCCCTAACACAATCAGAAGAGTGGCAAAGCCTATCGAGATCAAAGCCGGAATGATCATGTCCAACGAGCCTGGCGTATATATCGACGGAAAGTTCGGTATCAGAACAGAGAACCTGATCCTCTTCAGCGAAGATGAAGAAGGCAATGTTGTCAACGAGCCACTGACATGCGTTCCTTATGACAGAGCTGCTATCAATCCTGAGCTGCTTTCAGATGAAGAACTTGCGTGGGTCAACAACTATCATGCATGGGTAAGGGAAACACTCGTACCACTGCTTGACGATGACACAGCAGCATTCGTAATCAGAGAGACAGAGCCGATCACAAGATAGCTTCTGTACAGCTTTATAAATCACACAGCGGGAATGATCACAGAATGATCGTTCCCGCTGATTTTTATAATGCGGTATGAGATTCATTATGCTATAATTAATCGGTTAAAATATTCCGAAGGAGTCAAGAATCACTATGCCTTTCAGATACTATCATGCTGACAGGATCCGGGAGAAGATGCCAGAGTACAAAGGCACTGACGAGGAACTGCAGGAAATAATAGACGATATCAGTCTTCAGTACAATTCCGCCATCAGGGAGGTAGAGACAAAGCTCCAGATCCTTTCTGATGATTTTGACAAAAAGCACTCATATATGCCTATACATCATATACAGTCCAGGCTTAAGTCCTTTGACAGCATACTTGAGAAAGCTTCGAGATACGGGATCGTCGATCCGCTCAACAATATAGACAGGATCAGAAGAGAAATACTTGATATAGGCGGGATCAGGGTCATCTGCAATTATGAAGAAGACCTGCACACAATGTCCGGACTTCTCCTTGCTCAGGAGGATATAGAGCTCATCAGGATGAAGGACTATTGCAATTCGCCTAAGGAGAGCGGATACCGCAGTCTGCATATGGTCGTGGCTGTGCCTGTATATCTGGTCAACAGAAAGAAGATCGTCCCTGTAGAGCTGCAGTTCCGGAGCATCGCAATGGATGCCTGGGCAAGTCTTGAACATGAGCTGAGATACAAGAACAAGGGAACACTCAGCGATGATATAGTAGATGCGCTCAAAGAATGTGCACAGACACTGCATGAGGTAGACGAGAGGATGTCACGTATCAGACATCATGTGCTCAATGACGAGAATGAATACAGTCAGTACTGATACTGAACTGTAACAAACTGAAAATATATAACGGAGAATTATTTATGAAGAATCTTGCCAAGACGTATGATCCAAAACAATTTGAAGATCGAATCTATGAGATGTGGGAGGAGAAGGGTGCTTTCAACGCTGATGTAGACCCTGACAGAAAACCTTTCACTATCGTTATGCCGCCTCCGAACATCACAGGGCAGCTTCACATGGGCCACGCACTCGACCAGACACTGCAGGATATCCTCACAAGATGGAAGAGACTGCAGGGATACTCGGCTCTGTGGCTTCCTGGCTCAGATCATGCGAGCATCGCAACAGAAGTAAAGGTAGTAGAGAAACTCCGCGAGGAGCATGGGATCGACAAGCATGATCTCACCCGTGAGGAATTCCTTGAGCATGCATGGGCATGGAAGAAAGAATACGGCGGACGCATCACACGTCAGTGCCGCAAGCTCGGTGACTCCTGCGACTGGAGAAGAGAGAGATTTACTATGGACGAGGGCTGCAACAAGGCAGTCAACGAAATGTTCATCAGCCTGTATAAGAAGGGCCTCATCTACAAGGGCGACAGGATCATCAACTGGTGTCCGAGCTGCGAGACAACTCTGTCTGACGCAGAAGTCGAACACGAAGATATCGACGGCCACTACTGGTATTTCAGATATCCTGCAGCAGACGGCGGCGAGGGTATCACTATCGCAACATCCCGTCCTGAGACAATGTTCGCGGATATCGCTATCGCTGTAGCAGAGGGCGATGAGAGATATGCAGACCTTGTAGGCAAAACAGTCATCCTTCCGCTCGTAGGAAGAGAGATCCCGGTTATCACTGACGAGCACGCTGATCCGGAAAAGGGTACCGGTGCTGTTAAGATCACACCGGCTCACGACATGAACGACTTTGAGGTAGGTCAGAGACACGGCCTTGATGCAAGTCTTTCATGCATAGATGAGCACGCTAAGATGACTGCACTTGCGGGCAAGTATGAAGGCATGGACCGCTATGAGTGCCGTAAGGCATGGGTTCAGGACCTCAAGGATGCCGGATACCTCGTCAAGATCGATGATCTGATCATTCCTGTAGGAAAGTGCTACAGATGCCATACAGTAGTAGAACCGAGAATCAGTGATCAGTGGTTCGTAGCTATGAAGACACTCGCAGAGCCTGCTATCAAGGCTGCAGAGTCTGAAGGCGGCGAGCTGGTATACGTTCCTAAGAGATATGAAAAGACATACCTGAACTGGCTCTACGATATCCACGACTGGTGTATCTCAAGACAGCTCTGGTGGGGACACAGGATCCCTGCATACTACTGCGATGAATGCGGTGAGGTCGTAGTTGATACTAAGATGCCTGAAGTATGCCCTAAGTGCGGCGGAAAGCATTTCCACCAGGATGAGGACGTACTCGACACATGGTTCAGCTCGGCACTCTGGCCGTTCTCAACACTCGGATGGCCTGAGAAGACTCCTGAGCTTGACTATTTCTATCCTAACGATGTTATGGTCACCGGCTACGATATCATTTTCTTCTGGGTAGTCAGAATGGTATTCTCAGGTCTCTATGCTATGGGAGATATTCCTTTTAAGCATGTGTACATCCACGGTCTTGTAAGAGATGAGCTGGGACGCAAAATGTCAAAATCTCTCGGCAACGGAATCGATCCGCTCGAAGTCATCAGTGAGGTCGGTGCCGATGCGCTGAGATTCATGCTCGCTACAGGTATTTCTCCTGGAAACGACATGAGATTTATAAGAGCAAAGCTCGAGTCTGCAAGAAACTTTGCCAATAAGCTCTGGAATGCATCAAGATTCACTATCATGAACCTGCAGGGTGAGGACGGTGAGTTCCTGCCTATGGCAGACGAGAAGACAGCTGTTCTCCGCGACGAGGACAAGTGGATCCTGTCCAAGATCAATGAAGGCATCAAGGAGATCACTTCAGATCTCGAAAAGTTCGAGACAAGTCTTGCCGGACAGAAGATATATGAGCTCATCTGGGATGTATACTGTGACTGGTACATCGAGCTGGTCAAGGGCAGACTGTACGGAGATGATGAAGAGGACAAGAAGACTGCAAGATTCGTGCTTCAGAAGACTCTTAAGGACCTTCTGAGACTCCTGCATCCATATATGCCGTTCATCACAGAGGAGATCTGGAGCTATCTGCCTGCAGAGCCTGCTAAGGCAGACAATCCGGACGGACTTCTGATCAGAGACAGATGGCCTGAGTATGATGCTTCGATGGATTACAGCGAAGCTGCTGCAAGGATCGAAACAGCAATGGAGATCATCAAGGCTGTAAGAGCTATCAGGGTAGAAGCTGATGCTGCACCTTCAAGAAAGGTAAGCGTTATCGTCAGGACCGATACTCTTATGGATACTGTTCCTGCAGTTGAGAGCCATATCTGCAAGATCGCCAACGTTGACAGCATTACAGTACAGCCTGCATCAGCTGAGGCTGCTGATGATGTAATGTCACAGGTAATCACAGGCGGAGATATCCTTGTACCGCTTGATGAGCTTGTGGACAAGGCTGCTGAGATCGAGCGCCTCGAGAAAGAGAAAAAGAGACTCGAGGGAGAGGTCATGAGAGTAGAGAAAAAACTTGCAAATCAGGGCTTCGTATCCAAGGCTCCGGCTGCGGTAGTCGAAGAAGAGAGAAGCAAGGGCGAGAAATATAAGGAGATGCTTGGGACTGTCATCGCCAGACTTGAGTCGCTGAGAAAATAAGATATGCCGAGTGAAGAAGGTTTCTCGAGGATGAAGAAAGTCCTCGACGTGCTCGGACATCCGGAGCACGGACTTAAAGCAATACATATCGCGGGGACCAATGGAAAAGGTTCGGTCGCTGTCATGGCTGCTTCCATACTTGAGGAGGCAGGGTATACTGTGGGGGTTTATACTTCTCCTCATCTTGAGCTGGAATCAGAAAGGATACAGATCTGGGACGGCAGCCATCACATGATCCCGCAGGATCATTTTGACGAGCTTAAGGAACGGGCACGCGATGCAATAAGAGAGGTAGATGCCGGATATGCATCTGTATTCATGGTGTATACTCTTGCGGCATACATGTATTTTGCTGAAAAGAAACCTGACTATGCAGTAGTAGAGTGCGGTGTTGGCGGGCGCATTGATGTGACGAATACTCTTGAGACCCCGGTCGTAAGTGTTTTCACTCAGATAGGACTTGACCATACCCAGTCACTCGGTAATACAATCTACAGGATAACAAAAGAGAAAGCCGGGATCATAAGACCCGGAGTTCCTGTGGTCAGCCAGAGCGCTGACATGAATGTACAGAATATACTGCGGAGAATTGCTGAAAGCAAAGGCTGCAGCTTCACTGATGTCTCTGAGCTTACTGACAGATACAGAAAGTACAGTCTTGCTATGAAAGGAGAACATCAGCTGAGAAACGCCGCTACGGCAGCAGAGGCTGTAAAAGCGGCAGGCATCCCGGTCACTGAAGATGCAGTGGCTGCAGGACTTGCAAAGGCTTTCAATCCCGGAAGATTCGAAGTAATAAGTGAGAAACCATACGTTATCATCGACGGATCACACAATCCTGATGCCATAAAGGAAATGTGCGATACCTTCATGGAATTCACAAGGCAGAAGAAAATCAAAAGATCGCTTTTAATTTTTGGCTGTATGAGAGACAAGAATTCACGCCGTATGGTACAATTACTTACAGGCAATCTGAGAGGTGTCAGCTATGCCGTCACAGCAATAGACTACGAAAGAGCTGAAGATACGGAGACTCTTGGACGTCTCTTTTCCGAAGCCGGGCGTGGCTGCATCTGTTATGACAATGCTGAGGAGGCATTCAGAGAAGCATCAGCTTCTGATTATGAGTGCATTCTTATAACTGGCTCGATTTATCTGGCCGGAACCATGAGAGGCTATTTCATGGAAAACAATGAAACTATGTGATAGTGAAAGGAAAACAGGACAATGTTTGACAGAAATGGAAACGACAACAGCAACTATAACCAGATGATCATCGAAGAGATCGGAAAGGTATCCCCTACAGTAGCAGGTCTTGTTGAAAAAGAGTATCTGAGACAGAAAAACAATGTCGAACTGATTGCATCAGAAAACTATTGCTCTGAAGCAGTCATGGCTGCATGCGGAAGCTGCCTGTCATGGAAGTATGCAGAAGGTTACCCGGCAGCTCCTGTCAAGAGAACATCAGGAAACAAGGGAAGATACTATGGCGGTACAGAATTCGTAGACCAGCTTGAAGAGTACTGCTGCGATATGTGGAGAAAGGTATTCAACACTGACTATCATGTAAACGTACAGCCTCATTCAGGTTCACAGGCAAACTTTGCAGCATATAAGTCAGTACTTGAACTGGGAGACACAGTACTTGGTCTTAACCTTGATAACGGCGGACACCTCACACACGGTTCAAGCGTTAACTTCAGCGGCAAGCTCTATGATGTTCATTTCTATGATGTAGATGACAATGGCCGCATCGACATGGATGACGTAAGGAAGAAAGCTATGGAGCTCAAGCCAAAGCTGATCCTTACAGGAGCATCCGCTTACTCCAGAGTTATCGATTTTCCTGCATTCGCAGAGATCGCTAAGGAAGTAGGAGCATACTTCATGGTAGACATGGCTCACATCGCAGGTCTTGTTGCTGCTGGCGAGCATCCATCACCATTCGGATATGCTGATATCATTACAACAACTACTCACAAGACTCTCAGAGGACCTCGCGGCGGACTTATCTTCGCAAGACCTGAGCTTGCCAAGAAGGTAGACTCTGCAGTATTCCCTTATGCACAGGGCGGCCCTCTCTGCCATATCATCGCAGGAAAGGCTGTATGCGCTGAGGAAGCACTGAAGCCTGAGTTTAAGACATATCAGCATCAGGTAAGACTGAACTGCGCAGCTCTTGCTGACGAGTTCACCAAGATGGGATATAAGGTAGTAACAGGCGGTACTGACAACCACGTATTCCTTCTGGATCTCTCTGACAAGGCATTCTCCGGAAAGGATCTCCAGGTTGAGTGTGACAAGAACGGCATCACCCTCAATAAGAACTGCGTTCCTAACGAGAAGAGATCACCGATGCAGACATCCGGCGTACGTATCGGAACTGCTCCTATGACTACAAGAGGATATCTTGAAGATGATTTCCGCAAGGTAGCTCACAGAATCGATGAGATCGTTAAGATCCTCGACGAGAGAAAGGCAGCTGAGGCAGCAGAAGCCGCAAAATAAACACAGGTACATCGGTTGAATCGCCTTGTTTGCTGATGTATAATAACCCTAATCATTTAATAAAGGAGGGTAACAGCTTATGGTGAAGCTGCTCATAGGACATAAAGGAAGCGGAAAGACTAAGAGAATGATCGAACTGGCAAACGATACAGTTCAGACTGCAAAAGGCAGCATAGTCTTTATCAATAAGAATTCAAGACTTATCTACGATCTGGATTATAAGATCAGGGTCGTATGCATGGAAGATTTCCCACATATTACCAACGAGGATGAGTACATTGGATTCCTGTTCGGTATCATGAGTTCAGATAATGATATCGAGACGATCTTCCTTGATGGCATTATGAGACACAGGGACTTCGCACTTGAGATCCTTCCGAGCTTTATCGAGAAGATCAAGGTAATATCCAAAGAGTCCGGCATCGATTTCGTTCTCAGTGTAAGTGCTGAGCTTGAAGAGATGATCGGCGTCAATTTCGACAATATGGAAGTGCTTAATTAGAAGTTTCAAGGCCCCGGGTCAGTAAGGCCCGGGGCGTAATTCTTTTTTGTTATACAGGAGTGTTTATGGCAGTATTGCAGCAGATCATCAGCGGACTTGAGAAGGGCCGGCAGGAGTATGCGCACATCATGGACCGGACAGGCAGCAGAACGCCTGCTGAAGATCCGGTCATAAGATCTCAGCTTTCACTTTCTGACAATCTGGCTTTTATGGAAAGTCTGCTTAATGAAGGATACAGAGGCAGGTTCAGAACTATATATATCGATCCGCCATTCTTCACAAAGTCCAAATTCAATGCAGCAGTAAGCGTAAAAGGCTCAGACGGCACCAGACATCGTGTCAGGCATCTTGCTTTTGATGACCGGTTCGAAAGAAGCCTCGAATACTATATAGAGAATATGGCTGTCCGTATTCTGATGATGAAGGAGCTTCTTGCGTCTGACGGAACGCTCTGGATACATCTCGACTGGCATTCATCTCATTATATAAGACTGCTTCTTGATGAACTCCTGGGGGAGAAGAACTTTGTCAATGAGATCATATGGTGCTACAAGTCAGGCGGATCCGGCAAGCGCCATTTTTCGAGAAAGCATGATACGATCCTTGTCTACAGCAAGCGTGCAGGCTACCATATCAGTATTCCTGAGGAGAAATCATATAATCGCGGATTCAAGCCATACAACTTCAAAGGGGTAAGGGAATACAGCGATGAAAAGGGCTGGTATACTCTGGTCAATATGAAAGATGTATGGAATGTCGATATGGTCGGAAGGACTGCTGCGGAGCGCAACGGTTATGCTACACAGAAACCGCTTGAGCTTATGCGGAGGATAATTGAAGCAGGCTCGGAGGAAGGGGATCTTGTAGGTGACTTCTTCTGCGGAAGCGGGAGTTTCCTTGAAGCAGCTCAGCAGTCCGGAAGGAAATGGATCGGATGCGACAATGAGAAACTGGCAGTCTCTCTTGCCAGAAAGAGACTGAAAGGCGCTGATTATTATTCTGATGACATCAGACCTTCATCAGGTGAGGACAGGCTCAATCTGAAGATAGAAGATACTCAGAGACTGAAAAGCGGCGGCAGACTGCTCAGGCTCCGAGTCCTGGATTTTGCACCTGAGATAGATACCGGCTATATACAGAAGAATGACAGGATATATATAGAAAACGCGCTCAGAGAGAATCCTGTCCAGCTTCTTGACTATATCATGATAGATAATGATTACAGCGGCAGCTTCGTATGCCGCAGCTTTGAAGAGAATGTTACCGGGGATATCACAGTTATCACTCCGGGCAGAGTCAAACTGATTGCAGTCGATATTTTCGGAAGAGAATATGACGGGGGAACGATATGACAGAGAACACAGAGAATAAAAACAAAGAGATCTCTAAACCTTTCAAGAAACTGAAGGGAGCAAAAAGAAACACGGACCGCAGGAAGGACGATACTATGAGTGCTCTGGACAGGCAGCTTGAAAAGCAGGAACAGGAGAACAGGAAGGCTAATGTGATCGCCGCAACTGATCCTGAGCTTCACGGCAAGACCAGGTTCGAGATGAGGAGCATGGAGATAATCACAGCCCTGCTGGCCGCCCTGATCGGCTCTTTTGCAACTGTCTGCATCATGCTTCCTAACGGACTTACCTTCGGCGGTCTTACAGGTATAGCTAATATAGTGCAGACTCTGACAGGCTGGAATTTCTCACTGATCTACTATGCACTGACGTTCCTGGTCGCTCTGACAGTATGGATCTGCCTTGGATTCAGGGAACTCAGGAAGATCATCCTCATGTCAGTGTCGTATCCTACGATAATGGCCCTTCTTGAATTAACAGGTTATCAGTTCATAACGGAGGATAAGCTTCTCGCTGCGGTATTCACCGGTGTTGTCATAGGAGTATCCAACGGACTGACATTCAAAGCCGGCTTTTCATCCGGAGGCACCGATTCGCTTGCCAAGGTCATCAAATACAAGAGACTGCCGCATCTTGGGATCAATGATATAACGTTCTCTATCAATACTCTGATAGTGATCGTGAGTGCCCTCGTATACGGCCTCAATATCGCTCTGTACGCTGTCATCACTATTTATGTGTCGATGAAGGTAGGACAGGCTGTCATGTACGGTCTCTCAACCAAGATCGTTGAGCTTGACATAATACCCGGAGATCCGGATGCTCTGACAAAGTACATAATGGAAGAACTCGGAAGAGGCGTGTCAAGTGTCGAGGTGACCGGCGAATATACAGGTGACAAGAGAAAGCAGCTCAAGATCCTGTGCTCGCCGCGTGAGAGCTTCCTCATCAAGAGACATCTTGCCAAAAATGATCCGAAGTCTTTTGTTGCGGTCTTCGGCGTAAGCTCTGTATGGGGAGTCGGAAGGGGATTCTCTGATATAAGGAGCATGGAATAGACGAAACAGAATAAGGCATACAAAAAGAAGGCCGGATGCAGCGCCGCACGGAATAAGCATGGCGCGTGTATTCAGGGCCTTCTTTTGATCTGTCTGAAGTTGGCCTGGCTGTTACTTAATAGTAAGTATATCTGTGAATCCGGTTACTTCAAAAATCTCAGTAATGACTTCATTAGGATTGCAGACGATCATCTCTCCCTGCTTCATCATCTTCTTCTGACATGAGAGCAGTACACGAAGGCCTGCCGAAGAAATGTAATCCAGGCTTTTGAGATCTATTGTGAGCTGAGTGATATTATCGAGTTCTCCGCTGAGTGACTCTTCGAGCTGAGGAGCAGTAGCTGTATCAAGTCTGCCTTCCAGAGCCACTGATAATCTGCTGTTATCGCGTGTTTTAGTAATGTTGAGCATCGGGATTACTTCCTTTCTGTGTCAGATGCAGGATCTTAATGATGTATTATATAAGCTTGCTTATAGTTGTGATATTCAGACCATCGCTGTACTCATAATGGACTTCATCCATTGTCTTCTTGACCATGAGCACCCCAAGTCCTCCGACAGGTCGTTTCTCTGCGCTCAGACTGATATCAGGATCTTCCTTTGAGAATGGATCAAAAGGCATACCGGAGTCCGATAATGTGATCTCTGCAGCAGGAGGTTCACCCTGTATATCTATGCTTACAGCAGCATCTCCGGTCTGCGGAGCGTAAGCATAGCGGGCTATGTTGATGAACAGTTCCTCAACAGCAACGTTGATCTGTAATCTGGATTTTGCGCTGCAGCCGGCCGATTCGAGCTCGCCGTCTACAAAATCAAGAACCTGGTACAGATTATTCTCTTGTGCCTTTACTGTAAGTGTCTTCATCTGTCTGACCGAAAATATGTCTGAAGATAATTATTACCTGATTATAATATCATAAAAGGCCTGTATCAGCCAGTTTAGCGAGAATAATGTCTGCAATCATCGATGATATCAGATTAACAGTACGAGGACTGAGGATCAGATAACCGTTGATACAGTCATCATCATCGATCTCGAGTCCAAGAGCCGAAGCGTCGATATAGTAATTATCGTCAAGTACTCCGAGAGGCGCAGTAATCTCAAATGATGAGGACGACCGGTTGAATACTGCGGTCAGCGGACTGCCGGAATCTGCGAAAAAAGCGGCTGAAACAGGTGATCTGAGCTGCTCTCCGCATATTCTGAGAGCTTTATTCTGCCTGCTGATATACGGCCTCAGAACGAGTCTGCCGTCAGACGACGGAAAACCATGCTGAGCCATAGCTGCATCAAAGTCCGCCGCTTCATCGAGGGCAAGGAACATCAGTCTGTGAAGCTGAAGGACATCTTCTCTGTTGTGAGTGAGAATGA
Organism: uncultured Eubacteriales bacterium; assembly: GCA_902786355.1. Taxonomy (GTDB): domain Bacteria; phylum Bacillota; class Clostridia; order Peptostreptococcales; family Anaerovoracaceae; genus Crickella. The sequence continues at coordinate 27,409 of CADABZ010000019.1, forward strand.
CCTTCTCGATAGTGGAACTGCCTGTCAGAGCATATTCATTGAAGAGCGTTACGCTTTCCCGGCCGGTGATCGTATCCCTGCGGTCGGAGAAGATCCCGTAATGATCTTCGACAGCCATCTGTCTGAGAGATCCGGCTCTTTTTCTTAGATCAGTGCCCTTGCTGAGATATCTGTAGAGATCGAAATCAAACAGATCGATATATCTGTCTGAATAATTAAGCTCAAGCCGCCTGTTAATAAAAGGTATGTCATAAGCACGGCCGTTATATGTGATCAGATATCCGATGTTTTCTCTTTCAAGGAAATCAGCCGCGGCATCAAGAACAAGGTGTTCCTCGTAATGGTTTTCTGCGAGGAACTGAGTGATCCTTACTCCGTTTTCTGTCCGCACCAGAAGCGCAACAAGACAGACCCTGCATTTTGACGGATCCAGACCTGTAGCCTCGATATCAAGTATGCAAGGCTTGCTTCCGTGCATATATTCTTCGAAGCGTGTGTCATAGCTGCATGTTATTCTGTAATCTCTTGTAAAGGTTTTCATGTAAAAAACGCTATCATTTTTGCGTTCCGTATACAATATCTATAATGATATAAATCCGGTATTGTGGTATCATTGAACGGAACATAATAATAAGCAAGGAGATCATAATTATATGAAACTGGGAATCGTAGGTCTGCCTAATGTAGGCAAGAGCACACTTTTCAATGCGATCACTAAGGCCGGAGCTGAGGCGGCAAACTATCCTTTCTGTACGATAGAGCCTAACGTCGGTGTCGTTACAGTGCCTGATGAGCGCGTGACTACACTTTCCAAGGTTTATAATTCAAAACGTACTATATATACGACCATAGAGTTCAGCGATATCGCCGGGCTTGTAAAAGGCGCATCAAAAGGAGAGGGCCTTGGCAACAAGTTCCTCGGCCACATCCGTGAGGTAGAAGCTATAGTACATGTTGTCAGATGCTTCGATGATCCTAATGTCGTTCACGTAGACGGCAAAGTTGATCCTGTCGGAGATATCGAGACTATCAACATGGAGCTGATCATAGCTGATATGGAAGTTCTTGAACGCAGGATAGCCAGAACTGAGAAGCAGGCAAAGGCTGACAAATCAGCCCGCGGGGATCTTGAACTGCTCAAAGCTGTATACGATCATCTTGCTGCCGGCAATGTTGCACGCAGCATGGATCTTGAGGATGATCAGGCTGCGTTCATCAAGTCTCTTGATCTTCTGACATATAAGCCGGTCATTTACGCAGCCAATGTTTCCGAAGATGATATTGCAGATGATGACAATGAATATGTCAGAGCTGTAAAAGAATTCGCTGCAGCAGAGGACTCTGAGGTTGTTGTTATATGCGCTAAGATCGAGGCTGAGCTTGCAGAACTCGAGGACGAGGAGCGTGAGATGTTCCTCGAGGATATGGGCATAACAGAGGCAGGACTCGATAAGCTTATACGTTCATCATATGCTCTTCTGGATCTGATCTCATTCCTGACAACAGGTGAAGATGAGACCAGGGCATGGACTATAAAGCGCGGCACTCTTGCTCCGCAGGCGGCCGGCAAGATCCATACGGATTTTGAAAAAGGCTTCATAAGAGCTGAGACCATTGCATATGACAAGCTGATGGAATGTGACGGACGTCTGAGCACTGCAAAGGAGCGCGGATGGCTCAGATCAGAAGGCAAAGACTATGAGGTAAAAGACGGGGATGTAGTTCATTTCCTCTTTAATGTCTAAAAAAGTTCGTAAATCGAGTCAATAATTGACCTTAAAAAAGCATTGATTCTTCTTTTTTGTATTGAAAAGGGGAATCATGTTTTTTTATATTTTTGTTCTTGAAAAACTGACCGCATGACTTTATAATTCCTTTAGGAATCACGGATGTGATTTCTAATCTCTAGTCCCAATACCCTTTTTAAAAGAGACTGCTACCCCCGCAGTCTCTTTTGTTGGTATGACGGGCATGCCGTCAATCTGTGGTGAAAGTCCACGTGGGGCGTAACCAACGACGAACCCCATAGCGACTTCCAAGGTTCAAATCGT
>CADABZ010000020.1 GCA_902786355.1 uncultured Eubacteriales bacterium
AATCTCACGATTTGAACCTTGGAAGTCGCTATGGGGTTCGTCGTTGGTTACGCCCCACGTGGACTTTCACCACAGATTGACGGCATGCCCGTCATACCAGCAAAAGACGCCGGGGTCTCCGGCGTCCTTTGTTTGTAGATATTGTAAGAGGGATGAAAGTATTATGGTGTAGTAATCATCGGCTGCGTGTCACCGATGAGTAATACCGAAGTTGTTTTGCTTGGTTAGATGTTTCTAACTCCTTGCAGTATTATAATAGCATCCCTATTTCCCATTGTCAAGGTAGGAATTAAACTTTTTTTAAAATTTTTCAGTTTTATTACAGCCCGTTAAAACCCGTGCTTCTCATCCGTGGCCATGCCGCTGTCTGCATATGCGACTGCAATAAAACGGCGGCACCCCCTACGGATGCCGCCTGTTTCTTCTACTCTATTCGACTCTGCTGATCTGCTACAGATGCTGATTCCTTGGGATCCTGTCATACCACTTGAGCAGCAGCGGCTCGATCTTCGAGGTCAGCTTCATGTCCAGATTAAAGAAATAAACCGTAAATGTGACTACGAAGAACGCAAGTCCTCCGGTCAGAATATACAGAAGTGCCTTAAGTAATGTCTTTTTCATTATTATGCCTCCGGTTAATTCAGTCTGTGTTTATTTTACCACGAATTCTCGTCGTCGAGAACCTCGAGTGTCGGGTCAAGAGGTTCTTCCTGCATAACTGTTCTCATGTAGCTGTTGACCTGATCTCTTACTCCCTGTCTAGATACAACACGAGGGTCGAAGAGCTGATGGTCTACCCAGATCAGAGGAATTCCGAGCTCTCTTGCTCTGTCCTCGAACATTCCATGCATTCCATCCAGAGCCTTGCAGGTGATGTGCTCCCAGAGGATGATCATATCTGCGTTGTACTGTTCAACGAACTCGAAGAGGTCGTCGAGGAGTACCTTGTAGCCGCCGTGTGTACGGTTACGCATGATCATCTCTTCAGTCAGCATAGCCATATCGTAGTATGCCTGCTCTCTGTTCTCAGGAGTATCTGTCTCTGCGATCATCTCTGTGTTGATGCATGAAAGCATGTCTGTCAGAGGAACGATGCCCCAACAGTTGAGGAGCCATACCAGGAAGTCCATGTAGTAGTGCGACTGAACGCCCCATACGATCGCTCTGTGGCGGTACTCAGGAGCAGCCATTTTGCGCTTCTTATATGCCTTCTCTGCCAGCTTCATCAGACGTCTGTCAGCTCTCTCGAATTCAGGAACCTTGCCGCAGATAGCCATGTAGTTGGTCTCTGTGTAAAGTGCGAGGTTGCCGCCGAAGATCTGCGGATAGTCTGTCTTGTTCATATCGAGCCACTCGTTACGGCACTTTGTAGCGAAATTGACTCTCTTAGCGCATTCGAAGTAGTAATCCCAGTCCCACTTATGGCCTGTGTGCTCTTCGATGAATGCGATAGCTCTTCTGATCTCTTCAGCAGCGTAGTCCTGTACGTCGTCTTCCTTGTGACGGAGCGGAGCCGGCAGCTGGAATACAGAGATGCCGTCTTCCTTCTCAAGTCTCTCAGAGATTACGCCGTTGCCGAGGAGGGATCCGTCGCATGTGGTGTTGCACTGTACAGCGCATGCACCGAAGATCGGAGCGTCGTCATCGATCGAAACGCCGGCTTCTGCCTCAGGCATCGGGCAGACGTCGCCAGGAAGTCCATATTCCTGAGCTACGTCGATATAGTGCTCCATAGCGTGCTGATTCAGGAGTACTGATACGTATGTGGATGGAGTCTCACGGGATGTGCACTTCAGATTAGGGAAGCCCATCATTACTGCTGTCATCTCGTTCTCATCAACGAGTACGTTTATCTTGGAGAACTCCTCATCGTTACCTACTCTGCGGTCAGCGCGAGCCATTGTATTGAGGAGCTTCGCAACGTCGATGATGATAAGGTCCTGCTCCTCATGGGTCATTCTGAGGTATTCGCCTCTGAGGCCCTGAGTGAATCTGTCTACCATCATAGGTACTGCCAGATAGTTAGCCATCCAGCGGTATCTGAAGAAGAATTTGATATTGCGAGGCTTAGCCATAAATTTGCCGAGTGTGAGCATGATGCCCAGCCAGCGGCTGTAATCGTAAAGAGTATCTCCTACGCCTCTCCACTCACGGCGTTTTCTTACCTTGCCATGAGGCTTGTAGAGATCGCCGTATCTGGTATCACCCTTGATCTTCTCAGGGTTGACCATTGTCTTGAATTTCTTAACAGCCATCACTTCTCCTCCTTCTGAATCTTCTTGATATCGATGCTCTCCATGAACGCCTGTACACGGGTACGCATCTGTCCGGAGGAGCCGATAGTGTACGGTCTGTCGACGTCATATCTGTTTCTGAGGATGTGTGATCCCATCATCTTCTCATATGCCCATGGATCGCAGAACTTCATCTGCTGATAGATGATGCCGTCAGCCTTGTATTCCTTAGCCAGCTTGTCGACGTATTCACGTCTTCCATCCATCTTCTCGGTGTTCATGTATCTCGGGCACTCGCCTCTGTACATGTACTGTCTGCAGATCTGAGTCAGTGCGTCTTCATCGTCAGTAAGCTCGATAGGATCTCTGCCAGGCAGCGAGCCATAGCAGAATCTGTCAGCGCATACGAATGCTCCGCTGTCCTCAATAAGCTTGATGAAATCTGTGTCATCTACTTCAGAACCTACTACAACGACTCTTGCCTTGAACCATGGCTTCGGGTCAGGCTCTCTTGTCTTCAGTTCCTCAAGTGTCTCCTCGAGTTTATCGATGATGAGATACTTCGGAGCTACATATGAAGCGAGGCAGAACACGTTGTACTCATATCCTGTGATCGTAGGGTTATCGAGCTTGCGGAAGTCTCCGATCTGTCTGAGCAGCTCACAGACGTGATTGTGCTCTGCTACAGCCTTGCGGATCGCTTCATCACTTACATCGATGCCGTAATTCTCAGCCAGCGGCTTGAGAATGTGATTTTTGCACTGAAGCACATAGAGGTTGAGGCCGTTGTAGTCAGCCTTCATAGGGATCTCCATGTAGTCCCAGAAGAAGTTTTCCTTGTCCTTGCCGGCAGCCTTGAGGAGTTCCATGTTCTCAACGCATCTGTTGAGCATAGTGCATCCGTCAGGTGTTACCATTCCGTCAAGGAAGTTGTATCCCCCCTCCAGAGCTCTTTCGAGTATAGCTCTGGAATACTCGCAGAGAAAACTTGTCAGATAATATGTCCCTACATCTATTGACCCTGTGCGAGGTGCACGGAGTCTTGCCGAGAAAACTCCCGGCAGGTTGAGAAGCGGTTCAGGCACATTCTCACACATATACCCAATACACTTTTTCCCTTCACTCTGAGCCTGTCTGATCAGATCGTTGTGTGCTTCCTGAAGGAGGTCCTCAAAGTAAATCAAATGTTTAAGGTCTTTCACAGTATCCCTCCTGTCTGTGGTACTACTTGCTGTTCTTCTTTACCTCAGCCTCAAGCATTTTAGTGATCTTCTCGCGGTCTTTTGCCGGGAGATCGTCTGTTTTTCCATTGAAGAAATCTTCGATTATTCCATAGTGTACGCCGGTCTTATAGCCGATCTTGAAATAATTGATATCATACTGCTGCACAATGCTGCGCATTTCCTGATTAGTCATTTAGTCCTCCTTATTATCCTGAGTCGGATCGTAGTCAGCTTGCTTTACACTGTTTTCCGTACCGTCAACAGTATCTTCGACCTCGAAATTCTTGATCCTCATTTCATTGCCCCGAAGCAGCCATGTATGTCCGCTGCCGCAGTGAGGACAGGTCTTGCCGTATTTGACGGTTGAATAAGTGATCTTGCAGTCTTCACAGAATGTGACGGCAGGTATCTCCTCACATCTGAGCTCGGCGCCGTCAAACATCGGAAACTTCTTGGTATACCAGTTCCAGTAGTCATACAGGTAAGAGGTCACAATGCCCGATACCTCACCGAACTCCAGAGTCACTGAGGAGATCTTATTGATTTTGTTCTCCTCAGCGATCTGTGAAACTTGCTTTACTACGTAATTCACCAAACCAAGTTCGTGCATATACTCTCCTTATCTGGAAGCGATCTTGTTCTTAACGATTCCTACTACGCGCTTAGGAATGTTCTTGCCGATTCCGACGAACTTCTGCTCTGCAGGGATCATCCTTGAGTACAGATCTCCGTCCGGACGGCGGATCAGATGGATAGCATCGAACTTGCACTGTACGGTGCACATTCCGCAGCCGATGCACTTATTGGTGTCGACTACGCTGCGTCCGCACTTGAGACATCTTTCTGCTTCCTTCTTGATCTGGTCTTCTGTGAACTGCTTGACTTCATAGTCCATAGTGAGCTTCTTGCTCTCGTCGATCTCTCTGATCTGACGTGCAGGCTTTTTGAACTCGTTCGGAGGCAGTACCAGGTTCTCCTTATCAAGTGCTTCGAAGTGTCTGGTATTTCTGTGGATAGTCAGTGACTGTCCTTCGTTGACGAATCTGTGCAGTGATACAGCACCTTCTCTTCCCATTGCGAGAGCATCTACTACGAACTTCTGTCCGCTTACAGAGTCTCCGCCTGCGAAGATGTCAGGCTCTGCTGTCTGCAGTGTAACAGGGTCAGCAATGATCATTCCTCTCGGGCTGAACTCTACCTTGGTTCCCTCGAAGAGTGTGCCGTAATCAGGCTTCTGACCGATACTGAAGAGTACTGTTGTGCACTCTTCTTCTGTTGTGATGCTGTCATCGAACTGAGGTGCAAATCTTCCCTCTGCATTCTTGACTGCAGTGCACTTTCTGAACTTGATGCCGCTAACCTTGCCGTTCTTGACTACGACCTCTGTCTGGCCCCAGCCATCGTGGATCTTGATGCCCTCGTTCTCGAGGTATTCCTGATCCTCTGCGCCCATAGGCATCTCGTCATATGATTCGAGGCAGTAGAGGTTGACGCTCTTAGCTCCCTGACGGATAGCTGTTCTTGCAACGTCTGCTCCGATATTTCCGCCGCCGATAACAACTACGTTGCCGGACAGCTTCTTAGCTTCGCCGAGAGTGACAGCCTTGACATAATCAACACCGCCGATAACGCCTTCAGCATCATCGCCAGGGATTCCCAGCTTGCCGCATGCCTGAAGTCCTGTTCCTACGAAGAAGCCCTTGAAGCCTTCTTCTCTCAGCTGCTGGATAGTTACATCCTTGCCGACTTCAACTCCGCATCTGAACTCAACGCCCATCTCTTTGAGGATATCGATCTCAGCGTTGACAACCTTCTTGTCGAGTCTGAAGTTAGGGATACCGAGTGTCATCATTCCGCCCGGTACAGGGTTCTTCTCGAATACTACCGGATAGTATCCTTCAATTGCCAGGAAGTATGCGCATGACATTCCAGCCGGGCCGGATCCGATAATAGCGATCTTCTGGTCGAAGTGCTCTCTTGTTGTGGATACCATTGGCGGGATGTACTTGTGCTCATCTTCGAGGTCCTTAGCAGCGATGAATGCCTTGATATCGTCGATAGCAAGAGGATCATCTACTGTATTTCTTGTACATTCAAGCTCGCAGTACTTGTGGCAGATAGCTCCGCATACTGCCGGGAACGGGTTGTCTCTCTTGATCAGCTTGAGCGCTTCCTGATACTCGCCTCTTGCTGCCATGTCGATGTAACCCTGGATAGCGATGTGCAGCGGGCATGCAGCCTTACAAGGAGCTGTTCCTGTAGGCCATGTCTGGATGACACCGTTCTCATTCTTGTAGTTCCAGTTCCATTTCTCCTCTGGCCAGAAGTTGTTGCTTGGCAGCTCTGCCTTAGGATATTCGACAGGTCCCTGCTTAGTGCAGAGCTTCTGTCCGAGTCTGACAGCGCCTGCAGGGCAGACCTCAACGCACTTGCCGCATGCAACGCACTTCTCAGCGTCTACTTCTGACAGATAAGCAGAAGCGGACATGTTAGGTGTGTTGAAGAGCTGTGATGTTCTCAGAGCGTTACAGATACCTACAGCGCAGTTGCAGAGTCCGAAGATCTTGTTCTCGCCGTCGATATTGGTGATCTGGTGTACATAGCCCTTTTCTTCAGCCTTCTCGAGGATCTCTATTGCTTCTTCATAAGTGATATCGTGGCCCATGCCTGTCTCACGGCAGTAATCAGCAAAATCGCCTACGCCGATGCACCAGTACTGTTCGATATCTCCGGAACCCTCGCCGCGGACTCTCTGCTGCTTACGGCAGGAGCAGATTCCTACACCGATTTGTCCTTCGTATTTCTTGAGCCAGTGTGAAAGGTGCTCTACAGGAAGGGACTCGCATTCAGCCGGAATAGCTTTCTCAACAGGGATAACGTGCATTCCGATTCCGTTTCCGCCAGGGCCTACCATCTGGGTGATGCCTGCAAGCGGAAGATATGTCATTCTCTCGAAGAAATCTGCAACCTGTGGTGTTTCAGGCATGATCTCAGGTCTCATTACCATGATCTCAGCACTTCCAGGTACGAACATATCGAGTACCCAGCGCTTCTCGTGCTGAGGATTCTTGCCGTCCAGATTCTCGAAATGCCACTCTACAAGACTTACCTGGCAGAGAGCCTCAAGAACGAGCTTGAGATACTCATCATCGTATCCGGTAAGCTTCTTCATCTGCGCAAAAGTCTTAGGTTTACGCTTGCCCATCTTCAGCGCTGTATCGAGGCAGTCATCAGCTACCTTCTTGCCGTATCTTCTCTCAGCATACTGAAGGCCGCAGTCTATTCCCCAATACTCAGGGGATTCGGTGCTTACCTTCTCAAGGCCGAGAAGTACTTCCTTGCGGTCAGTGATGATCTTACCGAGCTTGAAGATCTTCTCATCGCGAGTCATTGCTTTAGCCATATAATTCTCTCCCTCTTTATTAAAAAATAAGTATCTACATAATTAATGCATTTTATCGCATATTATTGTCATAATTTTATCACAGCATTTACCACGTGTTCAAGAAAAACAGCTTTAAAACGCTCATAAATACATGCAAAAACATCCCCCGTCCGGGGATGAAGTGACTGAACTAGGCAAATCCGGACCGGCTGCAGCTGAAGCCGGCAAAAATCGCATTGACACATACCCCGCCCGGGTATAATATATTGATGCAGATACCCCTCATGGGTATACGAAACAGAGGAGAAAAAATATGTCAGATAAAAAGGAGTGCTGCGCATGCAGCGAGAAAAGAAAAGAACGCAGCCCTGAGGAGTATAAGGATCTGATCAACAGGCTTAGCCGCATCGAAGGCCAGGTCCGCGGCATCAAGGCCATGGTTGAAAAAGGCGCATACTGCCCTGACATCCTCATCCAGGCATCGGCAGTCAACGCGGCTCTCAACAGCTTCAGCAAGGTGCTCCTGTCCAACCACATCCGCACCTGCGTCAGAAATGACATACGCGAAGGCAATGATGAAGTAGTCGAAGAGCTCGTCACTACCCTTCAGAAGATGATGAAATAGACTGACTTGCTACATCCAAGAGGTAGATAAAATGGAACAATACATAGTTACGGGAATGAGCTGCGCCGCATGTCAGGCCCGGGTGGAGAAAGCCGTCTCCAGGGTCCCGGGTGTCGATTCATGCTCGGTAAGCCTTCTTACCAATTCAATGGGAGTCGAGGGCAGCGCGGCTCCGGAAGAAATAATACGCGCGGTGACTGATGCAGGCTACGGCGCACGTCTGAAAGCGGCAGATACCGCTTCAGCCGGCGCATCCTCAGGGAGTTTTGCCGCAGAAGAGGCCGCTCTTGAAGACCGCGAGACACCGATGTTTAAGAAGAGGCTTCTCTGGTCGCTTGGCTTTCTTATCGTCCTCATGTATTTCTCCATGGGACACACGATGTGGGGCTGGCCAATACCGGCGTTCTTTGAGGGGAACCACATAGCCATGGGCCTTCTGCAGATGATCCTGGCAGCAATAGTCATGGTCATCAATCAGAAGTTCTTCATTAACGGCTTCAGAGGCCTCATCCACCTCGCGCCTAACATGGACACGCTGGTCGCAATGGGCAGCGCCGCTTCCTTCTGCTGGAGCACCTATGTGCTTTTCGCGATGACGGGCGCACAGCTGGCCGGTGACAGTGAAGCAGTCATGAAATACATGCACGACTTCTACTTCGAGTCAGCCGCCATGATCCTCACCCTGATCACTGTGGGCAAAATGCTCGAAGCCAGGTCCAAAGGCAAAACGACGGACGCTCTCAGGAGCCTCATGAAGCTCGCACCGCAGACTGCGGTCGTTGTACGAAACGGCATCGAAACAGAAGTACCGGTCTCTCAGGTAAGAGTCGATGACGAATTCATCGTCCATCCCGGCGAGAACATCCCGGTCGATGGAGTAATCATCGAAGGCGCATCCGCTGTCAATGAGGCTGCCCTCACAGGCGAGTCGATCCCTGTCGACAAGAAAACAGGCGATCACGTCTCAGCTGCCACATCGAACCAGTCAGGATTCATACGCTGCAGGGCAACAAGAGTTGGCGAAGACACCACACTCGCACAGATAATCCGCATGGTCAGCGATGCAGCAGCGACAAAGGCGCCTATCGCCAAGGTTGCCGACAAGGTCTCCGGCATCTTCGTACCGGTCGTCATCGGCATAGCACTGGTCACTCTTATTATATGGCTCGCTGTAGGTAAAGACACAGGTTTTGCACTTGCGCGTGCCATCTCAGTACTTGTCATCAGCTGCCCTTGCGCGCTCGGACTTGCCACACCTGTCGCTATCATGGTAGGCAGCGGAGTCGGTGCGAGAAACGGAATCCTCTTCAAGACTGCAGCTGCACTTGAAGAGACGGGCCGCATAGAGATAGTCGCTCTCGACAAGACAGGTACCATCACCGGCGGCAACCCAGAAGTAACGGATGTGTTCACATGCAGAGGCGTTTCAAAGGATGAACTTCTCGAAGTCGCCGCTGCTGTTGAATCAAGGTCAGAGCACCCTCTTGCCAAGGCAGTGTGCAAATATATAGGCAGTACGACATTCAGGATCAGCGATTACGAGGAGATCCCGGGCGGCGGAGTCAGGGCCTTCACATGGGACGGCTCGAGCGCTGTCAGTATTGCCGGCGGCAACGCAGACTTCATGATCCTTAACAACGTGCCGGAGGCAGATGTCACCAGACTGATGAAAGAGACCGCGGAGTACGGCAACGCCGGCAAAACTTCCGTCCTCTTCGAGAAAGGCGGCAGGCTGCTCGGTCTCATAGCGCTTGCGGATTCAGTAAGAGGCGACAGCGTTGAAGCTATAAAAGAATTCAAAGAGATGGGCATCAGGACAGTAATGCTCACCGGCGACAGGAAGAAGACAGCCGAAGCCATCGCAGCTGAGGTTGGTGTGGACGAAGTCATAGCAGAAGTCCTTCCTGGCGGAAAGGAAGAAGTCATCCGCTCACTCATGGAGCAGGGCCGCACCGCAATGATCGGCGATGGTATAAACGACGCTCCTGCACTGACAAGAGCAAACGTTGGTATCGCGATCGGCGCCGGCACGGATGTCGCACTCGACGCGGCAGACGTAGTGCTCGTCAACAGCAGCCTTTCAGATGCGGTCAAGGCTGTAAAGCTCGGACGCGCGACACTCAGGAACATCCACCAGAACCTCTTCTGGGCATTCTTCTACAACGCGATCTGCATCCCGGTAGCAGCCGGCGCGTACATACACGCATTCGGTCTGACGCTGAACCCGATGCTCGGAGCAGCAGCAATGAGCCTCTCAAGTTTCTGCGTCGTGACCAACGCACTGAGGCTCAACCTGGTTGACCTCGGCAGCAGAAATCGCAGATCTGAAGCTGCAGATAATAAGTCAGAAAAAGCTGACGGAACAGCTGCCGGCAGCGCTGAAAATATAACAAACAACGAAAGTGAGGAAAAACTGATGCAGAAGAAGATGAACATCGAAGGAATGATGTGCCCGCACTGCGAGGCAACTGTAAAGAAGGCTCTTGAGGCACTCGACGGAGTAGAGTCAGCAGAGGTGAGCCACGAGTAGAAGCTAAGGAGTATAAGGTTCTCGGGATCGAGTAACTGCGGCTGAAATGCAAAGCTCCCGGTATCGGGCTGCTGCGCCGGGAAAGCAACGTTCCCGGCATCGAATATGCAATGAGTTAAAGTCTCTGTCCGGCACTCACGGTGCCAGTCAGAGACTTTTCTGTCAGTTATGTATGTCATGCATCCTTACTCTGCATATGCAGTCTCAGTTCTGCAAGGAACACTATCATCCTGTTGATCGCTTTGCTCTTGACCCACGGAGCCCTGAACATATGGCCCGCGTGAGGAAATCTGAAGAACCGCACGTTTTCATAGACTCCGGCCGCCATTTCCGAATAGATCAGCGGAACGACTCTGTCACTTTCCCCGTGCAGGAGAAGGACGGGACCTTTATACTTTCCTATCCTGTCGAGCCAGTCCTCAACGGCAAAAGCGTCTTCAATGAATATGCGGCCCAGTGTAACAGGCGGCTTTTTCGTACTGAACTCTTCCGGCAGATCGTGCGGATCGAACTTTCCGCCAAGGGCTCTTCCCTTTCTGGCGTCATCCGGCGCTGAGAAGGCCGGATACACGAGGATCAGCCCCGCTATCTCATCTCCCAGCTCTGCTGCAGCAAGAGCGGAGACCATGCCTCCCATCGAGAAGCCTGCAAGTACGAGAGCTTTGCCTCTCAGCCGCTGCTTCAGATATCTGACGACTGCCATCAGATCACCGACCTCAGTCAGGATGCTCATCTCGCGGGTATCTCTCCCCTCACTGCACCCGTTCCCGGATCCCGGAAAGTCATACGTGAACACAGGGTAAGACCTTTTCGCCAGCTCGGTGGCATACTTAGTCTCCCAGTTCTGGTCAACGCCGAATTCATGGCTGATGACCACACACGGACGGTCCGATTCTCCATCCGGAATATACAGATGCCCTACGATCAGCGCCTCGCCGTCTCTTATTTCAACCCTGTGCTTATACATTTTTCCCTCCAAACACAATGATACATCAAATGAAAAAAGGTGACAACGATTCTCGCGTCACCTTTCAGCTGTCACAGTCCGTTGACTATATTATTCGGTCTCTCACCGTTCTCCATTTTCTTCATGCTGGCTATCGCCCATTCAAGCATTCTTTTGAAAGCCTGATCTGTTCTTCCCGCAGAGTGGGTCGTGAACAGTACCCTTGCATCAGCATCAGGTCTGAGATTTCTCAGAGGATGATCATCCGGCATCGGTTCCGGTGATACTGTATCGAGAGCCGCAAACCCTATTTCATGAGCCTCAAGCGCCCAGGCGAGATCATCATTATTCACGATTTCTCCCCTTGCGACATTGACGAGCAGCACATCGTTTTTCATCATGCTGAGCGTCTCTCTGTTTATCATGTTGATCGTGGACGGAAGCACAGGTACATGGATACTGATTATATCAGACTCTCTCATGAGTTCTTCCTGGGTAACATACTCGAGTCCGTATGCCTTTTCAAGTTCCTCATCCATCCTTATCGGGTCAGTGTAGACAAGTCTGCAGCCCCATGGCGCGAGTCTCTTAGCGACTTCTCTTCCTATGACTCCCATTCCGATCATTCCGATCGTTGAACCTTCGACCTCGCGCACGCCTCTTTCGACGAATAGAGCATTGGCTTTTGCGTACCCAAAGCGTCTTACGTTGTGATCCATCCAGCCGACTTTCCTGTATCCTGCCAGCATCAGAGCTGCACAGTGTTCTGCAACTGCGGCTGCGTTGACAGCCTTGTTGTTGCAGACCATGATGCCGAGCTCTTTTGCGCCATCAATGTCGACCATGTTGAATGAAACGCCTTCTACATGCAGCATCTTCAGCTTTTTGCACGGCTCGAGCATTTCTTTGGTTATCCTGTCCATGCAGTCGACCAGAAGATAATCCGCCTCCTGCATTTCTCTGAGACCATCATCATTGATCGGTCTTTCGATGTATCTTATATCCCAGCCTTCCGGCCAGCTGACACTGTATTTCTCAAATCTTGTTTCAGGCAGACTGCATACGCATCATTTCATTACTCCTGTTCAGTATATAATACCCAATCCGGATCATTCTCCTCTCAGATAAGCTCTGAGCTGCATCTTGTCTTCGTACTCGAGTGAATCTCTTCCGTACATGCCGCCGAGATTTTCAAGGTGATGCCTGAACTCATGTCTCACGACTTCGCGCAGCCTGTCTTTGAGATAGTCCTCATCCGCACCATGATATGTCCTCTCAAAAGAACCGTAGTATATCGTGATCTGATTTCCGAGACGCGATCTTGAGTATTCGCCCATGATCACAAGATCATTGTTCCTGGAATGCGGAGATATCTTAGTGTTTTCAGACAGCAAAACACCACCGTGAAGTTCTCTGAAGAATTCATCGGGAAGCTCGTCACACACTTCAGTCAGCAATTCGAAAAATCTGTCTATATCAACCATATACCCGTCCTTCACCCGGCCTGCCGGCACTGCTGCATGTCAGTGCCGCATCATACCTGTTTGAGTACTCTGCTGAGGCCTCTGTCGAGATACTCATTCCAGAAGAACCAGTCGTGTTTTCCCGGTCCCTCTTCATAGATGAGATCCGCACCTTCTTTTGTGAGAAAATCTCTGAACTCTCTGTTATCGTCAAGAAGATCGTCTTCTGTTCCGATAGCCATATATATAAGCGGGATATCAGCGCCTGCTGCCTTGAGCCTTCTGTACTGCTCTTCAGGATTCCTGTCAGATTTAAGGAGCTCTGACGGATCTCCGAAGAGATCTGTACGCATCTGCGGAGGTGTCACGCTTTTGATATTCTCTCTTATATCACATGCGAGATCCTTCACGATCAGCGCCGAAGAGAGAGCTATGCATGCCGAAAACCTGTCTGGATGATCCAGAGCAGTGTGCAGAGCACCGTAGCCACCCATCGACAGTCCGCCGATCATGGTGTTTTCTCTGGTAAAGTCTGTCCTGAAGGTCTTACCGATATATTCAGGCAGCTCCTCTGCGATAAAAGTCTCATAATTTGCGCCTGTATATCCCTTATCAAGGTAAAAGCTGTTGCCGGTAGTCGGCATGAAGATATTAAGATTGTACTGAATAGCCATAAGCTGGGCATTCCCGCCGTACAGCCAGTCAGTATCTGTCCCCGTAAGCCCGTGCAGAAGGATAATGTTCTTTCTCTCTCTGTCGTAATGCGATGTATCCTTCACCTCAGCCATCTCAACATCATTAGGGATCACGAATGAAAAATTCGCATGCTGCATTATCGAGAGTGCATGAAATTCCATTCTTCCGCTTGCCATATTTTTCCCCTCCCTTTATTTCATTATTATTCGTTTTCAGTTAACATCCGGCATCATCAGAAGACAGGGCTTCTGCTGCCGTGCGTGCAGTAGACCAGCACATCTGCAGATTGTAGCCTCCTGTTATGCCATAAGCATCTATCGCCTCGCCTATCGCATAAAGGCCCGGAAGATTCCTGATCTGCATCGAGGTCATGTCGATCTCTTCAAGGCTTATGCCCCCTGCTGTAACCATACCTTTCTCATCTGTTGAAATCACACGGAAATCATCATGATCAAGCAGAGCCGCCAGAACTTTGGTCCTTACATCTCCCGAAGGTCCGGCAGCGCGTTTCTCAAGGATCTTCTGCATGCGCTTCGGAAGATCACTGAGCTCTCTGTTATACTGGAGCCTCAGTATCTCTCCCGGCTCTGCATAGCCTGAGATATTCAGTATCACCGGTCCGGAGAATCCTCTGTGAGTAAAAAGTATATCGCCTCTCATCCTTGCTGCTTTTCCCTTGCATGTACAGGCAGCATCAGAGCTGAATGCAGTGACAGTGACGTCCTGAAGCGATACCCCGCTCAGATCCTCATACGGATAATCTTCGACATAGACAGGTGCAAGCGCAGGCCTGAGTTCCGTGACTTCTATACCCACATCTCTGAGAAGGCCGAAGACCGATCCGTCAGAACCTGTCTCCGGGAAGGTTATCCCGCCTGAAGCTATCACTATACTATCTGCAGCAATGCATCCGCCCGGAGTCATGATCTCCCATGATCCTGCTTCATCATCCGGATGGTCAAGGCCGAACACTTCAGATTCAGTCCTGAGCTCCCAGCCGTTCTCCTTCGATACCGCAAGAAGCATATCAAGTATATCCGAGGCCTTCATTGATTCCGGAAACAGCCTGCCGGCATCTTCTATTTCATGCGGCTCAATGAGGCTGCCCTTCTCATCTGCAAGGCTTATCCCGCGGTCTGCGAGCCAGTCTGCAAGCTCCAGATTGCTGTGGCGGTAGAGACATTTTCTCAGAAGCGGACCGCTCTCGCCGTAAGCGCTGATAAAATCTTTTATACTGCCTCCGTGCGTGATATTGCATCGTCCGCCGCCGCTCATAAGAAGCTTCGTCCCGAAGCTGTGAGTCTTCTCCAGGAGGATCCCCTTCCTGCCTTCAAGAGGAAGTGACGCTGCAAACATGAGACCTGAAGCACCTCCGCCTATAACAGCTATGTCATACTTTTCGGCTGTCATACTTCTCTGAGCACCTCCAGATCTTCTTCACGTGTTGACCAGCTTGTAGCAAGTCTTACGATGGTGCGTTTCTCATCGTAAACGCCCCAGCGGTCGAAGACCACCTTCTTGCCGAGCACTTCCATCTGCTCTTCTGTCATAAGCACGAGCTGCTGGTTGGTCGGTGAATCCATATAGAACTCCCATCCCTTTTCTCTTATGATCTCTTTGAGCTTCTCCGCCATGTCGATCGCGTGCCTGCTTATGCGAAAATACAGGTCGTCAGTGAACAGTGTGTCAAACTGTATGCCGAGGAGCCTTCCTTTTGCGAGGAGTGCGCCGCGTTTCTTGACGGATGTCATGAAGTGAGCCGGCATGTTGCCCTTAGTGAAGACGACAGCCTCACCGCAGAGTGCGCCCACCTTTGTCCCGCCTATGTAAAACACATCTGCCAGTCTGGCAATATCCTCCAGAGTAAGATCCGACTGTCTGCTCATAAGTCCGTATCCGAGCCTTGCTCCGTCAATGTAGAGAGGCAGACTGAATTCACGGCATACTTCCGAGACAGCCTCGAGCTCGCTTCTGCTGTATAGAGTTCCCGGTTCTGTCGGATACGAAATGTAGACCATTCCCGGGAATACCATGTGATCATGGGTGACATCGCTGTAGAAACGTTCAATGAAAGCACGAAGCGCTGACGCTTCAAGCTTGCCGTCTGTCCCCGGGAGTTCCAGCACCTTGTGTCCGGTGTACTCTATCGCACCGGATTCATGGACACTGACGTGTCCGCTGTCAGATGCAATGACACCTTCCCAGTCTCTTAGCATAGTCGAGATGACGACAGCGTTGGTCTGAGTTCCTCCGACCAGAAATTCCACCTGCGCGTCAGGACATCCGCAGGCCCTGCGGATCTTTTCCTTTGCTCTGACGGTATATTCATCCATGCCGTAACCGGAGAGACTTTCCATATTGGTCTCAGTCAGCCTCCTGATTATCTCAGGATGAGCTCCTGCTATATAATCGCATTCAAAGGATACCATTTTCCCCCCTTTTATCAGGATGAGCTCCGATCCTGTGAAAACCGGAGCTCAGCTTTAAATTCTATTCTTCAGTCTCTGTGTCTTTGAGCAGTCCGAAGTCCTCGATTCCCTGCTCGAAATCTGACTGTGTCTTGAAATAATGCACCTTGCCATTCTCATCAGCAAAGAAGAACAGGTCATCTGACTTCTGATAATTCAGGACTGCATCCATTGCATCCCCGATGACTGTGGAAATAGGCCCCGGAGGAAGTCCAGCGAACTTACGCGTGTTGTACGGATTGTCGCTGTCGAGCTGGCTTTGCTTGAGCTCGACTCTGTCGATATCAAATATATATCCTACAGTGACATCACTTCCGAGTGAGATACCCTGATCAAGTCTGTTCATGAATACTCCTGCCACAGCAGCCTGGTCACCGGCAGTAGCCTCCTTGGTGACGATCGATGTCAGAGTCAGGAATTCATGGACTGAGAATCCGGACACATCGATCTTGTCCTTGCGGGCAGTCAGCTCAGTATCCATTCTGTCGAGGCACATCTCTGTGAATCCTTCGATGGTATTGCTTCCCGCAGTTATGTAATACGTGTCAGCATAGAGATATCCCTCGAGCGGATTCATTACATTCTCATTGAGAATATCATCAGACAGGAACCAGTACTTGTCGATCAGCTCTTTCAGGTAAGCCTCGTCCTTCCATTTTGCGAGTATCTCTTCAGGAGTTGTATTAAGCTGTCCTGCGATATCCTGCGCTACCTGTGTCAGTCTTGCACCGTCCTTGACTTCAATAGATTCCTTGGACAGGTGCTCAAAATCCCCGGTTTCGATGATCTTCATTATCTGCTGGAATGACATCCCTTTGGTGAAGATATATGTATTGGCCTGCAGGTTTTTATAGCCGCTTATCTTGGCATTGATCTTCGCACATGTCTTGTTTCTTACAAGCCCAGCCTCATCGAGGATCTCTACGATCATAGATGCTCCCGAACCGCTAGGTATATCCACTACGACCTCTTCAGTGCTGCCCGGCTCGACCGCTCTGAGCCCCATTGTATACCATCCGCCTCCGGCTACGAGCACGGCTAACAGCAGTATCAGTATGAAAAGTCCTCTGCATCCGCCTTTCTTTTTCTTTCCTGCCGGTCTGTTGTTACTCATTATCTGCTCCCTTCTGCGAAAACATTGCATATCAGTTGATCAAAAACGCCTCAGATATGTTATAATCTACGAAGTATGCCGACACTTAGGCAGCTATACATATATATAGGTTTGATGCGCATTGATATACACATCATATGCTATTTTAACTAACTCTGCAAGAATAATAAGGAAGTAGCTTAAAATGACAAAGGAATCCGGCAATTCATTCAAATCGTTTCTGGAACGAAAAAACATCGAGATAAGCGCAAAACGTTACGGCATAGACGCCCTTTCAGCAATGGCACAGGGTCTCTTCTGCTCACTGCTTATCGGAACTATCATCAATACACTCGGAACTCAGTTCCACATCGACTTTCTGACTGACCCTGTCTGCAATATCAGCGGAGTTGACTACACGGTAGGCGGCCTGTGCATGGCAATGACAGGACCTGCAATGGCGATCGCCATAGGATATGCCCTCAAGTGTCCGCCTCTTGTACTGTTCTCACTTGCGACAGTAGGATTTGCAGCAAACGGCCTCGGAGGCGCCGGCGGACCGCTGGCAGTTCTCTTCATCGCCATCATAGCTGCTGAAGTCGGCAAGGCTGTACAGGGCGAGACCCGGATCGATATCCTTGTAACTCCGCTTGTAACTATCGGCGTAGGCGTCGGTCTCTCGGCATGGTGGGCACCGGCACTCGGTGCTGCAGCTATGAAAGTCGGCACTCTCATCATGTGGGCGACAGAGCTGAGGCCTTTCATGATGGGAATTCTGGTTTCCGTCATCGTAGGAGTAGCGCTGACACTCCCTATCTCATCTGCAGCCATATGCGCCGCACTCGGCCTCACGGGTCTTGCCGGAGGAGCCGCAGTAGCAGGCTGCTGTGCACAGATGATAGGATTCGCTGTCACATCATTCCCGGAGAATAAATGGGGCGGTCTTGTATCACAGGGCATCGGAACATCCATGCTTCAGATGGGCAACATTGTAAAGAATCCACGAATCTGGATAGGACCTACCCTTGCATCAGCCATCACAGGACCGATAGCGACCTGCGTATTCCACCTCCAGATGAACGGAGCCCCGGTGTCAAGCGGTATGGGAACATGCGGCTTCGTAGGACAGATCGGTGTCTACTCAGGCTGGGTAGCTGATGTAGCCTCTGGAGCCAAGGCAGCAATAACTCCTATGGACTGGATCGGACTGATCCTCATCTGCTTCATTCTCCCGGCGATCCTCGCACCTGCCATCAACATGGTCTGCCGCAGGCTTGGCTGGGTAAAAGACGGAGATATGACACTGTAATCAGGGCTGCAGATCATCCATGCATCTCTGCACCCGAAGCACGAAATAAAAAGCTCAGCCGGGAGATTTTCTCAAGGCTGAGCTTTTGTATTGTTTCACAGTTATATGCTGTCTCAGGAGTTGTTCTCCTCCAGCGTCCTTATGACCGCTCTTGCTATAGGTCCGGCTACTTCAGAACCATAGCCTCCTTCCTTGACCCACACTACGAATGCATAAGGCGCATTTTCATCATCAGTAAAACCGACAAACCACGCATCCGGATTATAGGAACCGGTTTCAGCAGTTCCGGATTTTGCATAGATATCGAGTCCTTCATAATTATACTCGCCGTAGTTTTCCACTACGTTGTTCTTCATCATGCTCCTGAGCTCTGCTGCCGTATCCTTCTCAAGATATCTGCCGAGAGTCTTGCCGCCCGTAAGCTCTCTGAGGAATGAAGCGCTCTTGATCATGGTCGGCTGCACGGCTTCTCCATCATTAGCTATCGCTCCGACGTAGACCATCAGAGCACATGGATTTACGAGGTCGTCTGCCTGGCCTATTCCTGCCCAGCTCAGCTTGATGCTGTCATCCGAAGGAAATGAAAAAGTTCCTTTCGCTGTCCTTACGCCATTGATCTCAACAGGCTCTGTGAGGCCGGCCTTTTCAGTATACTCCTCCATCACATCAGCTCCGACTTCTCTGGTGAGCTCACCGAATGCTCCGTTGCACGACTGAGCCAGCGCGCCGCGGAAGTCTACTTCCCCGTGCGCTTCCACATCTGTGAAGTCGGTGCCGCTGTACTCGTTCTCACCGTCGCAGTCGAAAGTGAATGAGTCACGGTCTCTTAAGTTGTCGATCACCGCAGCCGATGTCACAAGCTTGAATGTAGATCCCGGCGTTATAGCTCCGTCTATGAAATTGTTGAAGAAATATCCCTCGCCGTCGTCCTCAGGTATGCCATCAGCCGGATCGAATGTAGGTGTGCTGACCATGCACAGTATCTCACCGGTCTTCCAGTTGAACACTCCCACGAGACCTGTCCTGTCGCCAAGAGCCTCATATGCTGTGACATTGGCCCTGGCGTCGATAGTGAGTTTTATCTTTTTGCCCTGAGCAGATGTGTCGTATGTACCATTCAGAATGTCATAGCCTATGAGCTGACTTTTGAAGATATTGATCGCCCCGCTCGCGATATTGCCTTCAGGATCTCCCACTGCATGAACGGTAGCCCTTCTTACCTCCCAGTCATTGCTGTAGTACGGGCCGTCTCTGGTGCATTCAAGGAGCACCTGATCATTTCTGTCACAGACCGTTCCTCTGTTGATAACGCCATCTGTATATATCTGGGAATTCCCATAAAAGCTGGCCCATTTTCCGCCGTCCTTCACGAATCTCATTCCGAATATGCAGACACCGGTGAACAGTATCAGTGCCAGGAGGAGGCATATAACAGCTCGTCTTTCCTGTTTACGCATGCTGATCCTCCTTTCCTACCGCAAGGCTCGATGCCCGCCGCATATCCGCAGCCTTGAAGTATGCAAGCATCGCCCAGGAGGCAAGCATACTCGTACCACCCGTAGAAACGAACGGGAAGGTAACACCTGTAAGCGGAAAGAGATCCACAGCGCCGAAGACATTGAGTATTGTCTGAACGAGGAAGATCGTAGATGCTCCGCAGGCACATATTGTGTAGAATGTCGATCTGCCTGCAACTATGCTCATGACTGCGAATATGGTCAGAGTTATTATGCACAGAACGAGCAGAACAGCTATGATGAATCCCCACTCTTCCATAACGAATCCGAAGACCAGGTCAGTGCTCGAAGCTCCTACGTATTTCAGCGATCCATTGCCCGCTCCGAGACCGAGCAGACCTCCTCCGGCTCCGAATGACATTGTCCTTGTCTGCTGATATCCCTGATTATCCGCATAATCCCATACATGTCCCCAGACATCGAATCTGGATGCTATGTATGGCTTGAATCTCAGAACCAGCATGCCCATTAGTCCGGCTCCTACTCCTGTAAGTATCATCCTTGACAGATCTCCGCTTCGCAGAAATGATACGACAAGATATGTGGCAAAGAAGATCAGAGCTGTTCCGAAGTCTCCCATGATGGCAAGGCATCCGAGGCAGAAGAGCGAGAACGCCGCGTACATTATAGTACTGTTCTTCTGATACAGCTCTTCAAGAGTACCGGCACCCACACAGATGAATGCAAGCTTGACTAACTCGGACGGCTGGAATGAGAATCCGCCTATGGTGATCCAGTTGGCTGCTCCGTATTTTATCGTTCCGAGCAGCAGGTTGAGTATCAGTATGATGACTGACAGCCCGATCAGAACAGGCTTGAGCCTGCGTATGCGGTCAAGGTCTCTCATGTAGAAGCACATGAATATCATGAGGGCAAGACCGAGCATCATCGATACGAACTGCTTGAAAGTATTGTCCGGAGACCAGGACGTAGTCACAGCAAGATTGATAGTCGACATGAAGAAGGCTATCATCTCCATCTCGAAGCCCTTGCGCCCCATAGTTTTGAGCACCATAACATAAGTCCACATCACAGCAGAGAGAAGGACTATGCTTAAGACCGCAGAAAATGTGATATCCTCTCCCATCCCGATCACCAGCTGTACTATTGTCAGAAGCTGGAAAAGAGTGATCGCAAGAAGTATCATCCACGGAGCTACCGGCTCCTTGTCCAGGCGGCGCATCTTCTCGTTGTTTCTGCTCTCCTCTACGCTGGCAGGAGCAACTGTGCAGTGCACGCCTCCCGCAACGATCTCATCGCCTGTGTTGATGAGATAACGACGCCCCGGTATCAGTTTATACCCGTTAACGACCGTTTCACTGCTTTCACTCAGGCTTTTGAGTATCCATTTCGTATCATCTCTTCTTGCGAGGATAGCATGGTTGCCGGAAACTGTCCGAACAGGTATGTTGATATCCGCCGACCTGCTTCTTCCTATCACGTTCTCCCAGTGAGTGATCGGGTAGTTTCCGCCGTTTTCCACAAGAAAATATCCCCAGATCTCCGGTGTACATCTGGTAGTCAGAAGCGAGAAAATACACAGAAGCAATATATATGCTGCGAGAACCACAAAGACCCACCGAAGCATGGTGGTAACCTCTCTGGCCAGATCCGGATATGTCTGCGCTATATTCAGTATTTTGTAAAGTAAGTTTTCCATCTAAGCGTAGTATACAACGTGTGATATGGATTTTTCCTTTAAATCCGTTTAGGCAGCAGCTTTCACCTCTGAAAAAAATGAAAAAGGTCCGGAGGACGGACCCTTTCATCTTATTATCATTCCGGGCTTGCACCTCTGTATAGGCTCTGCCTTGCAGCTGTCTTTCTATTTCCAGGAGCTCTTGAGGCCGACGATGCTGTTGAATACTTTTTCATCATCGGTAGTCAGAACGGAGTCTGCGATATAGTAGCCCTTGCGGAAGAACTGGAATCTCTCACCCGGCTTGATGTCAGCTGCACTCGGTTCAGCATAACCCCATGTCTCGTGAAGCGATTCAGGATCGAACTCGATCTCCCCTGTCTTCTCGCCATTCTCATCAACTACATCCTTCATGAGATATCCGTACTCTCTGATCCTGATCTTTACAGCTGAGCTTGCCTCTACAAAGTGGATAGTTCCCTTGACTTTGCGGCCTTCAAATCCTGATCCGCTGTGTGTCTCCGGATCATAGGTGCAGTGCAGGGCAATGATGTTGCCGTCTGCATCTTTCTCAACGCTGTTGCAGGTGATGAAATATGCACCTTTGAACCTTACCTCGTTGCCAGGGAAGAGCCTGAAGTATTTCTTGACAGGGACTTCCATGAAGTCATCGCCGTCCACCCACAGTTCTCTTCCGAATGGGATCTCTCTTGTTCCCATCTCAGGCACCTTGCTGTTGTTCTCAACAGTGCACATCTCGATCTTGTCTTCAGGATAGTTGTCTATGATGACCTTGATAGGGTTCTTGACTACGTTGATGGCAGGAACTTTGAGCTGAAGGTCTTCTCTGACACACTGCTCGAGCTGAGCGATATCGATCGTCGAGTCAGCTTTGGATACACCGATGTCATTGCAGAACTTACGGATAGCTTCAGGTGTGTAGCCTCTTCTGCGTACAGCAGCGAGAGTGCACAGTCTCGGATCATCCCATCCTTCTACCTTGCCCTCTTCAACAAGTCTTCTTATGAATCTCTTGCTCATCAGCATCGTTGTGACGTTGAGCGGTGCGAATTCGATCTGGCGAGGAGGATTAGGCCACCAGCCCACTTCTCTTACTACCCAGTCATAGAGAGGTCTGTGATCCTCGAACTCGAGTGTGCAGATGGAGTGAGTGATTCCCTCGATAGCATCCTCGATCGGATGAGCAAAATCGTACATCGGATAGATGCACCATTTGTCGCCTGTGTTGTGATGAGGTGCGTGAACTACTCTGTAGATTACAGGGTCTCTCATGTTGATGTTAGGGCTTGCCATGTCGATCTTGGCTCTCAGGCATACCTCTCCGTCAGCAAATTCGCCTGCTCTCATCTTCTCAAACAGTTCAAGATTCTCCTCTACAGGTCTGTTCCTGTAAGGACTCTCCTTGCCGGGCTCCTTGAGAGTTCCTCTGTATTCTCTGATCTGGTCAGGTGTCAGCTCACATACGAAAGCCTTACCCTGTTTTATAAGCTCAACAGCCGCCTCATACATCGTATCGAAATAATCGGAAGCCCAGAGTTTCTCATCCCACTGGAAGCCCAGCCAGTTGACATCAGCTTCTATTGACTTTACGAATTCGATGTCTTCTTTTGTAGGATTAGTGTCATCATATCTCAGGTTGCATCTTCCGCCATACTTAAGTGCTGTACCGAAATTCAGGCAGAGAGACTTTGCGTGTCCAATATGCAGGTAGCCGTTAGGCTCAGGCGGAAATCTTGTCACGATCTCCTTATGCTTGCCTGTAGCAAGGTCTTCATTGATGATATCGTGGATAAAGTTACCCGCCATATTTTTGTATTCTTCAGCTGTTGCAAATGCCATAGTCTTACCCCTTTCAGGAAAATATCGTAGTTAGAGATATTGTATCACAATGTGTGCCTGACTTACAGAATGAAGATGCAAAAATATATCCTCTTTGATGACATGCTTCTCCTTTTAACAAAAGACACCCTAAACTTCAGCCTATTGTGATATTATTGACATGTATAGATATTGGCGTAAACGGATGAGGTGAAGTATGGAAAAATATCCTATTTATACCGAAATAAACAACTGCAGAGACTGCTATAAATGCGTCAGAACATGCCCTGTCAAGGCTATCCAGATAAAAGACGCTCATGCTGAGATCCTGCACGACAGGTGCACATACTGCGGTACCTGTGTAAATGAATGTCCTAACGGTGTCAAGGTCATAAGAAATGACGTAGACAGAGTCCAGATGGCATTCCTGTCTCACCGCAAGGTCATCGTATCACTGGCTCCTTCATATCTGTCAGAATTCCACGGATATGAAGACAACTTCATAAGAGCATTATATAAGCTCGGCTTCGATGCAGTCAGTGAGACAGCTATAGGTGCTGCTCTTGTATCCCAGGCACTCGACATGTATATCGTGGAGCACGGTGAAGCGAACTTTATTTCAACTGCATGCCCGTCGGTAGTTGAGCTTGTAAGAAAGTATTTCCCTGAATGCGTACCGGAGCTCGCTCCTGTACCATCACCGCTTCAGACTCACAGCGCATATCTGAGGCATCTGTACGGAAATGATATAACGATCGTTTTCATAGGACCTTGCATAGCCAAGAAGCTTGAAGCCGATGCTCATCCAGGCTACCCTGATATAGCGCTCACCTTCCGTGAAGTGGAGCAGTGGCTCGAAGAAGAAAACATCCAGCTCGACAACATGGACACCGGCATACCTGTCGAGTTCGTTCCTGCCAAGGCCGGAAAGGCTTCCATATATCCTATTGAAAACGGTCAGATCGAGACCTCCAAGATATGGATGAACAAATTCGTTGAACAGAATGCACTGTCCGTATCCGGAGTTGAGCGCATAATGTCAAGTCTGCGCGGTACGCATACCGCAGATTTCCTCGAGACTCTGAACTGTGACGGAGGCTGCATCAATGGCCCGGGCACTTCGAGGGAGGACTCAGCAGTAGTACGCAAGAAGTCCGTTGCATCTGCTGTAATGCAGAGGCTTTCTGAGCCTGCCATATTCGACGGCGATGCTGCTTTTGCAAGAGAGGTCCTCAAGAAGGGATACGGCATTCTCAATGCGGAGCCGCCTGCTGCCGCAGAAGTAACAGGGCTTGACTATTCAGAGGAAGAGATCCAGAAGGCTCTCCAGAAGCTCGGCAAAAACGGTCCTGAGGATGAACTCAACTGCAGTGGCTGCGGATACAGGACCTGCAGAGATATGGCAAAGGCTCTTATCGCCGGAATCTCCGAAGCTGAAATGTGTGTCACCAAGATGCGTAAGGATGCCGAAAGCAAAGTCGATATCCTGCTTTCTACCATCCCACACGGCGTTGTCATAGTTGACAGTGATCTGAACATCGCAGATCTCAACAAGAGGTTCGTTGATATTTTTGAAGAGTATCCTGAGGGCTTCCTCGATGCCGAAGGACTCAGATCATTCCGCGGTTCTCCGGTTTCGATGTTCGTTCCGTTCGCTGAAAAATTCCGCGAGCAGTTCTTTATGAACAAGCCGGCGCAGTACAGATTCAAGCATGAAGGCAAGGTCATGCGTGTCACATTCTTCCTTGTCGAGTCCAAGACTCTTCTCGGAGCAATGTTTGAGGATATCACCACCCCAGTCATAAGGCGCGAAGCTGTTATTGAGAAGGCCGAGGATGTCATTGCAAAATCCCTTAACACAGTACAGCAGATCGCATCCCTGCTCGGCGAGAATGCAGCGGAAACTGAGATCGTACTGAACTCCATAATAGAAGAATTCAACGTCCACGGTGACAAGTCTGCAGACTACGGACTTGTTGAAGATGAAGGCGGTGGCAGCGATGATGAATGACCTCTGTATAGATATAGATTACCAGCAGCTGTACAAGCACGGCCAGCGCATAGGCGGCGATGTATTTCTGCTTGACAGAAGCATTGGTTCCAATATCATAACGGCCACACTTTCAGATGGTCTGGGAAGCGGAGTCAAAGCCAACGTTCTGGCTTCTCTTACAACGCATATGGCCAACAAACTGTCATTCTCCCCTATCGATCTCAATCATTCTGCTGAGATAATCATGGACACATTGCCGATCGACAAGGAGAAAGGCATCAGCTATTCGACTTTCACCCTGGCAAAAATCATATTCGCCAACGATAAGTCATTCATAAGAGTCGGCCTTATAGAATACGACAATCCGGAAAGTCTCAGGTTTACAGACAGCAGCCCTGTTGAGTGGGACAAAGTCACCACCGTTCTTAACAGGAAGAACGCAGTCAAGAGGGAGGTCATATATGCATCTGAGTTTGATATGCATATCGGAGACAGACTCATTTTCTTCAGTGATGGTGTTGCTCAGGCCGGAGTAAGCCTCGGAGAACTGCCTCAGGCCAGAACAAGGCCGGCAGTCTATGGCGCAAAGACTCCGGTCGTGAGAAGCCGCAATGTTTCCGGAGTCGGAGCTATGGGATGGGGCGAAGAAAACGTTAAGAAATTCATTGAAGGAGTCCTTGAAAAACAGCCTGACATCTCCTCCCGTCAGCTTTCAAGAGAGATCGTAACTCAGGCCTACAAATACGACAAATATAAAGCCAACGATGACATCACATGTGTAGTCGTCTATGTGAGAAAGCCGAGGCGGACTCTTATCGTAACAGGCGCTCCGAGGAACAGAGAATCCGATAAGAGACTCGGAGATATAATCCGCAACTATGACGGAAATGTAATAGTATGCGGAGGAACGACAGCCAAGATCGTCGCAAGGGAGCTCGGAACAGATGTAAAATCCGACAGATCGCCTTCGGGCACCCTGCCCCCTGCGAGCATCATAGAGGGCGTCGACCTTGTGACCGAGGGAATGCTTACCCTCTCCGCCGTCAATGAGCGTCTTCAGAAAAAGGTCCTTCTCAAGAATATGCCCGAGGATCCTGCAAAGCGCATTATCAAGATCCTCAGGGAGACGGATCAGGTGGAATTTGTTGTCGGCACCAAGATCAACGATGATACAGATGATCCTTCACTGGCTGCCAAGATCGGTGTCAGATTCCCTCTCATAGATCAGATCACACAGTCAATGGAGAGGAATTATCTTCAGGAAGTCGAGATCAGCTACATCTGATCACACTGAGCAGATATAAAAGCACCGCTTTCACAGATGTGAAAGCGGTGTTTTTCATATGTCTGCATATCTGCATTTCTGAAGCTGCCGTAAGATACCGGATCATCAGATATCTGTTCTTGCAAGTATCTGTGCCGGGGTCTTGCGCATCGTCACATATACAGGAATAAGTCCGGATATGAGGTTGAATACCACAAGTATGGCGAGTGATATCAGCGCGACGAGCGGATTGATCATATACATACCCTCAAGATAGTATGTTATCTTGACGAGGTTATACAGAACATAGTACATGATCGCTATACCCGGAATTGCTGTGATAAGTGTGATCACAAGGATTTCTCCTTCGAACATCCTGTAAATGTCTTTTTTCTTAAGGCCGATCGCTCTCAGAGTACCTACTTCCTTGATCCTTGACAGGAATGATGACCTGAGCATCAGGAACATCTCGATGAGGGATATCAGGAAGATGACCCCTGCCACAGCCAGAGCTGAGGTGAGCTGATCCTTTCTCTCATGTATATATGCACTTCTTTCCTTTGTGTCGTTGATCTTGCAAGGCAGAGACTGTGTATCGAGCAGACTCTTGACCTGAGTGGTATTTGGCGCATATGCGCAGAATGATTTCTGCTTGTTGACATAGTCTGCTCTGATTGTGTTCACACCTACATAGTATGTGTCATCACTCACTTTATCGGATGTATAATATCCGCATACCTTGAGCTTATGGCCGCCCATCTTGGTGCTTATGCTCTGTCCTATCTCGTAGCCTTCTTCCTCTTCATGAGAATCATTGACAAGCACCTGATACAGTCCATCCGGCATGTCTCCTTTTTTGAGGCTTATGCCGTCATCAGCAAGTGCTATGTCTTTGACACGCCCGCTCTGGATCATATCCTGTTCCTGCTCCTCACCGCCGGCAAATCCGTACTCTTCAGCCTGCCCGCTGGCATTGGTAAGTATGTACAGCACCTGGCTTTCATCAACGAAGAGCGATGGCGACTGAACATCACTTATTCCAACGATAGTGTAGTCTTCGAGATTAGGCACAGTGAGCTTTCTTCCCAGGAATTCCTCGACTGTATCTATTCCAACAGCGGCTCCGGTCTTGTCCCGGAGAAAATCATCCACGACCATCTTATCAAGAACGACCTCATGCGGATCTTCAGGCATCTTGCCGTTAACGATCTCTTCAGGCTTGAGCACATCAGTCCGGCAAATGGATACATTCAGATCTGTTGTCGCATAGCCTGTCTGCAGATAGTCATCCATAGGGAAGGTTATGGCTTTTTTGCTGTCACCCGGTATCACATAGGAGACACTGTCAAGCCCTTCAACGACCTCCATAAGTGCGTCGTCTTTCTCGGTGTTGGATATCGTTATGTAGTTGCCGTTGGTCTTTCTGTAGTCTGTCGGTTTGACTTCTATGATGCCAAGCACATTACTTACGGCAAGCAGTGTGAACATCGCAGCAAAGACGAAGCCTATCATCAGGAACTTGCGGATCTTCTTAAAGCCTTTTACCGTCTTCCAGCCGTAGCTCAGCATATTGAACGGAGTGTATATCGAAGTATAACGGGCTTTGAACTTCTTAGGCAGATGCGCGTTATAGTCGAAATCGTTATTCTCGAAATAACTCTCATCCATCGCCTGATAGTGTTCATCAAGCATCTCGATGTTGGCAGTCTCATCAACAATATGCAGGTTACGGTCCGTGCTTATATACATGTTGCCGCCACGGATGACCAGTTTGATCTCTGCAGGAGTTTCATCGTCACTGTAGACTTTTACATTGAGATCATCCTGAGAGAAGTTTTTGATAACCGGCATATCCTTGAGATATATCTTGTTCTCAAGCTGATAGTCGAGATATCTTGACGAGTCGTTGCTGTACGCCTTGATGACCTTGCCGTCCTTCATTTCGGCGACATGATCAGAGTAGAATTCAGCGATCCTGCGCTCATGGGTTACCAGTATTACCAGTCTCTCCTTTGAGATCGTCTTGATTATGTTCATGATCTCAAGAGTGTTGGCGCTGTCAAGGTTTCCTGTCGGTTCGTCCGCGAGGATGATCCTAGGGTTCTTGACTATCGCTCTGGCGATAGCGACCCTCTGTCTCTGTCCTCCTGACAGGGCACTGGCGAGCTTGTTTCTGTACTGATAGATCCCTACCTTCTCGAGGCAGTAATTGACTCTGCGGGCAACGACCTTGCGGTCCCTGACTCCTACCATCCTCAGAGCTATAGCGACATTCTCGAATACGGTCCTGTCATCAAGAAGGTTGAAGTTCTGGAAGATGTATCCTATGCTGGCGTTTCTTATCTTATCGATCTTGTTGCTTGAAAATCTGGTTATCAGCTGATCGTCAATGTATATCTTTCCGGAATCAACCTTATCCAGGCCGCCAATCGCGTTGAGGAGTGTTGTCTTGCCGCATCCGGAAGGACCAAGCAGACAGACGATCCCCTTATCCGGAAGGATCATCGAGGTGTTGTCGATGACATGGATCTGATTGGATTTCCCCTTGTTATAGTACTTATTGACTTTATCAAGTTTAATCATCTGCTACGCCTCCTCTCTGAATGCCTTCATCGCACTCTTGGTAAATATCTTACGAGAATACCTGCGTGCGATAAGCAGCGACATAAGGAGCAGCAGTATAGCAAGCACTACATAATCCCTGAGTGTCAGATAATACAGCAGCTTGCTGACCTGTTCCAGGTGGATATATCCTTTTTTGACAAGCACAACGAATATGATGTCCACACTGAATGCGATCATCATCATGAGCAGAAGCTCGATCCTTAGTATGGCATCTGTATTCCTCTTGGTTGCACCGAGTATTCTCAGCGTAGAGTAATACTGGTTTCTGGATCTCATAATGAGCCTGATTACTGCATATGCTATAAAGAACAGTATTATGAATTCTACCAAAAGTCTTGCATATGTGATCATCTGCAGCACAAAACTGTATCCGCCAGTCATATCCGTCAGTGTTTCCTTGAGAGCCAGCGTGTTGTAGCCCGCATCCTGCAGAGCTGCAAGAGTTTCGGCGGACTTTGTCTCGTTTTCCATGAATGCACTTATCTGAAAATAGCCTTTGTCAAACAGCTGACTGAAATCATCTTCATTGATAAATACACAGCTGTAGTACATGTCATAGTCTTCTTTTCTGATGCCGAGAAGTTCTTCTATGTTTTCGACCGTAATGACCTGTGTGACTTCAAAGTCCATTGAAGACTCAAAGAACCTGTTGCTTACAGTCAGGCTGAAGTCCTTCCCCTTTGCTTCAGCGTCCTTATAGTAGTACGACTGATCCTCGAATATATACACCTCTCCTTCAGGAACTTCAGCAGAAGGATATACGCCGCGGTCATATTCATTGGCGACCTTTACTCCTCCGAAATCGAGGACTGATTTTGATGAAGTCGCCATCATGTTGACAAGCAGATCACTTGCGACCTTGTCACTTACATATATGGTTGAATATCCATAGAGGGAATAATTCTCTTCCTCTCCCCCGCTGCTGTCTATGACTATGCCGGCGATAGTGATAGGATGGCCGAAATCATATTTCTGCATCTGCCCCATGTCCTGAAGCGTCACTTCTGTACCTATTACCGCGTCTCCGAGATTATTGATATTCATAAAAGCATCACTCGAGGAATTGGTATTGACGATGATCTCATAGTCATTCTCAGGCATGTGTCCGTATGTAAGATCGCTTTCTTTGATCATTGATACCGGGTACACAGAACCTTCTACGTAGAAATCGCCCATAGAAAAGCTGATGCCTGTATCTACTGCGATATCGTTGAGGACTACGTTTTTGATATTGTCAGTCTTCCTGATCTTAGCGATGTCCTCATCGGAAAATGCACTTTCGTCATTCTTCTTGATGATTATCCTGTCTGCACTCGACTGAGTAAAATACGGATTTGTTCCGAGCAGTTCTTCCTGGTGCATACTGTTCTTAGTCGTTGCATACTGAGTAAGCACAGCCGTTGACACAAACAGATATACTATGAAAAGCAGAATGAATTTTGCCGGGATGTTGAATGTATTTCTCACACCGAGACGCAGCTCAGAGGACATACGCATCTTCCCCGGTTTCGGAACATTGCTCCCCGGGGCGGCATCATCACGTACTTCGCTCTTTTGAGGTTTTCCTTTTTTTCTTTCAGCCGCCTCGCTTCTTGCGACCCTTCCTCTGCGGGCTGCAGGTTCAGCTGAGACGATGTTGTACAGCTCATCATCTGAATCTGATGCTGAGTCCTCTTCATAAGTGAGGCCGCCTTCATGCCGGATTTTCTTGTCCTCTATGATCCTGCCGTCATGCATTGTGATCTTGCGGGTCACATAAGGCTCAGCCTGTTCATAGTTATGGGTAACTATTACAACCAGCTTGTCATGTGAAACCTTGCTTAGAGTTTCCATAACAATTTCTGCCGAAGCACTGTCCAGATTGCCGGTAGGCTCGTCAGCTACAATTATAGGTGCGTCCTTGGCGAGTGCTCTGGCGATAGCTACTCTCTGCTTCTGTCCTCCGGAAAGCTTGGAAACTTTGGTATTTCTGTATTCGCTCAGTCCGACTGTCTCAAGGAGTTCTGTTATCCTGTCCCCGCATTCTGACGCTTTCTTGCCGGACAGGAGCATGACGAGCTCAACATTCTGATAGACAGTGTAACTGTTGATCAGATTGAAGTCCTGGAAAATATTCCCTATATAAGTCTTCCTGTATCGCTCATAGTCCTCTGTTCCATATGCGGTGGTATCTTCACCGCACACAAACATCTCACCTTCTTCGTAGGTGTCAAGACCTGATATTACGTTCAAAAGAGTAGACTTGCCGCTGCCGCTCTCTCCTGTGATAGCGACGAATTCGCCGATGTCCAGTGTCAGATCCACACGGGCAAAGCCCATACTGACGGTCTCTTCAGTAGCGTAATACTTCGATACTTTTTTTAATTCGATAGTATGTGCCAATTCATATCCTCCTGTGAAGAATGTATATGTATGCAGACTACACACACGCATACATAATGTATTATAACACTATATAGCGTCAAGGAGTACCATAAAATACCAAATATTGGAAAGGGCTTCCCTGCGAGCAAAAACACAAAAATAAGCCGCATCACCTGCGGCTTATTTTGTATTTCGGTTATCAGAGATTTCTGACTGTCTTAGATTCTGTCGTTGCTTCCGAGAACGTCTACGATCTTGTGTGCGACCATGTCCTTGACGGCCTGACGTGCAGGCTTGAGATACTGACGAGGGTCGAAGTGATCCGGATGCTCAGCCATGTATTTTCTGATGTTTCCTGTCATTGCAAGACGGATGTCGGAGTCGATGTTGATCTTGCAGACTGCAGATC
This sequence comes from uncultured Eubacteriales bacterium, assembly GCA_902786355.1. Lineage (GTDB taxonomy): Bacteria > Bacillota > Clostridia > Peptostreptococcales > Anaerovoracaceae > Crickella. Next base: position 31,623 of record CADABZ010000020.1, read on the forward strand.
TTGCTGCCTGACGGAGCTGCTCTTCAGGAATACCGATGGCGTTAGGCATGTTGCCGCCGTATGTGTTGACCATCTCTACGAATTCCTGCGGAACTGATGAAGATCCGTGAAGAACGATAGGGAATCCAGGGAGTCTCTTTGTTACTTCCTCAAGTACGTCGAAACGGAGTGGAGGTGGAACAAGGATGCCCTTCTCATTTCTTGTGCACTGTTCAGGTCTGAACTTGTAAGCGCCGTGGGATGTTCCGATAGCAATAGCGAGTGAGTCGCAGCCTGTGCGTGTTACGAACTCTTCAACTTCCTCAGGTCTTGTGTAGGATGCCTGTCCGGCCTCTACTACTACTTCGTCTTCTACACCCTCGAGTGTTCCGAGCTCAGCCTCTACTACTACTCCGTGAGCGTGAGCATATTCTACTACCTTGCGTGTGATCTCAACGTTTTCATCAAATGGCTTCGATGACATGTCGATCATTACAGAAGTGAATCCTCCGTCGATGCAGCTCTTGCACAGCTCGAAAGAATCACCGTGGTCGAGATGAAGTGCGATAGGAATATCAGGATTCTCAGCTACAGCAGCTTCTACCAGCTTCACGAGATAAGTGTGGTTGGCATAAGCACGTGCACCCTTGGATACCTGCAGAATTACAGGGCTCCTGAGTTCGCCGGCTGCTTCTGTGATTCCCTGCACGATCTCCATGTTGTTTACATTGAAAGCTCCGATAGCATATCCGCCGTCATAAGCTTTCTTGAACATTTCAGTTGTTGTTACCAGTGGCATATTTAACCCCCTTCTAGTAATAAATTAATCAACAGTAACGTATTCTGTCTCCTTACTTTCTCATCTATTATAATTTCGTCAGACATAAATATCAACTCGAAAGCTGATGTATTTGTCAGGTCTTTCTGCTGCAGCCGGTCAGTAGCCCGCGCTTATTTCCACGCGGTGGAGCATCTGCCCGCCTTCAGCATATATCTTCAGGTTTTCACAGAAAAATTCCACCGTCCTGTCCACTGTATACGGCAAAGACATATCTCCTGCGATGTGAGGTGTCACGATGCAGTTGCGTGCGGTCCACAGAGGATGATCCGCCGGGAGCGGCTCAGGCATCACAACATCAAGCATCGCTCCTGCGATCCGGCCCTCATTAAGGGCTTCGATCAGAGCATCCTGGTCAACTGTCGTTCCTCTCCCGACATTGATCAAAAAAGCTTTCTCCGGAAGACAGCTGATCCGTTCAGCGCTCAGGAGCTTATCGGTCTCAGGTGTTCCCGGAACACACATGACAAGAACGTCAATGTCACGGACGTTATCTTCAAACGCATCCAGACTGTACGTATGATCAAAATGATCCGCCTGCCGTCCGCTCCTGCTGAAGCCGATGACAGTTTCTGCACTGAGAGCCTTGAACCGTTTTGCTGCATTACGCCCTATATCGCCGGTTCCGATGACAGCGATCCTGCTTCCGGATATTGAACGAGACGGCAGATCCTGTACCCAGCCTCTTTCATCAGTAATCTTCCTGTATTCAGGCATCTGCTTCATAAGCATCAGCGCAGCCATGATTATGTATTCAGATATAGCTCTGCCATATGCCCCCGAGCTGTTGGTCAGGATCACATCCCCGGAGTCAAAAACGCCCGTGGATATGAGTTTGTCAACGCCGGCATAAGGTGTGTGGCACCATTTAAGCTTCTGAGCTTTCTGCACCGCGCGGTAATCAGCAGTATACAGGATCTCTGCATCCGCTATATCGCCGTCTGCAGACTGGTGGTAATCATCATAAAAAAAGGCAGAGTAACCGAGTTGCTCTGCCGTAGTGTTGATCATTTTCCTGTTTTCGTCTGACAGAAAGTCAGCTATAATAAGGCATTTTTTCATTTTTATTCACCAGGTGAAGGGCTGACTACCTTCCCCATGTTCCAGATCATGGCAGCCTTTTCCGCTGCTGCTGATCTGTCTTCCGCTCTCCTGTACTCAAACTGTGTTGTCTGTGCTCCGCAGTCCATGCACATGACGTACCAGCACCAGCCGTTTTCCTCTTCAAGAAGTCCGGCGCCTCCGCAGTAAGGGCAGTCTGCCAGTTCAATTCCTTCATATATATCCATATCGTCCCCCCCTGATCAAAGTCCAGATGCCATCATATATATATGATAGATATCTTCGGTTTCAAGAACTTTGAAATTGCCGATCGTACGCGCATTTCCGAATGTAACTCCGAGAGCCGCTGTACGGCATTCTTCTTCACCGAATTCCAGGCCAAGGCCTTTGATATCCGTAGGCATTCCGATAGATCGGAAGAATTCCTCGAACTTCTCTATAGTTTTCTCAGGATCGCTTTCTCCGAAGACTCCCTGTCCGAGTTTCGCAAATCTCTGCGGATCTGTTTCAAGGACATATCTTGCCCATGATCCCCATACAGCAGCAAGTCCTGCACCATGAGCAACATCGTGTTCTGCAGACAGCTCATGCTCTATCTGATGGCATGCCCAGTCACCTTTTGTGGAATTGCCTACTGCCATGAGACCATTGTGCGAAAGAGTACCGCACCACATGATATTGGCTCTTGCTTCATAGCTGTCCGGTTTTTCAAGCGCAACAGGAGCCCATTTAATGACCTCTCTAAGCAGGGTGAACGAAAGCTCATCAGTAAAATCAAGAGAATCTCCCTGATGGAAGTATCTTTCAAGTGTGTGCATCATTATATCTGTAGCACCGCATGCAGTCTGATAAGCAGATACTGTGTATGTCAGTTCAGGATCAAGAAGAGCAAATTTAACTCTGCCAAAATCGCTGTTCACACCTCTCTTGTATACCGGATCTGTCTCATCATTGGTTATTACCGAAGAATCACTCATCTCAGAACCTGTAGCTGCAAGTGTGAGTATCGCTCCCACAGGGATCGTGCCCTTGACGGTTCTCTTTCCGCAGTAGAAATCCCATACATCTCCGCCGCCATAAGCCCCATAGCCTATCGCCTTTGCGCTGTCGAGAACGGAGCCGCCTCCGACAGCAAGGATGAAATCTATGTCCTCTTCTCTGACCATTTCAATGCCGGTACGTACCAGACTGACCCTGGGATTAGGTACTACGCCTCCAAGCTCGACATAGCCGATCCCTGAATCGCTGAGATTCTTTTCTACTTTTTCCAGAAGTCCTGTTCTTTTTACTGATCCTGAGCCAAAATGAACGAGGACTTTAGTTGCACCGAATTCCTGCAGCATCTCAGCTGCCTTGTCCTCAGCGTCTTTGCCGAAAACTACCTTGGTAGGTGTATAGTAACCAACTGACATAGAGTTGTCTCCTTTCTGCTTTTCCGGAAAACATCTTCACGAGCTGTTTCCGATGAATCCCGTATGATTTCTGAACAATTTTAACTTTAATAAATCTCGGCGACTTATTCAAGCCTTCAGCCATAGAATGGGCAGAAACACCGGCAAAAGAACAAAGGACAGGCTTTCGCCTGCCCTTTGATGCTTATTGTATCCGACTTGTCCGGCAACCGGAATTACTCAGCTGGTGCGTAGAAGTCTACGAACTTAACGAGCTTGTTGTAACGAGCCATAGCTGCTGCTTCGTTCTCTGCGAAGAGCTTCTCTGCTCTTTCCGGATTCTCTCTTGTCAGTCTGTTGTATCTTGCTTCGTTCTTCAGGAAGTCCTGATATCCGCCTGCAGGTACCTTGCTGTCGAGAGTGAACGGATTCTTGCCTTCTGCCTTGAGTGCAGGGTTGAATCTGAACAGGTTCCAGTATCCGCACTCTACAGCCTTCTTCATCTCCATCTGGCAGTTCATCATGCCGCCCTTGATTGAGTGCATCTCGCATGGTGAGTAACCGATGATCAGGGAAGGTCCGTTGTAAGCGATAGCCTCGTTCATTGCCTTCAGTGTCTGTGCCGGGTCAGCACCCATAGCTACCTGAGCTACGTATACATAACCATAAGCCATAGCGATCTGAGACAGTGACTTCTTCTCTACTGACTTACCTGCTGCTGCGAACTGAGCTACCTGACCGATGTTGGAAGCCTTGGAAGCCTGTCCACCAGTGTTGGAGTAAACCTCAGTATCGAATACCATTACGTTTACGTTCTCGCCGCTTGCAAGTACGTGGTCGAGTCCGCCGTAACCGATATCATAAGCCCAGCCGTCTCCGCCGAAGATCCATACGGTCTTCTCAGCGAGGAGGTCCTTACGAGCGATGATCTCAGCACCGATCTTAGCCTCTTCGAGAGCCTCAACGAGAGCCTCTCCTGTCTTCTTGGAAGCCTCAACGTCGTCAAATGCTGCGAACCATGCTTCAGCTGCTGCCTTAACTGCATCAGGAACGCCTGCTGCTACGAGTTCTTCAACGTCAGCCTTGATCTTAGCTCTTCTTGTCTTAACAGCCATTCTCATACCGAGACCGTGCTCAGCATTGTCCTCGAACAGGGAGTTGCACCATGCAGGTCCGTGTCCTTCTTCGTTGACTGTGTAAGGAGCTGTTGCGCCAGGGCCGCCCCAGATTGAGGAGCATCCTGTAGCGTTGGAGATGTATGTGTGATCTCCGCAAAGCTGTGTGATAAGTCTTGCATATGATGTCTCAGCACATCCTGCGCATGAGCCTGAGAACTCGAGGAGAGGAGTCTTGAACTGGGACTTGATAACATTGCTGTTGTCTGCGAAATCCTTCTTGACGGATACGTTCTTAACAGCATAGTCGAAGTTCTTCTGCTCTGGGAGCTGCTCCTCAAGCGGCTTCATTGTCAGTGACTTGGTTGGGCATACTGTTACGCATACTCCGCATCCCATACAATCGAGTGGGGATACAGCGAGGCCATACTTGTATGCGCCCTTGCTCAGCTTGTGATCAACAGCCTTGAATCCTTCCGGAGCAGCTGCCATCTCAGCTTCGTCAAGCAGATATGGTCTGATAGTAGCGTGTGGGCATACGAATGCGCATCTGTTGCACTGTGCGCACTTTGTGCTATCCCACTCAGGAACGTTAACTGCAACGCCTCTCTTCTCGTAAGCGGAAGCGCCGAGTTCCCACTCACCGTCAACGTGAGGCATGAATGCGGATACAGGCAGGCTGTCTCCATCCATGTTGTCGATTGGGAGAAGGATGTTCTTGACCTGAGTAACGAGTGCAGCACGTCCTTCGAGAGGTGCCTTCTCAGGATCTGCAGCAGGGTTAGCCCACTCAGCAGGAACGTCGATCTTAACGAGAGCGTCAGCACCTGCGTCGATAGCCTTGTGGTTCATGTCTACTACATCCTGGCCCTTCTTGAGGTAGGACTTTGTAGCAGCGTCCTTCATGTACTTAACTGCGTCAGCCTTTGGAAGAACCTCAGCGAGTGAGAAGAATGCGGACTGGAGAGTTGTGTTAGTTCTCTTGCCCATTCCGATCTTAGCGCAGAGGTCGATAGCATCGATGATGTACAGGTTGATGTTGTTCTCAGCGATGTACTTCTTAGCTGCTGCATCGAGGTGGTCACCTACTTCTTCAGGCTTCCACTGGCAGTTGATCAGGAATGTTCCGCCTGGCTTAACGTCCTGAACGATCTTGAATCCCTTGTCGATGTATGAAGGGTTGTGGCAAGCTACGAAGTCAGCCTTGTTGATGTAGTATGAGCTCTTGATCGGCTTGTCTCCGAATCTCAGGTGGGAAATTGTTACGCCGCCTGTCTTCTTGGAGTCATACTGGAAGTAAGCCTGAACGTACTTGTCTGTGTGGTCTCCGATGATCTTGATGGAGTTCTTGTTAGCACCAACAGTTCCGTCTCCGCCGAGGCCCCAGAACTTGCACTCGATTGTTCCTGCAGGAGCAGTAATAGGAGCTGGCTTCTCTTCAAGTGAGAGGTTAGTAACGTCATCAACGATACCGATAGTGGCCAGCTTCTGCGAATGCTGTCATTACGTCGAGGTAGAGAGGCTCACCAAGGGAACCAGGTTCCTTAGTTCTGTCAAGAACAGCAACCTTCTTGCATGTCTTAGGCAGTGCAGCGATCAGCTTGTCAGCTCTGAAAGGTCTGTAGAGTCTTACCTTGATGAGACCAACCTTCTGGCCGTTAGCGTTGAGGTAGTCGATAACTTCCTCAGCTACGTCGCAGATGGAGCCCATAGCGATGATGACTCTGTCAGCATCTTCAGCACCATAGTAGTTGAACAGCTGATAGTCTGTACCGAGCTTCTCATTGATCTTGCCCATGTACTTCTCAACAACTTCAGGAACTGCATCATAGAACTTGTTGCAGGCTTCTCTGTGCTGGAAGAATACGTCGCCTGTCATTTCCTTGAGGTCCTCATAATCCCATACAGCAACCTTCTGGATCTCGTGGGATGTTCTGAAACCGTCAAAGAAGTTCAGGAAAGGAACTCTTCCCTCGATAGCAGCGAGGTGTGCTACTGGAGCGAGGTCCATAACTTCCTGTACATTGCTCTCAGCGAGCATTGCAAAACCAGTCTGACGGCAAGCGTATACGTCGGAGTGGTCGCCGAAGATGTTCAGTGCATGAGTGGAAACCGTACGTGCTGATACATGGAATACTGCAGGAAGCAGCTCACCAGCGATCTTGTACATGTTCGGGATCATCAGGAGAAGTCCCTGGGAAGCAGTGTATGTTGTGGTGAGAGCACCAGCTCCGAGTGAGCCGTGTACAGCACCAGCAGCACCAGCTTCAGACTCCATCTCGACAACCTGTACAGTTGATCCGAAGATGTTCTTTCTTCCGGCAGCAGCCCACTGATCTACGTAGTCAGCCATAGGCGAAGACGGAGTGATCGGATAAATTCCGGATACCTCTGTGAACGCATAGGAGACATGAGCAGCAGCCTGGTTGCCATCCATAGTCTTGAATTGTCTCTTCATTTTTTCATCTCCCTTTACATTAAAGATTTAAAAATTAAGTGATAATAAAGCAAAAAGTACTTTTTAGATAGAATAAATATATGGTGAAATAATTATTCCCTTAGTTTAGTTCCCCGCTATCGAATAAGCAGGGCGAAGCTGTTTTTTACTCCTGAGAATTTGTCTCAGGTCATAATTACATAGCTTCTACGAGTGCCTGAGTATCCTTGGCGATCATCAGCTCTTCGTTGGTCGGAATGATGAATGTGCGGATCGTTGCTCCAGGAGCTGTGATCTCTACTTCCTTGCCTCTGCAGTCGTTCTTTTCCTTGTCGATCTTGACACCCATGAATCCGAGGCTGTCGCAGACCTTCTCTCTGAGCTCGATGTCGTTCTCGCCGATGCCCGCTGTGAATACCATTGCATCAACATGACCGAGTTCAGCAGCATAAGCACCGATGAAATGCTTGACTGACTTCAGCAGCATCTCTCTTGCTACATGTGCCTTGTGATTACCCTCAGCCTCAGCCTTAACAATGTCTCTGCAGTCTCCGGAGATTTCAGAAACAGCGAGGAGTCCGGACTTCTTGGTCATCATGTCTGTGATCTCCTTGACCGGCATGCCTGTCTGCTCATAGATGAAGCTTACAACAGTCGGGTCGATAGATCCGCAACGTGTACCCATGACAAGTCCTTCAAGCGGGGTGAGTCCCATAGAAGTATCATAGCACTTGCCGCCCTTTACAGCTGTGATGGATGATCCGTTGCCGAGGTGGCATGTGATGATGTTGAGTTCGGAAGGATCCTTGCCCATGAGCTCAGCGCATCTCTCGGATACATAGCGGTGGCTTGTTCCGTGAGCGCCGTATCTCTGAACATGGTACTTCTCAGCGTATTCCCAAGGAATAGCATAGTACTTGCACTCATCAGGCATAGTTCTGTGGAATGTTGTATCGAATACTACTACTCCAGGTGTGTTAGGCAGAACCTTCTTGCATGCACGGATACCAACAAGTGCAGGCGGGTTGTGGAGAGGTCCGAGTGTGCAGAGCTCTTCGATACCTGCTTCTACCTCATCAGTGATTATCTCTGACTTATCGAAGATGTATCCGCCCTGTACTATTCTGTGGCCTACAGCACCGATCTCGCTCATGTCAGCGATTACACCGTGCTCTTTATCTGTAAGAGCATCGATAACAAGCTGCATTGCTACACCGTGATCAGGCAGAGCGATGTCCTTATCAAATACTGTGCCTGCATCAGTCTTATAGTTCATGTGGCCGTCTTCTCCGATCCTCTCGCAGAGACCTTTTGCGAGGACCTTGTTGCCGTCCATATTGATAAGCTGATACTTGAGTGAGGAACTTCCCGTATTGACTACCAGAATTATCATGATATCAGTTTCCTTTCGTTTTTTAATTCATGTAAAAAGCACATAATTACTCAATTATGCGAATACATTATAACACAGTGCCAGAGTTTTTCCTTGGTGATGTTCTGTTTTTTCAGCAAAAATACATACAAAATCGGCAGTTGAAGGATTTGCTAGTCTCTTGCCTGTACATCGAGCCGCTCTCTGATTTCTGCTCCGTTTATGACCCGTGTTGCAGCTTTGTCTATATTCTCTTCCTGGGCGACCGGGAATATGATCCTGAATTCTGTTCCCTCGCCCGGTTCAGAGTCTACATAGACCTTGGCATTATGTGTGTCGCATATCTGGTGCACGATAGCCAGCCCGAGGCCCGTTCCCTTGCCCGACTCCTTGGTCGTATAGAACGGATCGAATATTCTCGCCAGAGTCTCAGCATCCATCCCCGTACCGGTATCGTTGAATCTCATTGCCACGCCGCCCTCTTCGATCCTTGTTGATACTGTCAGAGTGCCGCCTTTCTCACGCATCGCATCATATGCATTGAGGACGATATTGATGACCAGCTGGGATATCTGCGTTGCATCTCCTTTGATCCTTGCCTGTCCCGAGCTGAACCTTCCCCTGACGTCTACATTCTTAGGTTTGGCAGGAAGTGTTACCTTAAGCGAGCTGCGGATTATCTCAACAGGATCAAGAACTTTATAGCTTTCTTCTTTGCCCTTCTTGGAGAGGTCAGCAAGCCGCTGAACGATATCTTTTGCTTTAACAGAAGCATTGTATACCTCCATCATGTAATCCTGTATCTCCGCCTGGTCATCAGGCAGCATCTCCGCAGCCATGATGCTGTATCCCATGATAGGTGTAAGCAGATTGTTGAAATCATGTGCAATGCTTGCTGTCATCGTGCCTATAGTTTCAAGCCTCTGATGATGAGCCAGAGCCTGCATATTCTGATTGAGCTCCTCCATTGCGGAGTTCTTCTTCTTGAGTAATTCCAGATCTCTCTCGTTGGCAGTGTTGACTCTTCTGAGGAGTATCAGCATGAAGATGAGAACTATGATCCCAGCGACAGCCATACCTCCGAAGAACAGTATCATCTCGGCTGCGTGTCTGGATGGTTTCAGAGCTTCATCAAAATCTGCGGTGATCCCTATCGCAAACTCTCCGTTGGTCGTCCTGCTGCTCGGCTGAACTACTATCCTTGCAGTATGGACACTGCCGTCAGAATCCTCTATCTCAATAGAAGATCCTCCGGATTTCTGCGTGCCCTGACTATCGATCATGAAATCTCTGAAGCGGGCAGTCTTCTTGTCATCGACATCATTCACAGGGACAATGATCGTCTCTCTGTTCAGACGTGTTATGAGCAGAGTCGATGTGCTGTCAACCAGGATGACGCCTCTTCCCCTGTTGTCTCCGAGGGATGTCATATACAGCCGCTCAAGATCGATGAGAGCTTCATATCTTATGCCTTCTGCGGATATAGTCTCATAGGCCATATAGTACCGGCCGCTTTCATCATTACAGATGCGTATACCTCTTCCATCGGCCTCTGTCAGCATACTGTATCCTCTGCGGCCTGATGCTGAGAGAACTGGCGTGCCGTCCTGTATCATCAGGATATCTGCATATATAGGGTTTTCCGTCAGATTGTTCGACTTTAAGTACGCCTCGAGTTCACGTGTATCCCCGTCTTCAGAATCCAGCCAGTCTGTGACAAGACCGCTCAGGATCTGCCTTGCAAAGAATGTTTCTGCCTCTCTGCAGAAAGAATCCAGGGAGTTTTCGAGCGTGATATCTTCAGAACTTATAAGGCTGTAAAACTGGCTGTCTTTTTCCCGTAGGATGGTTTCATCGAATTCTCTGAAAGCTCCCCACGCCTTATAGATTCCAATGCATATACACAGAATAGCAATTATGAAGACAGCAACAAAAATGGTGCGTCCGGCCGTTCCCTTCTCCAAAGTTTTCAGCGGACCGTCCCCTTTTTCGTATATCCTGATCTCAGAACTGTTATCAGGATTGTTGTCTATGCTGCCGGTTTTTTCGGGTTTATCCATTTTGCTTCCCATTCATCCTGAAATGATGAAAAACATAGTACAGTCAGTGTCAGAGGCTCTGAAAGCACTATGTTTTCCTTCTTTATCCGTTATAAGTATTATTCTGCTTTTTCAGCATCCTCAGCAGGAGCTTCGCTTTCTCCTGCATCTGTTTCGGCCTCGGTGTCAGCAGCATCTCCGCTTTCTGACTGGGCAGCTTCAGCCTCTTTCTCAGCTTTTTCCTGAAGTTCCTCGATATAGTCCTTCGCTTCTTTGTATGTCATCTTCACTGACTGTATCTCTTTCTTGCCGGACTTCACAGAAACATTGACATCCGCAGAGAAAGCCCTGGTCTGAGGCTTGACCTCAGTAAGTATATATGCAGCTGTCTGTTTGAGCTGCTCCTCTCCGTCATCACTTGCATAGAAGTCTTTCGCAAGTTTTGCAGTGTTTTCGTCTTCACTGTTGACTGTCATATCTATCTTGAGAGAATTGCCCTTTGCAGTGATATTTGCAGTCGAATACATGTCAAGCTGGATATTGCTGTAGACTTCCTTGCCGCCGTTCTTATCAAGGAATTTCTCGATATTTGCCGGTTTCGAAAAATAGTTGTATCCGAGTACGAATAAAAACATTCCCACCAGTACACCAAAAATCATCAGAGCGATCAGTGCATTGTTAGGTCTGTTCTTCTTCTCTTCTATCTTATTGGCAGCCTTGCGGGCGGCCTTGGCTTCTCTTCTCTGTGCCTTTTTGATCCTCTTGCTGCTGACCTTTACCGGCTGTTCTTCTGTAGCTTCAGGCTCAGTCTCTGTTTCAGGTGTTTCTTCCTGTGGTTCTTTTACTTCTGTCTCTTCGTTAAGTGTTTTCTTTTCGTCTTCCATCAATAGTTCCTCTTCATCTCCGTCTATATAGCAGCCCCGCAGTCAAGGCAGTACTCACTTCCCGGCGGATTGAGAATTCCGCACTCGGGACATTTTACCATATTCGTGCTGACTGCTGCATCAGTTATGCGCAATTTTACACCCAGAGCAAGTTTTTCCGCAACTGCCTCAGCATACCTGTTGATCTTTCTGTTCTGCTTTGACAGACGCTGCCCTGCAGCATCTCCTATCTGCCGGCAAGCTGCGGCATAATCTTCCTCTTTCAGCCACAGCAGTGTCACAACATCTTTCGAGTGTTCTCCGTCCATTACAAGGCTGATATTGCGGACTTCATCGCAGCAGAGAACTGCATAGACCTTGTCTCCGAGCCGGACCGCACCGTAATCGAGTACTTTTCCGTCATTTCCGATAAAAACCGCCGTGTGACCGGCGATTTTCATTTCTTTGAATTTTGCAGCATGTCTGTTTATTATTAGATAATTGCTGTCCAGCATCTTCTTCTCCATTCATAAAAAATGCACCTTTCAGGTGCAGATTTTATCTCTATACCGTGAATCTGTATCCAAGCCCTCTCACAGTGATAAGGTGTTTAGGCGTTGACGGATCATCCTCGATTTTCTGCCGCAATCTGTTGACATAGACCATTATAGCATTCTCATCTATGATGGTCTCCCCCCATATTACCGAATAAATCATGTCCTTGGAGAATATGTGATCAACATTGTCTATGAAGAGCTTGATCATTGAATTTTCCTTGGATGACAGCGGTATCTCCACGTCGTTCTTATAAAATCTCAGCGTTGAAGTGTTGTATGTGAACGGTCCCGCTTTGATGATATTGCTCGTGCCCTGCGGTGATGTACTGCGGCTTCTTCTGATGAGAGCCTTTGCTTTGGCTACCAGTGTGACCGGATTGAAAGGCTTGGTTATATAATCATCCGCCCCGATCTCAAGCCCGTAGAGAGCATCCTGATCTTCCTTTCTGCCGCTGACGACCATAACAGGTGTGCTGACACCGCTGCCTCTCAGCTGCTGAATAACCTCAAATCCGTTGATGCCTCTCATGTTGATATCAAGAAGTATCAGATCGTATTTATTCTGCCTGACCAGTTCAAGAGCTGCCTCACCGCTGATTGCCAGATCAGCTTCTATACCGTTATTCTTGAGTGCTTTGAAAAGCATGGTCAGTATCGTTTTGTCATCATCAACGACCAGAACTTTATCTGACATATAAGCCTCCTGTCATATATATACCCTTAGTTCTCACCCCTTCCGGATGATGAGACCATAGTGATCTGACTTATTCTATCACAATCACATGGGCTTTGTAAAAGCAACTTTACATACTGCATTTCAGCATCACTCCAGGTTGACAATCATCAGCACTGTAAAATGGCCGCTGTTCATAATTCCCTTATATATAAAGCGCTTAAGCGACACCTAGTTAACAATTATCGTCACAAGTCATTTGCAAGGCAGTAATTGTCATCTTGTTCTTGTATCTATTAAAGTACTTAATGGACTTTTTTCCTTTTTTGGGCAAATGACCAGTTATGTCATCAGTTATTTGCGAGTCACTGTGCTATACTCAAAAATGACATAAGTTAGGGAGGTCTCACAGAATGAATGACAACAGGCGGAAGCTTACCGGAATACTCAAGCTTCTGTATGAGAACACGGATGCTGAGCATAGTATGAACACATATCAGATCATGGATGCTCTTGAAAGCATGGGCCATGGCAGACCTGACAGGAAGACCATCGATGCTAATATCAAATTCATCATCGAGGATCTCGGTTTTGGCATTCAGAAAGAAAAAGGCAAACCAAACAGATATCGCTGGATCTACAGAGAGTTCGATCTCGCAGAGCTCAAAATGCTTGTTGATGCTGTTCACTCATCAAGATTCATCACCCGCAGAAAGAGCCGTGAGATAATTGCCAAGCTCAAGGATCTCACAAGTATATATCAGGCTGCATCACTCAACAGGGAATTATATACAAGTGATACATTCAAGAGAGACAACAGCGAAGCTCTGGAGACAGCAGATGTCATCAATGAAACAATCAAGTCAGGCTGCAGAATGACATTCGTTATGACAGACTTTGATATCTACAAGAATCAGGTCCTCAAGGATAACGGCCATATCATCGAAGTCAGCCCGCTTGCACTTCTCTGGAACAATGACTACTATTACATGATCGCTCTTCCGTCAGGCTCTTCTGAAGTAGAGGCTTACAGAGTCGACATGATGAAGGATGCGGAGCTCAAACACATCCCTGCAGCGCAGGCACCTGCTGATTTTGATCTCAACAATTACTCAAGCCGTACATTCGATATGTTAAAGGGCAAGACGGCTGATGTCACACTCAGCTGTGCCAATCATACCATGAAAGATCTCATCGATCGTTTCGGCAAGGATTTCAACGCATCCAAGACAACTCCTGACAGATTCACTGCAAGAGTCACAGTCGATACAAGTCCTGCCTTCTACGCCTGGGTTTTCCAGTCATGCGGAGATATCGCGATCACAGGACCGGACTGGGTCAGAGACGAATTCAACGACATGCTGGCTAAGCAGATGCAGTAAAATATAAGCAGACATAAAATCGCTTAAATCGTAAAAGCTCCCGGCACAGGGAGCTTTTGTAATGCATCTGTACTGCATTCTTTCGTTCTCAGATCCTGACGTCTCATTCCGTTATAAATGCCTCCCTTCCGGGAGGCATTTTCATTGCTGGCCGACGTTGTATTGCTCGCTCAGATCTTTTATCATGTCTTTCATCTGCTCAACTACGCTGTCAGGACCGACGATCCTGATACCGCCTCCGAGGGATACTATCCATCCGAGAAAATGCGTGCTTACAGCTACAGTAACAGTTGTGCGGAAATGGTTCTCATCTACAGGGGCGAAGATGATATCCTTGCCGAAGCGGTCGATCAGTACCCCTGCCATATAGTTTTCACCTTCGAGTGTGACCTTTGTTTCCGTGCCGACATACATGCCGAAGAGAGATTTGGTGTAGTCCGCAAGGTTGAACTCCCTGAACTCATCTTTTCCTTCTCTCTCTTCTTCAAGGATCGTGATCTCTTTCATTTTGTCCACACGATAATGTGTGACCTTGCTGTGCTTTGAATCATATACGACGAGATAGTACATCTCATCATCCCACATGAGAGCCCATGGACTCAGCTTATACCACATACCGTCATATCTCGGTTTCATCTGCTTGTTCAGATCCCAGTCATAATATCTGAACCTGATCTGCCTGTCGGAGTTGATGGCTCTGTGGAGCTTGTCTACATTGTAGTAGATGCTCTCATTCATCGTCTTGACACGGCCGGCGATCAGCACCTGTCTGTGCAGCTGCCTGGCTTCATAGTTGCTGGCAAGGGATTCGATCTTCTTGATGAGGTCGCGCGACTTATGCTCGCTGATGAACCTGGATGCCTGCACAGAATCAACAAGCAGTTTAAGCTCCGGCAGCTCAAAGTCACGGCTTCCGAGATAATAGTAATAGTTGCGGCCGTCCTGCAAGGTCAGGATATCCATTCCATAATTCTTAAGCTCATTTATGTCGTTATAGATCGTCTTGCGGTCTGCATTGACACCATATGCCTCCAGCTTCCGGATTATTTCAGGCATAGTAAGATAATGGTCATCATCACTCTCTTCTGAAAAGATCTTCATCAGATAGACCATCTTCAGTTTCTGATTAATACCTTTGCGCTCAGCCATAGCAGCTCTCCTCTACTTCACACCTGCGGCTTCATCCATTGCAGCGTCATATTCTTCCATCGCTTTCCTGATCCTGTCTTCGGATTCTTCCTCACCGTCAAAGGTGATCTCTGAAGCCTTTCTGATGCTCTCAGCCTCAAGGGTCAGTTCACCGCTTTTCGTCTCTTCTTTCTCCGGTGAAGGCTCCAGTATCAGTTCTTCAGTCTGCTCCGGTTCCTCTGAATCGGACACATGGAATTCCAGTTCTTCCGGGACTCTGTTTTCAAGCATTTCGCTCCTCCTTCTCTTTCAGTTCCATGGATTCTTTGGCTGATCCATTTTCAACCAGGAACAAAGCTCCAACAAGCTCGCTTGATTGGAGCGAGCGACGGCGTCTGTTATATTATCACAAGCCCAATCTGCCATCAGAAGACCGTATTGGGTTGTCAGTCTGGCTGCTGGCCGTCATGTGCTTTCCACTTGCACTCAGTGATTTTCATATCAGAAAAAAGTGCTTTGAACTGCGATTCTTCCGGACTGCAGGCATATATACCAAAACTGATCCTTCCGCCGCCTTCCCACATATGGCAGACTCGCATCTGTGAGAAGTTCACGCCATCCTGACAACATTCGATGCAGTAATCATCTTCTCTCCTGCTGAAACGATACCACATTGTCTTCACATCTGCCGGGATCGCTGTAGTTGCCCAGTCAGAGTAACCATGATTAGTCACTACTGAACCAAGGTGCTGAAAGCTCTCATTTTCATATTCTACTGAAGCTTTGAGCCAGTTCTCACTGTCGAGATACATTACAATACCACATTGATCAAAGCGATGATGGCTTTCAGAAAAGTCGGTTTTCACGGTGAACGAAAAGAACTGTTCCTCGGTCTCAAGCTGAAGAACCGGTGCATTATCATTACGAAAGTGGTAATAGGTTCGCTGCCACAGATCAGTATGAGGCATCGTTTTAATCAGTATTCTGTCTGAGCCAATAGAGTACTCTGCCGGCTCCCTTGTCCATTTCATATCATGAAGATTCATTTCTGTCACCTTTCAAACCGGGAATCTTATGTGTCTTTGTAATGTATTTCGACTGCTTTTATATTATCATAAACAGCAATCAAAAGACGCCATCAGTCCGAAAGACGAATTCAGGAGAAAAGTAAACGAACTTCAGGAATAATTATCCTGCCTTTGCCGCCACAGTATTTGATCGTTTCATCCAGGATTTTCCGGGCAGTAGCGAGCAGAAGTTCGTTATCAGTTGCTTCATTGCATTGCCAGAGAGGCAGACACGCCCTCTGGCAATCTGGCTAAAGAGAGAAATACATTTATATTGCTGCGAATCCCTTTTCCAGGTCTGCAATAATATCATCTATATGTTCAGTACCTATCGACAGACGGATCGTAGACTGGGTTATATTCTGATCTGCCAGTTCCTCATCTGTCAGCTGAGAATGAGTCGTTGTAGCAGGATGGATCACAAGCGATTTGACATCGGCTACATTGGCAAGAAGCGAGAATATCTCAAGATTGTCTATGAACTTGAACGCTGCATCCTTGCCGCCCCTGATCTCAAATGTAAATATGCTTGCTCCGCCATTCGGGAAGTAGCGCTCATACAGCGCATGGTCAGGGTGATCAGGCAGCGACGGATGATTGACCTTTTCGACTTTAGGATGGTTAGCCAGATACTCCACCACTTTAGCGGTATTCTCCGCATGCCTTTCGAGCCTCAGAGACAGTGTCTCTGTTCCCTGAAGCAGCAGGAAAGCTGCGAATGGAGATATGCATGCGCCCTGGTCGCGCAGCAGAATCGCTCTTATGTAAGTCACGAATGCCGCCGGCCCGACAGCGTCGGCAAACGAAAGTCCGTGATAGCTCGGATTAGGCTCCGCAATAGGAGCGTATTTGCCGCTTGCCTTCCAGTCGAATTTGCCGGATTCCACTATGACCCCGCCCAATGTAGTTCCGTGGCCTCCTATAAACTTGGTCGCGGAATGTACAACGATATCCGCTCCGTGCTCGAACGGCCTGATCAGGTAAGGAGTTCCGAATGTATTATCGACAACCACAGGAAGGCCGTGCTTATGAGCTATCTCTGAGATCGCGTCGATGTCAGGGATATCACTGTTCGGGTTGCCGAGTGTCTCGAGGTAGATAGCCTTGGTGTTGTCCTGAATGGCCCCTTCGACCTCTTCGAGATTATGTGCATCCACGAAGGTGGTCTCAACTCCGAATTGCGGAAGTGTGCTGTTAAGCAGATTGAAGGTTCCGCCGTATACTGTTTTCTGCGATACGATGTGATCACCCTTCTGCGCAAGAGCCTGGATCGTATATGTAATGGCAGCCGCACCGGACGCGACAGCAAGCGCAGCCGACCCGCCCTCGAGTGCAGCGATCCTCTCTTCGAAGGCTCCCTGTGTTGAGTTGTTGAGTCTTCCATAGATGTTTCCTGCGTCTCTCAATGCAAAACGATTTGCGGCATGCTGTGAATTGTGGAATACATAGGATGTCGTAGCATAGATAGGCACTGCTCTTGCGTCTGATGCTATGTCCGGCTGTTCCTGTCCTGCGTGGAGCTGAAGTGTTTCGAATTTATAGTTACTCATAGTCCGTTCTCCTTTTCAAAAGATATTAAAGTTCCCGATAAATGCCGGTAATTAAAAAACCGGCAGCTTTCTCTTTAGCTCCCGGACAAAGTGGCTGATCATGGATCCTTCCGTGTACTCTCTAGCTTACGATATGGCATGCCGAAAGGTCCTGGCCATGTAACATGTCCGGGAGTTAAGCATTCGACAGCCCATCATTGAAGTTCTGAGTGCAGTCTGTTTCATAAGTTTCCTCCATGAATTGTACGTTGGATGTATTTTAAGCCTATTCACCTACCATGTCAATAGGTTATTTGATTGTTTTTCTTTTTTTATCCTGTGATATACTAGGTAAAAGAGCACCTGGAGGGATTCATATGATTTCAACAAAAGGCCGCTACGCGATTCGCGTAATGATAGATATAGCTGAGAATTCTAATGGCGGGTATGTTCCTTTAAAAGATATTGCTGGCAGACAGGATATCTCAAAGAAATACCTTGAAGCGATCGGCAAGGAGCTGGTGAACGGAGGCCTGCTTACAGCCGCAAGCGGACGCAGCGGCGGCTATAAACTGTCCAGGGAGCCAGAGGATTATAAGATATCAGAGATTCTTGAACTTATGGAAGGTACGCTCTCACCGGTCGCCTGTCTCAAAGAAAATGCAGCCCCATGCCCAAGGGCACAGGACTGCAAGACACTTCCGATGTGGCAGGAATACTATGAGCAGACGAGATCTTTCTTTGATTCCAAAACACTCTCTGACCTTATCGTATAGTGATTTCAGCCAGTTGATTTTCAGGGCAAATACCGCATTTTATCATATGCTGCCTATACATCTACATACACAGTCAGTGCTACGATCGCGATCGTTATCTCAGTTTTTGGCTTGCCGTTCAGGGCAATGCCATCCGGATTTGCTCCGCCCTGGTGTACCTCGGCTTCGACATTCCACCACTCAAGATAGTCTGTTACGACAGCTGGATCTACTTCCTCAGGGTGAGGTGCGTAAATGTCTGCCTTGATAAATGCCTGAGTTTTGCGGTCGGTAATATCGAACATCTCGGATATACCTGCCATGCAGCAGTGATGAATAGCATCCTTGGTGGCTTTCAGAACAGCATTATTCTGGTCTCCGCCATGCATATCCACGCCCTGTCCGAATTCAATAATCACTCTTTATATGATTACTTCATTCTCGAAATCGCGGCGCCCATGCCGGATATATCGCCGATAAGGATCGCCCCGACGAGTTTGCCGTGATCATAATAATACTTCGAGTATGTTTTCTTTACATCGTCTTTGACCTGCTCCGATCTGAATTTCTTATCCGGATCCTTACCATTGGTGCCAAGCGCAAAGACTGAGGTTCCGCAGACCTCCATTACCAGTGAACTGCCGATAGGCTTGTACTCCACATTGTCGCCTGCCGCATTCGCTCCGGCTATCCTGCCTGTTTCAACAGCCTGGGCCCAGAATGCCTGCGGCTGTCCGTTGACACTGCAGCAGTCGCCCGCTGTATATACATCAGTGATATTGGTCTGCAGCTTGCTGTCTGCACTTACCCACTTGTCCACTGCTATGCCGCTGTCCTCAGCGACTTTGGTATAAGGTCTCATGCCTGTTGACATAATGACAAGCTGAGCTTCATATTCTGTCCCGTCTTCAAGCACAACAGCGTTTTCTGTGATCTCCGCGATCTTCGCGCCGGTCACGATGTCGACGCCGGCTTCGATGCAAAGCTCCTTAAGCATCTGTGATGCGACGTCATCCAGCTGCCTTGGCAGAAGTCCCGGTGCTGTTTCAAGAACGGTCACATCAAGCCCGCCTTCCTTAAGGCCCCAGGCTCCTTCAAGACCCATGACTCCGCCGCCGATACACACAGCCTTTGCTGCCTTGCGGTCTGCTATTATCTCCTTGACCCTGTCAGTGTCCGAAATGCTCCTGACGGAAACGACATGGTTCAGATCAGCTCCCTTGATCGGCGGGACAAAGCAATATGCTCCGAGCGTGTATATAAGCTTGTCATAACCGATCTGGCCCTCGCTGCCATCCCGATATCTAAGGCTGACCGTCCTGGCCGAGGTATCCGCTTTTAGAACCACTGTGTCTGGAACGAAGTTGATCTGATTGTTCTCGTACCACTCCGGTCCTTCCATAACAAGTCCGTTATAGCCAAAGTCCCTTACAATTCCTTTTGTGAGCATCGGCCTGTTGTACGGAAGATGCGACTCCTGGGTCACTATCGTTATGGTTGCAGTCGCGTTGCGTGTCCTGATTGCTTCAGCTGCACTTTTGGCTGCAGGACCGCCTCCGAGTATCACAAACACCTCTTCCGTATCCTTTCGGAATGAGGTTTCTTTCTTTTCGGCCGCAATAAAATTCTCCGGGCCGACTCCGCAGACCGGGCAGACTACCGCGCCTTCCTCGAATTCTGCTCCGCAGACGAGACATTTTACTATCTTTCCGTTTCCGGACGTTGCCGGCTGGATCCTTGATGCTATATCCTCTTCTGCAGCAGGTTCAAAGTATTCCGGACCGACACTGCAAATCGGGCAGGTATCGGTACCCTCCTCAAATACAGCTCCGCAGAAAGTGCACTTAACCATTCCTGCAGGCTCAAACATATCAGAGCTCACTCCGCATACAGGACACTCTTCTGTGCCTTCCGGAAGATATGCTCCGCAAATCGTGCATTTTACCTTAGCCATATGTGCCTCCTGATCTCATAAAGCAATAACTATCTTCTGCTAATCAGCGGGTAATATCCGGTAAATTATACACAGATTATATTTTATTTTGCATACATGCTCAAGTGCGCCGAACCAGTATCATTATTTCATATCAGCAGCATAGATGCCGGTTTAATCCGTCTGCCTACATCGGATCACCCTGGAGGCTGCTTCCATAAGGGAAAAATGAAATGAGCTCCCGGAATTCTTTCCGAACCCTCTTTGATATCTAATCAAGCTTACGTCTCGGGTTCGATCTCGTCATTTCGTTCTTCTCATCCCCCAAAATTTAAATAGGATACTGACTAAGTGTCGGAATCCCGATTTGGAAAACTAATTATTGAACACTTTATGATGCAAACTCATCAATAAATGAATCCCATAGCTTGAATCATAATGTGCTGTTTTCTGGCAATATCCTGTGCGCTTGATTCAACAACAATGCAATTATCTATTATTATCGTAATACTACGTCAAAGACTGGAAAAGCCTATTCTGCTTTCCAAAGCGAGTGCAGATTGCAGTAAGCATAAACTGCTTCCACTTCATCACCATCGCAGATACGGAAGCATGCCTTAGGTGGCTCTCCCGGTTCAAGA
>CADABZ010000021.1 GCA_902786355.1 uncultured Eubacteriales bacterium
GCTCACTACTATGCTAACTTCAGTAACTGGCTTGCTAACTGCTGGGGTATCGATATCCTGGTAGAGATGGAATCCCTGAACTTCACCAAGGTCCTCGAGACAGAGGATAAGGAAGAAGCTCTCATGGACCTCGCAAGACTGTACGAGCGTATGGTAATGAGAAGACACACCAACGGCGGTTACAGAAACGTAGTCGACGAGATGTGGAGACAGGTAGAAGACTGGAGAGCTGAGATCATCATCATGTATCAGAACGTAGCATGCAAGAACATGGCTACACTCCAGGGTGTACTCGATGATACCTGCAGAGACAGAAACGCTCACATGATCTGGATCGAGCACGATCTGATGGACCCTAGAACAGTATCCAGAAAGACCATGAGAGACAAGGTCAACGAGTACATGAGAACAGTTATGCACGCAGAACCAGTCGATCCAACACTGGTAGATTTCGACGATGAATTAGGCATGTAAGGTTTCCTCCGGATCATACGGCGTTGCCGTATGGACGGAAACCTTCTAATTCGCTCCACAAGGTCGCGAATTAACCGGATCTGAAACTGAAGCACTCGGGTACGACTCTCGTCTCGCGCTGACGACGCAGCGGTGCTAAGTTCTGACTTCGCCTGACGGCTCGTCAATCACTAAGCACCGGCTGTCAGCGAGCCCCGTCCAAAGCAGCTTTACATGCTGAAAAGGAAGGCTAGCTGATCAGAGAGGAAGCTCGCTCGGGTATGGCTTTCGCCTTGCTTCTGCGTATAACTTACCGATTGTTAAAAATTAGTTTACTTTAGCTGCAATTGTGAATATAATGTGGGCAGCATAGTACTTTACCTTAAAAAGCTATAAAGAAGGAGAGAAATAATCATGAAATATTATGGTGGCTGTGATGTAGGTTCAACTTATACTAAGGCTGTTATCCTCGACGAGGATGGCAAGATGGTAGCAGATACTACTATCAAGAGCAAGATCAATTCCGAGCAGTCGGCTAAGCTGGCTATGGAAGAAGTACTTGGCAAGGTTGGCCTGAAGTCCTCAAAGGATCTCGCATACCTCATCGGTACAGGATATGGCCGTAACAAGGTACCTTTCGCTGACGAGAACATTTCCGAGATCTCCTGCCACGCAATGGGCGTTCACGTAACAGACCCATCCGTAAAGGCTATCATCGATATCGGCGGACAGGACGTTAAGGGTATCGCTGTTGATACAGACGGAACTGTTAAGAACTTCGCTATGAACGATAAGTGCGCAGCCGGAACAGGAAGATTCTATGAAGCAATGGCAAGATCATTCGAGATGACACTTCCTGAGTTCTCCAAGCTCTCACTGACTGCTAAGAACGTAATTCCTATCACAGCACAGTGCACAGTATTCGCTGAGTCCGAAGTAATCACTCTCGTAGGAGAGAACAAGCCAATGGACGAGATCGCTGCTGGTATCCAGATGGCTGTTGCTAAGAGATGCTTCGTAATGGCTAAGAAGGCTGGCGCTACAGACTCCATCACTCTTACAGGCGGATGCGCTAAGAACGATGGTCTGAAGGATGCTATCGAGCACGTACTCAAGCTCAAGGTTATCAACCTCAAGACAGACCCGCAGCTCATGGGAGCTCTTGGCGCAGCAGAATTCGCTCGTCAGAAGGGACAGGCTAAGTAAGACCGAGCATATTTTCAAGAGGATGCAATAAGAAGAATCTTATTGCAGTTCTGAAAGGAGCTAACTATGGCAAAAAAGAAAAAAGACCCTGTATGCTGGCTTATCAGCACAATACTCAAAGTTGTCTGCTTTGCAACAGGGGGACTCTTCCTGGTCTACTTCCTCAACCTTGACCAGAAGCTGCTCGCATGGGCATATGCAAGAGTCAATGAGATCTTTGACCGTAAGCCGGTAGACATCAAGTTCTAGGAACTTAAGAAACAACCAGAGCGCAGGGCATCTGCGGATGCCCTGCGTTACACTTTATGAAGAGGGATAGATATGGAACTTTACAATTCGATAATCGAAAAGGTTGACGGGCTTCTCGGCAGCAGTACTCCGAGAAGATATGCGTATGACCCTCACAAGACATGGGAAGACGTAGGCGGCAATCAGCTTGTCATGATGAAAGAGGCTGCTTATGAGCTCGGCGGAGACAGCAAGCCGGCAGTCAACTACGCGTGCGTCACATCCGGTGATTATGTGCAGGAAGATGAGATCCTTGTCTATGGAAGAGATCTCAAAGAGATCGCAGGCAGCGTTCCGTTCGCCAGGATCGCGATCATCAAAGTCAGGAACCTCGCCGGAGAGAATGAAGAAGATACAGAGCCGCTGTTCAGGGCTATTCAGGATATAGATTTCGTAAAATATCACGTATATCCTAAGGGATATATGATCAGATCATCATCTGACAGTTTCCGCGAGCAGGTAAGAGTTTCGAAGGAAGCAGTCAGAAAGGGAATCACCTTCGAGCAGGTCGGCAATTCCTATATCTCGCAGTTCAAGAAGAATCCGGACGTTATCGCAGTTAAGCTCATCTTCGTAACAGTGGATGATGCTGACTATGCAGAGATGAAGAAGGATGCCAAGAAGGTAAGAGATATAACCAAGACTCTGTCCAAGATCCTCGAAGGAATGGCAACAGACTGCCACAGCTGCAGCCTCAAAGAGATCTGCGATGAGGTCGAAGGCCTCAAGGAACTCCACTTCGGCAAGGAGAAGAAGGAATTCAAAGGCTGATATCAGCAGCTTTCAGCTTTGATGCAAAAATAGTACAGGATCAGCCTGAAATTTTCGCTAAAAAGCTTGAAATCACGCTTTTCGAGTGATATATTAATCAAGCTGTCGCCTGTGACTGCACGGGCAGCATGGTATCGACAGCCGTATACGATTCTTGATAATTACAGAAAGAGGTACCAACATGAAGGAAGGAATCCATCCTGGTTACAAGGAATGTAAAGTTACTTGCGCATGTGGGAATACATTCATGACTCTCTCCAACAA
Organism: uncultured Eubacteriales bacterium; assembly: GCA_902786355.1. Lineage (GTDB taxonomy): Bacteria > Bacillota > Clostridia > Peptostreptococcales > Anaerovoracaceae > Crickella. The sequence continues at coordinate 2,983 of CADABZ010000021.1, forward strand.
GGACGAGATGAGAGTAGACATCTGCTCAGAATGCCACCCATTCTTCACAGGCCAGCAGAAGTTTGCTAACAGAGGCGGCCGTGTTGAGAAGTTCAAGAACAAATATAACCTGTAATCAACACAGAAGCAGAGAATGCCGGAGCACATGCTCCGGCATTTTTTCATGATCAGAAAACCCCGCTTAATCGCGGGGCATGTGGTCTGAATATTATAAATGCTCAGTCTGAGAGCCTATTTCGAAAGATCACCGATGGTGGCGACTATGACTGCCTTGATGGAGTGCATCCTGTTCTCAGCTTCATCGAAGATGACAGAGTTCTTGCCTGAGAAGACTTCTTCGGTGACTTCGCGTATGTCGTATCCGAGAGCCATCTGCTCTGCAGCCATCGTGGTGTTGAAATCATGGAATGACGGCAGGCAGTGCATGAAGAGGCAGCTGGGATTGCCGGTCTGAGCCATCATCTCTTCTGTGACCTTGTACGGAGAGAGGAGACGGACTCTCTCAGGGATCTGATCCTCTTCGCCCATTGAAGCCCAGATATCTGTGTAGATGACATCTGCGCCTGCGAGATCTGCAGGATCTGAGGAGACTTTGATATCAGCGCCCGTTTTGGCAGCAACAGCAGCGGTCCTGGCAAGCACTTCACTGTCGACCTGCTCTGCGAGCTCAGCCGGACCGTAAGCGACGAATTTCATACCCATTTTGGCACATCCATACATCCATGCGTAGGACATATTGTTCCGGATGTCACCTACGAACACGACTTTGATGTCACTCAGAGGCTTGCTGATATGCTCTTCTATAGTCATCATGTCGGCGAGGATCTGAGTAGGATGGTCCACATCAGTCAGGCCGTTCCAGACAGGTACGCCGGCATTGGCAGCCAGCTCTTCCACGACTTCCTGGCTGTAGCCTCTGTATTCGATACCGTCATAGAAGCGTCCGAGGACCTTCGCTGTGTCAGAGAGGCTTTCCTTCTTGCCCATCTGCGAGCTTTTCGGATCAAGATAGGTGGCTCCGCCGCCTTCATCCATTGCGGCAACCTCAAAAGAGCAGCGTGTCCTGGTCGAAGTCTTCTCGAAGAGAAGCACGATATTCTTACCGGCGAGTGAATTTCCCTTTATGCCGGCCTTCTTCTTAGCTTTGAGATCGTGAGCCAGGTCGAGCAGATACCTGATCTCTTCAGGCTCAAAATCCATCAGTGTCAGGAAGTTTCTTCCTTTCAGATCTATACCCATAATGTGTAACCCCCAAGTGTAGTCTGTATGGTAAAAAAATAGTTTCGTATCAATATGTGTTTCCGCAATGGCTCGTGGCCGATCGCGAAACGTGTCAGTCCAGTACTTTCCGCAGGACTTCTATGACTCCGCTCAGCTCTTCGTCGCTGATAGTGAGTGGCGGGAGGAGCCTGAGTCTGTTCTGGGCAGGAATGGCGATAGCGCCTTCTTCCATAAGTTTTCCGACCGCTTCGCTACCGCTCATGCCGATAAGATCGATGCCTATCATAAGTCCCAGACCATCAAGTCCGCTGACTGATTTCATTTCCGACAGGGCGTTTCTCAGCCGGTCAGCCTTGGCCCGTACTGATTCAAGGAACGCTTCGTCAAGCTTGTCGAGGACTGCGCATGCTCCTGCGCTGCAGACCGGGTTCATGCCAAAAGTCGAGCCGTGGTCTCCCGGGACAAGTACGTCGCAGGTCTTAGGACCGCAGATGATGCCGCCGATAGGAAGGCCGGCGCCGATCCCTTTTGCAAAAGACACGATGTCAGGCATGATGCCGTACTGCTCATAGGTGAACAGGGTGCCCGTGCGGCCGATGCCCGCCTGCACCTCATCATCGATGAAGAGGATGTCTTTTTCGCGGCAGAGCTCTGCTGCAGCCTGAACGAAATCCCTGTCAAGGGCGTGTACGCCGCCTTCGCCCTGGACGAGCTCCATTATGAATGCGCAAGGATCGTGCTCTTCCGTAAGAGCTTTGAGCTGAGCGATGTCGTCAACTTCCGCATGGATGAAGCCCGGTACCAGAGGAGCGAATACATCCTGTGCCTCTGCCAGGCCTGTCGCGGTGACAGTCGCCAGCGTGCGGCCGTGGAAGGATTTCTTAAGTGAAATGATCGTATTCTTCCTGTGATCTGCCAGAGTGTTGCCGTACTTCCTGGCCGTCTTGATAGCAGCCTCGTTGGCTTCTCCACCGGAGTTTGCGAACCACACTTTGCACAGACCGCTCCGCGTTACGAGCTTCTCAGCAAGGCGCACACCGGGCTCTGAATAGTACAGATTGGAGGTGTGCTGGACCTTTGAGAGCTGCTCTGTTACAGCTGCAAGCCACTCCGGATCGCCGTAGCCCAGAGAGTTTGCTCCGTAGCCGCTGCACAGGTCGTAGAAATCACGGCCGTCCATGTCAGTAAGCACAGCGCCTTTTGCATGATCGATAACTATATCATAGCGGTTGTACGTGTGGACTATGTACTGCAGATCTTTTGCTTTGAGCTGATCACGATCCATCATTTGTCGCTCCTTTCTGTATAGAAGCGCTCGCCGTCTTTCAGGATAACGGTTCCGACACCTCTGTCGGTGAAGATCTCAAGCAGCAGGCAATGAGGTATGCTTCCGTTGAGAATATGCACGCGGTTGACGCCGCTCTCCACAGAGTGGATGCAGTTTCTGATCTTAGGGATCATGCCGCCTGAGATGGTGCCGTTTGCTATCAGCTCAAGGGCCTCTGCTACGCTCAGCTCTGAGATGAATGACTCAGGATCATCCGGATCTCTGTATACGCCTGATGTATCTGTAAGATACGCGAGCTTGTCAGCATTCAGCGCCTGAGCGATCTCGGCAGCTGCGTGATCGCCGTTGATATTATACGACTGTCCTTCCTCATCCATGCCGATCGGATAGATGATAGGGAGGAAGTCATTGGCGAGAAGGTCGGTGATTATCTTGGTATCGACCTTTGTGATCTCGCCGACAAAACCTATATCCTTTCCCTTAGGAGAGGCCTTGCGTACTGTGAGAAGCTTGCCGTCCTTGCCGCAGATGCCGCATGCGCGGACTCCGAGCTGCTGCGCAAGAGTGACAAGATCGCTGTTGACCTTGCCGAGGACCATTTCCGCAAGCTCAAGTGTATCAGCATCGGTTACCCTGAGGCCGTCTTCAAAATGCGGCTCGATACCGGTCTTCCTCATCCAGCTGCTGATCTCCTTGCCGCCGCCGTGCACGATGACAGGCTTGAAGCCGACAAGCTTGAGAAGGACGGCATCCTCGATCACGTGCTTCATAAGCTCGTCATCGAGCATTGCGCTGCCGCCGTATTTGATCACTATTATCTTGCGGTTGAACCGCTGTATATACGGAAGCGCCTCTATGAGGACGCTCGCTTTTTCCATGTATTTCTGTTTTACCATGATGGGACTGTCCTTTCACTCTGCCGTTACGAACGGTAAGATCCGTTGATCTTCACGTAGTCATAGGTAAGATCACATCCCCATGCATATGCGTCAGCATCGCCGTCGTGAAGATCGACCTCGACCGTTACGTGCTTCTTAGAGAGTATCTCGGTCGCAAAATCATCATCGAACGGGATCGATGCAGAGGCTTTGCAGACGAGGACCTCTCCGGCTTCGGATTTTACAGAGACGTCGATATCCGAGACATCGAATTCCGCGTCAGTGTAGCCTATGGCGCAGAGGATGCGGCCCCAGTTCGCGTCAGATGCGAAGACAGCAGCCTTGAAAAGGGAAGAACAGATGATGCTCTTGGACACAAGGCGGGCAGTCTCCTTGTCCGGTGCACCTGAAACATGCGCTTCGAGGAGCTTCGTGCAGCCTTCGCCGTCGCCGGCTATCATCTTGGAAAGCTCCGTGCTTACGATGTGAAGCGCCTCGCAGAAGGCTTCGTAATCTGAGTTCACCTCTGTGATCTCAGGGTTTCCTGCAAGTCCGTTGGCGATAACGACGACAGTATCATTGGTGGACGAGTCGCCGTCGACACTTACCTGATTGAAGCTGTCAATGATCTCTTCGTGAAGAGCCTTGTCTACCATCTCTGAGCTGATCGCACAGTCGGTTGAGATAAAACTCAGCATGGTTCCCATGTTGATATGGATCATGCCGCTTCCCTTGGCTATGCCGCCGAGAGTGCAGGTCTTGCCGCCGGCCTCGAACTGAACGGCATATTCCTTGATATACGTATCAGTTGTGAGTATCGCCAGAGCAGCGCTTGCCGATCCGGTGTCAGACAGCTCGCTGACGAGGGAAGGCATCGCATCTTCGAAAGGCTTGATCGGAAGAGGTACTCCGATGACGCCTGTAGCTGCAGGCAAAACATCATTGCTGCTGATGCCAAGCTGCTTTGCTGCGATCTGAGTTGCAGCCTCAGCGACTTCTTCGCCGTCAGGTGTGCAGGTGTTGGCATTGCCGCTGTTGCAGAGGACTGCCTGTGCTTTTCCGTCAGCTATATGTTTCTTCGTAACTGCTATATGAGCAGCTTTGACTTTATTCTTGGTATATACAGCTGCCGCATTGCCCGGAACTTCACTCACGATCAGAGCAAGGTCTGTCTTGTCCGGATTGTTTCTGATTCCGCTGTACACGCCGGCTGCCCTGAAACCCTTTGCTGCGGTAACTCCGCCTTCTATAACTTTTATCATTACTGAACCCCCTTGTGCTGTTTTCTGTATTACATCAATGTCCCCGGTCTCATAGCTTTCAGATCCTGAGTCCTGCAGTCTCTTCTCTGCCGAGCAGTATGTTCAGATTCTGCAGGGCGGCGCCGGATGCGCCTTTGCCAAGATTATCATATACAGCCATGAGCAGGATTCTGTCTTCATTTCCTGATACGTACAGGTCCATTCCTGCTGATCCGGAGAGCGCGCTGGAATAGATAAAACCATCTTCCGGAACTCCGTCTCTGACTCTGATCAGAGGCTCGCCGTCATATCTTCGCTTCAGTATCCCGCGGATCTCATCCGCATCGGCTTTTGCCTCCAGCTGCGAGGTGTGAAGCTGCACTGTCATTACCATCCCGCTGTAGAAATCACCGACGACCGGGCTGAAACACGGTGCGTGCTCAAGGCCGCTCATCTTCATCATCTCCGGGAGATGCTTGTGGCTCTGACCGAGAGCATACTGAGCAGGTGAATCGAGCACAGATGGTCTGCCGGGATCCTCATAACGTGCGATCATCGACTTGCCGCCTCCTGAATAGCCTGTCACGCAGAAGCAGCTGAGCAATGCGTCATGGCCGATGATGCCGGCATCTGTAAGCGGTCTGACGAGCAGAATGAACCCGCTTGCATGACATCCGGGGTTGGATATCCTTGTGCTGCTGCGGATCAGATCTCTCTGGCCCGGTGCAAGCTCAGGCATCCCGTAGACCCAGCCGTCGCTTGTCCGGTGGCGGCTTGAGGTGTCAATGAGTACAGCATCCTTCGGCGCCAGCATGGCGATCTCTTCGGATGCCTTGTCCGGCAGGCAGAGGATGCTTACATCGGCTTCACTTATCAGTTCAAGGCGTTTTACTGTATTCTTTCTTTCAGCAGGATCTATAGTGAGCTGGCATATTTCAGGATCTTTACATAAATATTCACTGATCCTGAGGCCTGTCGTACCATGACCCCCGTCGACAAAAACCTTATACAATCGATGATCCTCCATCTTAAGCGTTAATATATTAGGACTATAATAGGGTAAATAAGAGTACGATGCAAGCATATTTATTCATTTTTATGTATAAATTTTAAAACGCGCTCAGCTGAGGCTTTCTGCCGACTTCTGCCTCACCTTCAGGAGAGCGAGAAAAAACAAGAAGAATATGTGAAGCGGCTGTATCAGAGGGCCTATTTTGTGTATAATAAATTGGTTTAGAATGAGATCAGAAAGGTAATCAGAAGAATGTTTGACAAACTCGACTTTATTACAGAAAAATATCAGGAACTCAGCGAGAAGGTCGCTGACCCTGCTGTCATATCTGATCAGAAGACATGGCAGAAATACATGAAAGAGATGGCTGAGATCGAGCCGATAGTCAAGGCATACGAATCATACAGAAAGATGCAGAGTGACCTCGCTGACGCCAGAGAGATCATGGATCTCGAAGACGATGAAGAGATGAAGGAAATGGCCAAGGAAGAAGCCAAGGAACTCGAGGACAGGATGGAGAAAGCTCAGGAAGAGCTCAAGGTCCTGCTTCTGCCTAAGGACCCTAACGATGACAAGAACGTTATCCTTGAGATAAGAGCCGGAACTGGCGGAGAAGAGGCTGCTCTCTTCGGTAACGATCTGCTCAGGATGTATCTGAGATATGCAGAACGCCGCAGATGGAAGGCCGAGATAATCGAGATCAGCGACACCGGAATCGGCGGCATCAAGGAAGCCGTTGTGATGATCAAGGGAAAAGGCGCTTACTCAAGACTCAAGTTCGAGTCCGGAGTACACAGAGTGCAGAGAGTTCCTGAGACAGAATCATCCGGCAGGATCCACACATCTGCTGCGACAGTCGCAGTGCTTCCTGAAGTCGATGACGTAGAGGTAGAGATCAATCCTAACGATGTCAAGGTCGACGTATACAGAGCTTCCGGAAACGGCGGCCAGTGCGTCAACACTACAGACTCGGCTGTAAGAATGACACACCTTCCTACAGGTATCGTCGTTACATGCCAGGACGAAAAATCCCAGATCCAGAACAGAGAGAAGGCCATGAGAGTACTCAAGGCAAGACTCTATGACAAGATGGTCCAGGAACAGAACGACAAGATCTCTGCAGACAGAAGGAGCCAGGTAGGATCCGGCGACAGATCAGAGCGTATCAGAACATACAACTTCCCTCAGGGAAGAGTGACAGATCACAGGATCAACCTCACTCTCTACAAGCTTGAGCAGTTCCTTGACGGAGATATCGATGAAGTTGTAGACGGCCTCATCACCGCAGATCAGGCAGAAAAGATGCGTGACTTCGGCTAATTTATTACGAATTTTATCAAAATATTGCGATGCGATAGGAAGTGACCTCTGCGATACATAACATATCGGCAGAAAACTCCCTGTACACATCGAAAACCACCTGATGACGACAGAAAGATTAACAACAGAACTTGATGACATACTCAGAGCCGGCGACATCATCCGGCGCGGCGGTCTTGTGGCTTTTCCCACTGAGACGGTATACGGACTGGGAGCCAATGCCCTTGATGCAGAGGCGGTCAGATCGATATACGCTGCCAAGGGGAGACCTTCGGACAACCCGATGATCGTCCACATAGCGGAGAAGGAGGACCTCGAACCTCTTATAAGGGGCGGTCTTGCCAGTCTCTCACAGGACGCGCAGAAGGCCATGGATGCATTCTGGCCGGGACCGCTGACGATCATCTTTTCCAAGTCAGAAGAAGTACCGGATGCGACAACGGGAGGGCTCGACACAGTGGCGGTCCGGATGCCTTCCAACAGAGCGGCGTACATGCTTATCGCGGCGTCGCTCAGACCTATCGCAGCTCCGAGTGCCAACATCTCAGGCAGGCCAAGTCCTACTACTGCAGACGATGTGCTCGAAGACATGGATGGCCGCATCGATGCGATCATAATGGGAGAGCAGTGTGATGTAGGTATCGAGTCGACAGTGCTCGACCTCACAGGCGAGGTCCCGACGATCCTCAGACCGGGGATCATCACAAGAGAAGAGCTGTCAGAAGCGCTTGGTAGGGAGGTCGTTTACTATAACGGATTACTCGAAAAGCCTGCTGAAACTGCTGACCCTGAGGATGGAGTTGCGGAAACATCTTTCAAACCAAAGTCACCGGGAATGAAATACCGCCACTATTCGCCTAAGGCCAGAGTCATACTGATCGAGGGCAATACGGAAGAGTTCAGAGAGAAAGCGAAGGCTATCGGGATCGAAGCTATCCATAACGGAGGGAAACCTGCAGTCCTCGACTACAGAGGAGACGAGAGGAGAGCGGCCCATGATCTTTTCGCAGATCTGAGAGAATTCGACAGGCAGGGATATGACCTTATACTCATAAGAACGCTTGAGGAGGAAGGCCTGGGATTCAGCGTCATGAACCGCATGCTCAAAAGCGCAGGGTATGATGTGGAATAAACTCCCGCTGCATCTCATACGTGCGGATGCGCAGGGGAGTTCTGCCCGGAATTCAGCAAAGCCACTTACGGGATCGGGACTGAAGAAACGAACCGGCAGACAATGCCGGCAGGAGATTCGGAAAGTTTAATTCACAATTATGAACGGAGGAAATAAGCAATGGCTAAAATAATGGTATTCGATCATCCGCTGATCCAGCACAAAGTGTCACTGATGAGAGACAAGAACACCACCAGCAAGGAATTCAGAGATCTTGCAAGAGAGGTCGCTATGCTGATGGCTTTCGAAGTCACAAGAGATCTGCCGACACAGGAAATTGAGATCGAAACTCCAATATGCCCGACCAAAGTAAAAATGCTTAAGGGCCTTGATGTTGCTATCGTACCTATTCTGAGAGCCGGCCTCGGTTTCGTAGACGGCATGCTCGAGATCATTCCTAACGCAAAGGTTGGTCACGTTGGTCTGTACAGAGATCCTGAGACCCACGAACCGGTCGAGTACTACTGCAAGCTCCCTGAAGACATCGACAAGAGAAAAGTAATCATCGTTGACCCGATGCTCGCGACAGGCGGCAGTGCTATCGCAGCTGTAGATTTTGTCAAGAAGAGAGGCGCAAGGGACATCAGCCTCATGTTCCTCATCGCAGCACCAGAGGGCATCGTTGCTCTGACCAAGGCTCATCCGGATGTAGACATCTACATCGCAGCCAAGGACGAAAGACTCAACGAGAACGCTTACATCGTACCTGGACTGGGCGATGCCGGCGACAGAATCTTCGGAACCAAGTAATTACCGGACAAAAACAGACCGGCGGACATTACAGCACCGCATGCAGATAACACCACCGCCGGAGCGTACATAATTACGATAAGAAGACCGGACAGCATCCTTTTTACGGATGGTCCGGTCTTTTGCTGTTAAGGCAAAAATTCTCCCATTTTTTCTTCTCAAGAAGATAATATCTGTTGCATAACAGATAGCTAAAGAAATAGAATAGCAGAGATATGACCGAGTCGGAGAATGATCCGGCAACCGGTCCGGGAAATGGGGTGGAGAGATCATATGAAAAGTCCTGTTGTAAGGCAAGCATTTATAAAATCCGTACCGGTCATGGCCGGCTATGTCGTTCTGGGCATAGGCTTCGGCATACTGCTTCGGAATGCCGGGTACGGAGCACTCTGGGCTTTTGCCATGAGCGCATTCATATATGCGGGATCGATGCAATATGTAGGCGTCGGTCTGATAACAGGAGGCGCGTCGGTCATTACGACTGCGCTCACAACACTCATGGTCAATGCAAGACACCTGTTCTACAGCATTTCCATGATCAGCCGCTACAGAAACGCCGGAAAGTACAAACCATACCTCATCTTTGCTCTCACAGATGAGACTTATTCACTTCTGTGCGACGGAAAGACTCCGGAAGGCGTCGACCCGAATCTCTATCGTTTCCTCGTATCTTTCTTCAATCAGTGCTACTGGGTGAGCGGGAGCGTCCTCGGAAGCCTGCTTGGTACCGTTCTGCCATTCTCTACTGAAGGTATAGAATTCTCAATGACAGCATTGTTCATTGCATCCTTTACCGAGCAATGGATCACTTTGCGCGATCATATCCCGGCAGCAACCGGATTAGCCAGCACACTGCTCTGCCTGGTCATATTCGGAAGTGAAAGCTTTCTGATCCCGGCGATGCTTCTGATCACTCTGATACTGACACTGCTCAGAGGACGGATGACCGAAGACCGCAGCAAAGTATCCGGTCAAACTGAGGAGAAGATATTGCCGGCAGACATATCAGACAGAGAGGAGGCAGAAATATGAGAACTGCTGTCCTCGTTGCCGTCATGGCGCTTGTTACTATGCTCCTTCGCTTCCTCCCTTTTATTGTCTTCAGGAAGAAAGTACCGGGTTATGTAGTCTACCTCGGCGAGGTGCTCCCTCCGGCAATAATCGGAATGCTTGTCATCTACTGCCTGAAGGATGTGGATCTTCTTTCTGGTTCACACGGTATACCGGAAATGATCGCAGCAGCTTGCGTAGTCGCCCTTCAGGCGTGGAAAAGAAATTCCCTGCTCAGCATACTGGCAGGAACAGCAGTATACATGCTGCTTGTACAGGCAGCCTTCTGAATCACGGCCTTCCGAAAGTGGGCCGTTTTTATATGAGCGCACCACACATCAAGATCAGAATGGAACCCTGAACACATTTTGTTCCTGCGATCCGCATGACAAGGCTTGCTGCAAAAAATGCGCTGGCAAGCCCTCATCTATGCCCCGACCTTGTCATTTTTCCTCTGCCACCTCCTGTAGGAACGAGTCTGTTCATCTGCGCGAAGACAGCAAATATAAGGATAGAAGAGATGTACAAAGCCATAATCCCGTTCCTTATTCCACTGCTGATCGTACTGTTCCTGATCACATATGTACCGGGCTTCGTAACATGGTTTCCGGGACTCAGCGGTTAATGCTGAACGTTTTTAAACTGCCGGTATCTGAGAAAAGCTGCCGGCAGTTTTTCTGAAAAAGTCAATATTGGGACTATACAAAATAACGATAAATGAGAGGCTGAGAGGGGTGTCAATTATTTGACAATGTCACTTCAAGTTGGTATGCTTGACTATATATTATGTCTTACATATGAATGTTGTTTTTTGAAGGAAACATTTCACAAATGACACAGAAACCATCTTATTTAAAAAGTCTGAGAAAGGAGTCGGTAGTGCAGAGCGTTATAAACTGCCTTACCGACGCGATCCGATCCAAAGAGCTTAAACCGGGAGATAAGATTCCGACAGAGCCTGAGCTTGCAGAGTCGCTCGGCGTAGCAAGAAGCAGTGTCAGAGAAGCAATCAAGATCCTTACATATCTGGGGGTACTCGAGAGCAAGAGGTCCGAAGGCACATTCGTGTGCAGCGGATATAAAGAAAGTATGATCGATCCGATGGTATACGGGATCCTGCTTAATCAGGAATCATTTGAAAACCTTATGGAACTGCGCGAGATGACTGAAGCCGGTATGATGAGACTGGCGATCTCTCACCACAATGAAAAGGAACTCGAAGAACTGGAGATGATTCTCGAAGATATGAAGAAAGCTCTGAATCTTAAAGAAAACAGAGTCGATACATTCTTCGAGGCGGATAACAGATTTCACGACAAGATCGCTGAAATGGGCAAAAACCCTATGGCCGATAAGATCAATAAGGTCGTCAGGTCACTGACATATGCCGTAAGATACCAGACGGTCACAGCTATGATACTCGGAGGAAAGTCAGATAAGCTTCTGAAAACGCATGTAGAGCTTTTCAACGCAATAAAGGAAGGTGATAACACGAATCTCAGCGCAAAGGTCAGAAGAAGTTACTTCGAGGACGAACTCGGATAGAATTATTAATAACAAGGAGAAGACAGATCATGAAAATAGTTATCGGATGTGACCATGCAGCATATGAACTCAAGGAAGCTGTCAAGGCCAAACTTGAAGGAGAAGGCTATGAGATCATGGATGTTGGCTGCCACTCAACAGAGTCGGTTGACTATCCTAAGTACGGTCATGCAGTAGGCAAAGCAGTTGCTTCCGGAGAAGCTGACAGAGGAATAGCTATCTGCGGAACAGGCATCGGCATCAGCATCGCAGCTAATAAAGTGCCGGGAGTAAGAGCAGGAGTAGTTCACAATGTCATGACGGCAGAGATGACCAAGGCTCACAACGACGCTAACGTGCTCTGCTTTGGCGCAAGAGTAGTTGATCAGGATACTGCTTTTGCAATGGTTGACACATGGCTCGGAACAGAGTTCATGGGAGGCAAGCACCTCAGAAGAATCAACGAGATCGAAGACCTCGATTTCTAGTCATGCAAGGCGGCCTTTTGGGCTGCCTTTTTAAAACGCAAAAATGGTATAAGAGACATAAAAGACAGGAGACAATACCGATGAAAATAGTAGTTCTTGACGGGTACACAGAGAATCCGGGAGACCTCAGCTGGGACGGACTTAAGGCTTTCGGGGAAGTAACGGTGTATGACCGCGTATCATATGAGGAATCACCTGTGATCGCAGAAGCTATAGGCGATGCAGACATAGCTATAACAAATAAGACGCCTATATCCAGAGAAACAATAGATAAATGTCCTAACCTCAAGTACATAACGGTCCTGGCTACCGGCTACAACGTTGTGGACATCGAATATGCAAAGGAAAAGGGAATACCTGTATCGAACGTACCTGTATACGGTACACGTTCAGTAAGCCAGTTCGCTATCGCACTTCTGCTCGAAGCATGCCATCACATCGGACATCACAGCGATGGCGTTTTCCGCGGCGAGTGGGAGAACAATCAGGACTGGTGCTACTGGGATTATCCGCTGATCGAGCTGGCAGGCATGACCTACGGACTTCTGGGATGCGGAAATATCGGTATCCATACAGCTGAGATCGCTAAAGCTCTTGGCATGAATGTCATCACTTATGACGGAAGACAGACTGAAGCAGCTCTTGCTCTGGGTGTTGAGTATGTAGAACTCGACGAGCTGTTCGCCCGTTCAGATGTGCTCGGACTTCAGATGCCGCTGTTCCCGTTCAATACAGGCATCATCAATAAGGAAAACATCGCAAAGATGAAAGACGGCGTCATCATCATCAACAACAGCCGCGGACAGATGGTCGTCGAGCAGGATCTTGCAGATGCACTTAACAGCGGCAAGGTCGCATGCGCTGCCCTGGATGTTGTTTCAACAGAGCCTATCCGCGGAGATAATCCTCTGCTCAAGGCCAAGAACTGCATCATAACACCGCACATTTCCTGGGCATCAAAAGGCAGCCGCCAGCGTATCATGAATACGACAGTCGAGAACGTAAAATCGTTCGTAGACGGCGCTCCAGCTAATGTAGTCAACGCGTAAAACGAAAGATGCCAATGAGGTCTGAACTCATTGGCATCTTTTATATTGCCAAAAATCGGGAAACCGTCAGGTTTATTTCAGATCTATAAGCTTTCGTGCCTGTCCGATATGGGAGATACAGGCCATATAGCTCTTGCCGATGTCTCCGGCCTGCATGGCGTCAAGTATAGCCCGATGCTCTATGACTGTCTGCCTGAGGCGGCCTTCTGTTTTAAGCGATGTGGTAGTCTGTCGGCTCATCTGATAGTGATATGCATCGAACGTCTCGGATATCACATCGTTATCCAGCGAATAGACCAGCCTTCTGTGAAACTCTGCGTCATAGCGCGCGAATTCCTCCACATCCTCTGTTGTCGAAGCGATGGCGTCCATATCGCGGATTATGCTCTCAAGTGTATGGAAGACACGCTTTGACTCAGGTTCTTCATGGATATTTGCAAGATGCACGACGCAGTATCCCTCCAGCGCACACCTTATCTGATACGTATCAGTAAGGTCCTTGTCCGTCAGTTCATGAAGGCGGAAGCCTTTGCTCGGAAAGACATCGATGTAGCCCTCCTGCTCCAGGCGGTGGATCGCATCCCGCATAGGAGTCCTGGATATCCCGAGCTCCTGAGCGGTCTTAGTCTCTGAGTAGAAGACGTCGTGTTCAAAACTGCCGTCAAGGATCATCTGTTTAAGGCTTTCGTACGCCTTGAGCTGAAGAGGTTTGGGAATTTTCATGATACACCTCGCTTTGACCGATATGCCGATGCTTCTACTACATAGTGTACAATATGCCGGTATTCCGGGTCAATAAATTGTATTAATATAGCAAATGGAACGAGAAAATGTGCTGATTAGGGCACAATCTCTGACAAAAAATAAATAAACAGTTGGAAAATTTTACATTTCGTTGACCGGTATACCGGTATGTGATACTATGACATCACAAAGAACCAAAGCAAAGTTTATTAATAGAAACAACTGAATCCTAATAAGTGATTCTTCAGCCTGATCACACATATTCAGTAGGGAACGATGACACACAAGCCATTCAGGGAAACAATTACTGACATTCAGAATAAATCCAGAACCAGCTTGCTCATATGCATTTCGATGCTGACGGCGGGAGTGATCCTGCTCGCATTCAGACATATGGTCGGCTGGCTTTTTGTTTGCATGGGTATCGCCCTCGGATACTCCCTGTACAACAAGAACGCCCGCATGAAAAGGGAGCTTGCGAAGATCACGGACATGGACAGGCTCAGCAGAGAATATGACGCGGCGGAGGACAACCGTTTTGAACTCCTCGGACTGACGATAACAAGCGAGTACGCGGTGATGGAGTTGCCGTACTTTCAGATATACCGTCTCGCAGATATGGCAAAATTCGAGGTCGGTATCCAGGAGAACATCCGCAAAGCGCTTTTCCTGACGGACCGCAGCGGGCAGAGGCACCGGATCGCAGAGACGCAGAAGGGCGATGCTCTGCAGGAGGAGTTCGACAGGGCCTATGAAACGGTCAGGGCGTATTTCAACAGCCGCGAAGAGGCGCAGGGATAAAGACGCGAAGCTTGCATTAATAAGTTACTAAGCAGCCTCCGGCAGCAGAGCGGAGACCTGCATGTAAATAATCAATCAACCAATAGACATACTTAAGGCAAATCGGAAGGAGTGGTAAAAATGAAACTAGGATTTGTTGGTCTCGGAATCATGGGACGCCCAATGGCAAAGCACCTTGTACAGGCAGGTCACGATGTTATGGTCGCTGACCTAAACAAGGATCTCGTAAACGAGCTCGTTGAGATGGGCGCAAAGTCAGGCAGCTACGCTGAAATGGGTAAGGAATGCGATATCGTAATGATGATACTGCCGACAGCAGGCATAGTTCAGGGCGTTATCTTCGGCGAAGACGGCGTTGCATCCACAATGAAAGAGGGCGGAATCATTATCGACCACAGCTCGGTAACACCAGTCGAGTCCAGAGAGTGCTATGACGGACTCAAGGAAAAGGGAATCGGATTCCTCGATGCGCCTGTATCCGGAGGAGAGCCGGGAGCTATCGCAGGCTCGCTCGCTATCATGGTAGGCGGAGATGAGGACGTATTCGAGAAGGCAAAACCATACCTCGAAGCATATGCTTCTTCCGTTCTTCTTACAGGCGGCTGCGGAAGCGGAAGTGTTACGAAGCTTGCTAACCAGATAATCGTCAATAACAACATCGCGATCGTATCCGAGGCTCTTACATTTGCAGTCAAGGCCGGAGCAGATCCTGAGAAGGTATACATGGCTATCCGCAGCGGTCTTGCAGGATCGGCGGTCCTCGATGCAAAGGCTCCTATGATGTACAACAGAAACTTCGTTCCTGGCGGCACCATCAAGGTAAACCACAAGGATATCACTAACGTTGTAAAGACTGCTCATGCCATCGACGCACCTATCCCTTACACAGCACAGCTGTATGAGATCATGCAGACTCTTAAGGTCCACGGACATCTGATGGATGACCATTCCGGCATCGTTCAGTACTTCGAGACACTTGCTGACGTAGTAGTTAAGAAACCGGAGGCATAATATGGCAATCAGTGCAGAAATCCTAGGCAGCTTCAAACCAATCGATGTAGAAAAGATCGACGCTCTGCTCAACGCAGAGATCGCTGCTAATAATAAGAAGATAGTCGTGCTCGATGACGACCCGACAGGAGTGCAGACGGTCCATGACATCACAGTCTACACGGGATGGGACAAACAGAGCATTCTCGACGGATTCAAAGAAGAGAACAATCTGTTCTACATCCTGACAAACTCCAGAGGCTTCACCGCAGAGCAGACAACACAGGCTCACAAAGAGATCGCTGCAATAGTGGATGAGGTCGCTAAGGAGACAGGAAAGGAATACATCTTCATAAGCAGAAGCGACAGCACGCTGCGCGGACACTTCCCTCTCGAGACATCCCTTCTGAGAGATGCTTACGAGAAGAACACCGGCAAGAAGATCGACGGAGAGATCCTCTGCCCGTTCTTCAAGGAAGGCGGAAGATTCACCATCGATAACGTCCACTATGTAAAGTATGGCGATGAGCTGGTACCTGCAAACGAGACAGAATTCGCCAAGGACAAGACTTTCGGTTACTCAGCAGCAACTATGCCTGAGTATGTTGAGGAGAAAACAGGCGGAGATTTCAAGGCAGAAGATGTAACGTGCATCTCTCTTGAGGACATCCACAACATGGATATCGATAAGATTCAGGAGCAGCTAATGGCTGTCAAAGACTTCAACAAGATCATCGTAAACGCAGTAGATTACGCTGATGTGAAGGTGTTCTGTGTCGCGCTCTACCGCGCTATGAAAGCCGGCAAGGTATTCATGTTTCGCACGGCCGCTGCGATCGTAAAGGTGATGGGCGGAGTTACAGATCAGCCTCTCCTCACAAGAGAGAAGATGGTCACACTCGACAATAACAACGGCGGCATCATCGTGGTTGGCTCGCATACAGCAAAGACAACGGCACAGGTCGAGTGCCTCAAGGAAATGGAGGAGGTCACTTTCGTTGAGCTCGATGCCACACTCGTAAGAGATGAAGAGGCTTTCGAAAAGGAAGTCCAGAGATGCCTTGCTCTCGAGGAGGAATGCATCCGCTCCGGAAAGACAGTCTGCTGCTACACGACAAGAGCTCTTATCACTGCTGATACAGGAAACAAGGAAGACGATCTGAGACTTTCCGTACGCATCTCTGACGCAGTGCAGTCGCTGGTAGGCAGACTCACCGTCACACCTGCTTTCGTTATCGCAAAAGGCGGCATCACATCAAGCGATGTCGGCACAAAGGCTCTCGCAGTAAAGAAAGCAAATGTGCTCGGACAGATCAGACCTGGAATCCCTGTATGGCAGACCGGCGATGAGAGCACATTCCCGAAGACACCATATGTCATCTTCCCTGGCAATGTAGGCGAAGCGACCACACTCAAGGAGGCCGTTGAGATACTTCTCGCGAAATAGCAGACAGGGAACGGTCTTGCGTCTCTTTCGATAAAAAAGGGTTTCGAAACAAGGAAAGGAACTAAGATGGCTGAATGTGTAGTTATTGCAGATGATCTTACAGGCGGCAACGCTACGGGCGTGCTCCTGAAGAATATGAATTATCAGGCTTACACTGTGCTCAACCTCGGTGCTCTTGACAAGGAGGTGCTTGAGAACGGGCAGTGCATCATACTTCCTACTGACTCCAGAGGTGTGAGTGCAGAAGAAGCCTATCAGAGAGTTTACAGCGCGGTCAGTGCTCTTGCCGGAGACGATGTAAGAGTGTATGCGCACAGGATCGACAGCACGCTGAGAGGCAACCTCGGAAGCGAGACAGATGCCATGCTGGACTATCTCGGCGAAGATTATGTCGCAATAGCGGCACCATGCTTCCCGTCTACGGAGAGGATCGTTCTCGGCGGATACATGCTTGTGGAAGGCATCCCGCTCCACAAAACGGGTATTGCTATTGACCCGAAATCACCTGTCAAAACATCGGATGTTGCGGCTCTCTTCAGACAGCAGAGCAGGTACGGCGTCGCAGCGATCCCTACCAACGAGCTGATGCACGGCAAGCATTACCTCGCAGACCGCATCAAAGAGGCTGCGGCCGCAGGTAACCGCACGATAGTAATCGACTGCGTAACGCAGGAGGATCTCGATCTCATCGCGGACGCATGCATCACAAGCAAGCTCAAAGTGCTGGCGGTAGACCCGGGCGTTTTCACAGCAACGCTTGCAAGAAAACTCATAACGCCATCAAAGAGCAGAGAAAAGAGCAAGATACTGGCTGTGATGGGAAGTGTACACCCGAATGCAAGGACTCAGATGGAACAGCTATGGCTGTCGCAGAGGACATATAACGCCATGATCGCTACGAAAGAGCTGCTCGAAAGCGACGAACGCCGCGAAGCCGAGATCGCAAGAGTAACAGCGGAAATACTGGAAAACTGCGACCGCAACCAGATCTCAACGGTCACAGGAGACGGAATATATCCTGAGAACAGAATAGACTTCGGACCGTATATGGAGAGATACGACTGCTCCATGAATGATGTCACTGACATCATCAACAAGTCTCTGGCGGAGATAGCACATCGCATATTCGTGGCAGAGCCGACCTTCAGAGCCCTCTACACGACAGGCGGAGATATAACCGTGTCAGTCTGCGAGAGATTCGGTGCAGCCGGACTCGACCTCAAAGACGAGGTGCTTCCGCTTGCTGCATACGGAACTATCCTCGGAGGACCGTTCGCGGGAACCCATCTTATCACCAAGGGCGGCAGCCAGGGTGATAACGATGCCATCAATAAATGCATCACTTATCTCAAGGAGAAGATATACATATAAGGGAGGTGTCAGATGAAAAAACCACTTATCGCAGTCACTCTGGGCGATCCTGCAGGCATTGGTCCGGAAATCGTAGTAAAAACCATTGCAGATAAGGACCTCTTTGATGAAGCCAACTGTATCGTTCTGGGAGACGCTAAGATCGTAAAGCAGGCAATCGAGGTTACAGGCGTCGATCTGAAGATCAACTGCGTTGAGGACCCTGCTGACGGAGATTACAGCGAAGGTGTGCTCAACATGATCGATCTCGACAACATCGACATGGACAAGTTTGAATATGGCAAGGTAAGCGCAATGTGCGGCAAGGCAGCATTTGAATATATCGAGAAGAGCATCCAGATCACAATGGACGGCAAGGCTGATGCAGTGGCGACAGCTCCTATCAACAAGGAGGCTCTCCGCGCAGCTGAGATCAACTTTATCGGACATACTGAGATCTTCGCTGAACTCACAGGAACCAACGACCCGCTGACAATGTTCGAGACCAACGGAATGAGAGTGTTCTTCCTGACAAGACACGTATCGCTCCGCGACATGCTCGACATGATCACCAAGGACAGAGTTATCGACTATGTCGAGAGATGCACTGAGGCTCTCAGAAGACTGGGAGTGACCGAGGGAACGATGGCTGTTGCAGGACTCAATCCGCACTCAGGCGAGCACGGACTGTTCGGCTGGGAAGAGGTCAACGAGATCGCGCCGGCCGTTGAAGAACTGCAGGCAAGAGGATTCGATGTCAAGGGACCTGTTCCGGCTGACTCGGTATTCCATCAGGCTGCACTCGGCAGATACAACTCGGTACTGTCGCTGTATCACGATCAGGGACACATCGCAACCAAGACACTTGATTTTGACCGCACCATCGCGATTACAAACAGCATGCCTATCCTGCGTACTTCCGTAGACCACGGAACAGCATTCGATATCGCAGGCAAGGGCATCGCAGGTGCTGTCAGCATGATCGAGTCCGTAAGACTCGCAGCCAAGTACGCTCCTTACTTCACTAAGTAGGAAGCAAACCGCAGGTGCCCGGCCGCAAGGCACAGGAGCACTGCACTATCTCAGATAATTGATAAGCCCCGGCGAGCAGCAGGCGCCAACCAACAACTCTCCGAGGCTTAGAGATTATATCCGTCCGGGCGTCTTTTACGATGCCCGGATGCGAATACAAACTACAGCTATTATAACGTATTGGAGGTTAATATGGTTAACGGATTAGACGGAACCAGGATGCTGATCGCACTTTTTATCGGTATTGCGATCCTCATCGTTCTCGTTCTCAAGACTAAGGTTCAGGCTTTCCTTGCTCTGATCCTTACAACTATCCTGGTAGGTGCTATCGGAGGCATGCCGCTTCTGAATGTCACTCTTGAAGATGGAAAAACGTTCGGTATTATCAACTCGGTAACGTCGGGCTTCGGCGGTACCCTCGGAAGCATAGGCATCATCATCGGATTCGGTGTAATGATGGGGCAGATCTTTGAGATCTCGGGTGCGGCCAAACGGATGGCCCACACCTTCCTCAAGCTCTTCGGAAAGGGCCGTGAGGAAGAGGCGCTCGCTATCACCGGATTCCTGGTATCGATCCCTATCTTCTGCGACTCGGGATTCATCGTACTTTCACCTATTGCAAAGGCTCTGTCAGAGACAACCAAGAAGTCTGTTATCGGACTCGGCGTTGCACTGGCATCCGGACTCGTTATCACTCACTCACTGGTACCTCCTACACCGGGCCCTCTCGGAGTATGCGGTATCTTCGGAATCGATGTAGGAAGATTCATCCTGCTTGCCATCGTGCTCGCTCTTCCTATGACAATTGCCTGCATCTTCTATGCAAGGAAGGTCCTGTCGAAGAAGTTCTACAGACTCCCTGATGCAGACGGAAACATCGTAGACGCTGAGTATCAGGAGCCTAATTATGAGGCAGCTTTCAACATGGACATGGAAGGCGTTCCGGGAACTCTCGAATCCTTCATGCCTCTGATACTGCCTATCGTGCTGATCCTGATCAACACTATCGCAACAGCACTTGGCGCAACTACAGGCTTCATGAGCGTTGTCGTATTCCTCGGACAGCCGATCGTAGCTGTAGGCCTCGGTCTTCTGGTCGCTATCTTCACACTGGGCAGACCTTTTGACCGCCAGACTATCCTCCAGGAGATGGAGAAGGGTATGGCATCCGCAGGCATCATCATGCTCGTAACAGGCGGCGGCGGAGCTCTCGGACAGATCATCAAGGACTCCGGCCTCGGTCAGTACATGGCAGACGGACTTGCTCAGACAGCAATTCCTATCATCATTCTGCCGCTGATCATCTCGACAGCAATGAGATTCATCCAGGGTTCCGGTACAGTAGCTATGACAACAGCTGCAAGTATCTCCGCACCTATCCTGATCGCTGCTAACTCCAGCCCGATGCTCGGTGCTGTAGCATGCTGCGTAGGATCACTCTTCTTCGGATACTTCAACGATTCATACTTCTGGGTCGTTAACAGAACACTCGGCGTATCCGAGGCTAAGGAGCAGCTGACTATCTGGTCGGTCAACTCCACGATCGCATGGGCAGTAGGAGTAATCGAGATCATCATTCTCAGCTTCTTCATGCACTAATCACTGACGATAAAATGTAAGCGGGCGGCTGTTGTATAAAACGGCCGCTTACTCTTCAGAAAAAGATCAAAGGAGGGTCTTTATGGCTCTTGTAACTATGAAACAACTCGTGGACGATGCATGGAAAAAGGGAACATGCATCCCCGCGTTCAATGTCGGAAGCCTCGAGATGGTGCGCGGAGCTCTCCGTGCCGCAGAGGAGCTCGACGTGCCTGTCATAATCCAGATAGCTGAGAGGCTGTTGAAGTATTCGCCGCTGGAACTGATCGGACCGGGAATGGTTCAGGCAGCCAGGGAGTCAAAGCTTCCTGTAGCGGTCAACTTCGATCACAGCAGCACTTATGAAGTTATCAGGAAAGCTCTCGATCTCGGATTCACATCCGTAATGTATGACGGATCCACTCTTCCTTACGAAGAGAATATCGAAGGCACGCACAGGATCGTTGAGCTTGCGGAGAAGTACGGGGCTTCAGTGGAAGGTGAACTCGGACTAGTAGGGGGCAGCGAAGACGGCCTTTCCGATCACGGCATACTCTGCACCAATCCTGACAAGGCTCAGGAATTTTGCGAGAGAACAGGCATCGCATGCCTGGCTGTAGCTATCGGAAATGCTCATGGTGACTATCCTACAGCTCCGGTGCTCGCGTTCGACATACTTGAGCAGATCAATGAGAAGGCCGGTGTTCCGCTGGTGCTTCACGGGGGAAGCGGGATCTCTGATGAAGATTTCCGCAAAGCGATCTCACTCGGTATCGCCAAGATCAACATCGGAACAGCCAGTTTCAATAATGTCACGAAGTTTGCCTCAGAGTATCTTGCGACAGAAGGCAAACACACGTATTTTGAACTGAACACGGCGATGACACAGGGCATGTACGAAAACGCCCTGCGCCACATCAAAGTCTTCCGCGGACTTTGATGATCCCGGGGACAGTCCTTGCTGCCATTAAAAGATGACAGTGAGAACTGTCCCTCTTGTTATGCCTTGCGAAGTTGTTGGTATTTCTATATTATGTAAGCCGCAGTCAATTGAAAGGCGAGGGAATAGATTTTAAATGCTGGTAATTTTCAGTAAGGTTCTGGTTGTATTTATATATGTTGGAATAGGGTTCACGGCGAACAGGCTGAAGGTGCTGCCTGGTGAGTGCGTTAAGTATTTTACTGCACTGATCATGAATATAACGGTGCCGTGCCTGATGATAAGTGCGATCACGGGGCAGGAGCTGGATGACAGAATGTACCGGAATACGATAATCCTGTTTGTGCTGACGTCGCTCATCTATGTGATAATTGCAGTTTTGTCATCGCTGTTTGCAGATCATTTCTTTACAGATCGTGAGCAGCAGGACCGCAACATCCTTGCGTCGGCCATGACCGGATGCAACTCGGGGTTCATGGGGTTCCCGGTGGCGAAGGCCGTGTACGGTGCAACAGTATTCTATTTTGTAGTTATCCAGAATATTTCCAACAATCTGTACCTCTTCCTCATGAGCATCCCGCACCTGCATCACAGGGAGGCGGCAGGCAAGAGAAAGAGAAGTCTGAAGGAGATCATCGCACCTTTTGCCAATATAACGACAATAACCACGGTAATATCCATTATAATGCTGTTCACAGGGATCAGGCTGCCTGAATACGCTATGAACATCCTTACGGAAGTAGGCGACATTACTATACCGCTTTCTATGATCCTCGTCGGAGTGCAGCTGGGGACCTCGAAGTTCAGTAAAATTTTCAGTGACCGTGACCTGATCATAACCGCGTTCATCAAGCTGATCGCCGCACCGCTGCTGGTAGTTGTGCTGATGATCCCGCTGCCGGTAGACCCGGTGATAAAGCTTACCTCGGTCCTGTGCACGTGCTTCCCGAGTGCAGCTATGGGGGTCGCAACAGCTGCCAAAGAGAATAAGAATTCAGTTCTCATGGCTGAGGCTGTCGCAGTCTCTACGGTGCTGTCGATGATCACTCTGCCGGTATGGATAATGATCTGCAGTAAGCTGTATATGTAGCCTTCGTTTCATTTGACAGAAATCTGTACAGGTGATATATTTTCTATTGTATCGATTCAAAGGAGATTCCTGATGAACACACACAGACTCGTTGCAGCAATCTATTATTACGACGGAGCTTCGATCGAAGCATAATTTTGCTGCGACAGCATAAGGATCGATCAGAATTGTTGATTCCGGCTCCGCAGCTAAAGCTGCGGAGCTGTTTGTTTATAACCCGGCTTGCAGCCCGGATATGCAGCTGCTGCCGGACAGAAATAAAAGAAAGGGAGACGTACTGATGAAGAATTTAATTCCTGACAATGTCAGTGAGCACACCAATGTATATGACGTCCTGATGGAGAGAGGACTGATCGAGCAGACCACCAATGGTGAGGCTCTGAGAGAGCTGCTCGGCAAAGAGAAGATCAAGTTCTATATCGGATTTGACCCGACTGCAGACTGCCTGCACGTAGGGCACTTCATTCCGATGATCACCATGATGTATATGCAGAAGTACGGCCACACTCCTGTTTTCCTGCTCGGCGGCGGCACAGGTGAGATCGGCGACCCTTCAGGAAGAAGCGACATGCGTCAGGTCATGACAATAGATACTATCGATGAGAACTGCAGACAGTTCAAGAAGCTCTTCGACAAGTTCATCGATTTTGACGACGAGTGGAAATACGAAGGCAACGAGGGTGTATATCATCCGGGCCACCAGAACAGAGAGCCGAAGCCTGGATATGCCGTCAGCGTCAACAACGCTGAGTGGATCAGACCTTGCAAGTTCACCGAGTTCGCAAGAGAGATCGGCAGACACTTCAACGTCAACACCATGCTGAGAGCTCTGAGAGCTGACTGCTTCAAGAGCAGAATGGACAGAGACACAGGACTCTCGTTCTTCGAGTTCTCGTACATGCTGCTGCAGGCATACGACTTCTACGTAATGGCCCGCGACTTTGACCTCAAGGCACAGTTCGGCGGCAACGACCAGTGGTCCAACATCATCGCCGGAGTAGACCTGACAAGAAAGGCTTGCGGCAAGGAAGTATTCGGACTTACAGTATCGCTGCTGACAAC
>CADABZ010000022.1 GCA_902786355.1 uncultured Eubacteriales bacterium
TTTCCCCGCCAGGTTAGTCATTGACCATAGTCGTAGAACTCTCGACTACCAGTTGCAAACTGGATTTACTTCGCCCCTTATGGGCGCACTGACGATATGATTATGGACGCACTTCGTGTTGACATGAGTCGCCACAACGATCTGGAATCGGTCACCCCAGAGTTCTCTTGCAAGCTGCACGCCGATGGCATGTGCCACATCGGGCGTTACCTCTCCTTCTTTGAAACTCTGGTATGCGTGATACGCAACGTTGCCTCCGGTCTTTCCGAAGCGCAGCTTAGTGGTGTCGAACTGATCGCGGGCACATTCCACGCTGCAGTTGATGCCGGTGGTGTAGAAGAAGCTTTCCGTCTTGTCTTCATTGGCGGCATATGCGATAACATCCTGAAGTGCCTGCTTCTCTGTGTCACTGAAGTCCCGTTCCGTCTTTTCCGGATTGATCACGTACATGAGTGGCCTGCCGGCGCTCCCTCTGATGTTCCATATCTTAGTCACTGCCATTGTCATCTCTCCTCTTCGGTCTCAGAAACTCCTTCTCGATCGCATTCTGGAACACTCGCCACTTCCTGGCTTCGTTCATGACCGCGATCATGTTGACCGAGTTGTCTGCGTTCATGGCGACCTGATCGATCTTGTCGGAGAACTCTCTGATGATATCCATGGTTTCCCAGAATCTGTCGTCGGGTGCCTGTCTCGGCTCATGCCCGGTAAGAAGCTGACGCAGATAACTGTTGTCGTCCATGCCGCACGCCTTTGCGTTGCGTCTGAGCATCTCCTTCTCGTCGCGGTCAAGATATAGCGTTACCCTGTAGTCTCTTTTCCTCATGGACTTTCCTCCTTTCCCGGATCTCCCTGAACTGTAACTGAATGGTCATCGCTTTATAGCTCTGAGCTGTCGCCGAACCTTCACCGTGACATGTCAGCAGCCGTTCGCGATGACGGGGGTCTGGGGGCTTCTGCCACCAGGTGCCTTATCCGCCTACGGGTAAGGCAGCATCTGATTGTGTGAACTGTCAGATGCAGTGCTTGCTAAAACGTAGTTACCTCAGGTATGGTGTATCCCTGCCTCTTGCGCAAGGCTCATATCTGTCCACCCTGATTCCCTCATCTGTAAGATAGAAGCGCTCCGGCAGTTCGAACTTTCTGAGATATTTCTCTTCGAGATCAGGAGGGAACGACTCGAAAGTGTCACTGTCAAGCGGTGCAAAGCAAATAAAAAACGGGCCTGCGATAATATCTTTTACGTGCCCGTCCTCATCTTCTATTGCCCTGCTCGGTGTCATTCCGTTCAGCTTGCCCTCTGAATTGCAGATGATCGCGATATCATCTTCCCTTGGGTCTTCACCTGTAAAAGGCATATATTCCTCGATATAGCCTCCGACGACCTCCTGCATCGCCTCAAGCGTCTCCCCAATCTCCATCACTTCTGCCCTCTCACCGGGCCTGCAGACGATTACACGGATAGTGTATGGGGTATCACTTTTAGTTTTTATCATTTTGACTCCTCTCCTTCCCTGACTAATCAGTTGCTGCTATTGTTATCTCACAGGACATGATCCGTCCAGTAACTGCCTCGAATGTCCCCATTCCCGCTGTCTTTTCCGGATGTACATCAGGTAATCATTAATATCCTTCCCGACAGGTGAAGGTTCATTTCTGACAACATATCTTTCTGAAAGCTGCCGGGTTATGGCCTCTGCCGCTCCTCTGCCGGCATCGTCGTTGTCGAGATGCAACACCACTGTGTTGACTTCAGGATGATTCTGAAGTGCATTGGCAAGTGCTGCGGGTGTTTTGTTTATCGGTCTGTTCAGGCTCGGAGCATATACACCGCCAAGTGATACCATGGTCTCTGCTCTCCATCTGCCGGTCTTCATCTGCATGATTGTAGCGAACGACAGAAGATCTATAGCTGATTCAAAGACATGGATCCTGCTGCCAGTACCCTCAACTCTGAAAGAATATGTCTTGCAGGAGCCTGATGCGTCACCCATGAATCGCTTGTCTGATGTGCCGCGGTAGCATGCATACGCTGCATTTCCGGTTTCATCGTAACCAACAAATACTGCGTTATGATACGGCAGCGACTCATAAATCAGACCTTCTCTGATGCACTCTCTTACGATATCTCCATCGATTCCCCTACCGGTCAGATACCTGATCACTGCTTTGCTGCTGTCGGCCTTATCTGGCAGGATCAGTTGTTTCCGCTCAGCCACAGCATTCTCTCCGGCTTGTTTTGCCTCATAAAAAACAGGAGCCATAGCTCCTTCGGTAAGTCTCTTCATCGCATCGGGAAACTGCATCCCCCTGACTTTGATCAGATAATCAAGTGCTGACGTCCCGCCAAAGCCTCTGCTCCACCACATCCATTTTCCTGTTGCACCGGAAACCTTAAGGGAATCGTGCTCCCTGGTACACCATGTATCCCCGCTGACATGAATAAGTTCTGTCGGCTCGTATGTCTGAAGATAGGTGAACAGGTCTATCGATCTTGCCTGGCGGATCTGTTCTTCAGTGTAGTGTGCCATACATATCACCTCGCTTCATCACGTGACGCTCTTGTCAGATCCCGTTTTGCCTGCCTTTCAAGCGCTTTATCTATGCCGGTTATCATCTCATCGGCAGCAGAGCGTATGCGTTCGAGCGACTCTTTGAGCTCCTTCGTTTCTTTTCCTGTTGCCCATGATGCAATATAAGGGAAGGAATACTCTGACGAATCGATAATATTCAGTGCTTTTCCGACACAGAAGGCCAGCCCTTCTGCTTCCGATTCCTTGTGTCTGCGATCAAGATTCTCCTGCAGATCTAGAGTCTCTCTTGAGTGATACGTTGCGTGGCTGATCTCATGCAGAAGTGTTTTGACTGTCTGTGCTTCGCTCATTCCGGTTTTGACAGCAATGCGTTTCTCAGCATCGTTATAGTAGCCTTTCGCGCCGCCTTCGATGTCTTCGAAGTACACAGGGACTGGACTGATGCTGACCAGAGCATTGAAGATCTTCCTATAATCCTTTACTTCTCCTGTCAGCTCATCGACCCCGATCGATGGAAGTTCCTTTCCCTCAGTCATCGATACATCGAATACAGTTACGACTCTGAAGCCCAGCCGCTCTACTGTCTTCTTTTCGGTGGCTGCTGACTCTTTATCCGCATGGTGTTCCTCTTTCTCTTTGCCGTCCACCTGCTCTTTATATATGCATGGAGCCAGGATCTTGATTCCCTTTGCACCCTTTACCACATGCCTTCCGAACTTCTTCTGCCAGTCAACATACCCTGCAACACGGGATGCTTCGGGGCATTGGCTTAGGATAAGGAGGCAGTTGTTCAGCGAATAATCGTGGAATTTAGCACAGCATTCAAGGAACGCTTTGTACGCATCACTCTCGAATACCGCTGAGACACCCCTTTCAAGTTCATCCGTAAGCTCCCGTATTCTCTCTCGCTGTGACTTCTTATCCGGGCTTCTGTTTCTTCTGTTGCTCATAGTGTCCCTCCTTCGCTGCAATATAAAAGCCACAGGCGTAATTACCTGCAGCCTGACCTCGAGAATAATCTTATGCTATCTGATTCTGTGATCCACCATCCGGTCAGCCTTCCTCAATCATCTATCCCCTTGTCTCCACTCCGTTTCAGTGGGAATCAGCGTTCAGGACCTTCTGTCTCAGGAGCAGTTCTGCTTCTGGCGGACCTCTGGCGGTATCTATCTGCGAGAGATCTCGCAAGTGTTTCCGCCTGCCTCTCAGAAAGAGCCAGGCCCCTGGTCATCCTATGGTGGGATGGATCCCATGATCTGATATCGATCTTGGGCTCTCCTCCGTTCCATGAAACCACATTACACTCGAGGTTCCATCCGCTCCCGTGCTTTTCGAGTACGCTGATATGCTCATAAATCGTATATTCAATCCCACCTTCAGAGTATGTTACTCCATTTTTGTATGCCATTGTCTTCCTCCTATCTCTCCCATGCTTTCTGCCTTGATATCATATGATCAAGTTCGCCTTCACTTTTGAAGCTGTAGATCTCTCTTGTTCCACTGCCAACGATCACGTGATCCAGGAGTCTGACTCCTATAATGTCGCACGCCTGCATCATGCGCCTGGTCACTTCATAATCCTCCCGGCTTGGCTGCGGGCTTCCGCTAGGGTGTACATGAAGACATATGCACGATGATGCATTGCTCAGGATCGCGCTCTTCAGACATTCTCTTGGTGACACAAGTGCTGAATCAAGAGTGCCGACGCTGCAGATATTGAAGTTGATCGGCTGCCCATTCGACTTGAGATTCAGCATTGCGAACACCTCTCTGTCGTATGTTGACAACTCGTCGAATATGACATTGAGCGCATCCTCAGGACTTTGGATCTTTTCCGTACTGTAAAGAGAAGGCTCTTTGACAAGTCTGATATTCACGACTCTGAGCTCGTTTTGGTTACCCATCTTCCTGCCCAATGCTGATCACCTCGCTTAAGTCTACAGAAAAGACTGTTCCCTCAGGGATCCCGCTCACGAGTTCCCTGAGGTCTTCCAGTCCTCCGATATTAATAGATGTATCCGTCTTCACTATTACTTCTTCCGTCAGTCTGTTCATCACGTGTGCCCTCCTTCCTAGCAGGCTTTGGGTCTTCTCCGCCGAGGAGCCATGCTATCTCGCTATGATTAGCCTTGATCGCTTTCTTGAGTTCCAGAATGTTCCTGAGTTCACTCTCAAGGCCATGCTCACAAAGATCTTCCATGTCAAGAGCTCTTATCTTGTTAGCTGTATCAAAGCCCTCTTCCTTCAGCCTGCTGAGCGTGTACAGCTTATCCTGGTCTATAAAGACCGATGTTTTCTTCTTCTCTGCCATCATTTTTCTCCTTTCTCCTGTCCATCCCGAGCTTCTTCATTACCTCAGGAAGGCAGTATCCGCAGAACGGTACGAGTTTACCGCGGTATCTGCACTCCTCAGGACACAACACTTTTGTGCCTGGCACTCTTGGCAAGTCTTTCATAAATGCCTCCATCACGAAGCAATTCTTCGCCATAATCGGTAAAGGCATACCAATAGGTCCTGTCGAGTTTGTCTTCATCGAGTATGTCGATACTGATGATCCCCTTTGCCTCCAGCTTCCTGACAGAGTTGCGTACCATCTCTTCTGACAGGAACGGTAAGTGATCGGTCATTGTCTTTTGTGAGCATTTGACCCAGGTCTTCCCGTCCAGGGCTTTCATCTTGCTTCCGCAGAACTGCATATCCTTGAGAAGATTCGCGATCACCGCTTCCCTGAGTCCGCATACTGTTGCGATTTCCATGTTGTACTTTCTCTCGTTACTCTTGATGATCTTAAGCATTGTTCTGATCCTCCTTCTGCTAAAACAAAATGGCGGACACCTGATAAGGTGCCGCCATGTTATATTGTTATGATTATTATAAATATATTACTATTACTGCTTGTTTTTACCTTGCATCATCTCTTTCCCGCACTCTCTGGCGGTGTCTGCCATAGAATTCCATCGCAGCAGCGATATAGTCTTCTCTCTTGGACATCGGCAGGTCGGGTGGAAAAAGCTTCCTGAATCTGTCTCCTCTGAGCACGATCTTTTCTTTCTGATTGGGTTTTACTTCCGTCATGATAGCCTCTATGACTTCATGAGTCAGCTTGCCTTCTTCAGCCATCCTGCGCATGCGGATGGTCTGATCATGGGATGGAGTGCACTGTTCCTCTTCGATACGCTGCCATATCTCCCCCTGCTTCAGTTTAGGAATGTATGACAGTTCAACGGCAGGTCGGAGTGCAATCTGGCCTTCGTCGACCATATCCAGGAGCTCAGGAATCAGTTCTGTGAGACGGATATAACGCTGGATTTGATTGCGACTATCTCCTACCTCTTGAGCTAATTGTTCATCAGAACGTAATTGTGTCCCCAGTGGGGACATATTTTTCCCCGGTCTACCCGGCATTCTTTTCATTGCCTCCAGTCTCATCCTGTAGGCAAATGCCTTCTCACTCGGGAGAATCGTACTCCTCTGGTAGTTCGACTCGACCATCATCACGATCGACTCCTCACGATTCATCTCCATGATCTCGCATCTGAGTGTCGGTATCCCGAGCAGTTCACAGGCTCTCTTACGCCTGTGGCCGGAGATCAACTCATATCTGCCGTCTTCCTTCTTCCTGACTGCAGCAGGTGTCATGACTCCATGCTCACGGATCGACTCGATGAGGTTCTCCATATCCTCGTCATCTCTGACCTTGTAAGGATGATCCGGAAAAGGGTCGATCTCTTCGAGCGGGATCTCGTATATCCTCTTGAGTTTCGCATCGTCTCTCTCCTCCTGTGAGGAGAACAGTTCATCGAGTGATGGAAGCTTCATTTCTATGTCTCTCGCGTTCGCCAATCCTGATCACCTCCTTCGTCAGCGCCTCATAAGCTTTGGCCGGTTTCGAGTCTTTGTCGTATTCGAAGATACTCTGTCCTGCCTTCGATGCTTCTGCCGCTTTGACAGCGACTGGTATCTGAGCATCAAAGATCCTTATCTGCATCCCGTACTTGGTTCTGATAGTATCTATGACTTCCTTTGCAAGATTGGTCCGATAATCTACCAGCGTCATGAGTACGCCGTCGATCTTCAGCTTATCGTTCGTATGATTCCTGACCATATCAATACTCCTCATGAGCTGTGTCATACCCTTTGCCGGGAGGAACTGAGCCTGCACCGGTATAATCACGCTGTCCGCTGCTGTCAGGGCATTTATCGTAATCATTCCGAGAGATGGCATACAGTCTATGACGATATAGTCATAGTCGTTCCTGACATCCTTCATCAGATTAGCAAGAATCTTCTCTCTGCTCATTGCATTTACAAGTCTCGTCTCCATCGATGAAAGATCCAGATTGGACGGGATAAGATCGATACTTTCCGGATGATGAAGGATAGAATCTTTCACTCTTGGCTTATACTCCTGCGTGGCAAGGTACATGAGTCTGCCAAGCGAATTATCCAGAGCGTCACCGTTCCAGCCGAGAGCTGTGGTGAGATCGCTCTGTGGATCTCCGTCTATGAGCAGAACGCGTTTTCCTGACCTTGCTAATCCAACACCCAGATTAAGGGCGGTGGTCGTTTTGCCTACACCGCCCTTCTGGTTGCATATAGCAATAACCTTTGCCATATCAGCTTACCTCCCTATGTGACTCCTTCATCAGGAACCAATCGATTTCTTCTGTCTGCATGAAGTCATCGATGAACCAGTCATAGATATCTTCGCAGTACTCTTCGCATATGACAATGATGTCAAGTTCCTCTGCCGAGTGCTTCATGCCGCGCGCATAGAACATGCCCCTGAGCATGCGCAGTCCTGATTCAGGATTACCGTGTCTGATCATTCTGAGCATTTCAGTTATGGTGTCCATGCGCATGCCATCAACAACATCTGTGAAATGATCGGCTGCTCTTTCTGCTGTGAACGAAGCAACTGTTGCCGCCAGTTCATATGCACTTTCCTCTTCTCCTTCGAAACTGCTGCAGAAATCAGGCATCTCCTCATCCGGGAGTTTTTCGTCCATGTCCGGAAAACCTGCCTCCAGTTTTTTCATGAGTTTCTTAAGCTCTCTTTTCCTTCTCCACTTGTCGATCTTCATCCTTACTGTAATCTTTTTCATAACGCTTTCCTTTCTCCGGATCCTGTCCGGTTGCATAAAAACCTGCTAACAAAATTCAAGTGGTAATTTGAATTTGCTAGCAGGTTTCTCTTCTGCAATTGCCGCACTACAAAAAGGTTGGCTGCTTTGCCAACCTAATCGATACATACCATATTAACTCGTTTAACGGCTATACACCTCCATCACTCGCGCATAGTAAATCCTAAGGAACTTGTTCAGTCCCGCCATTTTCGCCACCTTCCTGGGCTTGCCCTCAGCCTCTTTTTTCAGTATGAACTGGTATACCGCTCCGTCTTCAGGCATTGGATGCGATTTCAGCGAACGCATCACTTCATAGCCTGTCTTACGTATGGCAGAAGATCCTCGTTTGGAAATATTACGATTCGTGCTAATGAATTGTCCGGATTGGTACGGAGGTGCGTCGATCCCGGCATAGGCAATCAGCGCTTTGCTGTTATGAAATCTTCTAACATCACCTATGTCCGCTATTAGCTTTGGCGCAAGCACATCACCGACTCCGCCCATAGAACGTACCACCGTGTATTCAGGTAATGTCTTGGCGATTTCCTGCATTCGTGCTAATATCGTGTTGAGAGTTTCATCGACTCTTCTCAGGACTTCAATGGCCTGGATTACCAAGCGGCTTTATTCTGGTTCCGGTGGTATCCCTTTTTTGTTGCCCACGCAAGATAACTTTCGACAAATTGTCGCTCAGATTTCTTTCGTATGTTGTCATAATGCCAGTATTTCTCTACGAAATCTGAAAGCTTGTCCTTACCATTATCCGAATCCCAGCTGTTGAACTCTTTTTTTATTCCAGGCATCGTATAATCCAGGATATGTGTCAGTTCCTGAAGTGATGCTACATGGATCCGCATATAATGACGATACTGTCTGCTTAATAGTGTCAGTTCCCTGTACTTATCCTCTGATCTGTCAAAGTCCTTGAGTTCATCCCAGTTGTCCAACCCATACTTAGCTATAGTCATTGAATCTGCTTTATCGGTCTTGACTCTCCTTAGCCCCTGCACTCTGTATTGTTTCATCTGGTATGGATTGATCACTGCTGTGAATATGCCGTTGTCTTTCAGATATGTAAGAACAGGCAAATGATACACACCTGTGGCTTCCATAACGACTTTGACTTCATCATTCATGCTTTTCATGAGTTTGACCAAGGTCTTCAGTTCAGAGTCAACATGAGTTATCTCCGTAGGACCGGCAACGATCTCACCGAAAGGCCTCATCAGGCAAATTGTGCTTTTCCCTTTAGAAACATCGATTCCAACGCTTACCATAACGAACCTCCTTGAATTGATTTGCAGTTGCTTCCACCCGCACTTATTACAACTCATTTTAGTCCGTTACACGGGAGCCTTTCCCAACCTGCTTAAACGAGCTCATATAACAAGGGGATGGCTGACAGTTTTTATGACGGATGCTGTGATCCAAAAACTCACGTCGCCAGACCAACTGTATCCCTTATTATATAAAACAAGTGCAGCTGCAGAGATTACTCTCTGTCAACTACACTTTTATGGTACTAAAGCTCCGCACTGTGTGCAGAGCCATCTTGATGAGTTATGTATGTTACTGATCCGCCTGTCAGTCTATGAACCGGATAAGCAGATCATCAACAGCATCAGTATATCTTCCTTCAGCAATAAGCTGGTTCTTGAGTTCGACGAGCGCCAGAACGATGATTCTGACCTCATCATGAGTAAACTTATATTTCGGGTTGAACATCATCCTCACCTCTTTCCTGAAGCATTATAGTTTATAACGTTTATTACGACTATACTGTATATCAGGTATTTGTAAGACGCAATTATGCGACATCAGCTTATAACCGAAGAGGATTCGACCCTAAAAATTTAACCGATTTTAATCGATATTTAACCGAAAATAATAGCTAATGCGAATATTTCGACACTACACGATGAACGATAAAAGACAATGTCAGGCAAATCTTGACAGCCGGAAAGTACTGAAATTCCAACGAAAAATCCCCCAGGTCCTTGAGCCTGAGGGAGTCTGTGGAGCTGATAGTGGGAGTCGAACCCACAACCTTCTCGTTACGAATGAGATGCTCTGCCATTAAGCTATATCAGCATATTAAATCTTCAGCTGTGGATGAGACGCTCTGCCATTAAGCATCTATCGGAGGAGCACAGCCGACGTAGATCAAGGTTTCCGACCTTACGGCAACGCCGTATGATCCGGAGGAAACCTTATATCAGCATAGAGCGCTCTGTTAGTTTAACAGAGCGCTGCGGATAATTCAATCGTTTTCTTCTGACTTTGCTGCTTCCTCGGATACTGTCTGGACGATCTTGGCCACGAGGAGTGCTGCGTTCAGAAAAGCTACTACTACTGTCAGGCCGGCTGATGCATCTGCCGCCTTTTTCATAAGTTTCTTATAATCGATCATCTTGGCTTCTCCTTTCTCACGCTCTACTTGGAGTAAAGATTATTGTTCGAAAACTCCGGATTGGAAGTTATATCGATTCCGAGTGACTTGAGCGCCTGCTCGTCTTTATCTGAAAGTATGGCGGTGCAGTGAGCTATGCATCCGTTCAGGTGAGGGATCTCTCTGAGAGCCAGCTCTGCAAACGGATTGGTAAGCTTGGTCAGCGTCAGCGCCATGATGACCTCTTCAAGGTTGAGGCTGGACTTGTCGTGGAAAACTCCGACCTTGGTGTTCGTCATGCTCTCGAAGATCGTCGGAGAAATGATCAGCATGTCATCCTTGATGCCGGCAAGTCTCTTGATCGCATTGAGGACCATCGCTGCTGTCGCAACCATCCTTCTGGAAGATCTGCCTGTGACGATGCTGCCGTCAGGAAGCTGTATCGCAGATACTACGACATTCTCGTATCTTTCCGCATCCTGCGATTTCTTGACCTCTGCATATTCTTCAGCCGCTGAAACGACTGGTCTGTCATATCTTGTAGCTCCTACTTCCTCCATCAGGAGCTTGGTCCTCTCGAGGGTCGAAGCGTCTATGTTTCCTTTTCTGTATGAACACTCTGCGATCAGGTATCTTCTGACGATCTCCTGTTTTGCAGCTTCTCTGCAGACCTCATCATCGACGATAGCGAAGCCGCATCTGTTGACTCCCATATCTGTAGGTGACTTGTATCCGTCATCTGATCCTGTGATAGCGTGGAGTATTCTCCTGAGTACAGGAAAAGCATCGACATCCCTGTTATAGTTCACCGCCGTCTCGCCGTATGCTTCGAGGTGAAACGGATCGATCATGTTGAAATCCTTGAGGTCCGCAGTCGCTGCCTCATAAGCAATGTTGACAGGATGCTTGAGCGGGAGATTCCAGATCGGGAAGGTCTCGAACTTGGCATATCTGGCTTTGCGGCCCCTGCTGTACTCATGATATACCTGCGAAAGTGAAGTCGCCAGTTTTCCGGAGCCTCCGCCCGGTCCTGTAACGACGATAAGAGGCTTCTCTACCTCTATATATGGATTAGCACCGTAGCCTTCCTCGGATACGATCGTGTCGACATCTGTCGGATAGCCCTTGGTGAACATATGCTTATATGTACGGATGCCCCTTCTCTCGAGTTTTGCTATGAACTGATTGACCGAAGGTGCATCTTCATATCTTGTGACTACAACGGAGTTGACAGAAAGATCGTAGCTTCTGAACTCATCAATGAGCCTCATGACCTCAAGGTCATAGGTAATTCCGAAGTCCTGACGAGTCTTGCTCTTGATGATATCTCCTGCGTAGATGCAGATGATGATCTCAGCTTTATCACTCATCTTCTGAAGCAGCTTGATTTTGGCATTTTCGTCAAAACCAGGGAGAACTCTCATGGCGTGCTTGTCCTCTACGAGCTTGCCTCCGAATTCGAGATAAAGCCTGCCTTCTCCGCTGTTGATCCTCTCGAGGATATATTTTGACTGTTCTTCGATATACCTTTCAGCGCTGAATCCGATCTTGTTCATATGTCCCTTTCCTTACCGGTTGATTTTGGTTACACATCCCGCAGAGGATGTATCTGAATATGCTCAGGATGGCATTACCTCTATCTCAAGGATATTCCGCCTTGAAAAATACTGGTCAAATCTGATCCTGTAGTCGACAGAAATCTTTCCGTACCCTTCTTCGTCCAGGTCTTCGTCAAGACTGTTAGTATACACTTCCAGACTGACAGTCGACATCATCGGTATCTGATACCTCGTTATGTTGAGTATTCCTGGTTCAAGCGTCATGTCCATCCCATCGTCGTCATCACCGGTTCCGTAACGCCTGATGCGTATAGTCCCGTCACTGAGTTTGACGACCGTATGTGTGTTGACAAGGCCCGCCTCTTCCGTCTCCACATAGCTGATGTACCTTGCGTCATTCTTATGGTACATAGTGCCTTCAGTCCGGATCTCCAGAGAATCTTCTTTTTCGAGCTCGCGAAGGAAAGCCTCTCCTTTTGGCTTGAGATTCTCCGAGTACTGCGTGCTTGTTATTCTGAGATTGACATTCTTTTTGTTGTTCATAACTCCTTTATTTTATACTTTTAACACGAATGACACAATACTGACATATTTCAAAACTATCATAATTCGTGTACAATATTTAGGATGATTCTTCAATACCAGAGGTATTGACAAGTATTTATAGTACATTTAAACCTCGAATGCTATTATGCATCCGAGCAGATCATTTGCATAACAGGTGGTGGACAAAAATGGATGAAAAAGACAGAAGAATAGTCACTTTCGAAAATGATGACGCAGATATCGCATCCGAATATGAGAACATATCTCTGGATGTCGAGATCCCTGATGAAAAACCGGCTGATACTGACTCTCACGAACAGTCTGCTGACAGCAACTTTCAGGACGTCAGCGACAGCAGCGCTCCGGAGCAGATCAGCAGCAGCGAACAGGAACAAAGTGTCAGCGAACAAGAGCCTGACGTTTACAGCAATTACAGGGCAGAGCGAATGAGCCGCTATGAACCGCAGAGCGAAAACATCGGCCAGATCGAAGACCCGGCTCCGGCCAGAGAAGTCTACAGAAGCCGCGCTTCTGTCTCCCCTGTTCAGCCGGCACGTGAAAGGAAATACGTCACAAAGGGCACACTCGTGATATGCATGGTCATTACTATGTTTATCAGCTCTATACTCGGTGCTTTCCTTGGCGGTGCTCTTTCAGGCGGTTCCGGTTCATCGTCTCCTGATGACAACAGGGCTCCGCGTGAAGATTCAGAGCTTTCGCAGCTCTCGCTCAGCGATGCGACAGGCAGCAGCATGACAGTCGCAGAGGTAGTAGACAAAAACGCTGACGCTGTAGTCGAGATCCTCGTATCCGGAACGACACAGGACTATTTCGGCCAGCTTCAGGTCACTGAAGGTGCCGGCTCGGGCGTTATAGTCACTTCCAATGGTTATATAGTCACCAACTATCACGTTATCCAGGGAGCCAACAAGGTTCAGGTAACACTCCACAACGGTGAAACTTATCCGGCAGCCATAGTCGGCGGCGTAGACGAGAATGATATAGCTGTTATCAAGATCAATGCCAATAATCTGACTGTTGCCGAGATCGGTGACAGCAGCAAGGTCAAGGTAGGTGATACAGCAGTTGCTATCGGCAACCCTCTCGGTCAGCTCGGCGGCACAGCTACCACAGGTATAATCAGTGCTCTTGACAGAACACTTACTATCGAAGGCAGAACGATGACCCTCTTGCAGACAGACGCAGCCATCAACGGCGGCAACTCCGGTGGAGGCCTCTTCAACAACAAGGGTGAGCTGATCGGTATCGTCGACGCCAAGAGCTCCGGAGTAGGTATCGAAGGTCTTGCCTTCGCAATCCCTATCAACACCGTATCAGATATCATCAACGATCTTATTGAAAACGGCAAGGTAACGACAAGGCCTGTAGTAGGTATCACCATCCAGGATGTATCAGAAGCCAATGCAGAGACATACAACCTTGAAGCAGCCGGAGTATACATCGCTCAGGTAACAGGCGAGAATGCACAGAATGCCGGCTTCGAGCAGGGAGACCGCATAATCTCCATCGATGGCAAAGATGTCAAAGACAGCCAGACTTTCATCGCTGAAGTGAGAAAGCACAAAGTCGGAGATACAGTCTCCATAGTCGTCAGCAGACAGGGACAGGAGATCGAGATCAAGACAGTCCTCGAAGAGCTGACAACAACAGAATAGAGCCGTACCGGTAATATTCCTTACGGACGTCAAGACGGGATCCTGCAGTGCGGGATCCCGTCTTTATGTTACATTATTTGATTCCTTCGAATGCCGTTTCTTAATCTGCGGCTTATTCTGTGTCTCCCATGGCTTTCATCTTCTTGCCGAGTTCGAAGACGAATTCCTTGAGCGCTTTGACATGAGCATCAGCCTCTGCCCTTGCTTCCTCTGCTCTGCCGTTGTTGATAGCTTCTACGATCCTGTTGTGCTGCTCTGCAGTGGATTCATACAGAGAGAAATCATTGTAATACAGGTATCTGAATCTGAGTGAAAGCTCCTGAACGTAGCTTACCAGCTCACTGAGGGTCTCATTTCCGCTGCACGCTACGATAAAATTGTGGAACTCCTCATCGAGCTCTATTATCGTCTCCTTGTCACCGCTGCTGAGCGCCTCGTCATATGCAGCTGCGATCTTGTTGAGTTTGACTTTTTCTTCTTCTGTGATTCTTTCGGCTGCGAGCTTGGTCGCAAAGCCTTCCATGTCCTCTCTTACTTCGAAGACATCAAGCATGTCCTTGATGGATATGTTAGCAACATATGCACCTCTGCGAGGCTCTACTTTAACCAGTCCGTCTTCGGCAAGCCTCTTGATCGCTTCTCTGATCGGGGTACGACTGACATTCATTTTTTCGGACAGATCGATCTCCATGAGTCTGGTCTGGGAAACGATCTCTCCGGTCAGGATCTTGTGTTTAAGTTCAAGATACACCAGATCTTTAAGCGGTTTCTGTACTTTCAGTTGAATCTCCATCATGTGTCATCTCCTTAAAGAATTAGAGGGGCCTTCTCTTAATTGTAACTGTCTCCGGTTGAAGAAAACCACGTCCGCCATCCGGGCCGCTGTGAGCACAGCTCCTTCATGCGGCAGAAATCCTGACGGGCTTTCCCCTCATCCCTGTAATAAGCAGCCATCGTAGGGCCGCTTCCGCTCATGAGAACGATGTCGGCATCCAGCTCATCCTGCATGACAGCCTTAAGCTGGGCAGCCTGAGGATAATCTCTCAGTGTATAGCTTTCAAGATCGTTCACGAACAGGGGATACTCATCAGTGACGCCTTTGTAGCCCGGTTCAGCCATGATAGCATCTATCCCTTCATAGGCAGCTTTAGTCGAGACTGCTATTCCCGGATTGGCCATGATGACATACCTGTTCATCGGCTCTGCGGGCTCGACGATATCTCCTATACCGCCCGTCCATGCCGCAGTGCTGGCTTCTTCGAGACCTCTGAGGGATGCAAGCTCTGATGCATTGCGCCGGGCATTCATCATTAGAGAAAAAGGAACATCCGCGCCAACCTCAGCACCGATATTCATCAGCTCTCTGAGACTAAGCGGCGATCCCAGCAGTGAATTGAGTCCGAGCATGCATACTGCCGCGTTGCCGCTGCCGCCTGCTATGCCGGCTGAGACCGGAAGCCTTTTGTCTATGGATATGATAATGTCGTCCACGACCGGATGATCATATGCATCCAGGACTGCAGCGACACCTTTGAATGCCAGATTGCTCATATCGACCGGAATTGTATCTGCGTCCGTACATAAATATACATCAACGCCACCAATAAGGCAATGAGGCAAATTGTATTTTGTTCCATTTTGAGGACATTTTGTTATTTTTATCACATCAAAAAGACCGATTCCCTGCATCAGGGACCTTATATTGTGGTATCCGTCCTCTCTGCGCCCCGTGACTGTCAGTGACAGATTGATCTTGGCGTATGCTTTCAGTACTGTTTCTTTCATAATTCTCTTTCTATGAAACAGGGGAGCTCCCGCTCCCCTGCCGTCTGATCTGTCAGTTATCAGTTCCTTTTCTTTTTCCTTGCTGCTGCTCTGGCTTCTTTCTCAGCTTTCTCTGCTCTGGCTGCATCCTTGCGCATTTTGATCAGAGCGTTCACAGATCTGTCCTCCTTGCTAATCGGAGCAGGTGCGTGAACGTGATATACATTGTTCAGAAGCTCTGCACAGTTTTCGATCTTCTTTTCCTGTGGCTGCTCCTTGCCCTTATTCTTGCGGGCCTTCTTCTTAGCGAGCTTTTCTTCTTTTCTTGCCTGCTCAGCCTTGACTTCCTCTACAGACTTGCCGGTTCTCTTAGCTTCTCTGTATGGATTGAATGCTTCCTTGCTGTCATCTTCAGAAGAATTCTCTTCTTCTTCCTTCTGCTTGTTCTGGCGCATAGTGAGGAACATGATACCGCCGAACATGATGAACATCATGACCATATTTACAGCATTGTTGACTTTCTGGTTATATGTCCTGAAAGTGATCGTCTGATCCTTAGCAAGCTCATTGCCCTCGTTGTCCACAAGACCTGCAGAGATCTTAAGTGTGTACTCTGAATTGTTCTTGGCGACAAAGCCTTCATCAACGTTAGCTACTACAAGTACAAGACCGTCGTTCTTCTCGCTGAACAGGACCATGATCGGAACTTTCTCTCCGTCCTCATCAGTGATGCTGAACTTATCAGCGTCTATCTTCTTAGCTTCTGCCGAGTTGATCGGATTGTTGAACGTCAGCTTTACTCCCAGGTTCTCCATGGAAGTATTTTTCTGTCCGTCTTCAGGATAGGACGAAACGAGCTGAAGTCCGCCCTCTGCGAAGCTGAAGGCTGAACATGCCATTACCATAATCGCTGTAAGTATCGCGATCAGAGTTCCCCTCTTCATTAATTGTATCCTCCGTAATTCTGTCCCGCGGCATATATCTTCCGCAGATCAAATCTCTGTATTGTTTTCTCCGCTGTGCGAGCGGCGTCTTGCCCTGAAAAAATCCCTGAGAAGCTTGCTGCACCTTTCCTGCAGCACTCCTTCCGTGATCTCTATCCGGTGATTGAGTCTGTCATCGGATGCGATATTGTGAAGCGATCCGCATGCACCGGCCTTGGGATCCATCGTCCCGATAACGAGTCTCGAGACTCTTGCGAGAACCATCGCGCCTGCGCACATACTGCACGGTTCAAGCGTCACATATACTGTGCAGCCTGTCAGCCATTTTGTCCCGAGGGCCTTCTCGGCAGCCTCGATCGCAAGCATCTCTGCATGCGCTGATGAGCTCCGGCTGGTCTCTACCATGTTGTGCGCCCGGGAGATGATCTGCCCGTCTCTGACAATGACAGCACCTACAGGCACTTCGCCTGCAGCAGCGGCTGCTTCTGCCTCAGATGCAGCTTCTGACATGAATCGTTCGTCATCATATGCAGTTATCGATCCATCAAAACCCATAGCTGGAATATTGTATCATAACGCTGTTTGAAATATCAACCAAAACAATAAAAGTCCTCCGCACTCATCGATGCGGAGGAGAGAATGCATGTACTGCTATCGGATAAAATGTTCGACTATGAACATTACCGGATTTACATTATATATCGTGCCTGCAATATATGACTGATCCATAGCGGTAAGTATCTCGGGGACTTTGTCCGGCGCGAGAAGTGCCGCTCCCGGAATGAGCGCAGCAGCAGCGAGGAAGGAGATCACCAGACCTCTTACAATGCCGAATGCCATGCCGAGGATCCGGTCAGAAAACCCGATCAGGATCGAGGTATCACGGAGCTGCCTGAATATGAACCTGATTATTGTCATAGCCAGCCATACAGCAATGACTATTACGAGGATCGACAGAATGTTGATACAGATATCTGTTATTCTTGTCGCTGCGGCCGTAGCTGTTTTGTCTGCAAGATCATTGACAGCGCCGCTTA
This sequence comes from uncultured Eubacteriales bacterium, assembly GCA_902786355.1. Classification (GTDB taxonomy): domain Bacteria; phylum Bacillota; class Clostridia; order Peptostreptococcales; family Anaerovoracaceae; genus Crickella. The sequence continues at coordinate 17,577 of CADABZ010000022.1, forward strand.
TCGTCTTAGGCATAGCCTCCGTGTACGGATCAGCCGGTGTGTTTCCTACATATCCGTTGATGATATCTGACGATCTGTTGCCTTCTGCCTGAGCCGTTCCCGGATCGACTCCGCCCAGTCTGGCCCTTATCATCAGATAGATGTGCTTGTGGATAGTGCTCTGGACCGGCGAAACAGAAAGCCATGCAGCTACTTTATCAAGATAAAAATAGCTGACAGCCAGGCCGCCGACAAGGCCGAGTATCCGCAGGAGAGTATCTCCTATCCCCTTTGCGGCGCCTCTTATTACAGCCACCAGAAGGATCAGCAACACTGCTCCATCCAGCATCCACCACTCTATCTTCATTTACTCCTGTATCCTTTTCCTGCGTACCTCAGTGATATCATCCGGTCCGCTGACCATCTGTCACTTAAGTATAACATTCTTTTTCTGTAATAACACAGTCTACCGGTATGTCATGGGAATCCGCCGGTATCTCATATGACCGCTGCACTTCAAACGCTACTGCTGTAAAATCAGCATTCACGCAGCCCGGAAGGTATCTGTCGTAGAAACCTCCTCCCATACCCATACGGCGGCATTCGCTGTCAAAAGAAGAGCACGGGCAGATCACGAGGTCTATGTCGGCAGGTGATATGATCCTGCCTTTCTCTGCATCCGGCTCAAGTATCCCATAGTAGCCGCTCTTCCAGGCATCGTCTCCGTCTCCCGGCAGGACAGCGACCATCTCTGTATCGCTCACGCACAGCGGATATACCAGCTCTTTGCCCTGGTTCCGGCCTGTCTTCTCAAGTTCATCGAGTCTGACTTCACCCTTTGTCCACTTGTACACCAGGATCCTGCGGGCTTTGTTCCACGATTCTGTCTCAGCGACCGCCCTGCATATAAGGCGCGACTTCTCTATGCGTTCTGCATCAGTCAGCGAATTTCTCGCTTTTATCTTGCGGCTTCTCAGCCATCTTCTGTATGTATCTCTGAATATCTTCCTTATCTCACCTGCGAGATAAAGAGACCCCGCCATAACAAGGACACCGCCGTCTGCCTTCGTCAGAGCTGCACGCAGAGCTTCCTTCAGCGATTCGTAAGCCTCAGCCTTCATGCCGCGCTCTCTTATGCCTTCCGCCAGAGCTTCCGCAGGAAGTGCTCTCGGACTCGGCGGATTCACGCACACAAAGCACTCAGCGTACGGCTGCAGTATCTCTGTCATTTTTTCGTAGTTTTTGTCAGCCAGTATGCCTGTCAGGAATACGGCTTTCTGTCCCCTGACCAGACTCCCCAGTGTATCCGCAAGAGCCTCTGCGCACTGCTGGTTATGCGCACCATCGAGGATGACGAGAGGTTCCCGGGCCATGATCTCGAATCTGGCCGGCCACCTGGTCTCTTCCAGTCCGTCAGCGACAGCGCTTTCAGGAATAACCCAGCCTTTGCCGCGAAGAGCTTCTAACACTTCAAGCACAGCGCAGGCATTATATATCTGATGCGTCCCGGCCAGACAGATATGGTATGTCCTGCCTTTCCAGGTGAATATCTGACCTGTCAGATCCTGCCGGATGACAGATGCTTCTGACTTTGCTGCCAGCGTCATCGGCACACCGGCGGCTTCGCATCTTGCCCTGACTATCTGTGTCACTGCAGGCTCGCCGTCATAACACACGGTATGGCTTCCCGGCTTGATTATGCCGCATTTTGTATCGGCTATCTCCTCGATAGTCTTCCCCAGATACTCGGTGTGTTCCAGAGTTATATTGGCTATCACTGCGACTTCCGGAGCGCTTATGGCATTAGTACTGTCGAGCGCACCTCCCATGCCGACCTCAAGAACGACTATATCTGTCTGCATCTGCCGGAAGTACAGCATGGCTGCTGCAGTCAGCATCTCGAATCTGCTCGGATGGTCTTCCATTGCTTCTGCTTCCACCCTGATCCGCTCTGTGATCTCAGCAAGCTCCCAGCCGTCTATCTCCCTGCCATCGACGCGGATGAGCTCCTCGAATCTCTCAAGATACGGAGAGGTATACAGTCCTGTCCTGTATCCGGCTTTGCGCAGGACGCTGTCAAGCATGGCGCATATGCTGCCTTTTCCGTTGCTTCCGGCCACATGGATAAATCTCAGAGATTCCTGCGGATCACCGAGCCTCCTGAGGAGTTCTCTTGTCCTGCCGAGTCCCAGCCTTGTCTGGCTCCATCCGGCGTTTTCTATATATGCTACAGCTTCATCTCTTGTCATCATTTCAGTTCTGCAGAGCAGCCTTTCTCAGAGTACTTATCAGCTTCGGCATGACAGCCCCGAAAATAAATCCCTTGCACAGGCAGATGATCAGTCTCAGCCCGAGAGCGCCGAGGATCAGGGCCGGTGTGTAGTATCCATAGATATGGCTGTCCACATAGATCACGCCTGTATTGAGCACAGTGACCATCAGCTCGCAGGCAGCCGTGACGAGCATGTACTGCCTGGCGCTCAGATCAAAGTTATTCCTTCTGGCAACCAGCCCGCATACCAGACCGAGTATGGAATAAGGAAGTATCCACAGAACGGTCGTGGCGCTGACGCCGTAGAGCAATATCTGGTAGATAAAAGAGCCCAGGGTCCCTACGATCAGTCCGTACTCTGGACCGAAAAGGAAGCCTGCAATGTAGATCGGGAACGACTCAAAAGTGATCTTGAATGCATTGGTCGTGACCGATACTGCTGCGAGGACTGCAACCATAGCGGAAAGCAGTGCACATACGGTAACCTGTCTTGCTGTAAATCTTGATTTTTCCATACAAAAAACCCCCTTCATGACAGTAGCCACAAAAGGAGCTGTTCTTCACTGTTATCCTCTTATGGCAGCGGATGCGGATACAGCACCGCAGACCCTGGGCCTAGGCCGGTATCTTTCGTTTACAGGCAACTTCCCATCCTGTAACACTTTACGCGCTGTTCCTACTCTGACATTAACAATACTCTATTCAATACCTTATACATTTGAATCATATCAGATTGGCATTATATAGGCAACGATAATTTGGTCATTTCGGCATCCGATTTTTGTACATTATCACGGGCTTCTGATGCCTCCTTTTTCGTTGACGCTCCGCGCAGGTGGGTGCTATTATTATTTATATATGTTAAATATGTGGGATTGCGCCCTTTTGCACATTCAGAGAGTTTTTCTCCGGAAAAACTGCATGCCGCACGGCCGTCGGCATGACCTCAAGACGCATTCCACCGATCCAATCACACTACGGAGGTGTTTAAGATGGACAAGAAAACCCCACTCTACGATACCCATGTAAAGTACGGCGGGAAGATAGTTGAATTCGGCGGATTCCTTCTTCCTGTACAGTACGGCAGCGGTGTCAAGGCAGAGCACATGGCAGTCAGAACAAAGTGCGGACTCTTCGACGTTTCCCACATGGGCGAGATCCTCGTTCAGGGTGAGAAGGCACGCGATTTCCTCAACTATCTTCTGACCAATGATTACACAGATCTTCAGCCTGGCTTTGCAAGATATTCTCCGATGTGCAATGAGCACGGCGGCACTGTCGATGACCTCATTGTATATATGAAGGGAGAAAACGACTATTTCGTAGTAGTCAACGCAGCTAACACTGATAAAGACTTCGCCTGGATGTGTGACCACAAGATCGACGGAGTTGAGCTCACTAATGTCAGTGATCAGTATGGTCAGGTAGCTCTTCAGGGACCTAATGCTGAGAAGATCCTCAGCAAGGTAGTAGACGCTAAGTACATCCCTGCAGGTTACTACACATGCATCTTCGACTGTGATTTCCAGGGCATCAACTGCATGATCTCCAGAACAGGTTATACAGGCGAGGACGGATTCGAGATCTATATGCCGGCTGATAAGGCTCCTGATGTATGGGAAGCTCTGATCGCAGCAGGCAAGGACGATGGACTTATCCCATGCGCACTCGGCGCAAGAGATACCCTGAGAATGGAAGCTGCAATGCCTCTCTACGGACATGAGATGAATGATGATATCAGCCCTCGTACAGCTGGCCTCGGCTTCGCTGTCAAGATGGACAAGCCTGACTTCATCGGCAAGGCTGCTCTCGAAGCAGACAAGCCTCTCAAGCACAGAAGAGTCGGCCTCAAGGTTACCGGCCGCGGTATCCTCAGAGAGCACCTCGATGTATACAGAGACGGCAAGATCGTAGGATACACAACATCCGGCACATTCCTGCCATATATGGGCGCTTCCTACGCTATGGCTATCGTTGAATCAGGAGCAAGAGAGATCGGCGCTCCATGCCAGGTAGATGTCAGAGGACGTATGGTAGACTGCGAAATGGTAGGTCTCCCATTCTACAAGAGAGCAAAATAATTATCTCTTCTCTCTGATTTCAGAACTGTTAAAATCCGCTATGCGGATCATAATACCAGCAATTATTTCTCAAAAACAATTTCAAAAAGGAGATTACAGCAATGATTGATCCAAAAGAACTGAAGTACACCAAGGATGATGAATGGGTTCGTTATGACGGAGAAGATGCTTACATCGGAATCACAGATTATGCTCAGAGTGAGCTCGGCGACCTCGTATTCGTTAACCTCCCTGAGGTAGGCGACTCGGTATTTGCAGGTGAGCCTCTTGGAGATGTTGAGTCCGTTAAGGCTGTAGCTGATGTTTTCTGCCCTGTTACAGGCGAAGTAATTGAGATCAACGAAGATATTCTTGATGATGCATCACTGATCAACAGCAATCCTTATGGCTCATGGTTCATCAAGGTCGGCAACATCTCTGATAACGTTGAGTTCCTCACAGCTGACGAATACGACGAGTACAGAGGCTAATCCCTCTTCAGGAAGAGAATTTCTGACAATTCCAGTTTGAATATCCGGGGGCGCCGGATGCTCACATCTGTGCGCCTCCCCGATTCAGAATAAGTAAGGAGGAATAACATTGGGCACTTTCATTCCTAACACCAAGGAAGAGCAATTAAAAATGCTCAACGAGATTGGCTATAAGGATTTCGACGATCTCTTCAAGGTGATCCCTGAAGCTGCCAAGGTCAAAGGCGAACTCGACCTTCCTGAGGGAATGTCCGAGATCGAAGTCGACCGCAAGATTCAGGGACTCGCAAATAAGAACGTCATCTTCCGCTCCATCTTCCGCGGTGCAGGCGCATATAACCACTATGTACCTTCCGCAGTAGATGCAATAGCCAACAAAGAAGAGTTTTTAACAGCTTATACACCTTATCAGGCTGAAATCAGCCAGGGTATCCTTCAGTCGATCTTTGAGTATCAGACAATGATCGCTGAGATCACCGGCATGGATATCGCTAACGCTTCGATGTACGACGGCGCTTCCGCAGCTGCAGAAGCATGCTGGATGTGCAAGGACAGAAAGCACAGCACCATCTATGTATCCGGCGCTATTGACGAAAGGATCCTCACAGTAATCAACACATATTCATTCGGAAGAGGCAGTAAGGTAGTAGTCATCCCTGCAAAGGATGGCGTTACCGACAAGGACGCTCTCGCAAAGGCACTCGCAGATGATCCTGCAGCTTCCTGCTTCCTGATGCAGTATCCTAATTTCTTCGGTATCGTTGAAGATGCAGACGAGCTCTGCAAGATCACTCAGGATGCCGGCGCTAAGTTCATCATGTACTGCCATCCGCTCGCACTCGGCGCTCTCAAGAGCCCTGGCGAGATCGGCGCAGACATCGCTGTAGGTGAAGGACAGCCTCTCGGACTCGGTCTTGAGTTCGGCGGACCTTACCTCGGATTCCTGTCAACAAGACAGCAGTATATGCGTCAGATCCCTGGCAGACTTATCGGCGAGACCGTAGATACAAGAGGCGACAGAGGCTTCGTTCTGACCATCCAGGCCAGAGAGCAGCACATCCGTCGTGAGAAAGCAAGCTCCAACATCTGCTCCAACGAGGCATGGTGTGCTCTCAGAGCAGGTATCTATCTGTCAACCATCGGCCCTGCAGGCTATGCACAGGTTGCTGAGCTCTGCTCATCCAAGGCTCACTACATGGCAGAAGAGCTCGACAAGATCGGCATGAAGCTCTGCTTCAAGGGAGAGTTCTGGAACGAATTCGCTACTACATGTCCTGATGCTGATAAGCTCCTTGCAGCTCTTGAAGCAAAGGGCATCCTCGGAGGACTCAAGTTCCAGTGCTGCGGCTGTGACGACAGCGACTGTGACTGCATCCTCTGGTGCTGCACAGAGCTCAACACAAAAGAAGATATCGACGAAGTCATAGCTATCGCAAAGGAGGTGTTCTAAGATGAAGTTAATATTCGAGAAGAGCATTCCTGGTAGAGGACAAGATATCTTCCCTGCATGCGATGTTCCTGTAAAGATGCCTGCAGCTCCTCTTCGCGAGAAGAAGGCACATCTCCCTGAGATCTCTGAGAACGAGATGGGAAGACACTATACAGCTCTTGCTAAGAGAGCTCACGGAGTCAATGACGGATTCTATCCACTCGGCTCCTGCACAATGAAGCACAATCCTAGGATCAACGAAAAGATGGCTAACCTTCCTGGTTTTGCCAAGCTCCATCCGCTCCAGCCTGCAGAGACTGTTCAGGGCGCTAACGAGCTGATCGCTGATCTTGAGAAAATGCTCTGCGAGATCACAGGTATGGACGGAGTTACTTTCCAGCCTGCAGCCGGAGCTCACGGCGAGTTCACCGGACTCCTCCTGATCAAGGCTTACCACACAGACAGAGGCGACACAGAGAGAACTGAGATACTTGTACCTGACGCTGCTCACGGCACCAACCCTGCATCCGCAACAATGGCTGGCTACAAGACAGTAGTTATCAAGTCCAACGAGAACGGTACTGTAGATCTTGATGACCTCAAGGCTCATCTCGGTCCTAAGACTGCCGGTCTGATGCTGACCAACCCTAACACCGTAGGTCTCTTCGACCCTAACATCATGGAGATCACCCGCCTTGTTCATGAGGCAGGCGGACTCTGCTACTATGACGGTGCTAACCTGAACGCTGTAATCGGTATCGTACGTCCTGCAGATATCGGATTCGACGTAATCCACATGAACCTGCACAAGACATTCTCGACACCTCACGGCGGCGGCGGTCCTGGCAGCGGCCCATGCGCTTACAAGGATTTCCTTGCTCCATTCGCACCTGGCCTCGTATGCAAGGACGGCAAGTATGTAAGAGCTGAGAAGTCCATCGGAAATATGACTGGCTTCTACGGCAACTTCCTCGTAATGGTCAAGGCATATGCATACCTGCTGACCATCGGCAAGGATGTACATACTATTGCTGAGAACGCTGTTCTCAACGCTAACTACATGCAGGAGAAGCTCAAGGATCTGTATCCGATCGCATTCGATACTACATGCATGCATGAGTTCGTAATCGGCCTCGACCCGATCTACCGCAAGACTCATGTTTCGGCTCTGGACGTAGCTAAGGCTCTCCTCGACTACGGTATCCATCCGCCTACAATCTACTTCCCTCTGATCGTACACGAGGCCCTCATGATCGAGCCTACTGAGACAGAGACGAAGGAAACTCTCGACGAAGCTATCACAGCATTCCGCGAGATCTATGACCGCATCTTCAATGCTCCTGAGAGTGTACAGATGGCACCTCAGACCACTCCGGTACTGAGACTTGATGACACCAAGGCTGCAAGAGAACCGCACCTCAGATACGAATTCTGCGACTGCGAATAAGAATCGGTCAGCTGAAATCTACAGCAAATACAGAAGCCCGGGACTCAATATCCCGGGCTTTGTTATATATTACTGTCAGTCTGCAGCAGACTCTGCTGTACCTTCTACAGGCGTGCAGCTTCCATGATAGCTTCTGCAAATGATGGATGCGGATGAATGATGTTGGCAACTTCTTCAAGAGTCATGCCGCGTCCGATAGCTACTGCCAGCTCTCCGATCAGATCGGAAGCTCTTCCGCACAGGAGATGTGCTCCGATCAGAACATGGTCATCTTCTCTGGCTATCAGCTTGACGAAGCCTCTGTCGAGACCAGCGATAATAGTCTTGCCGTTAGCTGACATAGGGTACTTCTTGCTGACTGCCTTGATTCCTGCCTCCTTAGCCTCATCTGCAGTCATTCCGACTACAGCGATCTCAGGATCTGTATAGATGCAGCTCGGAACTGTTCCCATATTGATAGCAGCCTCTTCGCCATTAATAAGAGCAACTGCATTGCGGCCTTCTGCCGATGCTGTATGAGCAAGCTGGATCCTGCCTATGCAGTCTCCTATCGCATATACGCTCGGTACAGGTGTTTTGTATGCATCATCAGCTGTGATGAATCCCTTGGCGTCCTCTACGTCAGGATACTCTGCAAGGAGCTTCTCGCTGAATACTCCGGCTGTATTAGGCCTGCGGCCTACGCACATGAGGACCTTGTCAGCCTTGACTGTGATCTCTTCGCCCTTCTTGTTGGTGAGGATAACCGCAAGCTTGTCTCCGTCTTTTTCGATCTTCTTGACAGGAGATGCAACATGTACATCAACGCCCTTCTTCTCAAGGGTCATCTTGATGCTGCGTCCGATCTCCTTGTCGATGACAGGAAGAAGTCTGTCCATTCCCTCGATGACTGTTACATGATCTCCGAGATCAGCGTATATAGTAGCGAATTCTATTCCGATAACTCCTCCGCCGATGATGACGAACTCAGGGATCTCTTCTCCTCCCATTTCGATCAGCTCTGTGCTGTCGATAACGCCAGGAAGATCTGCACCAGGGATCGGTGGAATGAAAGGCTTTGAGCCTGTTGCTACCATGATGTTCTCAGCTCTGACTATCATGTTTCCGCCTTCAGGCGATGTGACGCTTACGACATGAGGCTCAATGATAACGCCTGTTCCTGTCAGAACGTCTATCTTTTTCTTCTTGAGAAGACCGGTGATGCCGCTTCTGAGTGTATCGAGAACTTCGTCTTTTCTCTCGCCGATTCTCTTGCGGTTAGCGTGAAGTCCTTCGACCTCTACACCGACTTCTGCTCCGTGAGCTGCATCACGGTATACATCTGAAGAGTGCATCAGTGCCTTTGTCGGGATACAGCCTCTGTTAAGGCAAGTTCCGCCGATCTTGTCTTTCTCGACAATTGCTACTTTCATGCCGTGTTCCTGAGCATAGAAGGCTGCTTCATATCCGCCCGGGCCTGCTCCGATAATAATAAGATCATACTGATAACCACTCATTTTTTCTGTTCCTTTCTTAGCTGTTAAACTGCGAATTACCTTTTAAGATCTGTATTCATTCTGATCAATTGGGCTTAACTTATTTTGTAGCGTCTGTGTAGAGAGGCTGTTTCTTCGCATATCTTCTGGCTGCCTCGATAACGTGCGATACAAGAACGCAGGTGGTGATGCGTCCTACGCCGCCCGGTACAGGCGAGATAGCCCTGACGACAGGCTCTACACGGTCGAAGTCGACATCGCCGGATATTTTCTCTGTCTCAGGATCCCAGTCAGTACCTATGTCTATGATGACCTGATCAGGGTTGGTGAACTCAGGTCCGACAAAATGAAGCTGTCCGCAGGCTACTATGAGGATATCTGCCTCTCTTGTGATCTCCGGGATGTTTTCTGTGCTTGTGTGGCAGTTGACTACTGTCGCGTTCTCATGCATGAGCATCATCGCAACAGGTCTTCCGATGACAAGTGAACGGCCAATGATCGCTGCTTTCTTTCTGGCAATGTCTATATTGTAGAAATGAAGCATCTCCATTGTTGCCTGCGCAGTGCAGGACGGGAATCCCTTGTCTGTGCTGGTAAAAACGCCGGACAGCGATCTGTCGGTGATGCCGTCTACGTCCTTTTCCGGTGACAGAAGCATACGCGCACGTTCTGCATCGAGCTGCTCCGGAAGCGGCATGAACATCAGGATACCATGCACTCCCGGATCATTGTTGAGAGATGACAGGGCTCTGTCGAACTCGTCCTGTCTGGCGTCTGCAGGCAGCGTAAGCGTGACTACACGCACTCCTACAGCGTGACAGCGCTTGATCGCACTGTTCTCATAAGATACATCGTCGTGTCTGTCTCCGACCCTCAGTATTGCTATTGTCGGATAGATCCCCTGGGATCTGAGTTCCTCAACATCCCGGATCATCCTCTCGCTGAGCGCCTTGACTACCGGTGCGCCCTTCAGGACTTCTGCCATATAACATCCCCCTTGATATTGTATTGATACGGCCGGCACTGCACGCAGGGCCAGCCAGATATTATTTTAACATTATTAAGTATAGCTTGACTATTACTTTTAGTAGTACAAGCAGTCAGAAAACTTCACTTTCTGCAGAATGATGGTCTGTTCACTCTACTGATGATGCTATCAGCTCGAGGATCTCATATCCTGTAGCTGATGTTCCGCGCGCGAGCCTCAGTCCGAGGATCTCTCCGGCATCGTATCTGCAGCCCTCAAGCAACTCTTCTATCTGTCCGAACAGCTCTGTCTCAAGAGCATCCGAATATATCCTGCACTGTGATATGTATTCGCCGCGCATCTCCAACTGGATCTCCACGCCGCCCCAGTCAAAGCGGTGCTCTATGACCTTGCTGAAAGGTATCCTCGTCCCGTAGCGCCATTCCTCAGATGCGTATTTTGCGTGAAGCTCCTCCGGTACAGCCGGAAGATCCGCTGCTTCGGCGCTGCAGCCGTACTCACGCTCAGCAGCACGGATGAGCTGCTCCTGCATCGCTCTCACAGCCTTTGCTGTCCGCTCTGCCTCAGGCACTTCGCCGGCAGGACCGCTTATCTCTGTAAGTCTGTCTTCCGTGATCCAGTCCATAAGGTTGGTCACCCTCGATCTTACGGACGCAACACCTTTTGACTTCAGCTTCGCCTCTGAGACCATGAGGTATTTCGGCAGGTCCTCTCCTGAAACATTCATCATGATGGTTCCGTGATGATAGTTGTATCCATTGGATGAGTAGTAGGCATGTCCGGAGAATTTCTTCCCATCGACTGTGAGATCGTTTCTCCCTGTCTTCTCTGCATTGATGCCCATGAGTCTGCAGGCAAGGAGAATCACATCTGTCTGCCGGGATATATCATACAGGCCGTCTTTTGCTATGAATGTAAAATTCAGGTTTCCCATATCGTGATAAACTGCGCCGCCGCCCGACATGCGCCTTGCAAGGTAAACCCCGTCAGCCTTTATTCTCTCAACATAGCATTCACGCCATGGATTCTGGTTCCTGCCTATGACGACTGTATGCGCGTTCTGCCACAGGAAGAGAATGACTTCGTCCTCTTCGCAGGAAAAAGTAAGGTATTCCTCCACAGCCAGATTGATATATGGATCAGTGTTGTCTGTCCTGTATACTGTGAGCTTCATCGGTCCTTTCCTCCTTTGAGACCTAATATAACATCAGAAGGTTTTTTCAGCAATCACAAAACGGGAGCAAAGCTGCTCCCGTCTCAATATGCATTTCTGCTGATCAGATCTCGTCGCCTTCTTCTGCTGGCAGTACACCTGCTGCTGCAGCTGCCTCCTGAGTCTCTTCCAGGCTCTTTTCCTCAGCTTCTGCGTCTGTCTGTTCTTCTTCGGAGGTTTCGGTCTCCGGTGCTGTCACGTCTGCCTCGCTGCCGCTTTTATCCTTAAGGATCGAAGGATCGAATGGTACAGGTGCAGGCTCATCCGTCTTAACGAACGAATCACCATAGTACACCAGTCTGCCGTTCTTATCTACGATGATATCATCCATCCAGTCGCATTCTATCTTGCCTCTGCGGTAGTCCCATTTAACGATATAATCTTCGTATGTGCTGTCGCCGTACTCACTGTAGCCGTAGTTGCGGGCATACTCTTCGTCATAGTGAGATTTCTCATAGTATGTCAGCTTGACCCTGTTCCCGTCTATAACTATATCTTCATAGCGGCGGACCTGCTCAAATCTGCCCTGCAGAGCTTTCTTCATCTCTGCTTCCGAGCTGTATGTAGTCCTCGTGCTTATCACTGAGATATAATTGATGGCACAGGCGGCTGCAGCAATGCATAATGCAGCCACGACAACTATTAAGATCTTCTTTCTCTTCTGTTTATATCTCCACTCGGATGCCCAGTACTGAGCTTCACGGCGGTTCTGCTCATCAAAGCTTCTCTTTCCTGCCATTGTATTCTGTCCTCTGTCCGTCTGTATATTCTCTGATGCAGCCCGTTTTCATCATGAAGACTAAGCTGCTTTGCGTCTGTAATTCTACCAGCATTCCTCATATATCTCAAGAATCTCATCTGCTGTCATCTGTCTGAAAGCGCCTCCTGATATAAAGCAGGAAGAAGCGATCTCAGGCAGCAGCGCTTTCTTCGCCTCGCCAAAACCGAGTTCTCTCAGGCTCACAGGCAGGCCGGCTTCAGAAATAAGTCCGGCCAGAGCTTCGATCCCGGCAAGCGCCAGAAGTTCGTCATCAGACATTCCGTCCTCTGCATAAGCTTCAGAGCGGAGGGCCTGCGCGTCTGTTATGCCCCACACATTCCGGGCCCACTGTACAAATTTTGGAAGGCCGTCCTTATATATATGTCTGTAATAGACCGGATGAAGGACCGCAAGCCCTTCTCCGTGATTGCAGCCTGTGTATGCCGAAAGCTGGTGCTCCATGTTGTGAGCCTGGAAGTCTTTGCTCTTCCCGGTCTTGATGATGCGGTTTTCTGCCAGCGATGCCGTCCACATTATATTGCTTCTGGCCCTGATGTCCATAGGATCCCGGAGCGCAGCCCTGAAATCCCTGATGAGGCCTCTCATCAGGCCTTCGGACACATCATCAGCAGGATTCCCGTACATCGGCTGGCTGAAATAAGTCTCCATTATATGGGAAAGAATATCGAAGGTGCCTGCCCTGAGCTGGCGAATCGGCATTGAAAGAGTATATGCCGGGTCCATCAGAGCGAAGAGCGGGTTCATCTGCGGATAGTCTCTGTCGCATTTGATCTTAGTCTCTTCGTTGGTAAGCACAGCGCATCCGTTGACCTCACTGCCTGTCGCCGGCATAGTTACGACCACGCCGCAAGGCACGATGTCATGCGTCATCGCTCTGCCTTCCATCCAGAAGTCATTCCAGGCGTCACCTTCGTAGCGTGCCTGCACAGATACAGCTTTGCAGCAGTCCATTACAGATCCGCCCCCGATGGCGATGATCAGGCCGACGTTGTTGTCGCGGACAAGCTGAGCGCCTTCGAGCATTTTTGCAAGCGTCGGATTGGACATGATCCCGCTGAACTCTATTACTCTCCGGTCTGCCTCAGGCTCCGCACTGTAGCCCATCCCGCCGAGAACAGCCATGACATCATCATATGAACCATTCTTTCTGACCGAGCCTCCTCCGAAGCCGATCATTATATTGCATCCTTCAGGCGCGAACTCCCTTATATACGATGCAAGATGTTCTTTCACGCAGCCTTCCCCGAAGCTCACTTTCGTCCTGCATTCCCAGCCGAATCTCTCCATTGCTGTATCCCCCGGTTTCCTTTCTGTCTCTTAAGACCCGTAAATCAAGAAGATCCGCCAGGCATGCGCCGGCGGATCTTATAACATTCAGATTATCTGTTGTTACTTGAGGAGCAGTCCTGCAAGCTTGATAACATCACCTGCATCAACTCCGTCGAGCATTCCGCTTACTACGCTCATCATATCTGAAGCATCTTTCTTCTTGGATTTGCTCTGTGCGGTTTTGCCCATCTTGGACATCAGCAGAGGTGCGAGGATAGCCATGATCTTGAGGATAGTCTTGGTATCAATGCCGCTCTTCTTCTTAGCCTTAGCTGCAACAGCTTCTTTATCGTTTCCGAGCAGGTGTCCTACGATCTTGTCTCCGTCGTCTGTGTCAACCTTTTTGAGGAATTTGGAGATGTCACTTGTGTCCTCTTTGCCGTGGTCAGCAAGAGCCTTCAGGAATCCCTCCTGTGTCGACTTGTTGGATGCCTGTCCCTGCATTCCCTTGATAAGAATCGGCAGTACATCTTCCATTACATTAGCTGCGTCGTTGGCGGAAATGCCTGTCTGCTGGCTTATCTGATCAACTGCGCCGCTTGCGATCATCAATTTCAGAATATCATTCATGTCCATGGTAGTTGTCCTCCTTCTATCTGTCCCAAAACAGTAGACCGGTAAGTCCGGCAACCGGGGTCCATACACTATAATTCTACTAGCTGCGTTATCGGCAGTCAATCGGAAATGACCCTGACTCCGCACTCGCGCTCCATTATCTTAGCAAAAGACTTCACGCATGTATGTACTATTCCGGTGCAGTGTGTCTTGCGGTCAGGTTCATAGAAATCATAATTCTCTATAAGAACAGGGCACAGGCTGCTTCCGTGCGCTGCTGCTACATCTTCATTGAGCTCGCGGACCAGCTCGATGCACTTTTTGAAGGCCGGGTCCCCTTTTACTGTTCTGCCGAAGACCTTACCGAGGCACATCGTTGCACCAGCCACAGCACCGCATACATTTCCTCCGTCTCCGAAGCCGTAAGGGAATCCTGTTGAAAGTGCTATCGCTTCCTCTCCTATGCCAAGTTCATAGTGTCTGTTGAGCACCTCAAGCACCGATTCAGAGCACATGAACCCGGTAGTAAAATTCTCTGTCGCGTCTTCAAGCATTTTTGTCATATTAACTTCGCTGACCATAACATCCTCCATTCTGCAATATCCTTTAGTATGATTCTGTAAGCGTCACGCTTTTCTCGCTATTACGGCGCACCACTCGCCGTCATGCAGCACATCATATATGCTGAAGCCTGCGCTGCGTATTGCTTCAGTCACGACAGCCTCTTTCGTATCAAGAATGCCTGATGTAACATACCAGCCGCCGCTTCTGAGGTGGTCTGCCGCTGCCGGAGAGAGTCTGATGACAAGATCTGCCATCAGATTGGCTGTTATGATATCCGCATCATAATCGACCCCTTCCGTCAGATCTCCCTGCTGCACATGTATGTACTCCGACATCCCGTTCCTGCGGATGTTCTCTTCGGCTACCATGACAGCATCTGTATCTATATCTATGCCAAGAGCCTCATCAGCTCCAAGCAGAACCCCTGCGATCGCAAGGATTCCCGTACCGGTTCCAACGTCGAGGATCCTGATCTTTCCGTCTGGTCCTGCCGCCCTTTCTTCCGGAATACGTTCCCGGTCCATGATGGTCTCAAGCGCTCTGCTGCACATAGAGGTAGTTTCATGAAGTCCGCTTCCGAATGCCATGCCGGGATCCATCTCTATGACCAGTTCATCCCCTTTCGCGTCATAATCCTCCCAGCTTGGCTTTACTACTATCCTGCTGCCTGCCTTCGATGGTCTGAAGTGCTCCTGCCATTTGTACAGCCACTCGCTGTCATCGCCTGTTGCTGCACACTCATAGCTGATAACCGGTCCTTCTTCATCTTCTGCTGCTTCGGCAAGAATCTTCTCAGCATGAGCAAGCTCTTCTCTTCCAGCCTCATCGTCTGCAAAATACACTGTGATCTCTGGCGTCCTCTGAAGATCCTCTGCGATCTTCTCATTGAGATAATCGTACTTGTACACATCAGGATGGCTCATTATATCTCTGGCATCGTCCGGATCATCTATCATCATGGAGCTGAAACCATTCTCTATAAGCAGTCCTTCTGTCCTTTCAAGATCTTCCTTATTGACTTTTATTTTCAAACATAAGTATTTCATGGATAAATCATAGCACAAAACCAACTTTTCATTGACACCTTTTTCCCTTAATGATAATGTTTTACGTGTTTTTACAATAAAAGCACAAAAGTTTGTTAAATTGAACAAACTTTTCCGGGTCTAAGATTATAGGGGGAGATTATATGGGTAAAGCTCTGCAGAACAAGATCCGCAAAAGAGCCGCACTTCTCGAAAGTGCGTATGAACTTTTTGCCACCAATGGTTTTTCTAAAACAACCATCAGGGAAATCGCTGATCACGCCGGGGTTGCAAAAGGCACCTTCTATCTGTATTTTACAGATAAGGCAGACATACGCGATACTCTCATAACCCGGATGGCTTCCCGTCTGCTGGAGCACGCATGCGCAAGTATGGAGGAGTATGTCAGCTCAAGCACCGAAGAGGTTTCTACAGCAGATAAGTTCGTATATATAATGGATTACATTCTGCAGTATGTTTCCGCAGATCCGTTTTTCGTAAAATACGTATCAAAGCATATGTCCTGGGGCCTTCTGGGTGAAGGACAGAAGAAAGAGCAGGCATACAACCCTCTCGATCCGGAGAGTGCTGCATCCGTGGGATTTGTAACATACATCCGCAATATGCTCGATGCTGACGGAGTTAAGGTCAGAGATCTGAAAGTGCTTCTTTTCACTCTCCTGGGAATGATAAGCGCATTTACATATGACCTTGTCATCTATCAGGAACCAATGCCTCTCGACGAATTCAAGCCTCACATGCACCGCATGATAAGGCATCTTGTGAATGAGGCGATCATTGAAGAATAGCCAGCAATCTGTTCATCAGAAGTAAAGCAGACCGGACCCGCAGGTCCGGTCTGTTATTTTGTTGGTATGACGGGCATGCCGTCAATCTGTGGTGAAAGTCCACGTGGGGCGTAACCAACGACGAACCCCATAGCGACTTCCAAGGTTCAAATCGT
>CADABZ010000023.1 GCA_902786355.1 uncultured Eubacteriales bacterium
AGAACGGCCTCGAACCAAATTACACATATGAGGATTACAAGTGGATCCTGACAAGAAACACTACGGCGGAGCCATGGAACCATGAAGATCATGGTTACGACTAAACCGGTTAAGCCAGCTGAAAGGAAGACGAAATGGGATTTTTTGACGATCTGAAAAAAATAGGGGAAAGTTGTCTTGTATTCTGTGTCATATAGCATTAAAAAGGTGCTAAGTGATTGGATGAGTGGTTGGATGAAAAGAGATGGCGTGCTGTCCTCCTTTCATTTCAACGTGTTCAGGATTAGCGTGTAAATTCGAGCCTCGTACGCTCCACCATTCAAACCGTTGGAATCCCAACGGTTTTTTAGTTATACTGAAAAAAGCAGATAAATCGCGATGTGGATAGGGTAGAGAATAGCTATGAAACAGGAAGACATTGATCGCTTGTGGAGAGAAGATCAGACTGCAGAGGAAATGGCGGAATCCGGAATAGCCCTTGTAGAAAAAGCTATGGAATATGCAAAAACCTGGGACGGCATGAGTCCGGGCCCCCGGTTCGGGAAAAACCTGATGAATAAACTAAAAAGACGTATGTAAGTATTTATCCTCTTATGTCATAAGTATGCGATAGGCTTTGCCGGAAATAACGATGCAGGAGAGTACGATAGTTTAATGGAGATGCTTGAGGCATATCTGAAAGAGGGCTACGAAAACGGATATAACGAATAGGAATATTTATATTTGTGGAACCACTGAAAACAGCGGTTCCCTTTTTTATTGTTTGAATAAAGCTTCTGACAAGGTATAATTAAAATGACGTAATACGATCAGCGCGTCACCGCATGAATTGAACACTTCCACCTGACAATGAGGCTGAGAGAACGGAGCTGCTATGAAGATGACAGATCTCCTGGAAAAGGACAGGGAAGATATACTGAGCGGTATAGCTCAGGCCGGCACTGCTGCAAAGGCTGTGACCATTCTTGAAAATGAGACAGATAAACTCCTTCTTAGATATAACGACAGCTGTGAAAGCGACCGTGAGAGGGAAGCTGCTGCATATATGATGCAGGCTGTCAGGCTTTCATTGCCTATGATCGATTCCGCAGGCAAGACGAAGGTCTGGGAGAGAGGCACAGATAAGCAGGAGAAAGAAGCAAAGGGGAAGATCAATATCCCGTTCGTCCTGCTTACGATCGCAGCGGTCGGACTCTGCGCATACGGCCTTGTCCCGCTTGTAGCAGCCAGTCTTATCAATGCAGGAGAGACCTACCGTACGCAGCTTCTCATAAGATGCCTGTTCGTTGTTGCAGGTATAATAATGGGATTCTTTGCAGGCGCCATGCAGCGCAGAAAAGAAGTCAGGACGGCAAAGGAGCATCAGGTAGAGATAAGACCGGATTCTGAGAAGATATTCAGGAATTACAGAGCTGCGATATTTTCAGTCGACCAGAGTCTGGAGGAGATCAGCGCTGCAGAGAGGTGGAGCAAGCGTGAGCAGGCCGGAAACATCGACGGCCGCAAGGCAACGACACCTGAGATAGAGCTTTTCTCTGATCTGATGGCTGCAGCGTACAGTGGAGATCCTGAATATGCTCTTGAGAAGATAGAAGAGATCAAATACTATCTGCACAAGCAGCAGATAGAAGTAGTCGATTACAGCAGTGATACGGCACAGTATTTCGACATGATGCCGGGGAATAAGGCGGGGACGATAAGACCTGCGCTTGTGGCAGACGGACAGATACTCAAAAAAGGACTTGCGTCAACGGGGAAATAATTATGGATCGTTTTTTCGGATTTGACCTGGGCGATGCTGAAAGCGCGATCGCCAGACTGTACAAAGAAGATCAGGTGGTTCCTGAGATGATCAGGGTAGCTGGAGAGGAAAGCTTCATTACAGCATATGCTCAGCTTGCTTCCGGCGAACTTATGATAGGCGAAAAAGCCTGCTATACTGACAATGCGATAAAACGCAAGCTCAGGTTCAAGAGCCGTTTCCTTTCAGACCGTTCGAGCGCGGCGGATGTCAAGAGTTTTGCCGCAGGAGTGCTCGGAGAGCTGTACGGAAGCGGAGATCTCATCAAGAATGAAGAGTGCAGCTTCTACATAGGGTGTCCTGCAGGATGGGACAGAAATACAAGAGAACACTACCGCGAGATCTTTGAGCAGGCAGGATATCCGCCTGCGAAGATAATCTCCGAATCCAGGGCAGCTATGGTCAGCGCGTGCCAGTCAAAGCACCTGCAGATAGGGGTAGACATACTGTCAAAACCTGTTCTTGTCGTGGATATCGGCTCATCTACGACTGACTTCGCGTATATCATGGGTGGTAAGGAAGTTGAGATGCAGACCGGAGGCGAGGTCGTCCTCGGCGGCGGACTCATGGACGAGATCCTCCTGGAGGAATCAGTCGAGGCAAGCGGACTTTCACGCAAGAAGATCCGCAGTGTTTTCGAGGCCAGCGAGCCATGGAAGACTTATGCAGAGTTTGCTGCCCGCCGTCTTAAGGAGAAGTATTATTCCGATGAAGATTACTGGAGCACACATGAGTGCAAGGAGAGTATCGTTCTTCACTATGACAGACCGGTCCGCTTCACCCTCAGGATGGACAGGAAGATCGCAGACAAGCTTATCAACAAGAAGATAAGCAAGCTGGGAAATAAGTCCTTCCGCGAGGTCTTCGTTTCATCACTTCAGGATGTCAGGGATAATATCACAGGCTCACAGCCGGAGCTTATCTTCCTTACAGGAGGTGTGAGCAAGCTTCCGGCGATACGCGACTGGTGCACAGAGATTTTCCATGACGCAGTTGTGATCTCAGCGACAGACCCTGAGTTCTCTGTAGCTAGAGGACTTGCATACTGCGGCAGGATCGATGAGGATATAAGGGAATTCCGCGAAGAACTTGATAAGTTCATCGGTTCGACCAAGGTCGAAGAAATAGTAAGCAAACATATACCAGATCTGTACAGGGCCGCTGTCGATACCCTCGTCGGACCTATAGTATCTGAAGTAGCTCTTCCTGT
The DNA here is from genome assembly GCA_902786355.1 of uncultured Eubacteriales bacterium. Taxonomy (GTDB): domain Bacteria; phylum Bacillota; class Clostridia; order Peptostreptococcales; family Anaerovoracaceae; genus Crickella. The sequence continues at coordinate 3,012 of CADABZ010000023.1, forward strand.
GTTCGAGAGATGGAGAACAGGGGAGATAAGACGGCTTGCTGACACAGATGAGGTCCTTCAGAGAGAGATAGGCAGCTATCTCAGAAAGGATGAAACACGAGAGCTTCTCGCCGGCCCGATAACCGACTGGCTCAAGCCTGTCATAGAAGAGATAGAGGAGTACACGGTACCGATCTGCATCAGACACAGAGTGCCTTACACATCACTGAGCCTGAGATCTTATCTGACTGCATCTGATATAGATATCAAGGTGGATGCCAAGAATATCTTCGCTGTCGAGGAGATGACATTCCTTATCGATTCTATCGTTACAGGTATAGTGGCACTGCTGGTAGCGGCTATAGATATCATCCCGTTCATGGCAGGACCAGAGGGAGTGCTCATAGGTGTCATTGCATCGATAGTTGTGCTTTTCCTTGGCAAGGAGAAAATGCAGGAAAAGATGCTGACTGCCGAGATCCCTAAGATGGTGAGAATGATGATACCTAAGGGTGCGTTTACCTCGAGGATCGAAAGCATCAGCTCGAGTGTAAAAGAGTCATTCTATAAGAGCCTTGAGAAGGAGAAAAACGAAGAGATCAGCAATCGCATGACCGAAGAGATATCAGGTCAGATCGAGCATACACTTACTAAAATGGCAGAAGTGGTAGAGATACCGCTCGGGAGGTAAAAAATATGAGTTGTCTTATTATCGGCGTTGCCGGAGGGACAGGGTCTGGAAAATCAACATTCACTAACAGGATAAAAGCTGAATTCGGCGACAAGGTAACTGTCATCTATTACGACAATTATTACAGAGCGCATGACGAAATCCCGTTCGAGGACAGGAAGCTTATCAATTACGACCATCCGGATGCTTTCGAGACAGAGCTCTTCATAGAGCATCTCAGAAAGCTCAGAAACGGAGAAGCGATAGACTGCCCGGTCTATGATTACACAGTGCACAACAGGAAGAAGGAGACCGTCAGGATAGAGCCTTCAGAAGTTATCATAGTGGAAGGCATCATGGTGCTTCAGAATGAGGAGCTCAGAGATCTGCTGGATATCAAGATATATGTGGAAGCAGATGCTGACGAGAGGATCCTCAGGCGTGTTATAAGAGACGTCAAGGAGAGAGGCCGTGATGTTGAGGGGATCGCCAAGCAGTACCTCACTACTGTCAAACCTATGCATTATATCTACGTCGAGCCGACTAAATACATGGCTGACATAGTGCTCAACAGCGGACTCAATGATGTGGTATTCGATGTCATCAAGGTCAAGATCCAGCATCACCTCGATGCTCAGAAAGGCATCTGAGATCAGCTGATCTCAGCAGTAAACCGGCCCTCAGGAAGGGTCGTATCTGTTCTGTATCTTATATCCAGCGATGGATACTTATCTGCAAAATATCTGCGGTTGCATGCGTGGTGTCCGATCATTGCGGAAAACCAGCGGCTGCATGATGAGACGGTCACCCTGCAGCGGCTGTCCGCGGATGCTTTCTCTTTTGCAATATCTTCAAGGAGCGGTTCTATCCGCTCCTTTGCTATTTCGCCTTCTACGAGCTGGCGGAATGCAGGATGATATGTGCCGCCGTTGACAGCACCACCTTCGCCGATTATATCGGTGCTTTTGAGCCCTACGCGCATGATCGTTATGCCCGCATCGTCGAGGATCTTATACATTTCCTTGGTGCGGTATACTGCTTCCTTGCGTGAGAGAGGTACATACTGTCCGCATGCATACATATCATAGAGCTTTGTCTCATCGAGAACGATGGTCGGGTAGAGACGCGCAAGTGAAGGCCTGAGCTCTGCCGTCCTCCTGGCCGACATTATGCATGATTCTGCAGAGTCTCCGGGCAGACCGATCATCAGCTGGATGCCGAATTCGAATCCGTATTCCTTAATAAGGCTGACTGCTCTATATACGCAGGCTGAGTCGTGGCCTCTGCCGGATTTTCTCAGCACCTCATCGTCAAAAGACTGCACGCCGAGCTCGATGGTATCTACGCTGTATGCGCGAAGGTTGTCGAGGATGGGCCTGTCTATATAATCCGGGCGGGTCGAAAGATGGATCTTGTCTATAAGACCTTTCTGCTTGTATTCATATGCAACGGCAAGGAAAGCGGACTGCTCCTCTATGGAAAGCCCCGTAAAGCTTCCGCCGTAGAAAGCCACTTCAACCGTACCTGCGCCTGCATCTGAAGCTGCATCTTCAGAAGATGGGGCAGGTGAAGGCCTCAACGTGGTAAGCCATGTGTCTATGACAGCTCTGGCATCCTCGGCTGAAACATCATCGGTGCGGGCGGTTATCTTGCGCTGATTGCAGAATACGCAGTCATTGGGACAGCCCTTGTGCGGTATGAAAACAGGTATGATCGCGTGTTTCTTCATAAGATTGAACCTATATCTGTGAGCGGCCATTCTCTGAACCATTTCACTTCATGGCCGCGTTCTTCTATAAAATGTACAATGGCGTCACAGTCAGGATGTGCTGAGAGATCACCATAGAAATATACAGTGTTACCTATGCGCCCGCTCGTTCCTCCGATAAAACCGCTGCCATAGCCATCAAGGACCATATGCCCGGGCGAGACTGTCAGGACATTCATGCCTGCATTAAGGCACTTTGAGGCTATGCCTCTGTCGTAAGTGATTATCGATTCTTCATCGACTATGACGATGCTGCATTTTGCATATCCCTGACGCACATTTATGATCCTCATGCCGAGCCTTTGTGCTTCAGACAGGAGGAAGGTATCAGTGTACTTCGTATTGTGTATGAAGAATCTCCCTGTACATGCTGCATTGAAAGCGACTTCGGCAGGATAGCCCGGCGACAGCCCGGGCCTGTAACATTCACCCTCAGAAGACGATGTATGCTCACTGCATCTCTGCATGAGATCCATGAATGAGACAAGGGGCGCATCATCACTGATCCCGAGCCTGCACATGAACATATCAGGGTGACAGGACACTGGTCCGGAAACTATCCCGGAAGTGCTTATCTCTGCAACCTTATATCCTCTGTCTCTGAAATACTGCATCAACCGCTGGTCGGCTTCAGCTGAGATGTATATTGTGCGCATCTGTCCTCCTGTTCAAATGTATCCGGACGGGGTCGCCGGCATTTTGTCTAATGACGATTGTATCATAAAGTGACGCCAGTCATTGTCATATTATCGATTTGCTGATATAATCTTTTGGATTGAGCAGAAAAGAGGGTAATACAGAGAATGGTATATAACAATATCCTTGAGGCGATCGGCAATACACCTATGGTTCGCCTCAATCATGTCAACAAGCCGGGCAATGCAGAGGTGCTTGTAAAATTTGAGGGACTCAATGTCGGCGGATCGATCAAGACCCGTACTGCATACAATATGATAGTCGAAGCTGAGCGCGATGGTCTGATAGACAAAGACACGATCATCGTTGAGCCTACCAGCGGCAATCAGGGCATAGGTCTTTCCCTGGTCGGAGCCGTCAGAGGGTACAGAACTATCATTGTAATGCCTGACTCAGTAAGTGAGGAAAGGCGTAAGCTCGTGCATCACTATGGCGCTGAGGTGAAACTGATCCATGATGACGGAGATATAGGCAAATGCATCGAGGAATGTCTTCAGACAGCACTCAGGATGCAGGCAGAAGATCCTCATGTCTTCGTACCGCAGCAGTTCACCAATCCGAACAACAATCTTGCACAGAGGAAATTCACCGCACACGAGATCATCAATCAGGTCGACGGACCGATACATGGTTTCTGCTCCGGTATAGGGACCGGAGGAACGATAAGCGGCATAGGAGAGGTTCTGAGAGACCGATATCCTGATATAGAGATATGGGCAGCTGAACCTGAGGATGCTGCCATTCTCGCCGGCGGGAGCATCGGAACTCACCTTCAGATGGGTATAGGCGACGGGATCATTCCTGATAACCTCAATCAGGATATTATAGACAAGACATGCATAATCCCGGACGACAATGCTCTGCATATGGCAAAGAGACTTGCCAGGGAGGAAGGACTCCTCTGCGGTATCTCCTCAGGCACCAATGTAGTAGCTGCACTGATGCTGGCGGAAAAACTCGGCAAAGGCAAGACCGTAGTTACCGTGCTTCCTGACACAGCAGAGAGATATTTCTCTACACCGCTGTTCGGGGAAGATTAAGAGTATACAGAATACTGCACGTAATGTACAGGATGCTGTAAGACCGATCAGAACAAAAGAAAGGAAATTACATACTCATGAAAATAGCTGTAACTTATGACAATGGCAATGTTTTCCAGCACTTTGGAAGAACTGAACAGTTCAAGGTCTACGATGTAGAAGACGGAAAGATCGTTTCATCAGAAGTGATGGGCACTGACGGCATAGGCCATGAAGCGCTCGCAGGACTTCTCGCTGAACGTTCAATAGATGCACTGATCTGCGGCGGAATGGGGCAGGGAGCTCAGGATGCACTGGCAGAGGCAGGTATCGAAGTATGTGCAGGAGCTGAAGGCGATGCTGATGCTGCTGTTGAAGCATTCCTGAGAGGAGAACTTGTCAATACCGGAGTAAACTGTGATCATCATCATGAGGAAGGCCATGAGCATCATCATGAAGCAGGCGGCTGCGGCGGATGCGGCGACCAGGCCGGCGGATGCAGCGGATGCCCGGGATGCGGAGAACCTCAGTTTTACTTCGAGTCGAAGAATACAGGAAAGACTGTAAAAGTCCACTACATCGGCACATATAATGACGGAGAGCAGTTCGATTCTTCATATGACAGAGGGGAGCCGCTTGAATTCGTATGCGCTGCAGGAATGATGATCCCTGGATTCGACCTTGCAGTAGGCAACATGGAAGTCGGAGATATCATCGATGTCCACCTGATGCCTGAAGAAGCATACGGTATGCCTAGACCTGAGATGATCATTACTGTCGAGAAGGCAGCTGTTGATGGTGCCGGCGACATTGAAGAAGGAGACAGAGTCTATCTTCAGGATCAGCTGGGAAGACCGTTCAGCGCTCTTGTAACAGCTGTAGACGATGTCAATGTGACATTCGACTGCAATCATGAGATGGCAGGAAAGGAACTCAACTTCAGGATAGAGCTTCTTGAAGCAAACTAATAACTTCAGACGGAGTGGTAACAGGATGCATCCGGTAAAGCATTTCAGGACAATAACAGAACATCGGAGACTTGTGAGGAAATACTGCTTCAGGCTTGGCCTCTACAGGCAGGGGCTTATGCATGATCTCAGCAAGTATTCACCGGTCGAATTCTGGCGCGGCGCGATATACTATCAGGGCTTCCGCAGCCCTAACGATGCTGAGCGCAGAGAGACAGGTGTGTCCAGAGCGTGGCTCCATCACAAGGGCCGCAACAAGCACCACTTCGAATACTGGATAGATTATGTGATCAATGAAGACGGTTCTGTCAGCTTTGGCGGAAACCGGATGCCGAGAAAATACGTTGCGGAGATGTTCTGTGACCGTATCGCAGCGAGCCGTATATATCTCGGTGAGAAATACACAGATGCCGCTCCTTATGACTATTACAACAGGGCAAGGAAGTGGACTATGATCCATCCTCAGACCGGGGCTGAACTCGAAGAGATGCTCAGGATCCTCAAGGAAAAGGGGGAAGATGCTGCTTTCAGCTACGTGCGCCGGTATCTAAGGGAAGGAGACAGGTGACAGGCTGCAGCTTCAGAAATCCCGGTTAAGCAGGGATTACACAGACAATCAATAACGCCTCCGGAGTCTTACGGCTTCCGGAGGCGTTTGATATTTACGGTATTTAGTTGACGGATGTGTTCCGGCAGCTTATCAGCCCATTATTACTTGTACATAGAATTCGCCGGCTTTTTCAGGGAGAGGAAGGACATTGCCTTCGACCGGTTCTCCATTGACAGTGATCTCGCGAATGCCTTTCTGGACTCCTGCGGAATTGTCAACTGCGATGTGATAGCTCGAGCCGCGGAACTTTCTGTCACATATGAATTCCTTCAGGTCGGAAGGAATACACGGATCTATTCTGAGACCGTCAAAATCAGGCTTGATGCCAAGTATGTACTGGCTGATCGTAGTGAAGGTCCATGCTGCTGTACCTGTCAGCCAGCTGTTCTTTCCTTCACCAGGAGTTGCAGCATCTCTGCCGGCTACCATCTGGCAGTATACGTAAGGCTCTGTGCGGTGTATCTCGCTGATCTCTTCAAGATATACAGGACATGTCTTGCGGAAGACGCTGAATGCGCGGTCGCCGTGGCCGAGCATAGTCTCTGCGCATGCTATCCATGGATTGTTGTGGCAGAATATACCGGCATTTTCCTTGTATCCAGGCGGATAGGAAGTGATCTCTCCGAGCTCGAGTCTGTATTTTGTATAAGCTGGCTGGAGGAGAACTATTCCGTACTCTGTATCAAGCAGATTCTCTACACTCGTAAGAGCCTTTGCGGCTTCTCCGGTTTCGACTCCGATACCGGCCATTACACACATTCCCTGTGGCTCGATGAATATCTTTCCTTCTTCGCATTCTTTGCTGCCGACAGGTCTTGACTGTGCATCGTATGCACGGACGAACCATTCACCATCCCATCCTGCATCGAGAACAGCTGCTTCCATTGCGCTGACTTTGCTGCGGACATCGGCTGCTTCTTCTTCAAACCCCTGTCTTGAAAGAATATCAGCAAGCTCGTTTCCGTATTTTACGTACATGCCGCCTATGAATACACTCTCAGCGACAGGACCCTCGCTCGGACCGCTTATCTGGAAGCTCTCACCCGGATGCTCTGAGAAACAGTTGAGGTTGAGGCAGTCGTTCCAGTCGGCACGACCGATCAGAGGCAGACCGTGCGGACCCAGATGAGTCGATGTGTACTCGAAGCTCTTTCTCAGATGATCAAGAAGCGGCGCCTTGTTTTCTTCATTGTTATCATATGTGCACAGCTCATCAAGAATGCTGAAATCACCGGTCTCTCTCAGATATGCTGCCACTCCGGCTACAAGCCACAGAGGATCATCGTTGAAGCCTCCTCCGATCGCACTGTTCCCGCGCTTTGTCAGCGGCTGATACTGATGATATGTGCTTCCGTCGGAGAACTGAGTGTTGGCTATATCAATGATTCTTTCTCTTGCGCGGGCAGGGATGAGATGTACAAAACCGAGAAGGTCCTGACATGAATCACGGAAGCCCATTCCGCGTCCGAGACCGCTTTCATAGTAGCTTGCAGACCTGGACATGTTGAATGTGACCATACACTGGTACTGGTTCCACACATTGACGAGTCTGTTGAGCTTAGGATCTGAGCTTCTTATGCTGTAAGTCGAAAGGAGATCATTCCAGTAAGCCTTGAGATCGGCAAGAGCAGCATCGAACTGCTCATCGGTACGGTATTTTGCAAGAAGCTCATGAGCCGGTTTCTTGTTGATGATCCCCGGAGCGCTGAATTTGTCTTCTCTTGGGTTCTCACAGTATCCGAGAACGAAGATGAATGATCTGGATTCTCCCGGAAGGATAGTTGTTTCTATATGATGGCTTCCTACCGGAGCCCATCCGTGGGCTATGCTGTTATGACTTTTGCCTTCGAAAACCGCCTGTGGATTGTGCGGACCATTATAGAGTCCGACGAATTCATCACGGCTTGTGTCGAATCCGGAAATATCGGTATTGACAGAGAAGACAGCAAAGTGATCACGTCTCTCACGGTATTCAGTCTTGTGGTAGATCTCAGTGCCTTCGACCTCTACTTCACCGATCGAGAAGTTTCTCTGGAAATTGGAAGCATCATCCTGAGCATCCCACAGACAGAACTCTACATAGCTGAACAGATCAATGTCATGTGCTTTGGCTGTTGTATTAGTGAGTGTTATCCTTGTTAACTCGCAGTTGTCGTGCAGAGGGATGAATACTTCCTGAGAAGCACGGATGCCATTCTTGCTGCTTTCGAATACAGTATATCCGAGCCCGTGGCGGCATTCATATGAATCGAGTTCGGTCTGAACAGGCTGCCATCCCGGGTTCCATACCGTATTGCCATCCTTTATATAGAAATAGTGACCGTTGCAGTCCACAGGGGAGTTGTTGTAGCGGTAACGGGTAAGACGCATGAGCTTTGCGTCTCTGTAAAAGCAGTAACCACCCGAGGTGTTGGATATCAGGCGGAAGAAATCCTGCGAACCGAGATAATTGATCCACGGAAGGGGAGTCTTCGGTGTGCTGATCACATACTCACGGTTGATATCGTCAAAATAACCGAATTTCATTTGGTCTGTCCTTTCTCCGAATACGTTTTCGTTCTTTGTATTTATTATATGTAAAGAATCAGGCTTTGTAAATACAATATTAGAGCTATTACCCCGGAATAGTGAGAAAATTGTTAGGCTTTGACAATTTTTACTGCCTTTTAGTAGTCGGTTATAAAAAAATGACCGGACGAAAACGTTTTAAATTTTTTCGAAAAATTTCATGATTTCGATTGACGAATGAAAACAGTTGCGCTACAATGAAATCACGAAAACGTATTCGAAAGCAGCTAAAGCCACATGCTGCAGGAGAGGAGGAAATCTGGTGGTTACTATCAAAGATATCTCCAAAGCCTGCGGCGTTTCACCGGCGACCGTCTCCAAGGCACTCAATGGATATGATGACATAAGTGCTGCGACGATTAGGCTGGTAAAGCAGACGGCGGCTGAACTCAATTACACGCCGAATGCTGCTGCCAGGCTGCTCAAGACAAGCACATCCCATAATATCGGAGTTCTGTTTGTCGACGACACCATGAGCGGCCTGACTCACGAGTACTTTTCCTATATTCTCAACAGTGTTAAGGAAGAAGCTGAAGCGAACGGATATGATATCACGTTCATCAGCAACACTGTCGGCAAAAAGCCGATGTCATTCCTCCAGCACTGCCTGTACAGAAACTGCGACGGAGTCGTTATCGCAAGTGTCAATTTCGACAATCCGGGTGTACATGAACTCGTTAACAGCAGAGTACCGGTCGTTACGATCGATTACGGGTTTGATAATGTCAGTTCAGTTATTTCGGATAATGTGGAAGGTGCTTACAATCTGGCGTCATATCTGCTGGATATGGGACACAGAAAGATCGCATTCATACACGGCGAGTTGACTTCCGTTACCAGGAAGAGGCTTGTAGGCTTCAACAGGGCAATGCAGGAGAGGTCAGTGAACATCCCGGCTGAATATCTGAGAGAGGCAAGGTATCACGATACCGAATCTGTCAGAAAGGTGACCGCAGAGCTCATGAATCTGCCTGATCCGCCAACAGCCATTATGTTCCCGGATGACATCTCATACCTGGGAGGCCAGGCAGAGCTTACCAACAGAGGATTAAGAATACCGGAAGACATCAGCGTATGCGGTTATGACGGTATCAACATCTCGCAGATGATGAATCCTCCGCTGACGACCTGGCATCAGGATGCCGGTCGGATAGGAAAAGAATCCGTGCGCAAGCTCGTAGAGGCCATAGAGCACAGAGATACATGTGCGGCCGAGCAGATCATGGTGTCAGGCAAGCTGATTTCCGGATACAGCGTCAGGAAGCGGGAACAGTAAGATTCCCCGAAGTTGTTTATTCTTAAGGAGGACACTTATGAAGAAGACATGGAAAGCGATTATGAGCTTTGCTCTTATCGCAGCAATGATTTTCGGACTTTCTGCATGCGGCGGCAAGAAGACTGATGACGGTGCAGCTGCAGAAGGCGAAGCAGGAAAAGTCCTGAACATCTGGTGCTGGAACGATGAATTCCAGACTCGTTTCAACGATTACTATCCAGAGGTCAAGGAAGTTGCAGAAGATGGTTCTACAACAACTCTGAACGATGGCACAGTAGTAAACTGGATCATTGAGCCAAATGCTGATAACAACTATCAGAACAAACTCGACGAGGCACTCCTCAATCAGGAAAGTGCTGATGCTGACAGCAAGGTAGACATGTTCCTCGTAGAGGCTGACTACGCTAGAAAGTACACCAACTCTGAATCGACAATGAACATTGCCGATCTCCCTGGAGTACTCGATGCAACATCTGATCAGTATGAGTACACAAAGGAAGTTGTTTCCGATGCTGAAGGTAACGTAAAGGGCGTTTCCTGGCAGGCTTGCCCGGGACTGATCGCTTACAGACGTTCCATCGCTAAGGAAGTTCTCGGTTCTGATGATCCTGAAACTGTACAGGCAGCTCTCGCTGACTGGGACAAGTTCGCAGAGACAGCTCAGAAGATGAAAGATGCTGGATACTTCATGCTCTCCGGTTATGATGACACATTCAGACCTTTCTACAACAACGATGCAGCTCCATTCGTAGAGGATGGAAAGACTCTCAACATCGATAAGAACATCATGGACTGGGTAGCTATGACAAAGGACTACACAGACAAGGGATTCAACAACAAGACTTCACTGTGGAGCGATGACTGGAATGCTGACCAGGGCAAAGACTCCAAGGTATTCTGCATCCCTGCATGCACATGGGAAATCGACTTCACGCTGACAGGCAATGCTGACCCGGATGGAACAAAGGATCCTGCACAGAGTGCATGGGGCGACTACGCAGTATGCCTTGGCCCTGTTAACTGGTGCTGGGGCGGTACATGGCTTACCGCTGCTGCAGGTACAGACAATGCTGACCTCATCGCTGACATCATGATCAAGATGACAACTGATAAGGACATCCTGAACAAGATCGCTACAGAAAAGGGCGACTTCGTTAACAGCAAGAGCGTTATCTCAGACCTCGCTGCAAACTATGAAGGTAATGACTTCCTCGGCGGACAGAACCACTATGCTCTGCTCTCCGACGCTGCAGCAGGACTCAGCCTGAAGATCGCTTCACCTTATGACCAGGGTGTAATCGAGAAGATGCAGGCTGCTATGAAGGATTACTTCGATGGAAATGCTGATCTCGACACAGCTAAGGCCAACTTCGAGACATCCATCAAGGAGATCTATCCTGAAATCGAGACAGTTAACTGGCCGGAATAATATCTGCCGGATAACGACATGATTAAGGCCAGATTGACTTCTGCCTGACAGATAGGGGGTGGCCTTACGGTCACCCCCTCATTTATTAGAAAAGACAACCACTGTTTTCTTCGCATTTTCTTAAGAATGCATCCCCTGACAGGAGGGACGAATGAGTAAGAAAAAAATATCAGCGGAAAGGGAAGTCAGCTACGCTAAGTGGGGCTATATCTTCATTGCACCTTTCTTTATCGCATTCCTGATATTCCAGTTTGTTCCGCTCGCACAGACAATATACTACAGTTTCTTTGAATATTACCGTTCAGGTCTGACTGTTATCGGACCTAATCCAGTTGGCTTAGACAATTATAAAGCACTGCTTGAAAGTGACTTTCTTAAATACGCAGGCAATACAGTGATTCTGTGGCTCGCCGGATTCATTCCGCAGATCATAATCTCACTGCTGCTTGCAGCCTGGTTCACTGATGTGAGACTCAGAATCAAAGGTAAGCAGTTTTTCAAGGTAGTTATATACATGCCAAACCTGATCATGGCTTCGGCGTTCGCGATGCTGTTCTTCGCGCTCTTCTCCAACAACGGACCGGTCAATGCAACGCTGGTTTCACTGGGAATACTGGAGCATCCGTTCAGGTTCCTGTCCTCAGTTGCAGGCACCCGCGGGTTAGTAGCGATGATGAACTTCCTCATGTGGTTTGGTAATACCACCATACTCCTTATGGCAGCTGTCATGGGTATAAACCCTGCACTGTTTGAAGCTGCTGAACTTGATGGCTGCTCGCCAAGACAGACATTCTTCAGAATCACGCTTCCGATGATCAGACCGATTCTCGTATACGTTCTGATCACATCGATGATCGGCGGACTGCAGATGTTCGATGTACCGCAGATCCTGACCAACGGAAAGGGATCACCTGACCGTACAGTTACAACACTTATCATGTTCCTTAACAACCATCTGTACAGCAAGAACTACGGCATGGCAGGAGCTGTCTCAGTGGTACTGTTCATAATTTGCGCTATACTGTGTCTGCTTGTGTACTTCAACCTGAATCCGACTGAAAGCGACAGGAAGATAAAGAAGAGAGACAAGCTCAAACCGAGAAAGGAGGCCCTCAATGGATAAGAAGCCTTCACATGCAAGAACGGTCATAGCTTACATCGTTCTGATAATTCTGACTTTCCTGTGCCTGTTCTTCTTCTACATACTATTGATCAACTGCACAAGAAGTCATCAGCAGATACAGCACGGATTCTCATTCCTTCCGGGCTCATCGTTCGTAAAGAACTTCAATAATGTAATACATGATGCAAAGCTCCCGGTTCTATCGGGAATCAAGAACAGCCTCATCGTATCTGCCTGCTGCGCTGCGCTGGCAACATATTTTTCGACGCTGACGGCATACGGGCTTTACGCTTACAACTTCAAGCTCAAAAAGCCTGCGTTCATATTCATCATGCTGATCCTGGTAATGCCTACTCAGGTATCTGCAATGGGTTTCATCAACGTTATCACTAAGATGGGAATGATCAACACACTTTATCCGCTGATCCTTCCATCAGTCGCTGCACCTGCCGTGTTCTACTTCATGTACAGTTACATGCAGTCCAGCCTGCCTCTTGAACTTATTGAAGCGGCAAGAATAGACGGGTGTAATGAGTTCAAGACATTCAACAGGATCGTTCTTCCGATAATGAAGCCGGCAATAGCTGTACAGGCAATATTCGCCTTCGTACAGAACTGGAACAACTACTTCATTCCGGCTCTGGTACTGCAGGAAAACAGCAAGAGAACACTGCCTATACTTATAGCGATGCTCAGAAGTGCGGACTTCCTGAAGTTCGATATGGGTAAGGTTTACATGCTGATCACGATCGCGATAGTACCAATCATCATTGTATACATCGCACTGTCAAGATACATCGTAGCCGGTGTAGCACTTGGTGGAGTCAAGGAGTAGGAGGTTAGAAATGGCTGGCATCATATTTAAAGATGTAGAAAAGACATATGACAACGGTGTTACCGTTGTACCTGATCTCAACCTGGAGATCAAAGATAAGGAATTCGTAGTCCTCGTAGGACCTTCCGGATGCGGAAAGTCCACAACACTCAGAATGATCGCAGGACTCGAATCAATCACAAAGGGAGACCTGTTCATAGGTGATCAGAGAATGAACGCAGTGCCTCCTAAAGACAGAAACATCGCAATGGTATTCCAGAGCTATGCTCTGTATCCTCATATGAGTGTGTACAAGAACATGGCATTCGCACTTGAGCTTGCGAAAACACCTAAGGATGAGATCGACAAGAAAGTGCATGCAGCTGCAGAGATCCTCGGACTCGAGCCATATCTTGACAGAAAGCCTAAGGCTCTGTCAGGCGGTCAGAGACAGAGAGTAGCCCTCGGAAGAGCTATGGTAAGAAACCCTGAAGTCTTCCTGCTTGATGAGCCGCTCTCAAACCTCGACGCTAAGCTCAGAACAGAGATGAGATCCCAGATCAGCAAGCTCCACAAGCAGCTTGGTACAACATTCGTATATGTAACACATGACCAGACAGAGGCCATGACAATGGGAGACCGTATCTGCGTTATGAAGGATGGTATCATCCAGCAGTTCGACACACCTCAGAATCTCTACGATTATCCATGCAACCTGTTCGTAGCAGGATTCATCGGATCACCACAGATGAACTTCATCGATGCAACAGTAGAGAAGGCAGGATCAGGATACCAGCTGTGCTTCGGAGAAGCTAAGATCAAAGTGGACAATGAGGCGCTTGCTCCATACGTCGGAAAGACAGTCGTATGCGGCATCAGACCTGAAGACTTCCACGCTGAGCCACAGTTTGCAGGCGAAGGCAACATGATCGACGCATATATCGATCTCGATGAGATGATGGGTTCTGAATCCTATCTGTATCTGAACTATGCCGGACAGAAGCTCATTACAAGAGTTCCTGCAAGATATGCAAAGAGAGCAGATGAGAACATTACTCTTGCGATCGACACGAGCAAGATCCATGTCTTCGACAAAGAGACAGAACTCGTTATCTGCCAGTAATCAACAATAGATTCTTCATATTTTTACCTCCTATCAGGTAATACAAAAAAACTATCCTCCGGCTTGGGTCACCGGAGGATAGTTTTGTTTTGAGAGGGATCAACCTTCGATCATGATAGTCTTTTTCTCTGGGATCTCAGGTTCTTTTTCTTTCGGGAAGGTGAGTCTGAGAACTCCGTCTTCAAACTTAGCTTTTACATCTGTTTCCTTGATATCTTCGCCTACATAGAAGCTACGCTGCATAGCACCGGAGAATCTTTCCTGACGGAGGAGTTTGCCTCTTTCGTCTTTCTTTTCTTCGTTTACATTCTTGGCAGCACCTACAATAAGGTAACCTTTGTCAAGTGTCAGTGAGATCTCATCCTTCTTGAATCCAGGAATATCGATATCGAGTTCATAGTTTCCTTCGTTCTCATGAACGTCTGTCTTCATAAGACCGTTGGCGTGTTTGCCGTAGAGCTTGCGGTCGATCTTGTCAATATCTCTGAATGAAGGGAAATCGAAGAAATCATCAAATAAATCATCTTTGAAAAGTGTAGGATAGAACATAGTATAGCCTCCTTATATATAAATGTTATTCTGAACTGTTTCATATGTCCTCTGTTCTTCAGGACAACTATGTTATACCACTTTTATTAGCACTCGTCAATAGTGAGTGCTAATAAATTTTAACTTTTTTTCTTTTATGATTTTGCTGTGAAAAAAGATATAATACTGGACCATTCGTGCTATAATAACGTGTCATATTATTGTTAACTGACAATCGTTATTTTATGGAGAGAATGATATGAAAGTTACTTTTATAGGAGCTACTCATGAAGTGACCGGATCCTGCACACTTATCGAAGTCAATAACAAAAAGATCCTTGTTGACTGCGGAATGGAGCAGGGAGTGGATCTCTTTGAGAATATTGAGATTCCTGTTGCTCCTTCGGAGATAGATGCTGTCGTTGTTACTCATGCTCACATAGACCATTCGGGCAAGCTCCCGTTTCTGGTCGCACATGGATATAAAGGACCGATCTACACAACCGAAGCAACACAGAGACTCTGCAATATAATGCTTCTGGATTCTGCTCATATCCAGGAGTTCGAAGCTCAGTGGAGAAACAGAAAAGGCAGGAGAGCAGGCAAGGAAGAATTTGTTCCGCTTTATACGACTGAAGATGTTCAGAATACAATGAAGCTATTTTCTTCAGCTGGCTATGACAGGGATATAGAGATCGCTGACGGTGTTACCATAAGATATACTGATGCAGGTCATCTTCTCGGATCATCATATGTTCTCTTCAGACTTGTGGAAGACGGAGAGGAAAGGGCGATCCTTTTCTCAGGCGATATAGGCAACAAGAATAAACCTCTCATAAGAACGCCTCAGAAAGCGCCTCATGCTGACTACGTTGTGTGCGAGTCAACATACGGCACCAGACTTCATACTGCAGAACCGGATTATTTAGGCGAGCTTACCTCGGTTATTCAGAGAACTCTTGACAGAGGCGGTAATATCGTAATACCGGCCTTTGCTGTCGGAAGGACTCAGGAGCTTCTTTACTATATAAGGATCATCAAGGAAAAGGGCCTTATCCGAAATCATGACGGATTCCCTGTAATAGTAGACAGCCCTCTTGCTGTAGAAGCTACTAATATATACAGCAGCGAGATGCGTGAGTACTATGATGATGAAGCAGCTGCTCTGCTGGATCAGGGCATCAATCCTGTGACATTCCCTGATCTTAAGGTGTCTGTTTCAAGCGAGGAGTCGAAGATGATCAATGATGACAATACACCGGAGGTCATCATATCCGCATCCGGAATGTGCGAAGCCGGAAGGATCAGACATCATCTGAAGCATAATCTCTGGAGACCGGAGAGCACTATCCTCTTCGTCGGATATCAGAGTGAGGGCACTGTAGGAGCAAAGCTCCTTGAAGGCGCTGAATATGTAAAACTCTTCGGCGAAGAGATCCAGGTCAGAGCGGAGATCGCAAAGGTAGATGCTTTCAGCAGCCATGCTGACAGGAACGCTCTGCTTAACTGGATAGAAGGTGCAGATCCTGCAATGCGCATATTCATCAATCATGGCGAAGATACTGTGACTGAGGAATTCGCAATGGAGGCGGCAAGACATACCGGCAAGCCTGCCGTGGCTCCTTACAGCGGCGAGGTCTGGGATCTCATAAGCAACGAGCTTGTCTACAAGGCGCCTGTGGTACCTGTGATCAGAAAGGAAGCAAGAAGCTCTGCGCCTGATCATGGCGGGAAGGTCACTGAAGCAACTGCGAAAGCATCCGGTATCTACGAAGAGCTTCTCAGGACGTCAGCCGGCCTGACTGACATTGTCGAGAACAGCCGCGGCCGTTCCAATAAGGAACTCAGGGCTATGAATGCTGAGATCGAGGCAATAATAAGAAAGTATAAAGGATAAAGAGATATTAATGGACAACAGACCTATCGGTTTTTTCGATTCCGGACTCGGAGGTCTTACATCGGTATATGAGCTCCACAGGATCCTTCCGGAGGAGAAAGTCATATACCTCGGAGATACTGCCCGGACACCGTATGGATCCAAATCGCCTGAGACTATCAGACGATTTGCCGTCCAGATCGTGGACTATCTGGTATCGAAAAACGTCAAGATGATAATAATAGCATGTAACACAGTTACAGCACTTACTCTGGATATTCTGCGTGAAAGATATCCTGATCTGCCGATACTGGGAGTTATAGGACCAACCGTAAGGAAGGTCGCAGATGACGGCTGCAGGAAGGTCGGAGTTATCGCTACCAAAGCTACCGTCAACAGTGATGTTTACGGCAAAAGCCTCAAGGCTATAGACCCTTCGATCGAAGTCTACAGCCTGGCATGCCCGGCAATAGTCCCTCTCGTAGAGGAAGGGTTCACTGACACAGACATAATGGAGCTGACTGTCAGACACTATATGGATGATTTTGTCCGTGAGAATCAGTTCGACGATCTCATCCTCGGATGCACACACTATCCGCTGATCGCAAAGCAGCTCAATAAACTCTACCCGGATATCAAGCTCTACAATTCATCAGCTGAGGTTATCAGAGAAGCTAAGGAAATACTCGAAGAAAATGATATGCTTGCCTCCGGTTCTGATCTTACGGACAGATATTACGCAAGCGACCTGTCAGAAAACTTCATAGCAATGACAGATCTTCTGTTCGCAGGAACAGATTTCAGGATCAAACTTGTAAAGCTTGAAGATTGATTCGTTTTTTAGTACAATCATTAAGCTGTGCACTTTGACGGACAGCATACCACACAGACACAGCCGGGAGGCCTTATGGAAACAGAATTCAAGTACAATGTGAACGACCCTTCGGTATTTGACAGTATCGTCAAGAATGCCGAAATCAGCAAGATGGGTATCGATGCAGTGGAAACCATCGATATGCATGCTGTGTATTTTGACACTGAAGCAATGGATTTCAGGAAAAAAGGGATTGCATACAGGATCCGTCAGGAGGACGACAGGATCACAGCGACCATAAAATGGGATGTGACTGTCGAGGACGGACTGCACAAGAGAGAAGAGTTCAATCTTGTTGTCAACGACGAGAGATTTGCAGAAGCTCCTGATATAGGGTTGTTTATCTCCAGCGAAGCATATGATGTGCTGTATGAAGCTGCAGGAGACAGGAAGCTGAGGAAGACCATCTCTATGGACTATACAAGGAAACAGTTCAAGGTTGATACAGGCCGCTCTATCAGCTGTATCTCTCTTGACACCGGATATATCCATCACGCAGACGGACATGATGTGCCTATTTCCGAGCTTGAGATAGAATGGTATTACGGTAATGAGGATGATTTCATCAGACTTGCTACATATATCCAGAACAAGTACGATCTGCAGACAGAAAACGTATCAAAGCTGCAGAGAGCATATTTATAGAACCAGATAACAAATAACAATTATTATAAACGGAGGAATATTTCAAATGAAGGCAACACAGATTTCAAAGGATAACGGAGTCGTTAAGTTTAGCATCGAATTTACACCGGAAGAATGGAAAGACGCGATCAACAAGGCATATCTCGCTAACAGATCCAAGTTCTCCATCGATGGATTCCGCAAGGGTAAGGCACCTAGAAAGATCATAGAGAATTTCTACGGCCATGATATTTTCTGGGATGAGGCACTCAACAGCCTTCTCGACGGCAATTATTATGAAGCAGTTAAGGAGATGGCTCTGGATGTTATCGCACAGCCTTCACTTGAATCCCCGGAGATCAAAAAGGATGAGCCTGTTGTAGTTACAGGTACAGTTCAGGTATTCCCTGAGATCGAAGTCAAGGACTACAAGGGCCTCGAGATCGAGAAGTTCGCTACAGTAGTAGGCGACAAGGAAGTAGAGGAAGAGCTCGAGAGAGTACAGAAGAGCCAGGCAAGAATGGAAGCAGTTGAAGACAGAAAGTCTGAGAACGGCGACACTGTCATCATCGACTTCGAAGGCCGCGTAGACGGCGAAGTTTTCGCAGGCGGAACAGCAGAGAACTTCGAGCTCAAGCTCGGAAGCGGACAGTTCATCCCTGGATTTGAAGAGCAGCTTGAAGGCAAGGAAGCCGGAGAAGAGGTTGATGTTGAAGTAGTATTCCCTGACGACTATCACGCTGAGGAGCTGGCAGGAAAGCCTGCAGTATTCAAGTGCAAGATCCATGAGATCAAGAAGG
Source organism: uncultured Eubacteriales bacterium (assembly GCA_902786355.1). Taxonomy (GTDB): domain Bacteria; phylum Bacillota; class Clostridia; order Peptostreptococcales; family Anaerovoracaceae; genus Crickella. The sequence goes on from CADABZ010000023.1 coordinate 21,757, forward strand.
AAGTCCTTCCTGAGATCGATGATGAGCTCGCAAGCGACGTAAGTGAATTCGAGACTCTTGCTGAGTACAAGGAAGACCTCAAAAAGAAGCTCCAGGAGGCTGCTGACGACAGAGACCTCTCCCTCATGAAGGACAGAGCACTTGAAGCACTGTATAAAGCTAACGAGATCACAGTTCCTGAGGTCATGATCAGAAACGAGATCGACAACATGATCTATGACATGAATCAGAGCCTTGCATCACAGGGACTCGGACTCCAGCAGTATATCGAGTGGACCGGAACAACCATGGATAAGGTCAGAGAAGACGCTAAGCCTGAGGCTGAGAAGAGAGTCAAGACAAGAGTTCTCCTCAAGAACCTCATCAGACAGGAAGGTCTCCAGGCTGCAGCAGAAGAGGTCGAGAAGCTCATGGCAGAATTCGGTGAACAGTACGGAATGACTGCTGATCAGGTAAAGACTATGGCAGGCGACGAAACTGAGAACTACTTCAGAGAAGACGCACAGACCAAGAAAGCAATCGACTTCCTCTTCGATAATGCCGTTCAGGTAGAGAAGAAGGAAGAAGAAAAGGACGAAGAAAAGACAGAAGAGTAATGATCTGACGGGGAGAGTAATATCTCTACCCGCACATTGAATCTGTAGTTTTTTATTATTGCGAGCACCTGCCTGTTTGCGCTGCATTATTTGCTGCAGCGTGAATATGTAAGTGCTCGTTGATAAAGGAGAGATTTCATATGAACTATGTACCTTATGTAGTAGAGCAGACCGGGCAGGGGGAGCGTACTTATGATATATATTCCCGCCTGCTCAAAGACAGGATCATTTTCATCGACGAAGAGATCACAGACCATACTGCCAGCATCGTAGTTGCGCAGCTTCTTTTCCTTGAAGCTCAGGATCCTGATAAAGACATCAACATCTATATCAATTCTCCTGGCGGAAAAGTAACAGCCGGTCTTGCTATCTATGACACTATGAAATACATCAGGCCTGACATCTGCACTATATGTGTCGGTATGGCTGCAAGCATGGGTGCAGTTCTTCTCTCAGCCGGAACCAGGGGCAAGAGATATTCGCTGCCGAATTCAGAGATAATGATCCATCAGCCTCTCGGAGGATTCCAGGGCCAGGCATCTGATATCAAGATCACAGCAGATCATATACTGAATATCAAGAGCAGACTGAACGGCATACTTGCGGAAGCAACCGGTCAGGACCTGAGCGTTATTGAAAGAGATACTGACAGGGACAACTATATGTCTGCGGCAGAAGCTGCAGAATATGGCCTGATAGACAAGGTCATAGATAAACACTGAAAACAAAGGAGTCAAAATGGCAGACAAAAATGAGATAAGATGCTCTTTTTGCGGCAAGACTAACTCGCAGGTCCGTAAGATAGTTGTAGGGCCGGATGTATATATCTGTAATGAATGTGTCGATCTGGCAAAATCCATGATAGAAGAGGAAAGCCAGAGCCCTTCACGCAGAAAGAAGAGATCCAGACTTCCTAAGCCGGCAGAGATCAAGGCTGAACTCGATGACTATGTGATCGAGCAGGATCCGGCCAAAAAAAGCCTGGCAGTCGCAGTATACAATCATTACAAGAGAATAAAGCATCTTGAGACATACGCAGTCAAAGATCCCGATGCCATAGATCTTGCGAAGAGCAATATCCTGATGCTCGGGCCTACAGGAAGCGGCAAGACTCTCCTCGCACAGACACTGGCGAGGATCCTTGACGTACCTTTTGCTATTGTTGATGCGACATCTCTCACAGAGGCCGGTTATGTCGGTGAAGACGTTGAGAATATACTTCTGAGACTTTATCAGGCTGCTGACGAAGATCTTGAAAGAGCTCAGAAGGGTATCATTTATGTCGACGAGATCGATAAGATAGCCCGCAAGTCCGAGAATACATCAATAACAAGAGATGTAAGCGGTGAGGGCGTACAGCAGGCTCTCCTCAAGATCATTGAGGGAACCGTTGCAAATGTCCCTCCTCAGGGCGGACGCAAGCATCCTAATCAGGAATTCATACATTTTGATACCAAGAACGTTCTGTTCATATGCGGAGGAGCCTTTACAGGTCTTGACAAGATCATCAAGGTAAGACTCGGCAGCAAGGTCATCGGCTTCAATCAGGAAGAGGAGGCTCTTGACGTTGCAGCAGAAGACATTCTCCTCAAGGTGCAGCCTGAAGATCTCCTGAGATTCGGGCTTATTCCTGAGCTCATCGGAAGACTGCCGGTCACCGTAGCTCTTTCGGAGCTGTCTGAAGAAGCACTGGTGAGAATCATCAGAGAGCCTAAGAATTCTCTGATAAGACAGTATCAGACGCTGTTTGCGATGGATAATGTTGAACTCGAGGTAGAGGATGACGCGGTCCGTGCTATTGCAGAGAAAGCACTTAAACTCAATACCGGAGCAAGAGGTCTGAGAGGGATATTTGAAAACCTCATGACAGATCTCATGTATGAGATACCTTCACAGGAAGACGTAGTCAAGGTGATCATAACAAAAGATGCTGTTGAAAATGGCGCTGAGCCGATCCTCATCCGCAGGGAAAAAGAAAAGTCTGCAAATAAATAGTCAAGCAGATTTTGAGGAACTTTGATATTTTTATACAGGTTGAATTTTATGCAATCAAACAAAGCCAATGCAGTGCATCGGCAGGAAAATGGAACCTATTATCGGTGTTATGACTCTTGGGATTCTTCGAGTTTTTCGAGATATTC
>CADABZ010000024.1 GCA_902786355.1 uncultured Eubacteriales bacterium
TCTGTACGGGCCATCCGTCATCAGGTTGACCGTGCGCGGTGCTACCTCATGATTGAAAGCATCCATCGGATTTCCCTCGCCCACATTTTTCATATAAATGATGGACCATATACTAAGTCCCATCCCGATGGCTGCCATTACTCCTAAGCAAATCAACCGCGCTGCATTCGGATGCATTTCTCCCGAAAACTTCCACATTATCAGCGGAATCAGTATCACAAACAGGATCAGCCCCATCAGATAGCCTATAAGTTCTCTTGCTTTCATACACTCACTTCTTTTTCTTTGGAGCAGGAAGTTCCTTATACATCGCCTCAAGCAAACCGGAACATTCCTTCCGGGAATTGTTCATTCGTCTCTTCAGCTACGTCAGAATCGTTTGGGTCGGGATGATTGCTGTTGTAGAACTCCACGATGTGAAATCCGCAGCGATTGACATAGAAGTGGATATTACGCTTCTCAAAATAAGGCGTTACAGTCTCCCAGATCTTCACCTCCGGATGCATGCGTTCAACAGCACACCACGCCGCATAGCCGATGCCCTTGCTGTGGAACTTGGGAGAAACAAAGAGTATCTCCAAATTGCCGTGATCCCCCTCGACACTGATGATCACACCGCCGACAGGCTTGTCGTCCTGCATGATGTGATAAGCCTCACCGCTGTCGATGGACTGCTCGATCGTCTCGCGGGAAATGATCTGTCCATCATCTTCGTAATGGTCATCGCGAAGCCCGAATTCTTCCAAAGCGCCGTAATTGAACGCTTCCTGATTGTCCAGTATAAATTGTTTCCGATCAGCAGAGTTCAAAGGAACCAGAGTAATATCTGCCATGCTTTATCACCTCAACAAATTACGATTTTGCGAACTCTTTTTCATGTATCGCGGTAGGCAGGTTCATAATGAGGTTTACAGGTCATAAGAATATCCAGCATTTCTGCATCAGTCCTCATTCCTTTTGAAAGGAAAATTGCCTGAAGCATCTTCACAGCTTCTTCAGCATCAACTTTTTCAATTCTTCTTATAAGCTGTTTTATAGAGACCATATTCAGCCCATCTACTGCGGTTGTAAAACTATCGGCTGCCTTTATAGCCAGATAATTTGAAACATCAGAAGCCAGTATCTCTTCCGGAGCTATATCCGGGTCGTAGATGGCTTCCATATTTACAGTTTCAGTTCCGATCAGATAGAACTCTTTGTTTCTGATCTCTGCCTCTTTTCTCTCTGCTTCCTGTGATGCGACTTTCTCATTTTTTCTGGTGATTGGTTTTATCATAAAATGATCCTTTCTCCGGTATACTCCGGCTGTAAATAAAAAGGCTCCGCACCCTGTGTGCAGAGCAATGTAATTCAAGCCGAAGCCGTTGAAAGCATCTTAGTCAACAAACTTAATCAAGAGATCATCTACAGCGTCAGTATATCTTCCTTCAGCTATGAGCTGGTTCTTGAGTTCTACAAGAGCCATGACGATGATCCTGACTTCATCATGTGTAAATCTGAATTTAGGCCTGAACATAATTCCACCTCTTTCTGCTATGGTTGGAAAGAATCTAACCATTTATGACCTTCTCTATATGCCCGAATCGGCAGCCATGGATTCTTTTCATTATGAGTGTAAATGAAAAAAGCGCGACTCACAATTATGTGAAATCACGCGAATAGTCCCATTAGTAATATGGAACATATTTTACAGATCAGTTTTTTCCTGCCATATTTCGTTCTGAAAGAAATATCCCTTATATATGGGTTCACGTCTCGTCTCGAGCAAAAGACTCGAAATTCATAATTATCTGTCCCAACCTGTCATGGGATAAATAATCAGCTAATAATTCTCGTAAAACCAGAAACACTTCGCGGATGGTCACATGGAAAGGACGTCCCCCGTTTTTTCCCCTTATCTGCATTTTTGAGGCAGGTTTACCTATATCCGGCTAGGTTTGTGAAAATCGCTCAAAACATTGAAATTTCAAGGAATCCCAGTAAAATCAAAAGCTCCCGGATGTTCTCCGAGAGCCCTGAAAATGGTTGCGGGAGGGGGACTTGAACCCCCGACCTCCGGGTTATGAGCCCGACGAGCTACCAACTGCTCTATCCCGCGTCATCATATTTAATTTGCCGCAATCAGGCTATATATAAAAAACGGTGAAGGTGGTACCGGAGACCGGACTCGAACCGGTACGAGAATCGCTTCTCATAGGATTTTAAGTCCCAGGTGTCTACCAATTCCACCACTCCGGCTTAAAGTATTAAATGGCTCCGAGGGTGGGGCTCGAACCCACAACCTACCGGTTAACAGCCGGTTGCTCTGCCATTGAGCTACCTCGGAACATTCATTGCCTTATTTGCGACTCGTTTAGTATAGCGGAATCTGCTCTGCTTTCTCTTCTTCGATGTTCCTGTGTATGAGTGCGATCTTGTTTCTGTACTTGAGAGCATTGGCCTGATCACCTGCTGCTTCATAAAGCTGTGCGAGCTCATCCATTACATCTGTGTTGCTCGGAGAAAGTGTCAGGACCTTCTTAAGATCTGCGATCGCTTCATCAAGATTGCCAAGAGCAGATTCAGCTACTCCGAGATAGTACCAGAGAGGCCACCAGTTCTCATATCCGCCCTCTTTGAACCTGCTGAGAGTATCCCTGCCTCCGAGGAAATCCCCCTGCATTATCTGATTGCAGCCCTTCTCGATCGCAACAGGCTCCTCGAGATCAAGAAGCATGGATGAGATCTCCTTTCTCAGATCTTCGAGCTGCTGATCATCCAGGCCAGATCCGTTTTCATCTGCTGAGGACGAATACTTCAGGAAATCATCCCATGTGAGCTTGGTCTTGAGATACAGTCCGAGATTGAGGTATGCATATCCCAGGAAATAGTATCCCATGGCAAAATCAGGATGCATCATCGTAAGGACCTCGAATATGTCCATCGATTCCGCCTTGAAAGCTGCTATGTATGCTTCCCCTTTCTGTGTTATGCCGCCTTCTGATTCAGTCTCTGCTGCCTTTTCATAGCAGGCCTTGCAGGCTCTGCCGTACAGGTATAGTGCAGCGCGCGACTTAGGCTCGATAGCAAGAGCTGTCCTGAGAAGCATGCATGCTTCCTCATATCTTCCCTCATCTGCCAGCTTCGCAGCTTCTGATACAAGCATTGGCTCAGCCTGATCGCCTGCGACAGTCTTGATATATGTAAGATATTGCTTAGCGTATACAAAATCCGGATCAGCGCCTATGACCTTAGCCATATCGAGGACTATCGATTTTACCGCTATCTGTCCGTTCTCGCCTTCACTGATAGGTACAGGCACTCCGCTGAGTATCTCTCCTGCGCCCATTATGTGCAGAAAATCACTGCTCAGCTCTCCGAACAGCATGTCTCTGTTGAGCGGAGTCAGATATCCGGCTATTCTGTCTTTTTTCCCTTCTGCCATTGGTTTTATACAAGCTCCCATCCGTCACGCTCGAATTTTACCATTGCTTCCTCAGGAACTGCTTTTTCCAGATCTGCATGGATAGCTCCGGTAAGAACATCGAACTTGACATCATCATCGAACATTCCGTACATAGGCTCTGCGAATGCACGGAAGATCCTTGCAAGATTCTCAGTCTTGCCGAGCTTCTTCTCAAGTTCATTCTCCTGTATGTAGTCGGTCAGCTTTCCGAAGAGGTCATATGGTCTCATGCCTATATCCGAAAGGATCCTCGGAATGGAAGCCTTGAAGCCGCCCTCGCCGATGTATGCATCGATGACTCTGGCAACTGATCTGATCCTTATAAGATCGAGAGCCGGCATATGGTCATTGGAAAGGACATCATACGGCGAATCGAATGTTGAGCAGTATCCGAACTTGTCAGCTCTGCTTCTGAGAACTGTGCCTCTTGTAAGCTGCAGGAAGTCTATCTTGACAGGCTGTCCTTCTGCAAGACCGAATGCCTTGTTGAATGAACGTCCGAAGAGTGCTTCTGTCTCATTAGGAAGTCCTGCGATGATGTGTATGTAGCACTTTACAGTCTCAGAGCGGAGAAGCTTTGTGACATTGTACATGAGCTGATAGATGTTCTCCTTGCGGTCTACGGAAGCGAGAACTTCAGCGTTGGTGCTTGCAACTTCAATGTTGAATACAAAGAGGCCTGGTCTTGCCTCGGAGAGGAGTCTTGTTGTCTGCTCGTCGAGATTCTCTCCGTCGATATTGAACTCGAAAGTGGTGACCCCGTTGTCGTTGGAGATCAGGTATTCGAATATCCTGTATGCTCTCTCTGTGCTGTAGTTGAAGAATCTGTCGAAGAATACTACTCTCTTCACCTCTTTGACGAGGAAATATCTGAGTTCTCTGCAGATCCTTCCGAGGCTCAGTGTCCTGATCTTGTTGTCAGGATAATACGGCGAGTATGCAGCCATCGCACTGTCGCCTCTCATGGATTCGTAGTATACGACATCCTCAGGAAGTGCTGTTGCATCGTATGGGAAAGGCAGATCTTCGATCTCGATAGGCTCATCGAAGTCGTTTACGATAATGTCTTCTCCGTCGCGGTATGCAAGTCCCCGGATATCAGCGAAATTGAACTCATAATTGATGACTGAATTGAGGAAGTTGAACAGTACTGTCTCTCCTTCACCACGGATAACATAGTCGATCCACGGGTTTCTTGTCATGAAAGCCTTGGTGCCGAACGATATGTGAGCGCCGCCTGCCGCTACTGCTGTTGTAGGTGCTGCTTTTTTGATCATCTCAGCTACAGCAGACACATGCCTCTCGTTAAGGGCATCGCACTGGAAATAGACGACATCATATCTGCCTGACATGATATCTTCGTAGATACGTCCGTCAAGCTCATATTTTCCGTAAGTCTTCATATCTGCATCGACAGGTGAATCTTCGCTGTCGACGATAGAATACAGATATCTCATTGCATAATCTGTATACTTGCAGTCAGTTTGAATCGTGGTCAGGAGCAGTTTCATTTGGTTCACATCCTTTCAGGCGCTTTGATTCCGAGCAATCCCAGACAATTTGCTATAACAGTCTTCGAAGCGAGAACCAGTGCCAGCTTGGCGAGTTTCTCGTCTCTGTTATCTACAAGAATATGTTCATCGTGATAGAATTTGTTGAAAGCCTGCGCGATGTCGACAAGGTGTCTTGTCACGATCGAAGGCTCGTATTTTTCGGCTGCTTCAAGAACGATCTCAGGTACTCTGTAGAGCAGCTTCACGAGCGTATATGCGCTGTCGCTCTCAAGGTAGCTCCAGTCGATATCCGCACTTCTGAGAGCAGCCATCTCTTCTTCAGAGGCATTTCTCAGAACACTGGAGGCTCTTGCGTGAGTATACTGGACATAAGGTCCTGTCTCACCGTCAAAATTGAGCACCTTGTCCCATGAGAAGGTGTAGTCCTTGATCCTGTTGTTGGACAGTTCCTGGAAGATGACTGCGCCGATGCCGACTTCCTTCGATACTTCGTCGATATCTATTCCCTGTGCGTTCTTCTCTTTCATGATATCTGCAGTCTTCTCGACAGCAGTGTTGAGAACATCCTCAAGGAAGACGACTGTGCCCTCTCTTGTAGACATCATCTTGATATCGTCGCCGTCAGAGAGACTTACAAGACCGAACGGCACATGGATGCAGTCCTTCTGCCATGTGTAGCCCATCAGTTCAAGCACCTGCTTCCACTGTCTGAAATGCAGATTCTGCTGGGATGCTACTACATAGATGCACTTGTAGAAATCATAAGTCTCTTTTCTGTATACGGCAGCAGCTATATCTCTTGTTACATACAGGCTTGATCCGTCAGACTTAGTGATCATAGCCGGGCTCATTCCGTATTTCTCGAGGTCTACGATCTGAGCGCCCTGTGATTCAATGAGAAGCCCCTTGTCCTTGAGCTCTTTGATGAATCTCGGCATCTTGTCTGAATAGAAGCTCTCGCCTGCATATGAGTCGAAAGTGATCCCGAGCATGTCATATACTCTGTTGAATTCAGCAAGGCTGAGCTCTCTGAACTTCTTCCACAGAGCTGTCTCTTCCGGCTCGCCTGCTTCCAGACGTACAAAAGCTTCCCTCGCCTCATCCTCGAGCGACGGATCTTTTTTGGCCTCCTGGTGGAACTTCGTATAGTATCCGAGAAGGGTCTTGATAGGATCCTTTGCGAGTTCTTCCTCGCTTCCCCACTTCCTGAAGGCTACGATCATCTTGCCGAACTGTGTGCCGTAGTCACCGAGGTGGTTGATCCTTATAACATCAAATCCCACTGCGTCATACAACTTGTATATTGCATTGCCGATGACGGTGCTTCTTATGTGGCCTATATGGAAAGGCTTTGCGATGTTAGGCGAGGAATACTCGACGATGACTTTCCGTCCGGCGCCGACATCTGATCTGCCGTATTCAGAGCCTTTTTCCTCGACTTCATCGATGACCTGGCCTGCGAAGAATGCCCTGTTGATGAAGAAGTTGACATAGGCATTGACATTCTCGACATTCTCAAAAGCATCATTGCCTGAGATCCTGCCGGCGATGTCTGCTGCGATCATCTGAGGAGCCTTGCGGAGAGCCTTTGCGAGCCTGAAGCATGGGAAAGCATAGTCACCCATCTTCTCATCACCCGGGATCTCGATCAGGTCCCTGATCTCATCTGTAGAAAGGCCCATAGCCTCGTCGTATATCTCTTTTGCGATTATATCTTTGAAATCAATCATGTATCGTTCTGTTCCTTCTGTTTTATTTTATTTATCGCCGAATACTCTGAGAAAGCTGTTCTCGTCACATACTCTGAAAGAGTCTGAGAACATCCTGTTTTCATCTGAGATGTACGGATCATTCCTCTCCTCGAGGCATGCATCTATCAGCTTGTCTGTGAAGACTCCCAGGCCCTTCGTAAGCGTACCGGTAAAAGTACCGTCATATACAGCTCCTGAGCCGCATGACGGGCTGTTGGCCTTGAGGATGGCACCTTCGATAATGCCTTTATGGTCTACCCTGCTGCCTGCCTCCGTCAGTACAGAAGCGACGGAAAGCCTTGCACCGTAATCGAATGCTTCGCTCACATCTCTGCCGTCTTTGCTTATAACTCTGAATCTGATCTTGTCGCCGTCGGCCTCTGCTGAAGCTATCTCTGCCGGAACTCTCGGTGACTCGAGACCTGCAGCGGTCTCAGGACAAATGGTCACATAGTCATGAGTTCTGCAGAACTCTGCGACGTCCTCATTCAGGTTATTGCCTCCATCGTATTTGCAGTTAAAGCCCAGCAGGCATCTGCTGATAATATACATAAAACACCTTTCTCCTGTCAGTATTATCCAATCTGAAATTATATCAGATAATCAGTCACTATTCTATATCAGCGTGACTATAAACTGTTATTATTCTCATATCTTCCTCGGCTGGCTGCATATTTCCAGACGTTCGCATATCGGACATTGCATCTGCGTTCACTTGTGCACTGTCACGATCTTCTCGCAAGCCTGGCCATATGCAGCCGGCCGGGAAGATATGAATAATATCAACTGATTGAATCTATTTCCTATCTTTTAACTCCACGACTGTGCAGCCTTCTCCGCCATCATTATAAGGAGCGGACTTGAAGGATTTGACGTGTTTATTGCGCTTAAGCTCCTGTCTCAGGCCGTTTCTGAGTATGCCCTCGCCTCTGCCGTGGATTATATGCACTGTCTTGAGACCTGCAAGGAAGGCGTCATCGATGTACTTGTTCATCAGGTCTGTCGCTTCATCGAGGTTCTTGCCTATAAGGTTGATCTCTGTCCTGATCGTCTTGGTCTTGCCGAATGACATGTTACCGTACTTCGATCTGACTTTCTCCTTGTGCCCTGCGTTTTCGGATTCAGCAATGACCAGGTCCCGTATATTGACTGTCATCTTGATTGCTCCGAGCCTGAGCTGCAGATTGCCTCTGCTGTCAGGAAGCGACTCTGCCTCTCCTACCTGATCGAGCTTTGTATACTTGAGCTTCATTCCGAGCCTGATCTGATCAGGTTCTGGGACCTTGCCTGTCTGTATCGTATCAGGCTTCTTCGCTGCCTGAGGTTTCAGTGCTGCCTCTGCTTCGCGAAGTGCTCTTCTGCTGTTTGCAGCGCCTCCTGCCACATGGCCTTCGTTAAAGCCTGCATTCCTGCGCTTTTTGCTTATGCTCCTCAGCTCCGCAGAGATATCGTCAATAGTTCCCTGGGCATCGTGGAGCATGTTTCTGGCCTGTGTTCTGGCGTCTTCGAGGATCTTGTCTGCCTCAGCCCTTGCTGCGGCGAGCTGCTTCGCGGCTTCATCTCTGCTGTGCTCGGCTTCAGCTTTTGCCTGGCCGGCCTCGCGGAGAGCTTCCTCAGCCTCTGCCTGATCTGCTTCGACTCTGGATACAGCTTCTTCGAATTCAAGCTGCTCATCGCCGAGAAGCTGGGATGCGCGTGAGATTATATCCTCGCTGAGCCCGAGCTTACGGGATATCTCAAAAGCATTCGACTTGCCCGGAAGTCCTACTCTCAGCCTGTAGGTCGGAGACAGTGTCTCGACATTGAATTCCATAGACGCATTCTCAACTCCCGGAGTCGAGAGAGCGTATTTCTTGAGTTCTGTATAGTGAGTCGTTGCAGCGACCAGAGCACCCGCCTCCTTGAGTGTCTCAAGCTCAGCAATACCGAGCGCCGCACCCTCGAGCGGATCTGTACCTGCTCCGAGCTCATCGAGGAGCACCAGGCTTCCTTCCCCTGCAGATTCGAATATGCCTATCATATTCTTCATGTGAGATGAGAAGGTCGAAAGGCTCTGCTCGATGCTCTGCTCATCGCCTATATCTGCGAAGATCTCATCGAGAACAGCCACTTCACTCGACTCATCTGCCGGGATGTGAAGGCCGCTCTGAGCCATCAGCTGCAGGAGTCCTATCGTCTTGAGCGTGACTGTCTTGCCGCCCGTATTAGGCCCTGTGATGAGAAGTGTCGTCCACTTCCTGCCGAGTTCAACATCCGTCGGAACGACCTTGTCAGCAGGAATAAGCGGGTGTCTTCCGCGTCTTATGTCAATATGTCCGTCAGTGCTCAGCTTCGGCTCTCTGGCGTCCATGAGGCATGAAAGCTTTCCTTTGGCGCTGATGAAGTCGAGCTCAGAGAGGAGCTTCTGGTCATTCATCAGTCCGTGGTAGTGCTCTGCCACTCTGCCGGAAAAAGCTTCGAGGATCCTTGTGATCTCCGCCTGCTCGTCCGATTCAAGCTGCCTGAGCTCGTTATTGAGATTGACGACCGACTGCGGCTCCACGAAAAGTGTCGCTCCCGTGGATGACTGATCATGGATCATTCCGGGGAACAGATTGATATACTCTCTCTTGACAGGAATGACATATCTGCCGTTTCTCATGGTCACTATCGTGTCCTGCAGATGTGTCTTGGCTGAGCCGCTCGAAACCATCTTCTGCAGCCTTGACTTGATGAGATCGTTCTTGTTTCTGATCTCTCTTCTTATGCGCCTCAGTTCAGGCGAGGCGCTGTCTGACATCTCATCCTCGCTGAGGATGGCTGCTCCGATATCCGATTCGAGCTTCGGTACCGGCTCAAGAAGCGAGCATAGCTCCGGTATCACCTTAAGGCCGGAAGGCATCTCTTCAGACAGAAATGTCTTCACTGTCCTGGTGATGGTGAGGCTGGTCTTCACCTGAAGAAGCTCTCTCATGCTCAGTATCCTGCCTTTTCTGGCCATGCCAAGAATGCCGGAAATATCTCCGATCTCTCCTATCGGGATATTCCCCTTATATAGAATAACGGAAACCGCCTCAGTAGTTTCCGTTAAAGCATCCTGCACCATATGCCTGTTGGACATAGGCCTGAGCTCAGAGATACGCTCTCTTGTAAGCTCAGAGCCCGCCTGTTCAGCAAGCAGATCCAGTATTTTATTGAATTCGAGAAGTCCTGTTATCTTAGAATTCATCTTCGCTGTTCATTCTCTTGATCGACTTCAGCTCATTTTTCAGATTGACATTCTCCATCTGCAGATCGAAATAAGCATTCTCCATCTCGGTCAGCTTCTCCTGGAGTTTCTTCTGGTCCTCATTGCTCTGTGACTGTCTGTCGACCTCGTTGGACATCTTCTCCTTGAGGTCTGTCACCTGCTTCTTGGTCTGCTCCCACAGCTGGATGTAGTGCTTTACATCATTGTCGAGCTGGTAGTTCTCGGTCTGGAGCTTGAGGATCATGTCGGTGTTGTCCATGAGCTTCTCTGTAATATTGAGTGCAGTGAGTACTGCCGCCTTGTAATTAGGATTGACATTGAGTGCTCTGCTTGTAGCTCTCAGCTCGTCATCCACATACCTGGCGATCTCTTTGATACGCTCTTCGCTTTTCTCGCTGGAAAGGACGTATTTCGATTCGCATATCACGACATCAGCTCTGTTCTTTTCCATAATGTACCCCTTATTTCTTATTGTCTCACGGCTTCATACATAAGTATCGCAGCCGCTGCGGCAGCATTGAGAGATTCAGTACTGCCTTTCATAGGTAAGGTGACTCTGACATCAGCGAGGGCCATTATCTCGCTGCTTATGCCATTGCCTTCGTTGCCGATGACAAGCGCGATGCCCTCCCTGAGGTCTTCTTCGTAATATGGCCTTCCGCCGGCCGGATCAGTCACGACGATGCGCCTTCCTGTCTTTCTGACTGTATCTGCAAGCTCTGCAGCGTCAGAGACATAGACAAAAGGCATATCGAAGATCATTCCGGCGGTGGCTCTCAGGACTTTGGCTGAATATATATCTGCTGTACCCTTAACGGCGATTATCATTCCGTATCCGGCAGCAGCCGCAGTCCTGATCATAGTCCCTATATTGCCCGGATCCTGTATCCTGTCGAGGATGAGGATATTGGAATCATGAGGAAGACTGTTGATGTCTGAGATGTCATTCTCAGGCATTTTCAGTACTGCAAGTATGCCTATACCGTTCCCGGCATCAGTGATCCCGGCGAATATCTTTGCCGGCACCATGCACACGGTCAGATCAGGAGATTCGATGCACTCACGCGTAAAAGCGATGAGCCCGCTGATATCCCGCCCCTCCGATGAATCGTAGTCATCCGGTATCATGATAAAATCGATATCCAGCGAATCAGCTGCCGCCTCTCTGACGAGATTGAGCCCTTCGATAACGAATTTTCTCTCCGCAGTCCTGCCCTTCCTGGAGCCGAGTTTTCTGACAAGCCTGACGCGGTTGTTGTCAGGCGATTCAATTCTGATAAGCATACTGCCTTATCCTGTAATATTAACTCTGTTACTTGAGGAAATCAGGAATGTCGAAATCTTGTGAAGAACTCGAGCTGCTTGCACTGCTTTCCTTAAGAAGGTCATCAAGATTAGCCTCGAAGCCATCAAGTCCGTCTACTGTGACGCGAGGTCCCATTGTAGCTCTTGATGCTTCTGACGGAGGAGTGAGGATATCCTCGCCCTTGAATCCGGACTGTCCGCCGAGGTTAGCAAAATCTGTAGCGATGATAGTTACGGAGATCTTCTCGTTCATCTCTTCGCTGATAGCAGCACCGAAGATGATGTTGGCATCCGGGTCAGCCTCTGTCTGAACCTTCTCAGCTATTGTATTGATATCGAGCATTCCCATGTCATATCCGCCTGAAACATACAGCAGGATCGACTTAGCGCCGCTGATGGATGTCTCAAGAAGCGGGCTGTTGAGTGCAGACTGAACAGCATCCTCGATCCTGTTCTCGCCTTCGCCTACGCCAACTCCCATGTGAGCGATTCCTCTGCCCTCCATGATAGTTCTTACGTCTGCGAAGTCTACGTTGACCAGTCCGTATTCACTGATAAGATCGGAAATACCCTGTACGCCCTGTCTGAGTACATCATCTGCCATAGCGAATGCCTCGAGCATCGATGTGTTCTTCTGGCTTGTGTCGATCAGTCTGTCATTAGGGATGACTACGAGCGAGTCTACAAAATTGCTGAGGTACTGGATTCCCTTAGCTGCTCTGTTCCAGCGCTTCTTGCCCTCGAATGTGAAAGGCTTGGTTACTACTGCAACTGTAAGAGCACCGCAGTCCATTGAAGCCTTGGCGATAACAGGAGCTGCTCCTGTACCTGTGCCGCCACCCATTCCTGCAGTAATGAATACCATGTCAGCATCCTGGATATGCGAAATGATCTCGTCGATAGTCTCCTCAGCTGCTTTCTGTCCGAGCTCAGGGTTAGCGCCTGCGCCTCTTCCGCCGGCAACCTTTTCGCCGAGCTGGATCTTGATCTCAGCCTTGCACTTAGCCAGAGCCTGTCTGTCAGTGTTAACAGCAATAAAGGAAACTCCGCCAAGTCCTGTATCGACCATCCTGTTTATAGCATTGCATCCGCCGCCCCCGACGCCTATGACCTTAATGATCGCGGCATTGTCCTGCTCGGATACGAAGTCAGAAACAAATTCCATAGTGTGTCCTCCTCATTGAACTCATAAATAGATATAGTTATCATAGCACATAATATGGCTTATTGCATTATAGTTTTGACAAAAAACCACAAGATTTAGCGTCTTTCTGGTTGACGCAGCACAATTACTTGTTAATCTGTATATCGTCAGACATTTTTATCGTGAACCAGGCTGCGAGTCTGAACGCATCATATGCCCGGCTCAAAAGATATGGTTCCGTCCTCGCCGATAATGATAGTACCTCTGCTGACTTCATCGTCAAACAGCTTGTCGGCGACCTTGTGCAGGCGACCGTTATCGAGGTTTTCGATCAGATTGCTGAGGTCTGACCTGACCACGAGATTATCGTAGATGTATGCTCTGACCTGATAATCGTCTTCATACGATGTCATATCCAGAGTGACAAAATACATGTCAGCGGCATTCATCGATCTTATGATCCTGAGCACGCTGCTGAAGAGCTTCTGGTTTTCAGTGCCTACCTTCTCGCCAAGCTTGAGCTTGGTAACGACCATTCCTTTTATCATGGTGATCTTAGGCTCTGTCCTCGTCTTCTTGAGAAGTATGCCCTCACTGTCCATGATGAGGTAGTCATCGTCATATCTGAATGCACATGCCTGAACTCTCTCATTGACAGTTATGACAAGAGTAGACGGAAGCTTTCTTGTAACATCTGCAGTCTTGATGTACGGGTTCTGCTGCAGATAGTCTATTATTTCCTGCTTGCCGGGATCATAGATCAGGTTGTGTCCCGGCACGGCATGAGCGATATTGATTATTTCTTCAGCGGTAAAGTGCTTGTTGCCCCTTACCTCTATTGAATCTACAGTGAAGAATCCGGATATCGAGAAGATAAAAGCTCCGATCGCTGCGACAATTGAGATCAGTATCGTCCAGAATCTGATCCTGCGCTGCTTTGCCTTGCGGATCTTTTCTTTCTTGCGCTCTCTTATCTTCTGTTTGATCGCTTCAGTCTCAGGATCAGCAGGCTGCGGCTCTTCAGCCTGCTCAGCCTCATCAGACTTCTCTCCGTCTGCGCTTTTCTTCTCTGCTTCAGAAGCAGCGAGAGCCTGTGTAGCGTTCATCGCTATAGTCTCAGCCGGCGCCCCTGATGCCTGCATCTGTATCGTTTCAGAAGGTGCTCCGGTCTCTGCAGCATTCATCTGGATCGTCTCAGATGGTGCTCCGGTCTCTGCGGCGTTCATCTGAATCGTCTCAGATGGTGCTCCGGTCTCTGCGGCGTTCATCTGAATCGTCTCAGATGGTGCTCCGGTCTCTGCAGCATTCATCTGGATCGTCTCAGATGGCGCTCCGGTCCCTGCAGCCTGCATCTGTGTGCGCCCTGCCGCAGCTCCATCCAGCGAAACAGTCTTTCTGGCGATCATAGTATCCGAAAGATCTGCATATTCATCAATAATATCAGCAACATTAACACTGCCGGAAACAGAGTCCGCTGGTTCTGCACTGTCTGCAGGGATGTTTACCAGTGTGCTCCTGCTGTTTTCCGGAGTGGCTTCAGTCATTTTATTCTTTTCCTGAATAAGAGTCTTTTTGTCCACTTTTACGTTCAGTCTCTGTATGTCTCCAGGATCGTATCTACTATTATGTCAGCTGCATCTACCGGAGCAGCCTTACGGCAGGCCTCCTCCATGCTTCTGAGCAGGTCTCTGTCTGCGTCAAGGGTCTCTATAATAGTGAGCACCTCGCCGGCTGTGTCTCCGCCCTCTCTTACGATGCAGGCTCCGCCTGTGTCTGCGACCGCCTTTGCATTGTAGTACTGATGATCAGCAGTGACATTAGGCGAAGGAATGAATATCGCTGCCCTTCCGACCATAGTGATCTCAGCAGTAGACAGCGCCCCGCTTCTGCTTACAGTTATGTCGGCAGCTGAGAGCACCTCAGGCATATTTTTGATAAAAGCAGAGATCCTTACATTGGCAGGCTCGAAGCCTTCAGCCCTGAGCCTCTCTGTTATCTCGTCGTAATACATGCTGCCGGTGCCCCAGAGCACAGTGCAGCCTTCTTTTCCGGCATATTTCCTTGCGACAGCTTCACCTACGGAATTCGTAGTTTCAGAGCCAAGGCTTCCGCCGAATACCATGATCACAAGATCATCCTCGGGAATGCCGAGGCTTCTGCGGTCTTCAGCCCTGCTCCTTCCAGTAAAGTCGCTCCTGACAGGATTGCCTGAATACATGACCTTGGACTGGTCTGTAAAATGCTCGCGCGCAGCCTCGAAGCCAAGGAATACTTTTCTGGCATACCTTGACAGGAACCTGTTGGAGACTCCCGGAAAACCGTTCTGCTCATGCAGATACACCGGTATCCCCAGGCTGTGTGCTGCCAGAACAGCAGGGACGCTGACATAGCTTCCCGTGCTTACTACCGCATCAGGCCTGAACTTTTTCATGATCCTGAGAGCCTCTCTCCTGCCTTTGAGAGTCCTTGCAGCGGTTCTGGCCGCCTTGCGGATATTATTTCTGTCAAGAGGCGCTGTGGTCACTGTGTACAGCTCATATCCGTGGTCAGGAATTATAGACTGCTCCATCGGATTCCCGCTGGCTATATATATGACCTCGCTGCCCGGGACTTTCTGTTTCATTGTGTCGCCGATAGCCAGAGCCGGATATATGTGGCCGCCGGTCGCACCGCCTGTGAGTACTATTCTCATTATTCATCCGCCTTTCTGTCCGGTCCTTCACTCTTTGAAACACTGAGAGCTGCATCAGGCTCTCTTCGCCTGGATACACTCAGTGCTATCCCCATCGCTATCATGAATGCCCACATCGATGTGCCTCCGTAACTGATGAACGGAAGTGTGATTCCTGTTGCAGGCATGGATGATGTTACGACCGCGACATTGATGACAACCTGGAGTCCGAGCATAACGCTCACGCCCGTAGCGAGGTAGAATCCCAGTCTGTCCTTAGCTTTAAGAGCTATCATCATCAGCCTGAACATCAGGAAGATATAAGCAGCCATGAGAATGAGGAATCCTATATATCCGAGCTCCTCACCGAGAATAGCGAGGATAAAATCATTCTGAGGCTCAGGCAGGTACATATTCTTGGATATGCTCTTGCCAAAGCCGAGACCCTTGAGACCGCCGTTGCCCAAAGCGATCAGGCCCTGTACCACCTGATAACCATCGCCCTGTCTTTCTGCGAAAGGATCCATAAAACTCGTAAGTCTCTGATACCAGTGGTACGGCGTCTTATATGTGATGATGTAGAAATAACCTGCTACCGCTGCTCCTGCAGGCACGATCAGGTAGAAAAGATTGAGCCCGCCTACTATCATGATAGCCGTCATGATCATGACGATTACGATAGCTGTCGAGAGGTTAGGCTGGCGTATGATCAGAATGAAATGCGCAGCCATAGCCGCAACAAGCACAGCCAGGCCCTTCAGGGTCCTTATATTTCTCGGGTCACGCACAAGGTATGACGCGGTGAATATGATTACGAATATCTTGGAGAACTCACTCGGCGTGATCCTGATGAATCCCAGGTTGATCCAGCGCACAGCACCGTTGACGTTCTGTCCTATTACCAGTACGAGGACGAGAAGAATGATGCTGAGGGCCAGGAAAGCTCCGCCAGTCTTCTCATATATGTGATAATCGAGGCCCGAAGCCGCGAACATGAGGATCCATCCGGTCACGACAAATATACCCTGCCTCATCAGATAGTAGAGAGGATTAGGGTTTGAAGTGTTGATCGTCTGGTAGTAGCCGGCACTGAATACCATTGCGACTCCAAACAGCGAGAAAAGGATGACAGCTGTGACCACTACAAGATCGATGCCTCCGAGTCTGCTTCGAAGGCCGCTCATCTTCTGCGCTCTTCTAAAGCGTTTTGCTTCAGCCTTCGTCTCTTTGTTGCGGCGGCGAAGCTCCTTGCGTCTCTCCTTTTCTGTCTTTTTGTCGGACATCTGTGTTCTTTCTTTCATCGGCCTCTATGCCATATCGATTATATCTTTGACGCACTGCTTGAAATGTCTGCCTCTGACTTCGTAGTTAGGATACATATCCCAGCTCGCGCAGCCTGGTGAGAGCAGGACCTTGTCTCCCGGCCTTGCCCTGTCGGCAGCAGTACGCACGCATTCTTCCATAGTGCTGCAGTTGTATATCTCTGTGAAGCCTGCTTTTCTTGCGGCTTCCTCGATTATAGGGGCATCTCTTCCGAGCAGTATGAGCGCAGTGACCGCTCCGTCAAAATGCTCAGCGAGTCCCGTGAAATCCTGGGATTTCCCGTCGCCTCCGGCTATCAGAAGGATGTTGTTTCTGAGAGCCTTGATAGCTATGACAGAGGCATCTACGTTGGTCCCCTTGGAATCGTTATAGTAATCCACGCCGTTAACATTTCCGCAGAATTCTATCCTGTGCTCTACACCCGGGAACTCTCTTATCGCCCTGCCTATAGTCTCAGGGTCGATACCTGCGAAGAAGCACATAGCCGCTGCGGCGAGTGCATTCTCAACGTTGTGGTCTCCGATTATCTTAAGATCTCCTGTGTCGCAGATGTAATGCGCTTCTCCGCTGAGATCTCTTACGTACATGCCTGTGCCGTCAAGATATGCGCCTGCACCTGCCGGTACTGTCTTTCTGCTGAAAGGTATGATCTTCGCCCTGCTCTGCGCTGACAGAGCCATAGCAGCCGGATCGTCGCCGTTGATGATCAGGAACTCATCCTCAGACTGCATGACTGTCACTCTGGCCTTTGCGTTGCCGTAGGCTTCCATCGTCTTGTGTCTGTTGAGATGGTCAGGTGTCAGGTTGAGGATAGCGGAGATCGCAGGTCTGAATTCCTTCGTCGTCTCAAGCTGGAAGGAGCTGACCTCAGTTATGAGCCATTCATCCTCATCTGCGTTCATTGCCTCTGTTACGACAGGCTCGCCTATGTTGCCTACTACAGCCGTTTTTCTGCCTGCTGCACGGAAGATTTCCCCCACAAGAGTAGTTGTAGTCGTCTTGCCGTTAGTTCCTGTTATAGCGGCAAATTCTGCCGGTGTGAGCCTGTATGCGAGCTCGAGTTCGCCGAGTATCTCAGCGCCCGAGTCCCTTGCCTCGCAGATAAAAGGCAGATCGACCGGGACTCCCGGGCTTAAGACGAGCATATCGAAGGCTGACATGTCTTCCGGTATCCTGCCGAAAAATGTCTCCACGCCTGCTCCGGTGAGATGCTCTCTGAATGCTTCATCTATCTTGGAAGGATCCGACGCATCCTGGGCGTATACCTTGGCACCGAAGCAAAGCAGCGCATCGATGGCTGCTTTTCCGGACTTGCCCATTCCGACTACGAGGATCTTCTTATCTCTGAGACTGTTTCTGAATTCTGTATATGTCATATCAATGCACCTGTTACATTACTGAAATTATTGCTATTATGCAGCAGACCAGTGTGAAGAGGCAGAATACCTTCACGACCTTGGTTTCATGCCATCCGCCGAGTTCGAAGTGATGGTGGATAGGCGCCATACGGAAGATCCTCTTGCCGCCGGTCTTTTTGAAATATGTTACCTGGATTATTACCGAGAGTGCCTCGCAGACGAAGAGCAGTCCTGCTATAGGCAGAAGCCACTCAACGCGGCCTACGATCGCGGTAGCAGAAAGCACTCCGCCTAGAGCCATCGAGCCTGTATCTCCCATGAATATCCTTGCCGGATAGTGGTTGTAGACCAGGAATCCCAGTGTGGCTCCGAATATAGCCTGTGATGCTGCTGCCATCGGCTCATTTCCCGCCGGGAGTACGAATATGGCTATCACAGCAAAACACGCAGCGACTATTGCCGAGACGCTCGATGCGAGTCCGTCAAGTCCGTCTGTGAGGTTGACTGAATTGGCCATAGCTACTTCAACGAAGACTATGAACGGGATATAGAATATGCCGAAGTCTACGTTGATCTTGGCGAAAGGTATGAGGACCGATGTGCCCTCTCTTATCATCATGAATACAGCGAGCGCAACACCGAAGAGTATCTGAAGAGCCAGCTTCTGTTTTGGCGTGAGTCCTTCGTTCTGCCTCTTGGCGATCTTGTTGTAGTCATCGATGAAGCCGATCAGTCCGAAAGCATACATGCTGAGGAGTATCGCGACCTTCTCTGCTCCGAACGGGCCCGTAAGAAAGCCGCTGCATATAACTGCGACTGTGATCGCAACTACCATCGCAATCCCGCCCATAGTAGGCGTTCCTGCTTTGCTGAGATGGGCCTGCGGTCCCTCTTCTCTTATGAACTGTCCGAACTGTCTTTTTCTGAGCAGCGGTATCATGCGGGCTGTCATAAGCATCGCAACTACAAATGCTATAACTGCGACTACTGCATATTTTGTGATCTGTATATCCATTTTTTCTCCTGTGATCAATCGCTGTACAGGTATACTGTAGAGCCTTTTGCGACTGTCTTGCCCTCCTTAGGGAACTGGTCGAGGACAACGAAATTCTTGTCTGAGTTGGTCTCCGGTACGACTATATAATCAAGTCCGTAGTACTCGAGCTGCCTTATAGCATCCGAGCTGTCCATTCCTGTGACATCCGGAACGTCTACACTGTTCTCTTCTATCTCTTCGGCTTCCTCGTCGGTATACTCAGGCTCAACTCCCAGATACTGCAGGGAATTGGTCATTATCTCCTTGACTATAGGTCCGGCAGTGAAGTTACCGAAGTGGATCTTGGTCGGGCTGTATACGATTACGATCATCGATATCTGAGGATCGTCCATCGGAGCCATCGCAACGTACGAAGTATTAGTCGAGTCAGCGTATCTGCTGTTTTCTACGAAGTTCGCTGTACCTGTCTTGCCCCCGACTCTGTAGCCCGGTACATATGCGCGGTTTCCGGAATCGCCGATAACGTAGCTTTCCATGATATCACACATCTTATCGGCTGTTGCCTCGGATACTACCTGTCTTACAGCGACGTCTTCCTTCTCCTCAACGACATTGCCGTCTGAATCGACGATCTTGCTGACAAGCTTTGGCTTCATCAGAACGCCCTTGTTGCCGAGACTGTTGACAGCGCAGAGTATCTGCATCGGTGTTACCGCGATACCCTGTCCATATCCTGTCGTTGCAAGGTCTACATCGCCCATATTGTAAGGGCTCTTGACTATGGAGCTGGTCTCACCCGGCAGGTCTACTCCGGTCTTGTCGTTGAAGCCGAACATATCAATGTAGCTGTAAAAAGTCTCAGCTCCCATATCCAGGGCTACCTGAGCCATTGCAGGGTTGCAGGAGTTTCCTACAGCTTCCTTGAGCGACTGCATTCCGTGTACGCCCATGCAGCGGAGATTGTAGTTTCCTACGTGGATGGATCCGTCACAGTAGTATCTGGAGCCTCCGTCCGCAGAGCCCGATTCAAGAGCAGAGGCCGCGGCTATCAGCTTGAAGGTCGAGCCCGGCTCATATATATCACTGACCGCGCTTATCTTCCACATGTTGCTGAGATAGTCTGTCTGCTCCTCAGGTGTCATCTTCTTGAACGCCTTCTTCTCTGCCGGATCGTCCGGCTCGGATGAGTTGTTCGGATCATATTCAGGAGTCGATGCAAGCGCCAGGATGTCGCCTGTCTTAGGATTCATTACGATGCAGGTTATAGCTCTGGCTCCTGTCTCCTCCATTCCTGTCTCGAGCGCGGTCTCGACAAAGTTCTGGATGACGGAGTCTATCGTAGTGACTATACTCTTGCCTTCCTGCGGCTTATAGTACTTGGTCCTGCTGCCTGAGACCGTGTTTCCGTCTCTGTCTGTAGTCCTGACAGTCCTTCCTTTGACGCCTGCGAGCACTGAGTTGTACTCATACTCAAGGCCGGATCTTCCGACATTGTCTCCACTGACTCCGCCGAGTATCTGCGCGGCAAAAGCACCGTTAGGATAGTAACGCGCAACTTTCGTCTTGACTGTGACTTCACTGCCCCAGGTCTCTTCGGCTTTTTCGACCTGCTCTCTTGTGAGGCCGTCAGCCAGAAGCACGAGGTTCTCATCCGACATGAGTTTTTCCTTGACTGTCTTCTGATCCATTCCTGTGATCTCAACCAGTCTGCTTACAGTCTTGGCCTTTTCAGTCGCTGTCAGCTCCTTGTCCTTGTACATATACTGAGTGTAACCGTAGAGCTCATACTCGGTGACCGACTCTGCGAGAGTACTCATCCTCGAGTCGTATATGTTGCCTCTCTGCGGCTCTATCTCAGTATCTACGGTCTGCATGAGGGCAGCCATAGTGCGGAGCTCATCCGCTCTTACGATCTGCCAGTATCCCATTCTGTAGATCAGAGCGATCATAAGAAGAAGGATAAATGCAAAACCCGCAACAAGACGAGTCCTGTTGCTTGCGGTGATCGTAGTGCGGTCTCTGTCTTTTCTCAGCCGGTCTCTCTTCTTCGAGGCTGCGTCGCTTCTGTACTCATCAAAATCAAAAGACCCGTACTCAATGTCCGCGCCTTTGCGTCTTTTCTTTTTTCTGTTTTCTTTCGGAACTTTTTTCTTTGCCATTGAATCAGCGGCGGATTTCAGCATGTCCGCCTGCTCCTGATCACATTACCTGTTGCATAGTTATGGGTATTATACTACATATTGTAGTCCGAGGTAAATCATTGCACCCCATTTAGATGAAAAAACCACTGATCCTTCCCTATGGATCAGTGGCTTCATTCCGTGAAGTTATTCTGCTCTAGTTGTAAGCTTCGCTTTTGATTGAAGCCGCAAGATTGCTGGATGCCTCTTCGTTCTCGTTGATCACTATGCAGTTTTCGGAAGTCTGGTACACCATTCCATACTCTTCCTTGGCGATCTCTTCGACTTTTGTGATCTTGGTCTCTTCGATGATCTGGCTTCTGAGAGAATCTATCTCAGCCTGAAGATACTCATTTTCCTGAATGAGCTCATTGTTGGCATGCTGGATGCTTGCTGCATAAGCGCTGAGTCCGACGAGTACGAATACCGCCATGACGATTGCTGCAACAGCCAGAAACATATTTCTCGAAGTTCTTCTGGTTTTAGCGCCTGCTCTGACCCTTACATTTCCGGAACTGACCAGGCTGCCTCCTGAGATCGGATTTCCTGCAGTGATAGTGCGTGTCATTTTTGCATCCCCTTACAAATGATCGTGATAACTGATAATGTGTTTTCTATAGTTTTTCGATCACCCTGAGCTTTGCGCTCCTGGCTCTCGGATTGTTCTCAAGTTCTTCTTCTGAAGCTGTCAGAGGTTTCCTTGTCACCTTTCTGACATCCGGTTTCTTTCCGCATACACAGACCGGGAATTCCTTAGGACAGGTGCACGGATCCAGTCTTTTTTCGAACTCTGTCTTGACTATCCTGTCCTCAAGCGAGTGGAAGGATATTATCGCGAGTCTTCCTCCGCTTTCGAGAAGATCCGGCATTCTGCTGACTGCTTCTCTGAGATGTCCGAGTTCATCATTGACTTCGATCCTGATGGCCTGAAATGTTCTCTTGGAAGGATGCGGTCCCGTCCTTCTCGCTCTGGCTGGTATGGCCGCCTTGATTATCTCTGTCAGACGTCCCGTCGTCCTGACCGGCTCCTTCGCCCTTTCCCTGACGATGAACTCTGCTATTCTCGCAGCCCACTTCTCTTCGCCGTACTCTCTTATGATCCGCGCGAGCTCTTTCTCGCTGTAGCCGTTGACTACTTCGTAGGCTGTGAGGATGTCATCCTCATTCATGCGCATGTCCATCGGAGCGTCGTGCATATAGGAGAAGCCTCTCTCGGCATTGTCGAGCTGGAATGACGATACTCCCAGATCGAGAAGTATTCCGTCGACCTTCCTGCCGCCTGCTGCTTCTTCGATCGCGTCCGTCTCGCTGTAGTTGGCGTGGAGGAAAACCTTTCTGCAGTCATATCCTGCGAGCCTCCTGCCGGCTGCTTCCAGAGCGGCTGTATCTCTGTCCACCGCTATCAGTGTACCTTCCGGAGAAAGTCTTTCGCATATGCCCGAAGAATGTCCGCCGCCTCCTACCGTTCCGTCTACGTATATACCGTCCGGCCTGATATTCAGAGCTTCCATTACCTCGTTATAGAGGACCGGGATGTGTGAAAATTCCATCTTCGTCCTCCCTAGAGATCGTACATGTCGAGCTTTTTGACGAATTCTTCGTTGTCCATCATATTCTCGCCTTCAGGGTCTGAGAGAACTTCTGTGCTCCAGATCTCTATCTTGTCCATAGCGCCCTTGGTGACGAGGTTCTTGGTGATCCCAGCATAGTCTCTGAGGTGCTGAGGTATCAGGATCCTGCCCTGTGAATCAAGATGACATTCTTCAGTGTTTGAGAAGAATTCACGTATGAACTTACGTACATCTCTGTCTGACTGAGGGAGCTTTCTGATCTTGCTGACCAGTACTTCATAGTCGTCCATGGCGTATATGTACAGGCATCTGTCAAAACCTCTTGTGAGCATGCAGCGTCCGCCGAGCTGATCCCTGTATCTTGACGGGATGATCATCCGGTTTTTGCTGTCTATTGAGTTCTGATACGTGCCTGTGAACATAGAGACTCCCCCACTATTCGGTGTCTCCATTTTACTCCACTTCGCTCCCTAATTCAAAGAAATATGTCCTTTTTTAGTTCAATTCCCCCACTTTTTTCAATTATGCCCCACTTTTCAGCATTTTTTCGTGCAAAGCAAAAGCGCAGACACAACATATAGTGTCTGCGCTGAAAATAGCTACAATATATATTCAGAAGCCTATGGGACAGCTCCCCACCGGCAATTTACCTTAAGTTTTCTTATACTATAAGGCCTCCGTTCACCCCAAGCACCTGGCCTGTTATGAATCCTGCATCCTCTGAGGCAAGGAAAAGCATCGCTGAGGCGACTTCCTCAGGCTTTCCGATCCTGCAGAGAGGTGTTTCTTCAGCGATCTCTGCTGCCGCAGCAGGATCCACATTAGCATTCATATCAGTATCGATCATTCCCGGGGCGATGCAGTTGACTGTGATGCCTGACGGGCCGACCTCTTTTGCAAGAGCTTTGGTCAATCCGATGACCCCTGCCTTGGCGGCGGAGTAAGCGACTTCGCACGATGCCCCCACCTGGCCCCACATGGATGAGACTGTTATGATGGCTCCGCTTTTCCTCTGGATCATAAGAGGCAGGACGTTTCTGATACTGTAGAAAACGCCGTTAAGGTTGGTGTCTATGATCTCTTCCCAGCGGGTCTCATCGATATCTGTTATAAGGTTAAAATCAGCTATTGCTGCATTGCATATCAGCACATCGATATGTCCGAGGATGCTGTGAGCCTTCTCGACCGCTATCCGGACTGAGTTGCTGAATTTAACGTCGCACCTGACAGGAACGGCTCCTGTCTCCTGTCGCAGATCGTCTGCAGCCAGCTCTGATCTGTGATATGTGAACACGACATTGTCACCGGCGGCACGGAATTTTCTGACAGCCTCAGCTCCTATTCCTCTTGATCCGCCCATGATCAGTACATTTCTTCCTGACATCTTACTGTTCCTCTTCTGCTTTTACAGCTTCTGCTGCTTCTTCTGCAGCTGCGGCTACAGCCTTTGCTGCCTGCGCTGCGGCTTCTGCTTCCGCGGCAGCTTTTGCCTTTGCGGCAGCTTCTGCCTCTGCAGCAGCCTTAGCTTTCTCGCGGTCTTTTCTGGCCTTTCTTATCTTGAGCCTGATGACTATATACAGCAGCAGTATTATAACAAGTCCGATACCTATGATCGTGAATGCAAATCCCGCTTCGAGCTTAAACCTTGCCCAGTTCATCCTGACAATAAACGCCAGAATGGCAAGTGCAATAATCAGGAGCAGTATAAGCCACACTGCCGCTGAACCTCTCTTGTTGTTTCTTTTCATAATACCTTTTTCCTTTCCGGGATATCTTTTTCCTTTCCGGGGATCCGGCATCACTTGCGCGGACCTATGAATTCCCTGAGTATCGCGTTGTCAGGGACTGCTTCAGTATTCTCTATTTTTTCGAAGAATCTGATGAAGTTGAGTATTCTCTGAGCCTCCTCATACTGCGCGCTGTCTTCTCTTATGGCTTCAAGGAGCGGCTCAGCGAATGTACGGAGCATATTGGTCTCGTACACTGTGCTCGAGTTGAATACGACATCAGCTGATGAGCTGTACGGGAATATATTGACGCTCTCTCCCGCTCTGACCTTGTGCCAGATATTGAGCGTAGCCTCTGCATTGTACCCTCTGAACTGATTGTCTCTTACCATCCTCCGAAGAAGCCTTGCGTCGGCAGTCGATACACGGTTGTGCCTGTCTATACCTATCTGTGTGAGCGGGCTTATATATATCTTGAACTTCATGCTTCTGTCGATATTCTTGGTAAGGATATCGTTGAGGCTGTGGATTCCTTCGATGACGAGGATCTGCCCTTCATTCAGGCTGGTGATCCTCCTGCCGAAGATCTTCCTGCCTTCGATAAAGTCAAACTCCGGTATGTCCACTTCTCTGCCTAAGAGGAGATCCTCCATCTGAGTATTGAAAAGCTCAAGATCAAGTGCGCCGAGTCCCTCGAAATCAGGCTCGCCGTCTTCACCGAGAGGTGTATCTCTCCTCTCGACAAAATAATCATCTGTACCCAGATACAGCGGCGGCTCCGTAATCTCAGCTATGGCTTCACACAGGCGTTTTGCAGTAGTGGTTTTGCCGCTCGATGACGGCCCGGCTATAAGCACTATCTGCTTTCCTTCCCATACAATAGTCTGGGCGAATTCGCGGATCTGCCTGTTCTGCATCGACTCGCTTGATGCGATCAGCTCATTCGTCAGGCCTTCATGTATCCTGTCATTGACATCTGAAAGATACCTGATGCCTGTCTTCTTCCTGTTCTTGTTGCTTACGGCAAAAGCATCATAGAGCTTGTCGTCATCTCTGTAGTCTGGTATCGAATCCGGGTGCAGAGCATTAGGCAGTCTCAGGAGAACTCCGTTCCTGTACGGCCTGAGTTCAAACAGATCGATGTAGCCTGCTGACGGCAGCACACGGCAGTACATGCAGCAGGTGTAGTCTTCTATCTCTGCCAGAGTAACAGTTTCATCAGGGTCCCTGTATTTGAGAAGCCGTGCTTTTTCATTACAGCCCATAGCCTCCCATTTTGCTGCCGCTTCTGTAACAGGGATGTCTGTCTCTGTGATCACCGCATCGCTGGAGATGATCTGCTCCATACGGTTCCATATCCTGTGTATCTCGGTGGAGGAAAGCGCACGGCTCGCATAGGAAAAATACCCCTGATTGAGGGAGTTTCCTATTTTCATATCCAGCCCTGTAACATCCTTCGCCGCCTTGAGATAGATAAGGATCGCCGTATTGTGATATGACCGCTCATCTACAAAAGAGCTTATCCTGAAGTCATAGCCCATATCGCACCTCTCTTAGTCCTTTTCCGTCCGGTCTGCCACCCGGCAGCCAGTTTCATCCGACAATACGCCGCCCGGCAGCCAGTTTCATCCGACAATACGCCACCCGGCAGCCAGATCCATCCGACAATACGCCACCCGGCAGCCAGATCCACTCAGCTAAACGCCGACCATTTGCCTGCTCCATACTGTCAAGCGCTGCCCGGCACCAATCTGATTCTATTATGTATAGCTGATTAATTTTAACATAAGAGAGCAAGAATTCCCACATACTCTCGCAGGCACGGCCGTTTCGCATCGTTCCGACCGTGCTCAGCTTACATATCGTGTCGTGACACAGTGAGACAGATTGAGGTACTTGTCAAAAGTAGAATCTGCGTATCCACTTTATGGGTAGCACTTTACCCCTGCATGGTTTAGCCGGTGTTGTAGATTTCCTTATCACTCCTTTTAATTGTCAATAATCGGCCCATTTCACATTGACAGATTGGATCAAAAAAATTCTAAATACAATATTTTTACCTGTTTTGCCCGATTTTCGAGAAATTGCATTGAATATGAAGCATTCGTCGAGGGAATCTACAACATTGGTATTGCGATTCGGAAGGATCGGCTTTCAGGATACAACATTGATCGGAAGGCGTTTCCGTGACCCTTTTCCGACCGGTCTCAAACCTTGTACGTTCCGGGGTGTACGGAAGGCGTCATCGTAGCCCGCTCCTGAGTTGGTTCAAACATTGTACGATTTGGACTGGCAGAGAAAAAATGACAAGGTTGGGGCATAAATGAGGGCCTGCCAGCTCAATTTTTGCATCAACCTTGCCAAATATCGGTTTTGCGGCTGAGATATACAATGTTTGTTCTAGTCTATGCTGATTGTACAAATATCGAAGCCGTGGATATAGCTGTGTACTCTCTGAGTCTATTCTGATTCTACAAATATCGAGGTCAAGAGCATGACCGTGTACTCCCTTCCTCGTAAAAGGATCAATGCGGGACTACAACGGAGACCCGGGGGGGACCTGGCCGGAAGTGACGTTGAGTACTCCCGAATGCAGAAAAAACCATCCCCGCGTAAAACGCGGGGTTGTTTAGTATACGGGCATAGCCCTTACTCCTCGCGGTACGCGTGGAAACGCGTAAGCCGGTCTGCCAGCTGCGTTTCCTCTACTTCTTTTTCTTGTTTCCGAATTCATCGGCTTCAGGGATTCGCAACTGATCTCCCAGCCGATCTTCGTTCAATTGATGTTTTATGTACTCCGCAATTCGGCTCTCATTCTTTCCTACTGTGTCTAATGCTAGTCTAAATAACGGACAATATTTTTGAGAATCTATCCTGTGTAGTAAAATGGCTACAAGGAGGATTCATCAATGGCACGAATTTACACAC
>CADABZ010000025.1 GCA_902786355.1 uncultured Eubacteriales bacterium
GTCAGTGTTAGGTCCGATGTGTCTGTAGAGCTCTGTCATGAATGCCTGGCAGAATCTCATAACTTCAGCATCACTCTTTCCGTTAGGATCGAAGTCGGAGCCGCCCTTGCCGCCGCCGATTGGGAGTCCTGTCAGGGAGTTCTTGAAGATCTGCTCGAATCCGAGGAACTTGATGATTCCAGGATATACGTTTGGAGCAAATCTCAGGCCGCCCTTGTAAGGTCCGATTGCACTGCTGAACTGATATCTGTAACCCTTGTTAACCTGAACTTTACCTTCGTCGTCAACCCATACAACTCTGAAAGTAACTCCTCTTTCAGGCTCAACGAGTCTCTCAAGAAGTGCGCACTCTTCATACTCAGGATGCTTAGCAACAACTGGCTCGAGTGAAGAAAGAACTTCTTCTACTGTCTGGTGGAATTCAACCTCGCCAGGATTGTTCTTCTTGCACTGCTCGATGACTCTTTCTACATAATTTGCCATTGGTATCACTCTCCTTATGTAAATGATAAAAATAGTTATCGCGACGCTTGAAGCGCCTACATAAAAATAATAACACTTGAGAGATAAATGTCAACAGATTAGAGGCCGGCAGATGACGGAATCTGGTATTAAATTCATACATGTACAATCACTTGTTTCCTGCACTGAAGCGGCTTTTGCGGAATCATAATTCTTCATGAAGATTCCGGCAGGTACTTCTTTTTAAAGTGCAAAAAATAGCGAGTGCATTGCGTCCTGATGTGTTAAAATTAAATATCTATGGGTAATGAAAAAATGATAACAAAACTTAACAGCGAGCAGCGCAAAGCTGCACAGCATATAGACGGCCCGGTCCTCATTCTTGCAGGTGCAGGTTCCGGAAAGACAGCAACGATGACTCACCGGATGGCGTATATGATAAGCCACGGAGTCGATCCTCATAACATACTGGCAGTGACTTTTACCAACAAAGCCGCCAATGAGATGAGAAGCCGTGTGGCTTCGCTTGTCGACAATATATCCGGCATGTGGATAATGACTTTTCATGCTATGTCTCTTCGCATGCTCAGATATTCCGGAGAAGCTCTCGGATACAGGGCAGGATTCACTGTATATGACGAAACAGACAAGAAGGCTCTTATCAGAAGGATATGCAAGGAGATAAGAGTCGATGAAAAGCTCGCACCTGTGTCGCTTCTTATCGCAGTGATCAGCAAATGCAAGGAGCATGAGGAGACACCGGATGATTATCTCAGAGGGTCCTCCGGGATGCCTCAGGAGAAGCTTATATATGAAGTGTACAGCAGATACCAGAAGGAGCTCATGGATGCCAATGCAATGGATTTCGATGATCTTCTCTGGAATGGTGTAAGGCTGCTTGAGCAGGAGCCTGATGTCCTGAGATATTATTCTGACAGATTCAGATATATCATGGTCGATGAGTATCAGGACACCAACTATCTGCAGTACAAGATGATCAGGATGCTTGCTTCCGGCCATGGCAATCTCTGCGTGGTCGGTGATGACGATCAGTGCATATATCAGTGGAGGGGCGCAGATATCCGCAATATCCTCGATTTTGAGAATGACTTCAGGGGAGTTTTCACTGTAAGACTTGAGCAGAACTACAGATCAGACGGTAATATCCTCAGACTTGCCAACTCAGTCATACGGAACAACAAGAGCCGCAAAAGCAAAGCCCTGTGGACAGACAGACCGGATGGTGAGAAGATCACATACCGGAGGCTCGAAGACGAGAAGCAGGAAGCCTACTGGATCGGGACCGAGATCGAGAGACTCAGGTCTGAAGGATACAATTACCGGGATATAGCGATACTGTACCGCAAGAACGCTCAGTCAAGAAGCTTTGAAGAAAAATTCAGCTTCCGCGGCATACCATACAGAGTGCTTGCCGGTCTCAGATACTATGACAGAAAAGAGATCAAGGATGTCATGGCATATCTCAGGCTGATCGACAATCCGGAAGATAACGTAAGTATGCTCAGGATCATCAATGAGCCGAAGCGAGGGATCGGAGCCAAGACGATGGCGGCCATCGAGGCATATGCCGGCTCATACGGGATCAGTATATATGAGGCGCTGAGAGACGAGCAGCTTAGAGCATCCCTCGGCAACAAGGTCAGAGCAGCAGTGACAGAGCTGGTGCAGATGATCAGCGAAATAAGAGAAGAGCAGGACAACCTCACTCTTTCAGATATATATGACAATGTGCTCAACAGATCCGGCTACCTCAAAGCTCTTGAAGACGCCAATACGGTAGAGGCTGACGGACGAATAGAGAACATCATGGAATTCAAATCTGTTATCAGCGAGTTCGAGCAGGGCCTCAGCAATGGTACAGTAGCAGCCATGCAGGAGGAGATCAGATCCGAGAGACTGGCTCTGATGGGCGAAGGCATAATGGCCGATGAACCGACTATGCTCGGGATGTTCCTCGAACAGATCACACTGATGGCAGATGTGGACAATCATGATGAGGAGGAAGATGCTGTCGTCATGATGACACTGCATTCAGCCAAGGGACTGGAGTTTCCTGTGGTCTTCATCCCGGGTATGGAGAATGGAATGTTCCCGGGAGTCGCCGCGTTCGAAGAGACATCCAGGATGGAGGAAGAACGCAGACTCTGCTATGTCGGGATAACGAGAGCCATGAAGAAACTGTATCTCACAGGCGCCCAGATGAGGACGCTCTACGGCAGGACAGACTGGCAGACAGAATCGGCATTCCTTGATGAGATGGACAAAGACTGTCTCGACGGAGACAAGACTGTCAAAGATAAGCTCAAAAACGAAGACGGACTCCGCGGACAGGGCGGACTGCTCGGAGATTATATATTCAGCGGAAGAAGCCTCGGGACAGCGGACGGTTATGCAGGCGAGCCGCGTCCTAAGCCGTTCGGAAGCAATATGGGCAGAAGACCTGCAGACGGTCTGAGCGCCGCCAGAAAAGCAACACACAGTAAAGAACAGATAAGCGATGAATTCGAGATAGGCGATACGGTCCGCCATCCTAAGTTCGGAGAGGGCATGCTGATCGAACAGGATGAGAAGACCATGACAGTCATCTTCGACAGCGTTGGTCAGAAGAAGCTGGGCAAGGGATTCGTCAGGATGGAAAAAGTCAACTGAAATAATACCGGGGAGAGATATGAACACTCAGACTGTATCTGAAGAGAAGAAAGCAAGGATAGATCAGCTTGTTGCCAGACTCAACGAGGCGTCTAAGGCGTACTACAACGAGGCGGCTGAGATCATGACCAATTATGAATATGACGAGATGTATGATGAGCTCCTTGCACTCGAGGATGAGACAGGATACGTCAGAGAGGACAGCCCATCTGTCAACGTAGGCTATGAGACTCAGACTTCTCTGCCTAAGGTCACACATGAGACTAAGATGCTTTCTCTTAACAAGACGAAGGACCGTGATGAGCTGAAAGCATGGCTTGGAGAACACGAAGGACTTCTCTCATGGAAGCTCGACGGCCTGACAGTAGTGCTGACCTATGAGGGCGGCAGACTCTCGAGGGCTGTGACCCGCGGGAACGGAACACAGGGCGAGCTTATTACCGCCAATGCCCTCGCATGCCGCAATGTGCCGAGAATCATTCCGTTCAAAGGAAACGCAGTAATAAGAGGAGAGGCCGTCATCAGGTATTCAGATTTCAACAGAATCAATGAAGCTATTGATGACGCCAATGCAAAATACAAAAATCCGCGAAATCTGTGCAGCGGAAGCATACGCCAGCTCGATCCTGCAGTGACAGCATCAAGGAGTGTGTACTTCTATGCCTTTACTCTGAATTCTGTTTCAGATGCAACTGGCAAAATCATCTCCGGCGGCAGCGGAGAACTTGACAGAAGCCTTAGCAGCCGGATGGAATGGATGAAAGATCAGGGCTTTGATGTCGTTCCTTATGTAAAAGTTGATGCTGAGAACCTTTCAGACGCCATAGACAGTTATGAGGCTCAGATCCCGGATTTCGACATCCCGTCAGACGGACTTGTGCTTTCATTTGAAGATCTCATATATGCCGGTACGCTCGGGAGCACAGCAAAATTCCCGAGACACTCCATCGCTTTCAAGTGGCGTGATCAGCAGGCGGACACGATCCTGAGAGACATTGAATGGAGCCCGTCACGTACAGGTCTCCTCAATCCGATCGCGGTCTTCGATCCTGTAGAGCTTGAGGGCACGACAGTGTCACGGGCATCAGTCCATAATGTGAGCATAATGAAGGATCTGGAGCTCGGTATCGGGGATACTATCAGAGTGTACAAAGCCAACATGATAATCCCTCAGATAGCGGGCAATCTGACAAGGAGCGGTAATATCGTGATACCTGATACATGTCCGGTCTGCGGCGGCCCGGCTAAGATAGTGGATGATCAGGGCACTATGACACTTATCTGCACAGACCCTGGATGCATAGCCAAGCACGTCAAGAGGTTCTCACATTTTGTATCAAGAGATGCGATCAATATAGAGGGCCTGTCTGAGGCCGGCCTGCTCAAGCTGATAGGTATAGGGGCGGTCAGGACTTTTGCAGATCTGTTCAGACTTTCTGAACACGAAGAAGACATCGTTGCCATGGAGGGCTTCGGCAAGAAATCCTTCGACAACCTTGTCGCTTCGGCTGAAACTGCCTCGCACACTACGCCTGCAAGGCTCCTCTACAGTCTCGGCGTTCCGGGGATAGGAACGGCCAATTCGAACACTATAGCAAGAGCCTGCTTCAACAAGTGGAGTGACATCCAGGAGCTTACAGAAGAAGAGCTGACTTCAATAGATGGGGTCGGAGCTGTAATGGCCGGAGACTACGTCAGATTTTTTGCAGATGAAGCCAACAGAGAAGAGATACAGGATCTCCTGAGTGTGCTGGATCTTGACGAGAGCTATGAAGCGGCAGGAACTGCACTTGAAGGAAAGACCTTCGTTATAACAGGAAGTCTGGAGCACTATGCCAACAGGAAAGATCTCAAGGCCGAGATCGAGGCAGAAGGGGGCAAGGTGGCCGGATCTGTATCCGCAAAGACTGATTATCTGATCACCAACGACCCGCTTTCGGGATCATCCAAGAACACCAGAGCGCGGGAACTTGGTGTTGCGATAATAACAGAAGAAGATATAATGCAGATGCTGGGCAAGTGATCCCGGCGTGTGCTAATAATAAACAGAAAGGAGGAAGAGGTCCATGGAAAACAGCAACATTGTAGATATGGAACAGGCTTATAACGAATCTCTCGAGAAGATATTCGAACTGCTTGAAGAGAAGAAATACTTCAGATGCAGAGATGAGCTGCTGAAACATGACGAAGTCGAGATCGCTGAAATGCTGGTCGATATACGCCGTGAATTCGATCTTCAGCGCATGGTAGTCCTCTTCCGTTCGCTTCCTAAGGATATCAGCGTTGATGTATTTGCCGAACTCAGCACGGATGACAGGCTTGACATCATCAATATCATCACTGATCCCGAGCTCGCGTATATCCTCGAAGAGCTCGACTTCGATGATATGATCGACGTACTTGAAGAGCTGCCTTCCAATATAGTAGACAAGATCCTCGACAAGACACCTAAGAGCGAGCGCAGGCTGATCAACACCTTCCTTAAATATAAGGAAGATTCCGCAGGATCCCTGATGACTCCTGAGTACATCAATCTCAGGAAGAACATGACGGTGAGGGAGGCCCTCGACCATATCAAGGATGTAGGTCTTGACTCTGAGACGATATATACTTGTTATGTCCTTGATTCAGGGAGAAAACTGATCGGAGTCGTATCACTGAAATCTCTGGTAATATCACCGGACAGCCTGAGTATATCTGATATCATGCATGACGACCCGGTGGTTGCTCATGTAGATGATGACCAGGAGGAAGTATCTGATCTGTTCATCCGCTATGGTTATCTTGCTATCCCGGTCGTGGACAATGAATTCAGACTTGTCGGTATCGTCACAGTCGACGACGTACTCGACGTCATCGAAGAGGAGGCCACAGAGGATATCGAGCGTATGGGCGGAGTCATTGACACCACAGACAAGGAATACCTCGATATGTCGGTATTCCACCATGTCAAGGCAAGGCTTCCGTGGCTGTTCCTGCTGATGTGCTCGTATTTTATAACCGGCGGCATCCTCCGAAGATTCGAAGATGCTATGTCAGCAGTAATCGAACTCGTCATATACATGCCGATGCTGATGGGTACCGGAGGAAACTCCGGCTCACAGTCATCCACACTTGTAATCCGTGGTATGGCTACAGGCGAGATCGAGCTTCGGGATTTCATCAAAGTAATGTGGAAAGAGATACGGATAGGTTTCATAGTCGGTATAGCACTGAGCGTGCTCAATTACTTCAGGATAGTCTATCTCGATCACAACCCTCCTCTGGTTGCTCTGACTGTCTGCACGGCGATGATCCTCATAGTCATAATCGCGAAGCTCATCGGATCTATGCTTCCTATGCTGGCAAAACGTATAGGCATAGACCCTGCTCTCATGGCAGGTCCGATGATGGCATCCATTACAGATATGATATCTCTGTGCACATATTTCATAATGGCAGGATTGTTCCTGAATATCTGACCGGCGGAGAACTATTTGTCTGATGAATGTATAATAAAAAACCAAAAAACAATAGTCAGACAGATTGACATAGTACTGACCGTATGCAAAAATTAAATAACTGCGCAGCGAAGAAACCGCTTCGCTGCGCAGTTATTTGATTTCACAGGGAGGGTACAATATTGAAAACTGTACAGGAACTTAATGAGATTGCGCGCAATGTCAGGATAGATGCGCTTAAAGGCATTCATGCCGCAGGAGCAGGTCACCCGGGCGGATCTTTTTCTGTCACCGACATTCTCGTTTCACTTTATTTTAATGTAATGAATGTGGATCCGGAGCATCCGGACATGCCTGACAGGGACAGGCTCGTGCTCTCCAAAGGACATGCTGCTCCTGCTCTGTATGCGACACTGGCACACAGAGGGTATTTCGATCCGTCTGAGCTGCTGACTCTCAGAAAGCTCGGATCAAGACTTCAGGGACATCCAAGCATGGAACTGTGCCCGGGAGTAGAGATGTCCACCGGTTCACTCGGACAGGGTTTTTCCGCTGCTGTCGGAATGGCGATAGCTGATAAGCTTGACGGAAAAGACCGCAGGACATTCGTCGTAACAGGTGATGGTGAACTGCAGGAAGGCATCGTATGGGAGGCAGCGCTCTCCGCAGCAAAGCACGGCCTCAGCAACCTGACAGCAGTCGTCGACTGGAACAATCTTCAGATCGACGGAAGAGTCGATGACGTCAAGAAAGTCGATCCGATCGATGCCAAGTTCGAAGCGTTCGGATGGGAGACATTCGTCTGCGACGGACACGATATGCAGGAGCTGCTTGATACATACGAAAAAGCCTTCAGGATCAAAGACAAGCCTGTATGCATCGTTGCGAAGACGACCAAGGGAAAAGGCGTTTCTTTCATGGAAGACAAGGCCGGATGGCACGGCAAAGCACCTGATGATGAGCAGCTTGCGCAGGCTCTCATAGAACTCGGAGGTGACAGATAATGGCAGATGTTAAGAAAATAGCTACAAGACAGGCTTATGGCGAGTTCCTCGCTGAATATGGAGCCGAAAGAAAAGATCTGATCGTTATGAGTGCTGACCTGTCCGGTTCAAACAAGACAGATATATTCCAGAAAGCATTTCCGGAAAGATTTATCGAGGCTGGCATTTCAGAACAGGATATGCTCGCTGAAGCAGCAGGCATTGCCCACAGCGGCCATGTCGTAGCTGCCAGCTCTTTTGCGATGTTCGCAGCGGGAAGAGGCTATGAGATAATCAGAAACTCTATTGCTCACACCAAGGCCAATGTCAAGGTCTGCGCTACTCATGGCGGCATCACAGTCGGAGAAGACGGCGCATCACATCAGACCTTTGAAGACATAGCTCTGATGAGAGTGCTCCCGGATATGACCGTCATCAGTCCGGCAGACGCTGTAAGCGCCAAGATCCTTCTCAGAGAGGAATTTGAGCGTGAAGGAAGCGCATATATCAGGCTCGGCAGATCGGGAGTTCCTGTCGTATACAGCGAAGATGCAGATATCAGGATAGGCAAGGCTGCTGTACTGAGAGAGGGAAGCGATGTAGCCATAATCGCTACAGGCATCATGGTGGCAGAGGCTCTCTCCGCAGCTGAGACTCTCGCAGGCGAGGGCATAAGCGCCCGCGTGATAGATATGCACACGATCAAACCTCTCGATGAAGAGGCGATCATAAGAGCTGCGTCAGAGTGCAAGGGTATAGTTACTGCTGAGGAACATTCCGTTATCGGAGGCCTTGGCGGAGCAGTGGCAGAAGTCACAGCTTCGAAATGTCCGTGCAGGATCGCAATGGTCGGACAGCATGACTGCTTCGGAGAATCCGGAAAACCGGCAGAGCTCCTTAAGAAGTACGGCATGACGGCAGATGACATCGTGAAGGCAGCAAAA
This sequence comes from uncultured Eubacteriales bacterium, assembly GCA_902786355.1. Taxonomy (GTDB): domain Bacteria; phylum Bacillota; class Clostridia; order Peptostreptococcales; family Anaerovoracaceae; genus Crickella. The sequence goes on from CADABZ010000025.1 coordinate 8,500, forward strand.
GGACTGCTGTAGTCACAGAATGTGACGGATCATAATAATCGTCAGACAGAGGGCAGCGCAGGCTGCCCTCTTTTAGTGTTGAATGTATGGATAAAAATTCATGAATAGGGATAAAATTTAATTTTTAATATTGCATAAATATTCACAAACTGTTATTATCATGCATGTCATTAACTGACAATCTGAGACTGGAAAAAACAGGAGATAACAAAATGAAGAAGAAAACACTGGTATTAGTACTTGCATTAGCAATGGTATTCACGTTTGCTCTCAGCTCATGCGGAGGTGGCGGTTCAGCAGAGAAGGATGAAGAGCAGGTGCTCAGAGTCGTTACAGAGGCTACATTCGCTCCGTTCGAATTCACTGAAGACGGTGATGATGAGATCAAGGGCTTTGACGTTGACATGATGAACGCTATCGCTGAGGATCAGGGACTTAAGATCGAATTCATCAACATGGAGTTTGACTCACTCATCCCTGCACTTGAGTCCGATCAGGGCGATATTATCGCAGCCGGAATGAACAAGCTCGCCGGCGACCGCGCTGAGAAGGCAGACTTCGGTGATACATATTTTGAGAGTGACCTGATGCTTCTCGTCAAGTCAGACAGCACTCTTACAAGCATCGATGATGTAACACCTGATATGAAGCTGGCAAGCCAGATCGGAACAACAGGCGGTGAGTATGTACAGACACTCGAGAAGGACGGAAAGATCGCACAGGGCGTTGTCCTCAATCAGTGGACAGACAGCTACATGCAGCTGCAGAACGGCGACGTTCAGGGCGTTGTCGTAGATAAGCCTGTAGGAGAAGCTTACCTCAATTCACACAGCGATATAGCTAAGTTCGTAGGCGAGCCGTTCGGCGATCATGAAGAATTCGCATACGCTGTACAGAAGGGCAACACAGAGCTTCTTGAGAAACTCAATACAGGCCTTGCCCACATGAAGGAAAACGGCACATACGACGAGCTCGTAGATAAGTGGTTCAGCTAGAGCCAGTCTCAGATCGCAAGATCTGTTAATATTCAAGCGAAAGGGAAGATATATGGGAGTATATTTAAAAGGATTCCTGATCGCTTGCAGGGGTATACCGACCACAGTATGGGTAAGTATTGTGGCAATCGTACTGGGAGCAGCCTTAGGTCTGCTCCTTGCCTTGTGTTCACAGACCAAAAGCAAGGTCCTGCGGGTGATCGCAAAATTATACGTAGACATCGTAAGAGGAACACCGATGCTTGTTCAGGCGCTGATCATGGCATATGGTGTACCGCAGCTGCTTCAGTCAATGGGATCATCTTTCAAGTGGTCGAACCTCGTGATTCCTGCCATCATAGTCTGCGGACTCAATTCTGCTGCATACATGTCTGAGGTCATCAGATCCGGTATCCAGGCAGTAGACAAGGGCCAGATGGAAGCTGCCCGCTCACTTGGAATGACAAGGGGCATGGCTATGAGGCTCGTAATCATACCTCAGGCTATCAGGATCATCCTGCCGGCATTTGCCAACGAGTTCGTAACACTCATCAAGGAGACTTCAGTTCTCGGCTATGTAGGAGTAGTAGAGATCCTGCGCCGCGGTCAGCTCTGGAATGCTTCTTCTTTCGAGACATTCCCTGCGTACATCGGCGTAGCTCTGGCATACATGCTTCTTACAATACCTCTCTCCAAGGCCATCAACGGTTATGAACGCAGGAGAGCGAGAAAGGAGGCTGCGGCATGAGCATGATAGAAGTCAAAGGACTGGTCAAAAGCTTCGGAGATCTTGAAGTTCTCAAGGGCATCGATCAGAACGTAGAAGAAGGCGAGGTGCTTTGCATCGTCGGTCCGTCCGGATCCGGAAAGTCCACTATGCTCCGCTGCATCAACAGACTTGAGGAGCCTACAGGCGGCGAGATATATATTGACGGAGAGCTTATTGACGATAAGAACATCGACAGGATCAGGACCAAGATGGGAATGGTGTTCCAGCAGTTCAACCTTTTCCCTCACATGTCTGTTCTCGAAAACCTCACATGCGGACCTGTCAACGTCAAGGGAGCTGACAAGGCAGAGGCAGAGAAGAAAGCTAGGGAGCTTCTGACGAGGGTAGGTCTTGCAGAGAAAGCAGATCAGTATCCGAGGAATCTCTCCGGCGGACAGCAGCAGAGAGTCGCAATTGCAAGAGCTCTGGCTATGGACCCTGAGGTCATGCTTTTCGATGAGCCGACAAGTGCTCTCGACCCGGAAATGGTAGGGGAAGTACTCGATGTAATGAAGAGCCTGGCTGCAGAAGGAATGACGATGGTAGTCGTTACTCATGAGATGGGATTCGCCAAGGAAGTAGCTGACAAGGTCATCTTCATGGACGGAGGCTATATCGTAGAGCAGGGAACGCCTGATGCAGTCCTGAACAATCCTCAGATGGACAGGACCAAGGACTTCCTCTCGAAAGTCCTCATCTGACAGACGTCAGGAAAATACGCACAAAACAGCACAAAAGGCCCGGCCGCTTCGGCAGCCGGGTTTTCTGATGCCTGAAAACAGTGCATTTTGAGCTTTTTCAGCTGCCCGGATGCCTACATTAATGTTCTTTAATGTTTATAGTAATAAAACTTTCCGATATGTATAATGTTGAATGTCAAGCAGACTTTACACATCTGATTCCTGAACTTTCAGGAACACTCTTATAACAGAGAGAAAGCTTTCACATGATAGAATTCGATAACGTAACCAAGAAGTATGGAGACAACGTAGGACTTATCGACGCAACTGTTCATATCAACAGGGGCGATTTTGTATTTCTCGTAGGTCCGAGCGGTGCAGGCAAGACAACTTTCATCAGGCTCATACTCAAGGAGATCGAGCCGGACAAAGGCAGGATCAAGCTGGCAGGCAAAGATATAACTCATATAGGAAGGCGGGAGATCCCGGCCATAAGACAGAAGGTCGGCATGGTATTCCAGGATTTCAGGCTCCTTGAGAAGAAGACAGTATATGAGAATGTTGCCTTCGGTATGGAGGTCCTCCACAAAAGCAAGAGAGAGATAAGGGAGAGAGTCCCTTATGTGCTTGACCTGGTGGGCGTCAAGGATAAGGCAAAACGCTATCCGGCCGAGCTTTCCGCCGGCGAGCAGCAGAGAGTAGGCATCGCCAGGGCGCTTGTCAATAAGCCGAGAGTGCTTATCTGTGACGAGCCTACAGGAAACCTCGACCCGATCACTGCTATGGAGATCATGGAGCTCCTTGAGCAGATCAATATAAGAGGCACAACAGTGCTTATGGTCACTCATGCGAGAGACATCGTCAATAAGATGAACAAGAGAGTAGTTGCGATAGAGCATGGAAGAATAGTCCGTGACGAAGAAGGCAGCTACGGTTTCAGACAGAAAGGGGATGCCGGCTACAGTATCGACTCAGCCGACAGACCTGCTACAGCTTCAGATCTCGCGCCAGGACTCGCTGCTTTTGCAGGAGGTGCCAGGGCAGAGGAAACAAGGGAACGTATGCACACTATCTACCTTGATCCTGAAGCAGAGGAGAACATGGTCCACAAGACCCTTACAACTGTTGAGACAGATCCATACGGCGATGATATGATCAGCGCTTATCTCGACGGAGGGGAGGACGTACATGAGTAGATTCGGATACAACATAAAACAGTCCTTCTCGCAGATGAACCGTAACAAAGGTATGTATTTTACCTCTACGATGGCGATCACCGCTATGATGCTGATACTCGGACTGTTCTTCGTAACATTCATCAACATCAGCCTTTTCACCGCTACTATTGAGAAAGACTACAATGTCATTCAGGTATATCTTTCTGAAGGCAATACAGAAGAAGTCACCAGGGCGGCAGGTGCTCAGATCGAGGCCATGGACGGCGTTGATCATGTAACATACGTCTCCAAGGATGAGGCTCTCGAGAAACTCAGAGCAAGATGGGGAGATAACGGATATCTTCTGGATAATCTTCCGGAAAACCCGCTCCCTGACTCATACAACATCTATGTAGGCGATAAGGATGCAGCCAACGCTGTAGCAGCGGCAGCTCCGGACATCAAGGGTGTGGACGATGTTGTCTACTACAGAGATACCATCGAGAAGCTCGCTAATATATCAAGATTCGTTGAGATCGGATCAGTCATAACGATGGCATTCCTCGTTATCGTTTCGATCATCATAGTATCGAATACTATCAAGCTGACAGTCTTCAACAGAGAGAAGGAGATCAGTATCATGAAGTATCTCGGTGCTACAGACTGGTTTGTAAGAGCTCCGTTCATATGGGGAGGAATCATCGTAGGAGTGATCTCATCACTTCTCGCTACTGTACTGACCTACCTCATATATCAGAACGTGGTCAAGCTGATAGGACCGGACCTGTCAAGGATACTGTCGACAGACATGGTATCTGCAAGCTATCTGAGCAACAACCTCATGATAATCTTCCTGTGCATCGGCATCAGCGTCGGTATGTGCGGAAGTATCATATCGATCAGGAGATTCCTCGACAGATAGAAACGGAATACACATACATTATATGAACGGAACAAAAAGCAGAAAAAGAATACTGATCGTTATCCTGCTGACGGCTGTGCTGTGCAGCAGCTTGTGGTACGGCCCGTTCACAAGCATCGCGCCTGACTCATATGCCGTGACCGAAGAGGAAAAAAAGCAGGCCGAGAAGGAAGCTGATGAGGCTCAGGCTGCTGCCGATGCCAAGATGGAAGAAGCTAAGGAAGCCGGCAGAAAGGCAGCCGAAGCAACGGATAATTTTGAAGATGCCGAGGCGAAGCTTGAATCTCTTGCAGGTGAGGTCGAACAGACTCAGGCGGATATCGATGCCACAAAGGTCAGGATCGAAGAGACCAGGGCCAAAATGGAGAAGAAAGAAGCGGAGATCGAAGAGCAGAATAACGCCCTCAATAACCGTCTGACTGCAATGTACAAATCAGGCACGGCGGGCATGATAGACGTTGTTCTCAGCTCCGAGAGTGTCGAGGACCTGCTTGCCAATATAGGTATGGTCCATAAGATACTTGAAAGTGACCAGGATCTGCTCAAAAAGCTTCAGAAAGACTATCAGGAACTGAAGCAGATGAAGCAGGAACTCGAAGAACAGCAGGCTTATCTCGAGCAGCGGTCTATAGATCTTGAGGCAAGTCAGGCTGAGACTGAAGCCCTCAAGGCAAAATTCCAGGAAGAGGCTGATAAGTACAAGGCTATGGAAGATGAGCTCGAGGCTCAGGGTGCAGAGCTCGCTGCTGAAGCACAGGCAAAGCAGGCTGAAGCCGAGGCAATGCTGGTAGAGGCCGGCGGAACTGTTGAATATACTCCGGGAGAGTATGCATGGCCGACACAGCCAAACTGGTCCATAACATCCAATTACGGATGGAGGATATGTCCTTTCCACGGAAGGGAGTTCCACAATGGTGTAGACCTCGTCCTTGCGAGCGGCACATACGGATCTCCTGTATATGCTATTGCTGACGGAATAGTCACAAGAGCTTCGTGGTACGGGAGCTACGGAAACTGTATCCAGATCGGTCTCGGAGGAGGCTACAGCGTCCTGTACGGACATCTCAGCGGTTATAACTGCAGCGAAGGACAGTACGTCAAGAAAGGCGATGTAGTAGGATATATCGGAAGTACCGGAAACTCCACAGGACCGCATCTTCACTTCACAGTTTTCAAGGATGGAAATATGACCAATCCGCTGGGACTGTACTGATAAGAAAGCTGCCGCCGGCTTATGACGGCACTTTGAAGCAGACGTAAGTTTTTAGAAAAAATACTGCATAATCTTCGATATTTCGGGGATTATGTAGTATTATTTTATTCGAAATGATAAAAAGGGGGCCTGTCGGATGCAGGAACAGAACAGAGGATCCGGATACCGGGATATACCGGATATTATCCTGGATATCATCAGATCCAGAGGAATAACGGAGGAACAGAGCGAAGAGTTCTTTTCTCCAAGACCAAAGCTGGCTTATGATCCATTCCTTCTCACCAATATGAGTGAAGGCGTGGATCTGCTTCTGCATGCTGTGGATGAAGGCCGCAGGATAGTTATATACGGAGATTATGATGTTGACGGCATAACCTCAACAGCCCTGATGATGAAGGTGCTCGGGTCGCTGACGGACAATGTGACATACTATATACCGTCGAGACTGGATGAGGGCTACGGCCTTCACAGAGAGTCTATCGACCGGATAGCAGAGGACGGCGGAGAATTCATAGTGACTGTTGACTGCGGATCTGTTTCACGTGATGAGACAGCATATGCTCATTCTCTCGGTATACAGACCCTTGTCACAGATCACCACAACGTTTCCGACATTAAAGCCGAAGGGCTTATCATCAACCCTAAAATGCCTGATGACAGCTACCCGTTCAACGGTCTTGCCGGGGTCGGAGTAGCCTACAAGCTGGCTCTTGCAATATCCAGAGTCCGTGAAGTGCCGAAATCTGTGATGGCAGAGATACTCGAACTTGTTACTGTAGGCACAGTTGCGGATATAATGCCGATGCTTGATGAGAACAGAACCATTGTCAAGTGCGGACTAAGATCCATACACCTCGGATGCAGAAACAAGGGCCTGAGGAAGCTTATTGACCTCTCGGGACTCGATTACCGCACACTGCGCTCGAGCGACATATCTTTTGGCATAGCGCCTAAGATCAACGCTTCGGGAAGGCTGGGAGATGCATCTGTCGGTGTCAGGCTCTTTCTTGCATCATCTGATGAAGAAGTCAATGAGTGCTGCAGCAGCCTTATCGATGCGAATCAGGAGAGGAGACGTCTCCAGGAGGACGCATATGAGCGGGGAATGGAGCTTGTAGACGGAGAGCTTCAGAAGGGTGACTTCATAACTGTTGAGATCAACGACTCTCATGAGGGCGTGCTCGGTATAGTAGCGGGGAAGCTCAGGGAGAAGATCAATCGTCCTGTTGTCGTTATTTCAAGAAACAAAGACATATACAAGGGCACAGGCAGATCGATACCTACAGTCGATCTATTCAGCATGCTCGACAAATACCGGGACGAATTCATCAGCTTCGGCGGACACAGTGCAGCATGCGGATTTACTGTCGCTGCCGACAAAGTAGATGCTCTTCGCCGGAAGCTCAACGATGATATAGCTGACCTTGTCAGAGAAGATGAAAGCATCTTCGAAAGTGACTACGAATATGACGCAGAGATCGGTGTATGTGATCTTACGCTCGGACTTGCCGAGGCAGTCACACTGCTCGAGCCATGCGGCAAGGACAATGAAGTGCCTGTGTTCGCAATCAGGAATGCTGATATCTCAGGCTGGAGATTCCTCAAAAATGAGAATAAAATGGCGAAGTTCACGGTCTCGCAGGATGGAGGACCGGGCGTGGAATGCCTGCTCTTCCATGATGCAGGAGAAGTATATGACAGCATATCCGCTGACGGGAAAGCGGATATACTTGGAACTGCGGAGATCAATACATGGAGAGACGAGAGACGCGTACAGATAATAGCCAGGTACGTGCTGAAAGCAGGAACACTCAGATGACAGAAGAAGAAAGAGAACTTAATACAGATAATACAAATACAAATACAGATAATGAAATAACAACAGACAGTGAACCTGAGAAAAAAAGTCGCAGGCGTTCTTCCGGAGGACACCTGACAGCCTTCTTTGCCGGTTTTGCTGCGTGCGTAATACTTCTCTGTGTGCTCACATTCGGGCTGGGTCTCGGACGGATCATGAGCAAGGCCGACTGGGAATACTACAGCAAACTGGATACTAATTACGGCAAGTATTCCGTGATCATGGACATGATAGGAGAAGATCCGCTTTCGAAGGCAGTGCCTGAAGAGATAGGCGAAGATGTCCTCAAGAAAATAGTAGCGGATACCGGAGATCCGTATGCCGAGTATTTTACTCCCAAAGAATATGAAGCTTTCGAGAAGACATACACAGGCGACTACGTAGGTATCGGTATCGGTATAGCGGAAGATGAAGAGGGACACATCGTCATTATGACGGTATATAACGATGGTCCTGCATCCAAAGTGGGCATCAAGCCTGAGGATATCATCCTCAGGGTAGATGGCACAGCTCCATCCGGACTCGATGATGCAGTCTCGAGAATGACAGGAGAAGCCGGAACTGAGGTAACAGTCACGATCAGCAGAGACGGAAAAGAGACCGATTTCACGATGAAAAGGGCTGCGATAGAGCTTGAGTCTGTCGGTTACACAGTGACGGAAGAAGACCCGAAGACCGGATATATAAGGATAGCTCTCTTCCGCAAAGGAACAGATAAAGAATTCAAAGACGCAGTAAAGGCGCTTCAGAAAAAAGGCTGCGAGAAATTCATACTGGATCTCAGAGACAACGGCGGCGGCCTTACGGATGTAAGTGTTGAGATCGCTGATTATCTGCTCCCTGCCTGCAAGATAATGACCGATGTGAGCAAGAGCGGCTCTGAAACTGTCTATAATTCCAAAGAAAGCTCCGCAGATCTTAAGATGGTCGTCCTTGTAAATGAGAATACGGCAAGTGCTTCAGAGATCCTGACAGCCGCTCTCAAGGAGAACAATGCTGCTGTTGTTATAGGCAGCAAGACCTTCGGAAAAGGTGTCACTCAGATGTCCAGATCGTTCAGCGACGGTTCTGCTGTCAAGCTGACAGTCAGCGAGTACCTGACACCTAAGGGCAACCATGTACAGGATAAGGGCATAACTCCTGATATCGAGGCTGACGATACTGACATCATGGATAAGGCGTTCAAGGCGCTCAGCAGGTAACCGGCTATGTTTGTCTGCTATACACACAGGTATAACAATCAGAAAGGTGAAAGCCACCGCCTTCTGGGCAAGGCGGCAGCTTTATATCTCGAGGCAGGCAATGGAGCTGACGGCATGATATGCCTTGATGATCAGGACCTGACCGCAGGGCCGGAATATGTCAGCAGTGCAGAGGCACTCGTCCATTCTCTCGTCAGAGGAGAACACGGAAAGCCATATATACCTGGCTTTGCAGAATTTTCGATCTCACACAGCAATAACTCCTGGGCTGTACTTATAGATGAGACAGAATGCGGCCTGGATATACAGTATCCCCGCAGGGCGGATCGGAATGGAATAGCCGGACGGTTTTATCACCCAGATGATGCAGAGCAGGTCCGCAGGCAGCCTGAGTCTTTCTTCAGGATATGGTCGAGAAGAGAAGCTCTTATCAAGGCTGCGGGTACTACTGTGGCCGATACAGATCTTCCTTCTGTACTTCAGGATGATATCGTGTACAGAGGCAGAGAATACCGGCTCGGAGAGCTGACGATCCCGGGGGCACCGGATCTGTATGCTTCTGTGTGCTTTGCCGGACAGGAAAGATGACAGCAATATGGAAAAGAAAGACAACACATCACAGGGCAAATTGACAGCAATGGAGGCTGCTGCAAAATACCTGTCATCACGCATGCGCACGTCATCTGAGCTGCGGGAGCATCTTATCAGGAAGGGGTACTCTTCTGATGAGGCAGATGAGACAGTGAATATGATGACAGGCTACAGATATATCGATGACTATCAGTATTCGCTGAGATATTATGAGTACAACAGAGAAAAGCACCGCGGATCGCTGCGTGCTGCAAGAGAGCTCGCGGAGAAGGGCGTGGATGCAGAGACGATAAAATACGCCCGTGAAGATTTTCTCTATTCCGGAGGGATCGATGAATATGCAGATGCTCTTGAGATCGCGCTCAAAGAGATCTCTTCTGCTGTTTCATACGAGCTCTTCGAAACTGGCTCTGATGAGGAGCGTGAGGCAGGCTTTACACTCGATGATAAGCTGGCAGCAAAGATAGCCCGCAAGCTGGACTCAAAAGGATTTGAAAAAAAGGACATATTCAGAGTACTGGATGATCTGAGACGGAGATATGACTGAAGACAGATATTCAAGGACAATCAAACTGGTTGGAGAGGATGGCCTGAGCAGGCTCAAAGACGCCAGCGTCATAATTATAGGCAATGGCGGAGTAGGCTCCTATGCGGCTGAAGCCTGCACAAGAGCAGGGATAGGACATCTGACATTTATGGATGGAGATGTGGTCGCGGAGAGCAATCTCAACAGGCAGCTCGTGGCACTGACTTCAACTATCGGCAGGAACAAAGCCGAGGTTATGGGGGAACGCGCTGCGGATATATCGCCTGATGCAGAGATAACAGTGCTCCCAAGGTTCTACACTACGGATGATGAGCTTGATCTGACTCAGTATGACTGGGTGATAGATGCTATCGACGATGTCGATGCCAAGACAGCACTCATATGCAAGGCGGTCGGACTTGGGGTCAACATCATTTCTGCCATGGGGGCTGCAGGTAAATTCGGGACAGATTTCAAGGCTGCCGATCTTGCAAAGACAAGTGTATGTCCGCTTGCCAGGGTAATGAGAAAGCGTCTGAGAGACAGGGGCATAGAGCATCTTCCTGTCGTCTATTCGGAGGAAAAGCCGGTGCCTAGAGACGGCGTTCTCGGAACGCTCAGCTATGTACCGGGATCAGCGGGGCTGACTCTCGCAGGCTATGTCATAAAACAGATCGCATGCGCAGAGGACAGCGGGCAGAATTAACGGACTGGGGAATTATGAGAATTTTTGCTATTTCTGACCTTCATCTTTCAAATGCAGAAAATATCAATAAACCGATGGACATGTTCGGAGACGGATGGGAGAACCATGCTGAACGTCTCAGAAGCGCCTGGTCTGATATGATCAGAGATGATGATATCGTGCTGCTTCCGGGCGATATCTCCTGGGGCCTGAAGATTGAAGAAGCCATTGCGGATTTTGAATGGCTCCATTCTCTTCCGGGGACCAAGATCATATCCAAAGGCAATCACGATCTGTGGTGGGGCAGGATCAATCATCTCAATACGCTGTATGATGACATCGTCTTCCTGCAGAATGACTGTTATAAGCCTGAAGGGACTGATATAGTCATAGCAGCCTCAAGAGGCTGGCCGTATCCCGGCTCGGATGAATATACCGAACACGATGAGAAGATCTATTCAAGAGAGATCCAGAGGCTTAAGCTGGGACTTGATGCAGCTGTCAGGAAGGCTCCTGGTGACAGGATCATAGTGTGTCTGCACTATCCTCCGAGCGGACCGGACGGACGGGAGACCGGATTCACTGAGCTTCTTGAGGAATACGGAGTCTGGAAATGCATATACGGGCATCTCCACGGATACCCGGCTTTCCTCAAGGGAATAAAAGGCGAAGTGAGAGGAGTTCAGTACCAGCTGGTATCTCTTGATTATCTCGGGACGAGACCAAAACTAATATATGACAAGGAGACAGACGCATGAGATATGCATTCATAGTCAATCCTGCATCCGGTCAGGGAAAGCATGAAGAAGGAATAGCTGCGGAGATCGAGGAGCTGATCAAAGGAAATCCCAACAGAGATATAAAGCTCTACTATACAAGATCAGAAAAAGACGCAACATATCTTTCCGGACTTCTGGCTGAAGAATCTGCGATGAAGAATGAAGAGATCGTGATCTTCGCGTGCGGAGGCGACGGCACTGTGCAGGAGGTCGCTAACGGAATATACGGTCATGATAATGCAATACTCGGAGTGATCCCTGTCGGAAGCGGGAATGATCTTGTACGGCAGCTCGGACTCAGAAAGGACAGCAGTCTGTACCGCAGACTGCCGGAGCAGTTCGACGGTGTCGTCACCAGGATGGATCTTATCAGGATGTCCTGGATAGAGAAGGGCGAAGAGAAGTCCAGAATGATCGCCAACGGGATCAACATTGGCTTTGACGGCAATACGGCGATACTTGCGCACCGGCTCAAGCGCCTCCCGCTTATATCAGGAACAGGATCATATCTTCTGGCTGTCGCAGCCAATCTTGCGGCCAAAAAGGGACAGAAGCTCAGGATAACAGCGGACGGAAAGAATTTCCATACAGGAAAGCTGCTGCTTGCAACAGCTGCCAACGGCGGCTTCTGCGGCGGCGGAGTCCAGAGCTGCCCTAAGGCAGATCTCTACGATGGCCTGATCGAACTGATGGCCATCAAAGACTTACCAAGAAGGAAATTCGTGGCACTCTTCCCGAAATACAAGGCAGGAAAGCTTTTCAGTATAAGGGGAGTAGAGGACATCGTTTCATATACCCAGGCTAAGAATATCGTTATCGAGCCAATGCTCGGACCTACAATGAAATTCGTAGGAGACGGGGAGATATTCGAGACAGGTTCTCTCCGTGTCGAGGTAGTGCCTAAAGCTGTCAGGGTCCTTGTCCTGTAGAACTGTTTCTGTGGTGAATATTACAGAATGAATAAAGAAATGAAGAAAAACCATCTGAACTTAATAATTAGATCTGTACTTGCAGTGATCCTTATCTGCATCCTGAGCGTATCGGTCGTTTTCGCCGCAGGAGAAGGGAATGTAAAGTGCAAAAGCGGGACAGAGATCACGCCTATAGGCGATCTCGAGGCCGAAGCTCCTGACATCGAGGCCAGAGCAGCGGCAATGTACTCTCTTGATCTTGGCCGCTTTGTATATGAGAAGAACGCTGACAATAGAGTAGAGCCATACAGCACAACTAAACTTCTCACTTGCTGGCTGGCACTTGAGAATCTGGATCCTGATCAGGTCGTTACAGCCTCTGAGGAGTCGACTCAGATCTACGAAAACGGGACTACGATCTGGCTGAAGCCGGGGGAAGAGATGACGGTACGCGATCTGGTGTACGGCGCTATGCTTGAGTCGGGCAATGATGCAGCATATGCGCTCGGCGAGGCAGTATCGGGCAGCGAAGCTGATTTTGCCGAGCTCATGAATGAGACCGTAAAAGGCTGGGACTGCGAAAACACGCATTTTGTCAATGCTAACGGCTGGAAGAACGAGGAGCATTACACAACTGCCCATGACTTTGCCGTGATAACCGCGAAGTGCCTTGAGAATGAAGAGCTGAGAAAGATCTCATCCACAGAGGAATATACGATACCTGCGACCAATATGTCTGAAGAGAGGGAGCTTGAGAACTTCCTTCTCGAGGTGACGGAACATCCGAAAGGCCTGACAGGAGGGAAGACAGGAACATGGAGTGAGGACGACTGCGGAGTCGTGGTCTCTTTCAGACGCCAGGGCCTGAGCTCTGTGATCGTTCTCCTTGGAGATACCAAGGCTGGAAGACCGAAAGATACTCAGGCTCTCATGAAATTCTCTCATGAAGTAACTCCGGGTTTTGCTGTTCCTGCAGACGGTGTCAGTGTTGAGACCGCCAGGGTGAGACACGGAGCAGTGACTAAGACAGAGCTGACCACCGACAGGGTCACATATGCTTATCCTGCTGACGGAACTGCTGAAGAGATAACGACAGAAGCGATATATGACAAGCTGGAAGCACCTGTCAAGAAGGGTGAAGAAGTCGGGGAATTTCACGTATATGCCGGTGACAGACTTGTCGGAAAGCAGAAGCTTATCGCGACTGAAGATATAGAGACAGGCTGGCTGCCGTCATATATATACATATCCAACAGGACGACACTGATCATCCTCGGTGTCATAGGCGCACTCATACTCCTGCTGCTCCTTCTGAGGGCATTCAACAAAAGCCGCAGCAGAAAGAGACGCCGCCAGAGGATCGCTCAGGCTGCTGAGTCAGGAGTACTGCCATCATCAGCAAGGCAGGGTGCTTCGGGAAGACAGCAGTCCGGATCGGGCAGCCGCAAAGAGAAGAAAGAGGCAAGAAAGAGACTGAGAGAAAAATACCGCGGAAAGCACTAGGTGTATACAGCTGTGGGCAGACAGGACGGGGGACTATCTATGAAAGATCTAATAAAAAGAATATGCCGTCCGTGCGGCGCTTTAACAGATAATTTCATAATTGCAACAATACTGTCAGTCATCCTGATACTTATAGGAACGATGATCTCGCTTCCTATCATGCAGTACTCCGGGATCAAGAACTGGGCAGCAGATTACCTTCAGAGCGACAACCTGAGCGCTTTTTTTCAGGACTACCTCTCTTTCATAGGTATATGGATAGTCATTCTTCTGGCTGCAGTGATACCGAAAAAGAACAGACCTATGCTCAAAGCCTTTCTCCATAACAGGAAAGGCAACAACCTGAGAGGCGTGATCGCCGGCATCCTGCTGGGATTCGGCACCAATGGCTTCTGTGTACTGATGTCTGTGCTTATGGGGGACATAAAGCTGTCGTTCTATGGGTTCCGTCCGGGCATCCTGCTGCTCTTCGTTGTGGCAGTCTTCATACAGTCAGGAGCAGAGGAACTGGCCGACAGGTTTTACCTGTATCAGAAGCTGAGAAGGAGATACCGCAGCCCGCTTGTGGCAATCATCGTCAATGCGGTCGTCTTCATGCTGCTGCATGTACTCAATCCGGGATTCACAGTCGTTGCAGGCAGCCAGATCCTGCTGATCGGACTGATATTCTCGCTTCTGGTCTACTACTATAACAGTCTGTGGGCTGCGATGTGGTTCCATATGGCATGGAACTATACTCAGAATATTATCTTCGGTCTTCCTAACAGCGGCATAGTTTCGGAATTTTCCATATTCAAACTGGAAGCTGCTTCCGCGACCAGCGGTTTGTTCTATGATGTGAAATTCGGCGTAGAAGGAAGTATCGGAGCCAGTCTGCTTCTGGTTTTGATCCTGATACTGCTGATCCTGATCAACCGGGACAGACCGGAATGTGTCGACTGCTGGGCTGAAGCAGAGGCGAATGCAGCGGCAAAATAACGAGCTTGAAAAAGCTGATGACGCTATGGTACAATAGTCACCGCGGCAGCAGAGAAAAGCTGCCGCTTATATGGAGAGGTACCCAAGTGGCTGAAGGGTCTGGCTTCGAATACCAGTAGGTCGGTAGTACCGGCGCGGGGGTTCAAATCCCCCTCTCTCCGCCATCAGAGAGTCGTTCTAAGAGCGGCTCTTTTGCTTTGTAAGGGTTGAAAAGACTGGGTTTGAAAGATTTGTGCAAT
>CADABZ010000026.1 GCA_902786355.1 uncultured Eubacteriales bacterium
GATACACCTGTTCCCATCCCGAACACAGTAGTTAAGCTCCTTAGCGCCGATGATACTTGGAGGGCGACCTCCTGGGAAATTAGGACGTCGCTGCTTTTTTCTTTTTTTGTTTTTTGCAGAAACTTCTTATTGTCTTAAAATTCTGATTTGTCTGCAGAATATAGTGATTTACAGTTTCCGGATTCAATCCTGGCGACATTGAATGCCTTGTATACTTGTCTTTGTAAGTGGTAAAGCACCTGAGTAATTCACAGCAAGTTAAGAAACTGGAATAATTCTTGAATACAACTAACTCAAGTTATCCCAGTTTTTCAACCTTACATAGGAGGTGGGAAAAGTGGACACACGAATGGTAACCAATCAGAATCAAATGCCAAAATGGTCAGAGATCATAAAAGACAGATGATATTAGGAAAGGACTTTTCTGAAATAATGCACAAGAAATTATGATTTCACTTATGCTATGTGCAAAGATATGTCACGCATTAAGGATGGTTATTATCTTTAACCTGTTATTTGTTTTTTTCTAATTCTTACTCTGCGCCTGAATTATTTAGTATTTTCTAAAACTCAGTAAATTCAATCATTTCATAGTATCTGATCATTAATATGATATATGTGCAGGAAATAATAATTATGAAACTTTCATGCATTTACATATCAAAAGAGACCGTGACTGATATTTTTGCACATTCAGATGCTGCTTTTTTTATATCATGTGCAGTTTTTGTGGAAACTCCTATTTGTCCTGTAATTCTGTAGTCCCTGCAGAATACAGAGTATTATAGTTTTCAGATCCCATCCTGACGGCATATATATATCCTGTATTGCTATCTTTTTACCATGTGTTCATCAAAAGCTAATTAAAATCGTTATGAATTGATGCTTTCTTAACACAGCTATATGGAAAGGTGACCGGAATAATGACTGTGAGATATTAATGGATATGTTTAATTCCTTGCAGTTAAAGACTTATAAGTTGTTTATGAGGTATATTTTCTGTACATCTGTACAGTCATTTTTCATCATGCATGGCGGTAACTGTACAGATGGTAAATGTTGCACACTATTTTGAACATGAATATAATCCTTCATATCTTAATAAATGTTCATGTTGATGATAAAATAATATCAATATTGGAGGCGTATGCTTCCCAACGTGATGATATATGTTTTATATCTTACTAAGGAGAGGGAATTGAAATGAAGAAAGGTTTAAGTGTGCTTCTCATTGCTGCTGCACTTTTCGGATTTTACGGAGGTGCCGTTAATCTGAACGATGTACTTGCATGCAAGGATTACTGGGAAGAGAAAGGTGAGCAGACCACAGCCGATCTCAACAAGCTTGAAGACGGTATCAATCAGCTCAAAGACAACGAACAAGCTTATCTTGACGGTGTAGAAGCCGTTGCAAAGGGAGAGAAGGATCTTGCAAAAGGCGAGGCAGACTATGCCGCAGGCCAGGCAGAGCTTGCAAAGGGCGAAGCTGACTATGCTGCAGGTAAAGCAAAGCTGGATGCTAATACAGCAGCTTACTTAGCTGGTAAAAAGACACTTGCTGAGAATGAAGCTACATATTATGCTGGCAAAAAGACACTTGCAGAGAAGAAGTCTGAGTATGAGGCAGGCAAAAAGACACTTGCAGCTAAGAAAGCTGAGTATGAGGCAGGCAAGAAGACACTTGCAGATAAGAAAGCTGAATATGAGGCAGGCAAGAAGACACTTGCAGCCAATAAGTCCGCATACGAGGCAGGCAAGAAGACACTTGCAGCCAATAAGTCCGCATACGAGGATGGTAAAAAAAGTTTACCTACGCTGAAAACTACGGTTGAAAGACTTCAAAATGTAATTCAGCTTTACAATTCGCAATGGCACCCTGGATTTACCAACAACAGCACCACTCAGCCGGGACTTTCTCAGGCCAGATCAGGTATTGAGAATACTTTCCAGCAGAATCAGGATGCAGGAAAGCTTATGCTTGTCGAGGGCTTGCTTGAAAAAGATTCGGGTAGCATCAATGACAGCATCCAGAATGCTGACAGCTACGAATCCTTTAATAAAGCTGTTCTTGGGGTTATCTCGGATTTCAATGATGCAATCGATGCAATCGACACTATTTGCGCGACTTTGTCAACGACAGCTTCAGGGCTGTCAGGTGCAGCATCGAATATCACCAGTTATAATACGAAGCTTGACGAGGTGAATGCAAACATCGATGAGTTAAGTAAAAAACCTGAAGATCAGCTGACAGATGAGCAGAAAACAACTTTGGAAACGCTGAAGGGAACTAAAACTACACTCGAAGGCGCTATTGCACAGACGAGGGCCGGTGTATCCAGTCAGGTGAGCGGTTTCCTGGAAAGCTATAAAAGAAAATTAGAACTGATAGGCAAAGCCAATCCTCAAATTGCCGCCGACATCAGTACAAATGCCGGAGTGCTCGCTGCGAACACTGCAGATGATGATGCTTTTGTATCCGCAGCTGAAGCGCTGGCCGGGGATCTTGGAGAAAATGGGAACGTCCAGACAATGCTGAAAACCAGCTCTGCTGAACTTGCTGCAAATGTTAAGGCACTTTCTGCTTTCCCGATCGGATATGAACCGCTTAAAGAGGGCAAGGACGCTATGGCAGGATATACATCGGCTAATCAGGGCATCCCTTATGCGTTTGCTCAGCTGCTTGCGAACCCGACTGTCAGACCTGTACTTAATGAAAATGCCAGCGCTTTGATGGGATATATGACAGCGTTCAGTACTAATAGACTTGACAGCGATGATTTGGACGAGTTTGATACAGATATGAATCTTATCTGTTCAAGCATTCTGCCTAAGCTGATAGGAATACTGAATCAGATCTATGCTTAGGGCGTGCAGAAGATCAATGAATATGAAGACGGTCAGAAGCAAGTTGCTGCATATGAAGACGGTCAGAAGCAGGTTGCTGCATATGAAGCCGGAAAGGCTGCAGTAAAGCAGTATGAGGATGGAATGGCTCAGGTTGCAGCTTATGAAGACGGAATGGCTCAAGTCGCAGCATATGAAGATGGAATGGCTAAAATAGCAGAATATGAAGCTGGAGAGAGAGAACTTGCGGCTGGAGCAGCCAAGCTGGTTGCAGGCAGAAAGCAGCTCGCTGAAGGTCTCCAGAAACTCATGGATGGACGCAAGGAACTTGCAGATGGAAAGGCTAAACTTGCTGAGTATGAGGATGGCGAGCAGCAGGTAAGAGATGGTCTTGCAACACTTGTAGGCACCAAACCTGACGGCGGCCTCACAAGCATCCTTGACAGACTTGACGGAGATGATAATTTCAACGATAAGGCAGGACACCTCGTTCTTGATGAGGGCCTCGGTGCAGTAACTGTAGGAAGAGAATATCAGTCAGATTCAGGTGAACTCGTTACTGAAGAGATCACTAAGAGAGCAGTTGGTACCGAAGAATAAGGGCGCTGGCATAGCAGCTATTCTGACAGCAGCTGCAGGAGCAGCAGGAGTCGCTGTCGGCACTGGTTCAGGTATGGAATTCTCGCACATTGCAGGCTCACACATGGGCTCGATGCCATGGGTAGCTGCAGGTATCCTTGCAGGAGTTGCAGTACTTCACGCGATCGTTCACTTCATGCAGAAGAAGGAAGAAGTTGACGCATAGCAGCAGAAGCATAAGAACCCGGACAGAAAACTGAATCAATACAATATCGGAAGACAGATCTCAGATCTGTCTTCCGTTTTTTTACCCGGATAATGTATACTTCTGACAGAGGGGGACAGAGGGATGAAGAAAAGCATAGAAGCGCAAACAGGAACAAAGCGCGGCTTCGGCAGATGGCCGGAGGCGCTTATCGTGCTCCAGTCTGTTATCTACGGATTCGGAGACCCGATATCCAAGATAGCATTCGAGGTAACTCCGGTGTATACGATGATGTCAGTGCGGTATTCGATCGCCTTCCTAGTCTGCTTCGCCATCTTCAGGTCAAGAGTTATAAGTACTCTGAAGACAGTTCCGGTCAAAGCCTGGCTGATACCGGGGATGTGCATCGGAATGAGTTATCTTCTCAACAATGTAGCACTGTCAATGACAGAGGCGACATCGGTAGCATTTATAAGATCCCTGTCAGTACTTGTCACACCAATAATTGCATTCCTTGTATACCGCACACATTACAGATGGCAGAATCTCATATTCCAGGCGCTCGTAGTGGTCGGATTATATCTGCTCTGTGTAAAAGGCGGGCTGTCAGGCTTCGGGAAAGGTGAGATAGTGACGCTCTGTGCCGCGGTGCTTACTGCAGGCGCTCTGGTCTTCAGCAAAAACTATCTTGATATGGTCGATCCGGGAAGCATGACAGCACTTCAGGCTGCGTGCTCTGCAGTCCTTGCACTTGGAGGCTGCTTTGCTTTTGAAGGCGGGATACACCTTGAGAGAACGACTGGCGTTGCCTGGATGATAATTCTGTATCTTGCGATAACATGCACATTCCTCGGATATCTTATGCAGAATCTGGCACTCACTAGGATATCTGACAGATCCGTAGCCCTGATACAGACATTGTGCCCGGTGATGACAGCTGTGTTCGCCTTCTTCCTGCTGGGGGAGAAGCTTTCGCCGGCCGGGATCGCGGGAGCAGCCATCATACTTATATGCGTAGCTGCCGGCGCTTTTTTCGGCGATGATGCAGATTCTTCTGTCAAAGAAAATGTTTGACAGAAAGTACAATGCCTGTCAAATAAATTGTTTGACACCATGTGCGCCTTGTGTTATCTTATACAAGTGCGTAAAAGGACGTATATGTCATTAGGCCCGGAAAGACGATTCAAGGACAAGACGCACGAAGGGCGGAGATATTATGGCTGAGAGCAATATCGGGAATATTGAACTTCAGAGTCTTCTGTATGATTTCTACGGTTCACTTCTGAGTGACAGCCAGAATGAGGTTATGGCTCTGTACCACGAGGACAACCTCAGTCTCTCAGAGATAGCCTCAGAATTGGGAATGAGCCGTCAGGCTGTACATTACACACTCAAGAAGGCTGAGCATGCACTTGTAGAGTATGAAGACAAGCTCGGACTGGTTGCCGGATACCACCGCAGCCAGGAGCTCGCTGCAAAAGCAAGAGAGATAATCAATGGCAGTATGCCAGGATCCGGAGAAGACGGAGACAAGAAGGCAGAACTGCTTTCCATAATAGCCAGGCTGTCAGAGTGACAGCGATAGGATTCGGAGACATTATGGCATTTGAAGGACTTTCGGAAAAATTACAAAGCGCGTTCAAAGACCTTAAGGGACAGGGCGTAGTCACTGAGAAGGATTTTGACAATGCGATGAGAGCTGTTAAGATGGCTCTCCTTGAGGCAGATGTCAACTTCAAGGTAGTAAAGGATTTTGTCGCTACGATCAAGGACAAGGCACTGGGCGCAGGAGTGCTCAAGAGTCTTACTCCTGATCAGATGGTAGTCAAGATCGTCAAGGATGAGCTTGTTGAGATGATGGGCGGCGCCGGATCTAAGCTTACCTATTCCCCGAGCGGATTCACAGTGCTCATGCTTGTAGGTCTTCAGGGTACAGGTAAGACTACTACTGCCGGAAAGCTTGCTTCCTACCTCAAGCAGACAGGCAAGCATCCTATGCTGGCTGCCTGCGACATCTACAGACCTGCAGCTATAGATCAGCTGGAGATCGTCGGCAAGGCGGTCAATACACCGGTATATGTCGACAGAGAATCCCGCGACGTAGTTAAGATCGCTCAGGACGCTCAGGACGCAGCAATCAGAAAAGGCTGCAATGTGCTGATCGTCGATACAGCAGGCCGTCTGCAGATAGATGAGCAGCTGATGGATGAGCTCAAGAGACTCAAGAAATCTATAAAGCCTCATGAGATCCTCCTCGTAGTCGATGCACTTACAGGTCAGGATGCTGTCAACATCGCCAGTGGTTTCAATGATGCACTCGGAGTAGACGGCATCATCATGACCAAGATGGACGGTGATTCAAGAGGCGGTGCTGCACTGTCGGTAAAAGCAGTAACAGGCAAGCCGATCAAGTTCATGGGTACCGGCGAGAAGTATAATGCTCTCGAACCGTTCCATCCGGACAGGATAGCTTCAAGGATCCTCGGAATGGGTGATATCATGTCCCTCATCGAGCAGGCAGAGAATGCTTTTGACGAAGAAGAGACACGTCAGCTCGAAGAGAAGATCCGCAGGAACAAATTCGACCTTGAGGATTTCCTCAATCAGATGAGGCAGATCAACAAGCTCGGAGGCCTCGGCAAGATCGTGGACATGATCCCTGGAATCTCGGCTGCAGACAAGAAGAGCATAGACCTTGAGAAAGGCAGAGATGAACTCCGCAAAATGGAGGCCATCATCCTGTCGATGACACCTGAAGAGAGACGCAGACCTAACGTGCTCAACGCATCGAGGCGCAAGCGCATCGCTGCAGGTTCCGGCCAGACAGTACAGGCAGTCAATCAGCTCATCAAGAAATACGAAGAGATGAAGAAGATGACTAAGATCATGGCCAATCCTAATTCCAAGAAAGCGCGCGGAATGCTGCGCAATCTCGGACTTTAACAACAGTTATCAATTCCCTGATCAAGAGCAGATAATGTATGCATACTGAAACAGTGGATTTATAAAAAATAATCAAAAAGACAGATAAACAATCAGGAGGAAAAAATATCATGGTTAAGATCAGACTTAAGAGAATGGGAGCTCACAAGAAGCCTTTCTACAGAGTAGTTGTTGCAGATTCAAGAACACCTCGCAATGGTAAGTTCATCGAAGAGATCGGCACATATGATCCTCTGAAGAACCCTGCTGAGATCAAGATCGACAACGAAGCTGCTCAGAAGTGGCTCGCTAACGGAGCTCAGCCTACAGATACAGTAAGGGCTCTCCTCAAGAAGTCAGGCGCAATCGAATAATAACTGAGATATCCGCCGGTGATACGAGTGGAACGCTCTTAAGAGCGTCCGTGTTATGGTGGATAGAAAAAAGTAAGGAAGGAAACAAAGCATGGGAAGCCTAGTAGAAGTAATTGCCAGAGCTCTTGTGTCCAGGCCTGACGAGGTTAAAGTTACTGAAGAAACAGACGGCAAGGAGATCCTTGTCAAACTGCAGGTAGCTGACGAAGATATCGGAAAGATCATCGGAAAGTCAGGCCGCATTGCCAAGGCGATCAGGACGGTAGTCAAGGCCGCAGCAATAAAACAGAATCTCAGAGTGACGGTGGAGATCGTTGAAGAATAGAGAAACTGAAGAACTGATCAATATAGGGAAAATCGGCAGCAGTGTAGGACTCAGAGGTGAAGTCCGAGTCACACTGTATGCGCCGGATTCCGGCAATCTGAAGGAGGGCAAAGTCCTCCTTCTTAAGCATCCGGTAAAAAAGTCCGGATCGGAAGGTCAGAGCGGACTGCAGCTTAAGTGCGCCGGAGTCCGCAGACAAAAGGATAAGCCAGTTATAAAGCTTGAAGGCATCACAGACAGGACTGCAGCTGATGAGCTGAGAGGAATGGAGATCTATATCCATGAGGAGCAGCTTGAAGAACTTCCTGAAGGTGAGCACTATGTAAGAAATCTTGTCGGATGCAGGGTCGTGGATCTTGCAAGCGGCTCTGAGATAGGAGAACTCAATGATGTGATCCAGAATACGGCTCAGAGCATACTTGATGTCCGGACTCCGGAGGGAAAACAGATCCTCATTCCGGCAGTAGTTGCTTTTTTGCGAAGGATAGATGAGGAAGACAGGATCATAGAGGTCGAACTCATCCCGGGTTTCCTGGAGTAGTATATGAAGATCAATATCCTCACTATCTTTCCGGAGATGTTCGAGCCGCTTAAGCAGAGCATGCTGGGAAGAGCAGCCGAAAAAGGAATACTTGAGATCAGCGTAACTGATATAAGAGATTTTACAGCGGACAGGCATAACAGAGTCGACGACACTCCTTATGGAGGCGGCGCAGGAATGGTCATGCAGGTCCAGCCTGTTCTCGATGCTTTCCGTGGAAGCGGTTATGGCGGCAAGGTGATATACATGTCGCCGAGGGGAGAGATCCTGTCGGGAGGGCTTGCAAGAGAACTGGCTGAAGAGCAGGAGATAACCATACTGTGCGGACATTATGAGGGTGTGGATCAGAGAGCCCTTGATGCTATGGATGCCAGAGAGATCTCTATCGGCGACTATGTGCTTACAGGCGGAGAGCTGCCTGCGATGGTGCTGATAGACACTGTGGCGAGATTCCTTGACGGTGTTCTCGCAGGAGAAGAGTCTGTCATGGACGAGTCTGTGTATTCAGGACTTCTTGAGTATCCGCAGTATTCAAGACCAAGAGAATACGAAGGCATGCAGGTCCCGGATGTACTGCTTTCCGGCAATCATCAGGACATTGCGCGATGGCGATGGGAGCAGTCACTTGAGCTCACCGCAGAGCGCCGGCCGGATCTGATGGAGGAATACCTGAGTCAGCCGCATGAGCTGACACGAAAGGAAAAAGCTGTGCTCGACAGGTACCGTAAGAAGTAAAACTGATGTAAAGAAGGATTTACACAGCACAAAATATAGTTATTTTGAGAGCCCTGAGTGAATATATATTGTACTCAAGGGCTTTTGTATTGTATAATGTGACGAAGAGGACCCAGGATGAAAAAGAAGTGGTTAGCAGCAATCATAGTCTATATCGCGATGGTCACTGTGTGCATTGTGATAGTATATGTTGTTCCATCTCTGAGGGGCATGCTCGAGAAAACTTATGTAACTGAATTCGGCAGGATCGACATCACTGATGAGGTCTCCGGGTTTATTGTTCGTGATGAAACAGTATATGTTGCAGACAAAGACAGCAAGATTGACCGTCTGGCAGATACTGATGTACTACTGAAATCAGGAACTCAGATAGTAGAATTGACTCCTGATGAAAGTGCAGATCAGGAGAAGCAGGACGGAGCTGTAGACTCTGAACGTATAGGCGAACAGAATAATATCTCGCACAAATACGCAGATATCATCAAGGCGCTTGAAGGCAATGTTTCAGTTACTGATAACGGCAGGACTCATGTAGCCGGATATGTCAGCTACAATGTTGACGGTACTGAAGCCAGGTTCGGGACGGACCGGCTCTTCGAACTGAAGCAGAAGGACCTTGAATCGCTGAAGGATATAAAATCAGTACAGGTACCTGAACGCAGCTGCGGCAAGGGCGAGCCGGTATTCAAGATAATCCATAACAGCAAGTGGTATCTTGTGTTTTACATAGACAATAAGACAGGAGAGAAATATTACGAAGGACGTGATGTTTCTATCAGGATCGGGGACAGAGATGTGCCGGTCGAAGTAGCGTGGGTCGAGGTTGGCAAAAAGACGACAAAAGTAGCACTTTCATGTAAGGAATTCTATGAAGGATTTGCTGACGTGAGGACCCTCGATACCACTGTAACAGCTGCTAGCGCTGAAGGTCTGGTTCTGCGGGATTCGAGCATTGTCAAAAAAGGGGAACAGGTAGGCGTTTTTGTCAAAAACAAGCTTGGAGAGCACGTTTTCAAACCGGTGCTGATCAAAGCTGATGACGGAGAACGCTGTGTTGTCTATTCTGATATATATGTAGATGAGAACGGCAACTTTGTCGAGACTATCAAGACATACGATGAAATAGTCACAGCCCCTGATGAGGAAGAGGTTGCTGAGCTTCAGAAACAGCTCAAACGCGAACAGGCTGAAGAAGCAGCCAGGAAGGCAGAGGAAGAGAAGGCTGCAGCAGAAAGAGCTGAAGCTGAGAAGGCTGCCAATGAGAGAGCTAAGCAGAGAGCTGAAGCTGAAAAGGCTGCCCTGGAGAAATCGACTGCTCAGCAGAATCAGGGAACCGGCGGGACGCAGACTCAGCAGACAGAAAATCAGCAGACACAGCCATCACAAGTGGAATCCGAAGATGCAGTAGGAATTCCTGAGGAAGATGGCTCTGGAGAATATACTGAAGATGTCAGCTCACAGGAGGCTGACACAGACTGATAGAAGCAGTCAGGATGGTAGAAGAGTGAGTACAGGTATTGCAGAAAGATTTGGCCGTATACTTGAACGTAAAAATTCAGCGGCCCTTCGATGCGGCAGAGACCCCGGAGATATCACTCTGATGGCGGTCACTAAGACACATACACCTGAAGAGATCAATGAGGCAATTGCTGCCGGAGCGACAGACATAGGTGAGAACAGGGTGCAGGAGCTCCTTGAGAAATATGACAAAGTGAGTCCTGTGAGATGGCACCTGATAGGACATCTCCAGACTAACAAAGTCAAGAATATCATTGACAAGGTCGTGATGATACATTCTGTAGATTCAGTCAGACTTGCCAGAGAGATAGACAAAAGAGCAGCTGCTGCAGGAAAGACAATGGATATCCTCATAGAGATCAACTCAGCTATGGAGGAGACCAAGTCGGGCATAGCAGCCGGAGATCTGAGAGAGATAACGGAAGAAATAACGGCCGGATGCAGCAATGTACGTATCAGAGGAATAATGTGCATCCCGCCGATCGCAGCCGATCCTGAAGAGGCAAGGCCGTATTTCAGGGAAGCACATGAACTGTTCGAAACGATGAAGACATGGGACCTTCCGGAAGACAGGTTCAGTCCTGATACACTGTCGATGGGAATGTCCGGTGATTTCGAGGTAGCAGTAGAAGAGGGGTCAACAATAGTCAGAGTAGGCAGCTCGATATTCGGGCCGCGCAATTACAGATAGGGAGGATGCAGCAAAAATGAGTTTCATGGACAAGATGAGGGACCTCGTAGGAATCGACTATGAGGATGATATGGACATCACTCAGGAGGAAATCGATAATTACAAGAAGAGCATGGGCGCCCAGGCAGCACAGGCAGCAGCTCCTGCAGCTGAAGAAAAGTCAAGCGCAGGGATCACACCGCTCGGTTTTGGCGGAGTCGAGCCTCCGATGACAGCTATGCCTAAGGCTTCGACAGATATCAAGGATTCAATGAATCAGTCCGGACCATTCAAGATGGTCGTTATCGAGCCGAAGAGCCTTGATGAGTGCCGTAAGCTCGTAGATAATCTCAGAGCACGCAAGCCGGTCATCATCAATCTTGAGAGAGTCGAGACTGATCTTGCACGCAAGATGTTTGATTTCCTTGGCGGCGCAACTTATGCCCTGTCCGGAACGGTACAGAGAATCAACCAGAATATCTACATTTTTGCTCCTCAGAACGTTAACATCAAAGCTATGGTAGACAGAGCTACAGAAGCAGGCAAGCCTGCTAACTCCAATCCGTGGAAATAGATATATTTTATTCAATCAGAAAGGTAAGGTGCTGATATTATGATAATGCCTATTGATATTGATAAGAAAGAATTCAGCCGCGACAAGAGAGGATACTACAATTCAAGAGAGGTTGATGAATTCCTCGACATCATCGTTGCTGACTACGAAAAGATACTCAATGACAACAGGTCCATGGCTCACAAGATCAAAGCGCTCGAGAAGCAGCTTGAAGAGTCTCAGAAGGATGATAATGCTATGCTCGAGACTCTCGAGACAGCTAAGAAGCTCATGGCTGATATCTCCGCAAGTGCAGAGAGAAGAGCTGAGCTGATGATGCGTGATGCTGAGCTCGAAGCTGAGAATATGCTCCTCGACGCTAAGGTCACAGTAAGACAGCTCAGTGATGAGCATGTTGTCCTCAGCAACAAGGTCAAGAGACTCAGGGCTAACTTCCGCAAGATGCTCGAGAACGAGATCGCACGCCTCGATGAGGATGAGTTCGGCGTTCTTGATGATCTCGACAGAAGCGACATCTCTGCTATTGACAGAGAGCTCGGAATAGGCTTTGAGACTGCTCCTGCAGCAGATGCACCAGCAGCTACAGAAAAATCCCCTACTATCGTAGTCAGCGACAAGTCAGAGCTTGAAGCTATGATCAATGCAGACTCGGCAGATTCACCTGCTTCCGGCCTCGGAAAGGCTACTATCTCTGATCTTTCAGAGGGCCTCAAGAAGATGGCTGAAGAACCTGCAAGCATAGGCGATACAATAATCCTTAAGTAATATCGGTACATAGCATGTATATACAGAGCACAATAAGAGCCCGGCGTTCTTATTGTGCTCGTTTTGCGTTCGCATCAACTTGCCCGGCCTGTCTTGCAGGCCATGGCCGATAATGGTAGAATTACTCCATATGGCTTACGATGGAATCATTACATACGCAATAACGAAAGAACTCTCCGACAGGATCACGCTTGGCAAGATCGAGAAGGTCTACCAGCCTGGCCCTGAGGAACTTCTTGTTCATATTCATACAAGATGCGGCAATGTCCGCCTTTTTATCTCGTGTAACAGCCAGTCGGCGAGAGTGTGTCTCACTACAGGATCCTATGTCAATCCTGATCAGCCGCCGACTTTTTGCATGCTCCTGAGAAAGCATATCCAGGGCGGCCGCATCACTGAGATAAGACAGCGCGGTTCGGAGAGGATAATCGAGATCGATATAGAGGCGCAGAATGAACTGGGATTCTCAGTAAGCCGCAGACTCATCGCAGAGATAATGGCCAAGCACAGCAACATCGTGCTTGTGGACATAGAGTCGGGCAAGATCATCGATGCTATAAAGCGCATATCTATAGATGTCAACAGATACCGCCAGCTCCTTCCGGGAGTGATCTATCAGTATCCTCCTGAGCAGGACAAGATCCCGTTCCGTTCAGTCACTGCGGATATGGAGCTGCCACATGATGACAGAGCTCTGATGAGCAGGATCGGAGGCATATCGCCTGCTATAAGCAGAGAGATGACAGCAGGATGCGGCGAGCAGCATGATCTTTCCATAAGATCCGTGCAGCCAGCGAAGAGGCTTGCAGAGATAACTGAATCTGTCGCATCAGGTGATTATATACCAAGAGTATATATAGATGAGGGAACGCCGAGAGAGTTTCATATAACTGATCTGACCGAGTACGAAAGTCTTGAGCGCAAGGATTTTGCCAGTGCTTCGGAATGTGCAGAGTACTTTTTCTCCAACCGTGAAGCATCCAATCTGGTAAGACAGAAATCAGTGCCGCTGCTCAAAGCTGCTCAGGCTGCTCTGAGCAAAGCACTTCTCAAGAAGAAAAAGCTCGCAGAGGATCTTCTGAGTGCTGAGAATTCAGACAGATACAGGCTGTATGGAGAGCTTCTTACAGCTAACATCCATGCAGTAAGACCGGGGGCGCGCAAGGCCACAGTTACCAACTATTATGACGGAAGTCTTATCGACATCCCGCTTGATGAGAAGATAGGACCGAGTGCCAACGCTCAGAGATATTTCAAGAAATATTCCAAGGCAAGGACGGCTATACATGAAAAGCAGGCACAGCTTGAAGATAACGACAGAGATATTGCCTATCTCGAGTCCGTGATCCAGGCTATAGAAACTGCAGACACAGTTCCCCTGCTTGAAGCGATAAGAAGCGAGCTTGAGAGCACTGGTTATGTCAGAAGGAGAGCCAAGGCTTCTCAGCGGAAGCGTAAGGCGCCTAAGCCGGAACCTTTCCGTTACACACTGAGCGACGGAACCGAGGTGCTTGTCGGGCGCAATAATACAGAGAACGACTATCTGACTATGAAGACCGCATCCAAAACGGATGTGTGGATGCATACAAAAGACATACCGGGGTCGCATGTGATCGTAAAGCTTACAGATGGAAGATCGCTTGCTGATCTGCCTGCGGAGATCATATATGAAGCTGCTGCTATAGCTGCTTATCACAGCAAGGCTTCCGGCAGCTCCAATGTTCCTGTTGATTATGTTCCGGTAAGATATGTCAAAAAACCTAACGGTGCCAAGCCGGGCATGGTGATATTTACTCACAACCAGACAGTCTATGTTCATCCCGGCCTGCCGGAAGAACGGGTGAAATAAAAGATTCCGATACATCCTGCATACAGAGGAATGATCAGATGATATATTGTGTGATCGCAGCCGTCATCATTGCGGCTGATCAGATAACTAAATACCTGGTGCGTGCCAGCATGCAGCCTGGAGACAGCATTCCGATCATCGGAGACTGGCTGCGTATTCTTTATGTGCGCAATACCGGCACAGCGTTCAGTATGTTTGAAGGCAACAAGTGGATAACGATCGCACTGACATCCATACTGATAATCGTATGCATAGTATTTGTGATAAGAGAAGCCACTTCGGGATCGAAGACCGCTGCACTTCTGATGACTCCTGTCGCAGCAGGCGGGCTGTCCAATCTCATAGACCGGCTGGTCCTCGGATATGTCACAGACATGATATCCTGCGGGAATTTTGCCGTATTCAATGTCGCAGATATTGGCGTGACCTGCGGTTGCTTCCTTACTGTAGTATGGCTTCTTCTGGAGATGAAGCGTGAGGGCGCAGCGGACGGAGAAGAACAGGGGAGAGCACAGAAACAATGAGCACGAATCTTCCAGACAGTGAGAATATTCTCGTTCTGACGGCTGAGCAGGAAGATGCAGGCTCAAGACTTGATGCTTTTATCGGCTGCAACACCGATGAGCTGTCAAGAAGCTATGCTGTGAAGCTGATCGAAAAAGGCTGCGTCAGCGTCAATGGTGCAGCAGTCCTGTCTAAGAAAAGGACTGTCGCAGCAGGTGACGAGATAGCCATCTCCATGCCTGAGCCTGAAGTCCTTGATGTAACGGCAGAAAACATTCCGCTCGATATAGTATATGAAGACGATGATGTTCTCGTTGTCAACAAACCGAGGGGTATGGTGGTCCATCCGGGTCCGGGAAACTGGAGCGGGACCCTCGTCAATGCTGTGATGTATCACTGCGGGAATTCTCTTTCGACGATCAACGGTGTCGTGCGCCCGGGAATAGTGCACCGCATAGACAAGGATACTAGCGGTCTTCTGATGATAGCCAAAAACGATCATGCACATGAGTCTCTCGCTGATCAGCTGAGAGTCCACTCTGTCACCCGTGAATATACCGCTCTCTGCTATGATAACATCGCACAGGATGAGCTCACGGTCGATGTGCCGATCGGGCGCGATGAGCGTAACCGTATGAGGCGCGCGGTATACGGAAGCGGAAGCCGTGAAGCAGTCACACATATATATGTCGCAGAGCGTTTTGGAAGATATACTCTTGTCAGAGCCAGGCTCGAGACAGGACGTACACACCAGATAAGGGTGCATATGGCATATATCCATCATCCGCTTGCCGGAGATGAGCTCTACGGACCTCGCAGACAGACAGGCCAGGTAGCCGGAGTGAAGGTCAGCGGACAGCTTCTCCACGCCGGGATACTCGGTTTTGTCCATCCGTCCACTGGAGAATACATGGAATTCCGTGCAGAGCTGCCGGAAATATTTGATAAAGTACTCAGCAATCTGAGAAAAGGCCAGCTATGAAGATAAGTTCAAAACCGGGGCCGCTTACGGCGCCCCTCCCTGCAGTAATGGTCACCTGCGGGGATATGGAAGACAGCAATATAATAACGGTCGCTTGGACGGGTATCATCAACTCACATCCGCCGATGACCTATATTTCGGTAAGACCGGAGCGTAAGTCTCACGGGATGATACTCGAGAGCGGTGAATTCGTCATCAACCTTACTACAGCAGAACTGCTCCGTGCGATGGACTTCAGCGGAGTCAGATCGGGAAGAGATACTGACAAGTTCAGTCAGCTTTCTCTCACACGTGAAGCAGCAGATACAGTAAGTGCGCCTATGATAGCCGAGTCGCCTGTCAACATTGAGTGTAAGGTGACTGAGGTCAGAAGATTTCCTTCGCATGACATGTTCATAGCGGAGATAACTGCGGTGCATGTAGATGACAGATATGTTGATGAGAAGGGCGCATATGACTACGGAGCGATGGATCTTGTAGCATTCAGCCACGGCAAGTACTACAGACTCAGACCGCAGGAATCCGGGTTCTTCGGCTTTTCTGTGATGAAGCCGAAAACGGCAAAAAAGCGCAGAGCAAAAAAGAAAAAGTGATCATCAGACAGATACGAAAGATCAAAGGATCATTAAATATACAACAGGAGGCTTTCGGAAATGATAAAAAGTATGACTGGTTTCGGAAGAGGCGAATATGTCGATGACGTGAGAAAGATCACAGTCGAGATCAGGACAGTCAATCATCGTTACCTTGACATCTATGTTAAGATGCCGAGGAAATATTCCTTTGCAGAGGAGAAGATCAAGGCCCGCATCAAGGAAGGTCTTGCACGCGGCAAAGCAGAAGTGTCTGTGATCGTCGATAATTTCGGGATCAGCGATGCTGATGTAAGACTCGACAGAGATCTTGCAGGCAAATACGTAAATGTTCTGAATGAACTCAGCTCGGAATTCTGTTCGGATACTTCCGCCGAAATATCTCTCGGACTTCTCGCCAAGATGCCTGATGTGATCAGAACAGCACCTGCTGAGGAGGATGAGGACGAGATGCTCCGCTGCCTTCTCGAAGCGACAGGCAAAGCAGTAGATGACATCACTGTAATGAGAGAGACTGAGGGTGCAAAGCTCGCTGCGGATATCAACGCGCGCGCTGATCTCATCGCGGATATAAGAAGCCGGATAGAGACCAGAGCACCTCAGATAGAGAAAGAATACGCTGCTAAGTTTAAAGCAAGAGTCGAAGAGCTCCTTAACGGTGTATATGAGGTTCCTGAGGAGAGGATAGCACTCGAGGCTGCAATTTTCGCAGATAAAGCCAACATCACAGAGGAACTGGTCCGTCTTGAGAGTCATATAAGCCAGCTCAGGACATTCCTTTCAGGAGAGAGCAAAGAGCCTGTAGGCAAGAAAACAGACTTCCTCATCCAGGAGATGAACAGGGAGGCCAATACTATAGGGTCCAAGTCAAACGACAAGGAGATAACCTCAATGATGCTCGATCTTAAAGCAGAGATCGAAAAAATCAGAGAGCAGGTACAGAATATAGAATAGTACTTGACTTCTGTGTTACAATAATATGTCGCATCAGGAGGTGTTTATGAGCCACAGCAGAGGCAGACTCTATGTGATCTCCGGCCCGTCGGGAACCGGCAAGGGCACTATCTGCAAGGAGATCCTCAAGGATATCGGAAACGAATTCTCTGTATCCATGACAACACGTGAGCCAAGAGAAGGCGAACTCCATGGAAGAGAGTATTTCTTCGTTTCACATGAAGAATTTACCGAGAATATAAGCAAGAATAATTTTCTTGAGTATGCTACCGTTTTCGACAATTATTACGGAACACCTAAGGATATCGTCCTGAAGAAACTCGACAAAGGAAGAAATGTCATCCTCGACATCGATGTCCAGGGCGGACTTCAGGTCAGGGAAGCTATGCCTGAGGCAGTGCTGATATTCCTTCTCCCGCCGAGTCTGGCAGAACTGAGAAGAAGACTGGAAAACCGCGGGACAGAGACACCTGAGAAGATAGAGAAAAGATTGAGCAAAGCAGTCGATGAAATAAAATTCATCGGTGAATATGATTACATGGTGATCAATAATGATCTTGAAACAGCTGTCGACAATGTCAGAAGCATAATGAAAGCAGAAGCTTCAAGAATACCTGAGAAGGTACTTCCGATCATCAGACAATATGAACAGGAACAGAAGGGAGAATGATTCAAAATGTTACTTTATCCATCAGTCAACAAGCTTCAGGAAAAGACAGACAGCAGATATTCACTTTGCATCCTCGCAGCCAAGAGAGCAAGAGATATCATTGACGGCAAGCCGATCCTGACAGAAGAAGAGAGTGAGAGACCGGTAAGTCAGGCAGCAAAGGAAATAGCTGACAATCTGATCACATACAAAAGACACGAAGAGATATGACAATGCGTTTTCCGGTGAACCATTTCGCATCGGACCGGTACGTCATCTTATGGAAACAGGCAGGATCCGGACAGGATCCTGTTTTTTTATTAACGAAGTTTGAAAAGGTGCATATAGTGATATATCATTTTAATAACTGATACATTTGAAAAAGGACATGATAATGCCAAGATACGGATCAATCGGAGGAAATCACGGATACAGCCAGCTTCGACGGATACATAATGAGATAGCTGATTATGAATATGACGAGCTTGATGTTGCGTCATACGGAGGCCTCGAAGCTGTTATCAGAGATACCAGATATTCAGGTTTCAATATTTCCAACCCATACAGATATGAGGTCATGAAATATCTCGACGAGATCTCAGAAGACGCCAGAAAGGCCGGAGCCGTAGATGTCGTAAGAAGACTGCCTGACGGAAGACTTGCGGGGTACAATACAGATATGTACGCCTTCCGGTATCTGGTCGAAGGTTCTGTTGAGGGAAAGAAGTGCATCATCCTCGGCACAGGCGGTGCAGCTACAGCGGCTGCCAGAGCCCTTCGCGAGATGGGAGCGTCAGGGATAGTTCTTGTGTCGAGATTTCCTGAGATGACGTCACAGCGACTGGTCATATCTTCCGAAGTTGAAAGCGTAAAACTGGGGGATATGTATGAGATCGCAGGATACAACAGACTCCATACGCACTATGATGCAGAGGTGCTTATCAACTGCACACCGGTAGGAAGATCGCCGGATATCGAGCATTCCGCTCTGTCCGATCACAGGATCACTGTCAGGATGTTCAGCCGGCTCGAGCTTGCTGTCGATATGATCTATGATCCTTACAGGACAAAATTCCTTCAGGATGCCAGACGGCTTACCGGATGTCAGACCAGATCCGGCCTCGAGATGGTGATATTCCGTGCAATAGCTTCACGAAACATCTGGCTCGGCAAGCCGGATGATATGGATGAAGACAGGCGTTTTATCATACCTATCAAACGACGCATACTTGAAGACCAGCTCAATATCATCGCTGTCGGAATGCCGGGCAGCGGCAAGACTACCATAATGCGGAGATACGCATATGAGCTGGGCCTCAAATTCATAGATACCGACGAAGAGACTGAGAAGCTGATGGGAGACTCTATACCTGATGTGCTGTCGGACAGCGGACTCGGAGAAGATTACTTTAAAACGCTGGAGCATCAGGCGCTGCGCGAAGCATGCAAAAACCGCGGAGCAGTAATAGCAACAGGGGGCAGTACAGCACTCAATCCGATCAACAGAGACCTGATGAGAGCTAACGGAATAGTAGTATATGTGAAACGTCCGCTCGAGCTTCTCGACAGAAGGGGCAGAGATATAAGTATCAACTACGGTCTGACAGAGCTGTTCAATATAAGAGACCGGGTGTACCGGCGGGCTTCTGATATGTCCATTCTCAATGCGAGGATATTCGGCGAGAGAAGGGCAAAAACAGGCGAAGGTAACACATACAATTACGAGCTTAAAGGATTCGTGTACTATATCGCGAGAAAGATCGAGAGGTATCTGAATGAAATTGCTGATAATAAATGGACCTAATATGAACCTGCTTGGAGTAAGAGAGCCGGAGATCTTCGGGACGAGGAGCTATGAAGAACTCGTCGATATGATAAGGACCGAGAGAGGTGAAGGCAACGAGCTGAGGTTCGTACAGACCAACCACGAGGGTGATATCATAGACGAGATACAGCAGGCTTTCTTTGAGAACTATGACGGAATAGTTATCAATCCGGGAGGCCTTGCCCACACAAGCATTGCGATCATGGATGCTATGAAAGCAGTAAGGACGCCGTGTGTTGAGGTGCATGTGCTCGAGCCTCTTCTGAGGGAAGAATACCGCCACCATTCCTATGCAGGAGAAGCAGCGATCGCGACAGTTGCAGGAAAGGGCTTTGACGGATATATCGAAGCCATAGATATCCTCAGTGATTTTATCAATCACAAATAGACCTTCAGACAAACCTGAACAGACATCAAAAAAGAGACGCTCAGCGTCTCTTTTTGAGTGTGGATTCGTATCCTGCTCTATACAAGAACATCTCCCTCCATGCCGGATGGAACTTCAAGACCCATAAGAGTCAGAAGTGTCGGTGCTATATCAGCAAGCTTTCCTGTGTCCTTGCTGAAAGGAACAGGCTCATTGCATATATGGCAGAGAGGTACAAGCGCAGTGCTGTGCTTTGTGACCGGATTGCCGTCTGCATCGAGCATAGTGTCTGCATTGCCGTGATCTGCTGTCAGGAGGATCTGGCCGTCCTTTTCGAGGATCGCCTCTGCTATCTGCCCAACAAGTCCGTCGAGAGTCTCGATAGCCGAAACAGCTGCATCGAATACTCCTGTATGGCCGACCATGTCAGGGTTGGCGAAATTGAGAATGATAAGATCGTAGATGTCTTCTTTGATCTTGCCGATGACAGTGGAAGCTACCTCCGGTGCGCTCATCTCAGGCTGCATATCATATGTAGGTACCTTAGGTGAAGGAATGAGTATCCTGTCTTCGTTGACATTAGGTGCCTCAACTCCTCCGTTGAAGAAGAATGTAACGTGAGCATACTTCTCTGTCTCTGCGATACGGAGCTGGCGGAGACCGTAGTCAGCGATCGTCTTTCCGAGGGTCGGATCGACATCCTCAGGCGGGAATGCGACTGTGACATTAGGCATGGTCGCATCATATTCAGCCATACATACATAGTTGAGGTCTGTCAGCTTAACTTTGCGTTCGAAACCGTCAAAGTCCGGATCAACGAGAGCTCTTGTGATCTCACGTGCTCTGTCAGGTCTGAAGTTGATGAATACAACTGAATCACCGGATCTGATCGGAACAGCGTTCACAACAGTAGGCTGCACGAATTCGTCAGTCTCGTCTTTTGCATATGAATTGTCTATAGCTTCCTGTGAGCAGGAGGCAGTAAGACCTTCGCTGAGAGTCAGAGCATCGTATGCTCTCACGAGTCTCTCCCATCTCTTGTCTCTGTCCATAGCATAGAATCTGCCGGAGATAACACCGATCCTGCCGATGCCTTCTTCAGCCATGTATTCCTCAAGTGCTCCGAGCCATGTCATGGCGCTCTTAGGCGGAACATCTCTTCCGTCGAGGAAACAGTGTACTACTACTTCGCTGACGTTGTTCTTCTTAGCCATGTCGATAACAGCCTTGAGATGCTCAAAATGACTGTGTACTCCGCCGTCAGAGACGAGTCCCATGATGTGCAGGGTGTGTCCGTCTGCAGCGTTCTTCATCGCTGAGAGAAGTGCAGGGTTTTCGAAGAACTTGCCTGACTGGATCGAGCGGGTGATCTTCAGAAGGTTCTGATACACTACGCTGCCGGCTCCGATGTTGAGGTGGCCGACTTCTGAGTTTCCCATCTGTCCTGCAGGAAGGCCTACAGGTTCGCCGCTCGCTTCGATAGTTATGAACGGATACTTTGCAAAGATCTCATCCAGCACAGGTGTCCTGGCAGCTGCGATCGCATTGCCGTAAGTTTCTTTTCTGATCCCGAATCCATCGAGGATCATGAGCATAGTTGGTCTGTGTTTCATTATGTTTCTCCTGTATGTTTATAGAGTGAGTTGTCCCTCTTATTTATCGCTAGTCATTATTGTAACAGAACATTGAAGTGAATCCAATGAAAAATGATCAGCGCAGATCATATATATACAAAGTAGTAAAACATATATCTCTTTATTTTTTAAAAGGCTTATGGCGTATCACTATTCGAAGGCGAACTTATGAGAGGTTCGTAGTGATTCCGGGAGCAAGCGGCAGTGAAACCGGCTGGAATCGGAGCCTGTGCGAATCTGTCAGAATTGAGCACATTGCGACGATTCCCCGGTTTCACAGAGCGAACGACCTGGGAATCACACGGTTCTCGATTGTGAGCCGGAGAATAATGATCGCCATAAGCCTTAGTGATAAATAAAGTATGATATAATGTCCACATGGCTATTGAATTCAGTAAAGATCAGTTAAAAGCAATAGAGACTGTCGACAGGTCGGTGCTCGTATCCGCTGCAGCCGGATCGGGAAAGACTGCTGTTCTCGTGGAAAGGATACTCAGGATCATCCTCGATGGCAAAGCAGATGTTGATGAGATGCTCGTGGTTACTTTTACCCGGGCAGCCGCTTCCGAGATGAAGCAGCGGCTTTCCTCTGCTATAAGAAAGAGGATAAAAGAACACCCTGAGGATGCTGAGAGACTCTCAGAGCAGCTGTCAAAACTCTATCGTGCATATATAACCACGATAGACAGTTTTGCGATGAGAGTGATCAGGGAGTTTTTCTATGAGATAGATATAGAGCCGGACTTCGGAGCCT
The DNA here is from genome assembly GCA_902786355.1 of uncultured Eubacteriales bacterium. Lineage (GTDB taxonomy): Bacteria > Bacillota > Clostridia > Peptostreptococcales > Anaerovoracaceae > Crickella. Next base: position 22,164 of record CADABZ010000026.1, read on the forward strand.
GCGACGAAGTGCAGGGTGAACTTATGAGGAGGGAAGCCCTGCAGGAGATGCTCGATGCCGGCTTTGAGGATGATATGTTCCTGAGCAGATCATTCGGCGAAGGTGCGGATGAAGCTGACCGTGTCGGCTTCAGGGAATTCATGCGCCTCTACAGTGAGGAAAGACAGGAAGATTCCTTCAGGACCAATCTTCTCAAAGCATATGACGGACTGCGATCCATTCCGGATTATATAAGCTGGGCATACAGCAAGGCTGAGATGCTCAGGATCACGCCCGAAGCATTTGACGGATCGATGCTCCGGGAAGTCATACTGGGGGATGCGGATGAAACTTTTGCCCGTGCAGAAGAAGGTGTGCGGAAGCTCAGAGAACTGTTGGAAGACGCAGGAATATCTGAGATGTTTGAGGTAGTTTTCGCGCCTGAAGCAGACGCGATTCATGAGATCGCTGAAGAGCTCGCCGGGGGAAGACTCGATGAAAATCTCCTCGCAAGGATCGCAGGGATCGAGTATAAGAGGATCTCAACCAGAAAAGACTGGAAGGAATCCTACGATGCTGTGAAGGATGATGTCAAAGCTGTAAGGGAAGCTTATAAGAAAGAGATAAACGAATTTAACAGCAAGTACTATCTTCCGGATTTTGAAGTGCGGCTCAGAGAGATGAATGAGACATACCGCTATGTCGTTTATTTCATCAGACTCCTTGAGGAATTTGACCGGAGATATGCCGCAAAAAAGAAAGAGCGCAGGGTCATGGATTTCCCGGACATGGAGCATAATGCTGTCCGCATACTCAGGCGCGGAGAGACTGCAGATATACTCAGGCGCAGATTCAGATACATATTCGTGGATGAGTATCAGGATACCAACAGGATCCAGGAGACTCTGATAAGCAGCTTCGCTAGACCGGACAATGTGTTCCGTGTAGGAGATATCAAGCAGAGCATATACAGGTTCAGACAGGCAGAGCCATCGATATTCGAGGACCTGTACAGAAGATTCTCAGATAAGGATAGTGCTGAAGGTCTTGCTATAGACCTGAGCATGAACTACAGGAGCAATGACGCTACTATCAACTATATAAACCGTGTCTTCGAGGAGATCATGCCGGGATATGATGAGCGTGCACGGCTCAACACCGGTGTCAGATGTCCTGAAGAGTATGACTTCATCCCTGAAGTGCATGTACTGACAGAAGATGGAGGGAATGAAGATGCGCAGCCTGCCGAAGGGTCTGATCCGGGAGTATTTGCTGAAGCAGATGATGGCATCGATGAAGAGATAGAATCCCTTTCGAAAGAAGAAGCTGAAGCGGATCATATAGCACAGATCGCAGCAGATCTGATTGGAAAGGAGTTCTATGACACCAAGCAGCAGGCCGTCAGAACTGTCCGGGCGAGAGACATCGTTATTCTCTACAGAGCTGCAAAGGTGAGAGGGGACATAATGGCTAGGGCGCTCCGGTCGCATGCAATAGAGCCATATGTTGAAGAGACCGATGATTATTTCGATACGGTCGAGATCGGCATAGCACTCTCGCTTCTCACATGCATAGATAATATGAAGAGGGACATCCCTCTGATAGCTTCACTTCACTCAGCAGCATTCGGATGGAGCCCGTCCGAGCTTGCTGAAGTCAGGATCGCTCACACCGAGCATCGCAGAAGTGCCGGCAGCGGTGAAAAGCGCGGAAACAGGAGTGCATACTGGGAGGCACTGAAGTGGTATACGGAGGAAGGCCCGGACGAAGATCTGAGGCAGAAAGCTCAGTATGCTGCGGACCGGCTGCTCTGGTGGCGAAGACTCTCGAGAATGATGCCTCTTGATGATTTTGTCTGGAAGGTGCTGATCGATTCAGGGTGCTACAGAATGGCCGGAGCAATGAACGGCGGAAGCAGACGGCAGGCAAATCTCAGAGCTCTGGCGGACAGAGCAGGAAGATTCAGCAAGGACAACGTAGCATCGCTCAGCTCGTTCATCGCATTCGTCGAGGTGATGAAGAAGAAAAAAATAAATAACGGCCAGACCCCTGCAGCCGGACCGGGGGAAGATGTTATAAGGATAACAACCATACACAAGAGCAAAGGCCTCGAGTATCCGTTCGTTATAGTAGGCGGCCTCGGGCACAGGATCAGATATGACAGTATCGAGAAAGCGTTCAGCTTTGACACAGATATCGGCGTATCCCTTCCTTATGTCGACCCTTCAAGGCGTTATTGGCGCTCAACAGCGGTGCAGCGCGCTATCAATGCCAAGTCCAGGCGCGATGAGTATAGTGAAGAACTCCGTATCCTGTATGTAGCTATGACAAGAGCGCGGAACAAACTGATTCTGGTAGGGAGCTGCCCGGATGAGAAATCTCTGGACAAATACAACTCCAGGCCGGTCAGCCTGCTCAAGGTCCTGAGAAGTGTGATGAAGACAGGCTTCAACACTTATCACATAGAGCCGCTGGGACAGTCGGCTGCGAGAGAGAAATACAGGAAACGCAGTGTTCCTGATCCGGCTGAGATCGAACTGACTGAAGAGGAAAAGCTGATCTATGACGAGATAGACAGGCGCTTTACATACCGCTATCCGCACGCAGAGCTTCTTAGCGCAAAGGCAAAATACTCAGTCAGCGCACTGAGGCGTGAAGCTCTGGAGGGCAGGACAGATACGCAGCCTGAGGAGACTGAAACACAGGATGCAGAAGCAGGATCTGTAAGGACTGCTGATGATGAGGTAGTTCAGCTCTGGACAGCCGGCGAAAAACGCAGAAAAGCAAGTGCTGCAGATACCGGAATAGCCTATCACAGGATCATGGAGTTCCTGAATTTTGCCAAGGCACTGCCTGAAGATGGTGCAGTGGATGAAGAGTATATACGGACGCAGGCCGCGAAACTCAGAGAAAACGGAGCCATAGAGTCTGATGTGTATGACGCGCTTGATCTCAGCAGGATAGACAGATTCTTCAGGACAGACATCGGCAGGCGCGCAGCAGATGCGGCGCGGAGAGGAGCCCTTCTCAAAGAGAAGGCATTCACTCTGAAGACAGAGAGGGAGGGGAGAAAGATCCTCGTCCAGGGTGTCATAGACTGCTGCTTCGAAGAGAACGGAAAGATGGTCCTCATAGACTACAAGTCCAGCTTCATAAAGCCGGGCAGAGACAGGGCTGCTGAACACAGGCGTATAAGAGATGAGTATGCAGTCCAGATCGATCTGTACCGCGAAGCATTATACAAGGGGACGGGCAAAGAGACCGGGGAAGCATACCTGTATCTGTTCATGACGGGTGAAGCCCTGGATATGATCTGATCAGATAAGAAAAGAGACCGCGAAATGCGGTCTCTTAGCTTTTATGTTGTTCTGGCGTTATACGCCATAGGTCTGTAAATCAGATTAGATTATACAAGACCCTGAGCCATCATAGCCTCAGCAACTCTCTCGAATCCAGCGATGTTAGCACCAGGTACCAGAGCGTTCTTGTTGCCATAGTACTTCTCACCAGCATTAGCACATGCATTGTAGATGTTCTTCATGATCTGGTGGAGCTGTGCATAAACGTCCTGCCGCCAGCGTTAGCAGCCTTAGCAGGACCAACTGCGATGCAGTTATCCATGAGATACTTAAGAGCGTCGTTAGTTGTAGGCATGTTAGCTCCTTCGCAGTAGAACTTGCAGCCACCCTCAACGATCTGCTTAGCATGCTCCATGTGAACGTCGTTCTGCATAGCGCATGGGATGAACATGTCGATCTTGCATCCAGTATCCTGGAATACGCCCCAAGGCTTCTTGCCAGGGAAGAATGTAGCTTCTGGGAACTTCTCAGCATAAGGTGCGCAGATGTTCTTGCCGGATCCTCTGAGCTCGAGGAGGTAAGCAACCTTCTCATCTGTGCTGATTCCTTCTGGATCGTAGATGTATCCGTCTGGTCCGGAGATTGTTACGAGCTTAGCGCCGAGTCTCTGGAGCTGCCATGCAGTACCCCAGGATACGTTACCGAATCCGGAGATAGCAAC
>CADABZ010000027.1 GCA_902786355.1 uncultured Eubacteriales bacterium
TTGCCGCCTCGCTGTGAACGAAAAATACTTCGTAATTACTGATTACAGTAATCAATAAGGGCACCGCTTCGGCGGTGCTCTTTTGTATTTTTGATGTTTATCCTGAATGAAAAGAGGGCAGATGATAGCAAGTATCGCTTTAGATAGCTGGTTTAAAGTCAGGAGATTGCAGAATGGGTGATAAAACGGACGCAGACAATGGTCCTGAATTGACGACGAATAATTATGCAATCAAAAGCACAATCATTCAATAATACGAGACTTGAATCTTGCATAAAATAGGAGTTTTGACGAAAACTCTACATATTCGATTGAAATTTAGAATATATGTAGAAAAAATCAAAGAAAAAGACATGCTTTGAGAATAAAGTGTCATGCATACTCTGTGCATCGTTTTGCCAAGAAAAGATGGAAGCGCAGAATCCTGTATTTTCAAGGTTTTGTTGAAGCTGTCAGCGATGATCATCAATAGAGCAGAATCTTTGCAGCAATGTATAAAAATGAATTGATAGGAATGTCTTACATTTTTCTACATATATAAAAAATTGGACCTGATTTGTAGAGTTTTTTTGAAAAGTCCTTTCTCAGAACGTCACCGCTGTCCTTCGATTGATCTGGTGATCCCGGCTGCTTCCTTTGTCCTCAGTTTTCTGCCCGCGCACTCCATTTTTGATGGTTGGCTTCTATCCGATGGACGCCGTCATCCACGGGGTTTACTCCGAGGCATGGAAAACCTGACAGTCGGCCGTTACTACGGGAATTTTTGTTATGTTATTCTTCAGGGAAAACACTACGCTGTCCAAGTCCTGATCAGATAATTTGACGAAGATGGAAAACCATGTATAATAAATATCGGCAGAATCAGATGAATTAATGTGCTTCTGCAATCAATACAGGAGACAGTAATAATATGAATGAAGATAAGCTTAGAATAATCAAGGTAAAAGAGAGCATCCTTGAAGATAATGATGCCGATGCAGACAAGCTTCGTGATGAACTCAGAAATGAGAAGACCTTCTATCTGAATGTAATGTCATCACCGGGATCGGGCAAGACTTCAAGTATACTGCAGATCATAAAAAGACTGAAAGATGAGATGCGTATAGGGGTGCTCGAGGCAGACATAGACGGCGACTGCGATACAAGGACAATGCTGGATGCCGGAGTTGCTTCAGTGCAGATACACACAGGCGGCATGTGCCATCTGGATGCAGATATGAGCAGACAGTCTCTCCGCGAGATCGGTTCTTCTGATCTTGATCTTGTAATACTTGAGAATGTCGGAAATCTTGTCTGCCCTGCAGAGTTTGATACGGGCGCAGTCAAAGATCTTGTGATCCTCTCTGTTCCTGAGGGCGATGACAAGCCGCTCAAGTACCCTCTCATGTTCGAGAAGGCCGATGTAGTGCTCGTCAACAAGATCGATGCACTCGAAGTTTTCGACTTCGATATGGACAGATTCACAGAATATGTGAGGATGCGCAATCCAAATGCAGATATATTCCCTGTATCGGCAGAGACCGGCGAAGGCTTTGATGCCGTTGCTGCATGGATCAGGGATGCTGCGCGTGAATTCCTTGGAGGTGCAGAGTAATGGCAGAGAAGAAAGTAAGAGTCATAGACGTCAACATGGGCGTTTTTGAGATGAATGACCGCATAGCTGATGAAGTCAGAGCGATCAACAAGGCTAACGGAGTATTCATGGTCAATATGATGGCATCTCCTGGTTCCGGTAAAACCACTACTTTGCTGCGTACTATTGATGAACTCGGCGACGAGTACAGGATAGGCGTAATGGAAGCAGATATCGATGCATCTGTTGATGCTGAGAAAATGGCCGCTGCCGGAGTCCGCTCGATACAGATCCATACAGGCGGGGAGTGCTGCATGGATGCTGCCATGACCAAGGCTGCTCTTGACGAGTTCAAAACAGACGATCTTGATCTTCTCTTCATGGAGAACGTCGGGAACCTTGTATGCACAGCTGAGCAGGATACAGGCGCAAGTGTCAATGTAGAGATACTGTCGATCCCGGAAGGAGATGACAAACCTCTCAAGTACCCTCTTATGTTCACAGTATGCCAGGCAGTTCTGGTCAACAAGATCGATACACGCAAGTTCTTCAAATTTGATGATGAGGCTTTTGTTGAAAGAGTACACGCACTCAATCCTGATGCAGAGATATTCTTCATCTCATCCAAAACCGGAGAAGGCTTTGACCAGTGGACGAACTGGATTCGCAGGAAGATCGCAGAAAACAAATAACATTGATAAAAAAGGAGCCCGCTGTCAGGCAGCAGGCAGACTGTCAGGCATGCAGCAATGAGGGCAGGGACAGAAAAAGGAGGAAAAGAAATGGTAAAAGTTATAACACAGGATACTTATGAACAGGAAGTAATGAAGGCTGAAGGCACAGTACTCGTAGATTTCTATGCTGACTGGTGCGGACCATGCAAAATGCAGGGACCTATCGTTGATATGCTGAGTGAAGAGAGAACTGATGTAAAGTTCTGCAAACTCAATGTCGATGATGCTCCGGCTATTGCTATGGGTCTGGGGATCTCAAGCATTCCGACTATCATGGTAGTCAAGAATGGTGAGATCACTTACAAGCAGCCTGGCCTGATGCAGAAATCAGAGCTTGAAGCTCTTCTCTAAAATATGATCGTCAGACCATAACTCCGCGCTGAAGCATCATGTGCATGGCGCGGGGTGTATTTTTCAGGAGGAAAAAATGCTGCTGCTTAACAAAGAAGACATCAGATCAGTGTTCACGATGAGTGACGCTATTGAAGCAGACAAAGAATGCTACAGGCTTTTCAGTGAGGGAGGTTTTGACGTACCTCTCAGAGCTGTGATCAACGGAGAACACGGCAATTTCCTGTTCATGCCGGCTTACAGCAGAAAACTGGGAGCTGCAGGTCTCAAGATAGTAAACATCATGCCGGGCAATCCGGAAAAAGGGCTTCCGGCTTCGATCGGACAAGTGCTCCTTATCGATGGTGAGACGGGCGAAGTTAAAGCCATGATGGACGGGACATATATAACAGCTCTGAGAACAGCCGCAGCGAGCGGCGCAGCTTTTGAACTGTTCGGGAGAAAAGATGCAGTGACCGGAGCTCTTATAGGGACGGGCAGCCAGGCCATGTGTCAGCTCGAAGCCATGCTTACAGCGCGCCCGCTTAAAGAAGTTAGAGTTGCAGCCAGAAACTTTGAGAAGACAAAAGCATTCGTTGAAAGAGCAAAGACTGAACTCGGATCCTTCGGAGCCGATATCATCGCATGCGAAGATACCAACGAAGCTGTGGACGGCGCAGACCTGATCACTCTGGTGACGGTTTCGGGGACACCGGTGTGCAGCGCCGAATACTTCAGACCAGGATGCACGATCAGTGCAGTCGGAGCCTATACTTACGATATGCAGGAACTTGACCCTGCAGTTTTTGCGAAGTGCAGCAAACTGTACTTCGACTCTGAGGAGGCTGTCCTCTCTGAATCCGGAGACATCTTAAGGCCGATGGATGAGGGAATACTCACAAAAGAACAGTTCACAGGAGATATCGGAGATCATATTCTCGGAAAGATACCGGGCAGAGAATCTGATGAAGAGATAATCGTCTTCGAGAATGTCGGGATCGGAGCACTCGATCTTATGACAGCTCTGAAGATATACGACAAGGCAGAAGATGCCGGTGTCGGCACTCACTGGGAATAAGCGGGCAGAAAAAGGAGGAGAAACAATGCCACATATCGATATAAGCATGATGAGTGGAACGAAAAAGTCCATGATAAAGTAGATGCATCAAAGGTGTATTCAGGCGAGGTCTACAAAGTAGAGAAGTAAGCTGCGATCGCAGACCGTAAAAAACCGAACACAAGGGTCCACTTACATGTGCAATTGTACGGATTTGGGCGCCGGAACAATAAAGTTGAAAATTTTTTGCGGCACACTATAAAAAAGTGTTGACCGAAGACTTCCTCATATGTAAAATAATTCCGAAGCAAAAGGGTTAACATATAGGATGTCTGATTCGTTACAGGATAGGGGACCTTCTCGCTTTGGATATTCGACATTTTGCAGATGAGCCGGGTGACCGGCTTTTTCTCTTGCCTTAAATAATCCACTACGATACAATACAACTTGTGACTGCAAAGCAAAGGAGAAACAGATGGCTTTTATTGAGATAAGAGATCTGGTCGTACAATTTACCCGCATTTCAGAAGACGGCAGCGAGACAGCCGGCAAAAAGGCGATCGACGGCATAGATCTTGATGTGGAAAAAGGAAGCTTTGTTGCGGTCATAGGAATGAACGGGTCGGGCAAGTCGACTCTGGCTAAATGCCTTAACGGACTTATCATACCGACTTCGGGAAAAGTGCTTGTAGACGGCATGGATACAAGTGATGACAGTCACATCTGGGATATACGACGCCGCATAGGGATGGTCTTCCAGAACCCGGACAACCAGATAGTTTCATCGATCGTTGAGGATGATGTTGCCTTCGGACCGGAGAATCTGGGGATCCCGCCAGAAGAGATAAGAGAGAGGGTCGATAATGCTCTCAAAGAAGTCGGAATGTATGAGAACCGGCTCAAGGGAGCACACATGCTTTCAGGAGGTCAGAAACAGAGGATCGCGATAGCAGGTGCAGTCGCAATGAAACCTCAGTGCATAGTGTTCGATGAGCCGACGGCGATGCTTGATCCGAAGGGAAGAGAGAGCGTGATGAGGATCATCAGGCAGCTTAATTCCGAGGGGATCACAACGATACTGATCACTCATTTTATGAACGAAGCGGCACAGGCAGACCGCATAGTAGTACTCGGGAAAGGAAAGGTCCTTGCTGACAGAACACCGGACAGGCTTTTCTCGGATATGGAGCTTATTGACCGGGCCGGACTGGAACTTCCTCCGCTCATTGAGCTCAGGGAGGTGCTTGGACTGTCTGACAGCATTATGACTGTTGAAGACATGATCAGTGAACTTAAGAAACAATGTCGATAGAAGTAAAGAATCTTACATATATATATAATCCGGGAATGCCCGGAGAGACCAGAGCTCTTGACGGAGTATCTTTTGAGGTGCACGATGGCGAGATACTCGGCATTATAGGACATACCGGCTCCGGTAAATCCACACTTCTGCAGCATCTCAACGGACTCCTCAGACCAACATCAGGCCAGGTCTTTGTTGACGGACAGTGTATAACCGACGGCAAAGTCAGACTCGTTGACATAAGAAGAAAGGTCGGACTGGTCTTCCAGTATCCTGAATATCAGCTTTTCGAGGAGACCGTAGCGAAGGATGTCGCATTCGGACCGCGCAATACAGGCCTTGAAGAAAGCAAGATCGAGAACAGAGTCAGAGCAGCTCTGAGTCTGGTAGGTCTTGATTATGATGAGATAGGTGAGTCATCACCGTTTGAGCTTAGCGGTGGTCAGAAGAGGAGAGTTGCGATAGCAGGTGTCCTGGCTATGAGACCATCGGTACTGATCCTTGATGAACCGACAGCAGGCCTTGATCCTGCTGCGCACAGGGAGATCCTTTCGATGATCCGGACCATCCATGAATCTATGGGGATCATCATCATATTCGTATCTCACAACATGGGAGACATAGCAAGTCTCTCTGACCGTGTTATCGTTATGGATAAGGCGAAGATCGCTATGAGCGGCACGCCGCAGGAAGTTTTTTCACATGATAAGCAGCTCGCGGCTATGGGACTCGATGTCCCGCCGGTCAGATCCATAATGATGCAGATCGCGGCCGAAATTCCGTCAATACAGAGCAATGCTTTAACAACGCAGGAAGCCGCCGAGGACATACGAAGAGCTATTCCCGGCTTTGAGCAATAGACGCATCAGTCAACCGAAATGATCAGAGATATCACACTGGGCCAGTACTACCCGGGGGATTCCCCGGTTCACAGACTGGATGCAAGGACCAAAATAATAGGGACGCTTCTCTATATCATAGAGCTGTTTATCGTCAATAATTACTGGGGTTTTGTTATCGCGGCCGCAGCACTTTTTGCAGTGATAGCATTATCCAGAGTCCCTGTGAAGTTCATATTCAGGGGACTCAGTGCAGTATTCATCATCATTGCCTTCACATTCCTTCTCAACCTTTTCATGGTCGACGGAAGGGTACTGTGGCACTGGAAGTTCCTGACGATCACCTATGAAGGACTGTCGCGGGCATGCTTCATGGCCATAAGGCTTGTACTGCTCATCATCGGATCATCTATGATGACGCTGACAACGAAGCCGATAGAGCTTACCGACGGACTGGAGAAGCTTCTCAAGCCGTTCGGGCTTATAGGGCTTCCGACTCATGAGATAGCTCTTATGATGACTATAGCTCTGAGATTCATACCGACTCTCATGGAAGAGACCGACAAGATCATCAAGGCGCAGGAGGCAAGGGGTGCGGATTTCGAGTCCGGCAATCTCCTTCAGCGTGCAAAAAGTCTCATTCCTATACTGATACCGCTTTTCATAAGCTCATTCCGTATCGCGCAGGATCTTGCTCTGGCGATGGAGGCCAGATGCTATCACGGCGGCAGCGGCAGAACAAGGATGAATGAGATACATTTCGGCAAAGGCGACGTCGTGGCTGCGATCCTTATGGTGATTTTTCTTGCGGTCATAATAGCGTCCAGGTTCATACCGGATCTGTTCTGATCATATATCCGGAAGGCCATAATCAATGAGACAGCGTAGAGTCAAGAATCTTGAAACAAAATACGAAGAATACGAGGACATCCTGATCAGAGACCCTGCTGCCATGAAAGGCAGATGGGCTGAGAGAGCAGACGGACGTCCTGTATATGTTGAGATCGGATGCGGTAAGGGCAAGTTCATCAGCGAACTTGCTGCAAGAGAACCCGGTCATTTTTTCGTAGCTATTGAAGGCAATCAGAGTGTTATGCTCAGGGCAATGGAAAAGATCCGCGAAAAGGATCTGGATAACGTAGTCTTTGCGCCTGAGTTTGCGGAAGACCTTTCTGACTGGTTCAATGATGGAGAGGTCAGGGGGATATATCTGAATTTCAGCGACCCGCTCCCTAAGAATTACTGGTACAGGCGCCGCCTTACATACAGGAGCAGGCTGCAGTCTTATTTCAGGGTGCTTGACGAGGACGGAACGGTCACCTTCAAGACTGATAATACCGGACTGTTCGAATGGTCCCTTCTGGAGATAATGGCTGCCGACCTTAAGATCCTCGATATAACAAGAGATCTGCATGCAGAGGCTATGTCTATAGAGGATCCGCAGGAAAGAGCTGCTTTTAACATAGAGACGGAGTACGAGGCAAAATTCAGCGGCCTCGGAGAGAAGATAAAACGTGTAGTGATCGGACGAAGGACACCGAAAAGCACGTATGCACCGGCAGACAAGGATAATGAAGATATGAGAATCACCTCGATGGCTGCCTTCAACGGCAGAGAAATACCGGAAAGAGACAGGAATTTTACAGCAGTTTCAAACGCCAAAGCTGCCATAGCTGCAAAAGGCAAGGCTGCAGTAACTAACGCTACAGTAGGAGCTCTGTATGACGATGACGCCGAACTTGTCGTCCTCGGGACCGTGGAAAAAGCCTTCCGCGAGCTTACAGGAGCTGATTTTGCCGAATACGCTCCTATCGCAGGAACACAGGGATTCAAAAAGGCTATCTTTGCATCAGCATTCGGATCATATGAGCCGAAAAGCTATATAGGGATCGTCGCAACACCTGGAGGGACAGGTGCTATCAGCAATGCTGTCGGTAACTATTCATGCCCGGGAGACAGGATCCTCACACACAGCTGGTACTGGGGACCGTATAAGAACATCGCGGACGAGCAGGGCAAGTCGCTTGAGACATTCGAGATGTTCGATGAAGAGGGCCGCTTCAACATAAGCGATCTCGAATACAAGGTCAGCAAACTCCTCAGGAATCAGGAATATCTGGTCCTGATACTTAACACTCCGGCGAGCAATCCGACCGGATACTCTCTGTCAATGGATGACTGGTACGGAGTCAAGAAGGTCCTTGATGGTGTCGGACTCGACAAAAAGGTCACTCTCATAATAGATGCGGCATATATAGATTACGCAGGTGAAGAGGATGAGGTAAGAGAATTCCTCAGAGTGATCGATAACCTCAGAGGTAACATCCTGCCTGTGCTCGCATACAGCGCCTCCAAGACATTCACTATGTACGGCGCAAGGTGCGGGGCGATGATCTGTCTTGCCAACACTCCGGAAGTAGCAGCCGAATTTGAAAAAGTCTGCTCTTTCTACGCAAGGACTGCATGGTCGAATTCTCCGAGAGCGCCTCAGACTGTCATTGAGAAGATCTACAGCGATCCTTCGCTTCTTGCCGATACAGATGCTGAAAGGAAGAAATGGAGAGATATGCTTCTGGCAAGAGGCAAAGCCTTCGAAACTGCGGCTTCTGAGTGCGGCCTTGAGATAGTTCCGTTCAGAGCAGGCTTCTTCGTCACGATACCGTACAAGGATCCGGACGCGCTGATCAATGCTCTCGTAAAGAAGGACATCTTCCTCATCCCTGTGAACGGAGGAGTAAGAGTTTCTGTTGCAGCTGTAGCTGAAGACAAGTGCAGGAAGCTGCCTGCCGTGATCAAAGAAACTATCGCAGAGATCGGATAGGGAAAAAAGGAGTTTTAATAACTTCTAAAAAGAGTTATACTTATCGTGCGCTTCAAAAGGGGCGCACAATATGCGGGTGTAGTTTAATGGCAAAATAAGAGCTTCCCAAGCTCTGGTCGAGGGTTCGATTCCCTTCACCCGCTCCATAAATCGGGCTCCGAGACATACCCACGGAGTCCTTTATTTTGCTTAGATTCCTTGATTTTGCTGTATTTGAGAGTTTCGAGGAAAGTCCACCGAAGTCCATAAAAGTCTATACTGGTCCATGCCGTTGGGGTAAAAATGGTGGGATGTCCCGTGCGGGTCTACAGAAGCGAAGTTATATTTCGCTCATTTTTAAGAATGCCTGTTTTTCAAGGGGTAAGGATCAACTTCGATTCCCTTAAAGAGACTAGGGAATCGAACCCACAGGATCTTTACGACTTCGAAATAAATCAGCTATAAGATGCTGGGCAAAGAAAAGACATATCCTATCATTGCCAAAGGTGAGTATGACGCTGCCGAGAAATACAGGAACGTTGTAGCTGATTTCCCTGAAGTCGAAGAAGTGATGAACGATGAAGTGCATCATGGAGACGCTGTGATGGGGCTTCTCAAAAAATGATCTTTCGGAATAGAGATAAAGCAAAACAATACAAAGACCGCTGCCATTTGGCGGCGGTCTTCGTTTCTGCGCCTATTGAGATTAATTAGGAGAAGCTGATTTAATGGCTTATTCCTCTGGCTGTGGCGGTACGAACGCGAGGCCCGCTTCGAGGTCTTCGTCCGTAGGGATATAATCCGTCATAGTGCCGTCATTGAACTGCTGATAAGCTACAAGGTCGAAGTATCCCGTGCCGGTGAGACCGAAGACGATGTTCTTTTCTTCGCCCGTCTCCTTGCACTTCAGAGCCTCATCAATGGCTGCCTTTATGGCGTGGCTGCTCTCAGGAGCCGGGAGTATGCCCTCGACTCTGGCGAACATTTCTGCTGCTTCGAATACTTCGGTCTGCTCATAAGATACTGCTTCCATAAGGCCCTGATCATACAGTTCCGAAAGGGCAGGGCTCATTCCGTGGAATCTGAGTCCGCCGGCGTGGATAGGCGATGGCATGAATCCGTTGCCGAGTGTGTACATCTTGGCGAGAGGGCACACCTTGCCGGTGTCGCAGAAATCGTAGAGATATTTGCCTCTTGTAAAGCTTGGGCATGAAGCCGGCTCTACAGCGACGATCCGGTAATCCTTTTCTCCCCTGAGCTTTTCACCCATGAACGGCGCGATCAGTCCTCCGAGATTGGAGCCGCCGCCGGCGCATCCGATGATGATGTCAGGAGTTACGCCGATCTTTTCGAACGCTTTGTGTGTTTCAAGTCCGATGACGCTCTGGTGGAGCAGCACCTGGTTAAGAACGCTTCCGAGAACGTATCTGTATCCTTCTCTGGTAACAGCCGCTTCGACGGCCTCTGATATCGCGCAGCCAAGGCTTCCTCCGGTGCCCGGGAATTCCTCGAGCAGTTTGCGTCCTACTTCGGTAGTATCCGAAGGCGATGCAGTGACTTCTGCTCCGTATGTCCTCATTACTTCGCGGCGGAACGGTTTCTGCTCATATGATGTTTTTACCATGAACACCTTACAGTCGAGTCCGAAATAAGAGCAAGCCATCGAGAGGGCTGTTCCCCATTGCCCGGCGCCTGTCTCTGTAGTGACACCCTTGAGGCCCTGGTTCTTGGCGTAGTATGCCTGAGTGGCAGCAGAATTGAGTTTGTGGCTTCCGCTGGTGTTGTTGCCCTCGTATTTGTAATAGATCTTTGCAGGTGTATCTAGCTTCTTCTCCAGGCAATATGCTCTTACAAGCGGAGAAGGTCTGTACATGCGATAGAAACTTCTGATCTCTTCAGGTATATCGATATATGGAGTTGTATCATCAAGTTCCTGCTGCACGAGCTCGCTGCAGAATACGCCTTCGAGTTCTTCTGCTGTCATAGGCTTAAGAGTGCCGGGATTGACCAGCGGAGCAGGCTTTTTCTTCATATCCGCGCGAACGTTGTACCACTGCTTTGGCATCTCTTCTTCAGTCAGATATGTCTTGTAAGGGATCGTTGTAACATCTTTAGCCATTTTCCTGTTCCTCCTTTTTGAACACTGTTCTCCCGATGGCTCTACTTTCGCAACCTTTTTCCGGCAGTCGGTTAAATAAAAAACTCCTGTCCCAGAAATACTGCTGGGACAGGAGTATAAATATCTCCTGCGGTGCCACCCGGCTTGACAGAGTCGCCTCTGCCCACTCACTGCGTACCAACATACGCATCATTTGTTAACGAAGTTTTCTCTCCGTCTCCCATACTCGGAACTGTAAGAGTTCTTTTCCGGTCGCCCTCATGAGTCCATTCGGATCCGCCTCCGCATGCCGCGCTCTCACCATCCGCGGCTCGCTCATATGTAAGCATCGGAACCTACTCACTCTCATTCATAGGTTTGTTTGGTATTTAATTTAGTCGTAATGTAGCACTATATTTGGGGCATGTCAATAAGAAAAATGTTATTTTTGTGATTATTCATATTTTATGCTCTACTATTGAGTGGTATACTTATTGCGTTCAACCAAAAACTAAGAAGCAGGGAAGATCTATGATAGTAATACTCAGACACAATGTTACGGATGAAAAGCGCGATCAGCTGATCAATTGGTTCAAGTCGCAGGGCCTGGGCGTCGACGTGTCGAAGGGAGAGTATCAGACTATACTCGGCCTCATCGGCGATGTGCTAAGCCTCGACACCGACATGATCGAGAGCCTCGACATAGTGCAGGCTACTCGCAGGGTCACAGAGCCTTTCAAGCGCTGCAACCGCAAATTTCAGCCTGATGACACAATCGTTACTGTTGGAGGAGCGTCTATAGGCGGAGGCAACTTTGCCTTTATCGCGGGGCCTTCTTCTATAGAGAGCGAAGAACAGCTCCTGCAGGTGGCTGCCTCTGTTAAAGAGTCGGGCACCGACATACTTACCGGCGGGTCGATAAGCTCTAAGACGGCGAGACACAATCTTCAGAAAAAGAATCTTGCCGAGCTGGAGCATCTGAAGAAAGCGAAGCAAGATGTAGGCATGCCTGCCGGCAAGGAGCTCATTTCGGTAGAAGACATCCCGAATTATAAGGATCTGGATATCCTCATCATCGGTGAGCGCAATATGTGCAACTATCCGCTTCTCGCGGCTGCCGCGGAATCGGGCAAGACTATCATTCTCAAAAGATCCGTCTCGGCTACGTTGGAAGAACTCCTGATGTCTGCCGAATACATCATGGCGGGCGGAAATAAAGATATCATCCTCTGTGAGAGAGGACTTCGTACATTCACAAATGAGACTAAAGCCACGTTTGATATATCCGCGATCCCTCTGCTCAAGGAGATGACGCATCTCCCTGTTATAGCGGATGTAAGTCGCAGCACAGGACTGAGCCGTCTCGTAAGGCCACTTTCACTGGCTGCATGCGCGGCAGGGGCAGACGGCTTGATGATAGACGTTCATAATGACCCGGGAAGCGCCAGACGTAACGGTGGTCAGGCCATTTCGACGGAGGCCTTCGGAACTTTGGCTCAGGAAGTGCGTAAACTAAGAGAGGCTATGAAATAATGACAGTAGGTGTTGTAGGACTCGGGCTTATAGGAGGCTCGATCGCGAAGGGCTATCATGTGGCGGGGCACACCGTATACGCGTGGAACAGAACAGCAAGCACGCTTGGCTTTGCTCTCATAAGCGGTGATGTAGACGCTGAGCTTAATGAGAAAAACGTATCGGAGTGTGATCTGATCTTCGTATGCCTCTACCCTGAGGCTTCGATAGAATGGGTGAAGAATATGGCTCCGTACTTCGGAGAAAAGCCTTTGGTGATGGATGCCTGCGGAACAAAACGCAACGTGTGCGAAGCCTGCTTCAAGCTGGCGGAGGAATACGGGTTCACATTTGTGGGCGGCCATCCAATGGGAGGCACCAAAGACAAGGGATACAAGTATTCAAAGGATGATATGTTCGTCGGCTGCCCAATGGTTATAGTCCCTCCGAGATATGACGATATAGAACTGTACGCAAGGATCAAAGAACTGCTTGCTCCGCTCGGGTTTGGGCGATTCTCCATTACTACCGCTGAGGATCACGACAGCATGATCGCCTTTACATCACAGCTCTCGCACGTCATTGCCAGTTCATACATAAAGAGCCCTTCGGCAGAAAGACAGGGCGGATTCGCCGGAGGAACTTACAGAGACATGACTCGCGTGGCTTATCTGAACGCTCCGATGTGGTCCGAGATCTTCATCAGTAACAAGGATTGTCTTCTGGCTGAGATCGACTCCCTGATAGACAATATGAGCAAGTACCGAAAGGCTATCAGTGAAGAGAATGTGGACGAGCTTAGAGAACTTCTCGAAGAGGGATCCCGCAGAAAAGAAAAATTAGGCTGATCAAGTATTGATAAGTGTTCAATTTGCTTGACTTTAAGCCTGTATAGTGTTAAATTTCAGGCATTAAATTATCGGAAGTATCCGTCAACGGAGGATATTTTGAAAAAGACAGGGACAGTTAACGTATTTGGGTTTAAGGGCTATTTTGGAGGCTACTTTAAGGCCTTCTGATTTTACTGTCCTTAGATCATATGATTAGGTTATCCAAGCCGGCTGTGTTCTAAAGGACGCAGCCGGTTTTTTAGAAGTCAAAAAGAGGTGAACTATGGAACTGAAAGATGCAAGGGAAACTATCAACAGGATAGACTCTGAGATGGCAAAACTGTTCGAGCAGAGAATGGACGCGGTCAGAGATGTCGCTGAATACAAGCGCGCTCGCGGCATCCCTGTTGAGGACAAGGAGAGAGAACAGAGCCTTATCGAGAACATGTCCGGAGAGATCAAAAGCGAGGACGTCAAACCGTTTTACGTCAGTTTCCTGCAGAGTACCATGAACATAAGCAAGAACTGGCAACACAGCCTCATAAACGGTATCAAGATAGCCTGCTCCGAAGGGAAATATTCCGAGGATAAGCAGGCGGCTGAGAAAATATTCCCTAGTGAGGATATCGTGACTTATGAAAGCTATGCTGACGCGTATAAAGCTGTCGAAGAAGGTGAGTGCGAGATCGCTGTATTGCCTCTTGAAAACAGTGACAGAGGAGATGTCGGTAAGGTTTATGACCTGCTGTACGAAGGGACTCTCCACGTCAACAGCGTAAGGGCCGTCGAGACCGAAGGAAGTACTACCAGATACGTTGTGCTCTCAAGAGCTGCAAGCGAACCTGATACCACAAAGGAGACAGAGTTCCTTATGGTGATGTTTACCGTGAAGGACGAAGTAGGCGGTCTGGCCAAGGCTATAAACGTCATCAGCGCTTATGGCTACAATATGCATGGCCTCAGATCCAGACCGATCAAGGATGTTCCTTGGCATTACTATTTCTACGTTGAGCTCGAAGGAAAGAGCAGCGCAGACAGCGAGGAGAGAATAGTCAGAGGCCTGAGCGCGGCTTGTCTTTCAGTCAAGATCGCAGGTCGTCTGACCGATGACACCTTCAGCACAGGGAGGTAAGCTATGGTACTGACCATATCACCGGGCGGAAAAGAATATGACGTGACCGTCGAAGCCGGCTGCCTGAACAGAGCATCTGAACTGTTCGATCTCGGCAGAAAATGCCTGGTCGTGACCGACGATGGAGTGCCGGGGAAGTATGCTGAGAAGATCGTCGCCCAATGTAAAGAACCGGTCCTTGTGACTCTGCATCAGGGTGAAGAATCCAAGAGCATGAAAAACTTGGAGAAACTTCTGACTGTGATGCTGAATCACAGTTTTACGAGGGGCGATTGCGCGGTTGCGGTTGGAGGCGGTATGCCGGGTGATCTTGCCGGATTTGCTGCTGCGACTTATATGAGGGGCATCGATTTTTACAATGTACCTACGACTTTGCTCTCGCAGGCAGACAGCTCTATCGGAGGAAAGACAGCAGTCGATCTCGGTGGAGTCAAAAATATCGTTGGCGCTTTCCATCAGCCGAGCGGCGTGCTGATAGATACAGACACATTAGAGACTTTGAGCGCAAGGCAACGAGCTGCCGGACTGGCCGAGATAATCAAATCAGGGCTTATAGCTGATGCAGATCTTTTCAGTTACATAGAAGAAAACATTGCAGGCGGGCTCGATATGGGGCGCATTATTGAAGAGGCGCTTCAGGTAAAGAAAAAAGTCGTTGAGGAAGATGAGCGCGAAAGCGGACTCAGGAGGATACTCAACTTTGGTCACACCATAGGGCATGGCATCGAGAGCGTGACAGGATTACTTCATGGTGAGTGCGTGGCTACAGGCATGATACCGATGTGCTCGCCGGAAGTCAGAGAAAGACTTGTCCCTGTGCTTGAAAGCGCGGGACTTCCGGTACAGGCTGAGTGCGATCCTGAGGCAGTGTTCGAGGCTGTGACACACGACAAAAAAGCAGCCGGCGGAATAATAAAGACAGTATATGTCCCTGAGCCCGGCAAGGCGGAGATAATAGAGATGGGGCCTGAGGATCTCAGGATCAGGATAAACAGTATTTGTCATATATAGAGGGTAGATATGAAGAATACATTTGGCACAAGTGTTGCGGTAACTATATTTGGAGAGAGCCACGGAGCTGCTGTGGGAGCAGTGGTCGATGGGCTTGCTCCCGGCATCAAGATAGATGAGGACTTTATCAGAACGCGCCTTGAACTCAGAAAGCCATACGGCAGCATCTCAACACCTCGTCGAGAGAAGGATGATTTTCAGATCGTCAGCGGAGTGTTCGAGGGCAAGACGACAGGGACACCGGTCTGCATATTGATCCCGAATACATCGCAGAACAGCAAGGATTATGAGGCAGACAGACCTCTTGCCAGACCGGGCCACGCGGACTACACCGCTTACGTCAAATACCATGGCCACGAGGACTACAGAGGCGGAGGACATTTCTCAGGCAGAGTAACGGCTGCGCTGGTAGCTGCCGGAGCGATATGCCTTTCTGCGCTTTCTGCTAAAGGCATAGAGATAGGGACTCATATATCGCGCCTCGGAGGTATAAGTGACAGTGAGTTCAGCACAGATGAGGCTGAACTGGTATCCGAGATCAAGGCTCTTAACGGCAAGCGCTTTGCGGTGCTCGATGAACAAAAGGCAGAGACGATGCAGGAAGTGATAAAAGAAGCTGCCGCAGACGGAGACAGCATAGGCGGCGTTCTTGAAACAGCTGTGACCGGATTGCCTGCCGGCGTTGGGGAGCCGTGGTTTGACACTCTTGAGGGTGTGCTGTCACACGCTTTATTCTCGATCCCGGGGATAAAGGGGGTGCAGTTTGGCGGTGGCTTTGATCTTGTTGACGCAAGAGGCAGCGAGTACAATGATGCGTTCCGCATGGAAAGCGGCAGAGTCGTATCCAAGACCAATAACAATGGAGGGATCAACGGAGGCATCTCAAATGGCATGCCGATCCTGTTCCGCTGCGCGGTAAAGCCGACTCCTTCGATACACATCGCTCAGGAGACTGTCGATTTTGTCAAAAAAGAAGACGCTAAGATAGAGACGGGCGGAAGACATGATCCTGCCATAATTCACAGGGCCAGGGCTGTAGTTGATTCGGTTGCTGCTTTGGCGCTCATCGATCAGCTGGCGCTGAGATACGGAACAGACTGGCTGGCATAGTAAAGGATAAGGAAACAGGATATGAAATGCGGACTGATAGGCGAGAAACTGGGGCACAGTTTTTCAAAGGAGATCCATCAGAAGCTGGGTGATTATGAATATGACCTTATCGAACTGGCTCCTGACGAGCTGGAGGGCTTTATTCTGTCCGGCGATTTTGACGGGCTCAATGTGACGATCCCCTATAAACAGGCCGTGATGGGATATCTTGATGAGATAAGTGATCTGGCCCGCGAAGCCGGAGCGGTAAATACCGTAGTCAATAAAGATGGCAAGCTTGCCGGATACAACACGGACTGCGGTGGCATGAAGATGCTGATCGAAAGGATGGGGATCGATCTTAAGGGGAAAAAGGCGTTCATAGCAGGTTCGGGCGGGACGAGCCGCACAGCAGCGGCTGTTTGCAAGAGCCTTGGAGCGTCAGAAGTGGTGCGAGCGAGCCGAAGCGGCAGAAACGGGGCCGTCACTTATGAAGAGGCTTACAGGGTCTGCGGCGACGCGGCTCTTCTGATCAATACGACGCCTGCCGGGATGTACCCCGATACAGACAGCATGCCTTTTGACATCAGCCGTTTTGATCGTCCCGAAGGCGTGCTTGATGTGGTATACAACCCGCTGAATACACGTCTGATACAGGACGCGAGATCAAAAGGGATACGCGCCGAAAACGGGCTCTATATGCTTGTAGGACAGGCAGTTTTAGCATCGAGTCTGTTTATCGGTAGTGAGGCAAGTGAGTCTCAAGATATAACAGAAAGAATATATGCAGATCTGCTTAAGGAGAAGCGCAATATCGTACTGACAGGTATGCCGGGAAGCGGCAAATCCACGCTTGGCAAGATGCTTGCAGAAAAGCTTGGCAGGGAAATGGTCGAGACAGATGAAATCATCTCAAAGGAAGCAGGCACATCCATTAAGGAGATCTTTGCAAACCACGGCGAGCAGCACTTCCGCGATCTCGAAAGCGAGGTCATAAAACGATTCTCGGTGAAGAGCGGACTTGTGATCTCTACAGGAGGCGGAGCCATACTTCGCGAAGAAAACATAAGTGCGCTTCGCCTAAACGGAGTTATCGTGTTCATCGACAGGCCTCTTGACCAACTCAAGGCAACAGACAGCAGGCCGCTTTCAGACGATAGGGAAAAACTCGAAAGGCTCTATAAGGAGCGCTATGAGATATACAAGAATACAGCGGATATAGTCGTAAAGACCGGCGGCGCAAAGAAGGATTCGGCGAAGAAATTGTGGGAGACGCTGAAATGAAAGTAACGATAAACCCACAAGGCCATATCACCGGCACAGTGAAAGCGCCGCCTTCAAAGAGCATGGCTCACAGGGCACTTATATGCGCGGGACTGGCAGAAGGCAAAAGCGTTATCGATAATATAGCAGCTTCCGAAGACATACTCGCGACTATAGACTGCCTCAGGGCGCTGGGCGCTGAGATAAACTATGATACTGAGGCCATGCGCGCTGAGGTGAAAGGGACGGATCCCGCGTCAAGAGGGGAAGCGTCACTTCATTGCAGAGAAAGCGGAAGCACTTTGAGATTCATGTTGCCGCTATGCGCGCTCTCAGATGATCCTGCAGCACTGACCGGAAGCAGGAGACTTATGGAAAGGCCTCTGACGATCTATGAGGATATATTCAGGTCTGAAGGTATAGACCTTGACAGATCCGGATCCTCGATACGAGTGAAGGGAAGATTGACCGGCGGAGACTTCGGTATGCCGGGAGATATAAGCAGCCAGTTTGTGAGTGGCCTATTATTCACGCTCCCGCTCTGTAAAGAGGACGGCCTGATCAGACTTGAAGGAAAAATCGAAAGCAGGCCATACATAGATATGACCATAAAGGCACTCAATGATTTCGGCATTGAGGTCGGATGGAAGAATGAGACGGATCTGGCTGTTCCGGGATCACAGAGGTATAAAGCTAACGACACGACCATCGAGGGAGACTGGTCTAACGCGGCCAACCTATTAGCTCTCGGGCTTGAAGTGACCGGAGTGGACCCGGATAGCTTACAGGGCGATAGGGTATGCCGCGAATACTTTGGTCAGCTTGACGAAGGCAGGGCTGAACTGGATATCGCCGATTGCCCTGACCTTGGGCCGGTGCTTATGGCATATGCGGCCCTTAACCACGGTGCGACCCTGCTCGGTACGCGAAGGCTGAGATTCAAAGAATCTGACAGAGGCAACGTTATGCGGGAAGAACTCGCTAAATGCGGTGTTGATGTCAAGATGTCTGAGGATTCGATAACAGTAGGATGCGGAGTGAAGGCGCCGAGTCAAATGCTGTCAGGACACAATGATCACCGCATCGTTATGGCGCTGGCGGCCATCTGCGCAAGGACAGGGGGAAGCATCGAAGGCGCCGAAGCTGTCAGCAAAAGCTTCCCGGATTATTTTGACAAACTTGAGGGTCTCGGCATAGAGATCAGAAAGGAGCAATAACCTGATGAATATGGACTTTGTACGTAAACTTCCTCTGCCATCTGAGGTCAAGGAGATGTTCCCGCTGACCGCCGCGGAGAAAGAGATAGTGAAGCGAAAGACTGAAGAGCTTAAGGACATATTCTCGCATAAGAGTGACAAGCTCGTTCTGATCATAGGGCCGTGCTCTGCCGATAACGGGGACAGCGTGCTTGACTACATCTCCAGACTTGCGGAGGTGCAGGAAAAAGTCAGCGAAAAGATAATGATAGTCCCTCGCGTTTATACCAATAAGCCAAGGACTACCGGTCAGGGGTACAAGGGATTCGTGCATCAGCCTGATCCTGATGAGAGCCCCGATCTTTTCAAGGGCATCATGTTTACGCGCGAGATGCATATGAGAGCCGTGAAAGTGGCATGCTCGGTGTGCGCAGATGAGCTTTTGTACCCTGAGAACTACAAGTATATAGATGATCTTCTCGGCTATGTAGCGATTGGAGCGAGAAGCGTCGAGGATCAACAGCACAGGATGACAGCGAGCGGCGCTGATTGCCCGGTAGGCATGAAGAACCCTACGAGCGGAGACCTTTCGGTCATGATGAATGCGATCACAGCAGCCCAAAGCGAGCACGACTTTATATACAGGGGCTGGGAAGGCCATTCGCACGGCAATCCATACGCGCACGCTATACTGAGAGGCTATGTAAATACGCAGGGAGTCTCATACCCGAACTACCATTACGAAACGCTTCTGCATCTCTCTGAGCTCTATGCAAAGAGCGATCTGGTCAATCCGGGCGTCATAATCGACTGCAACCACGCCAACAGCGGCAAGGATCCGATGCAGCAGCCGAGGATCATGAAGGATGTCCTTCTCTCGTGCAAATACAACGAAGACATAAATGATCTCGTAAGAGGTTTCATGGTCGAGAGCTATATCGAGGACGGCAATCAGCCTATAGGCGGCGGCGTATACGGCAAGAGCATAACGGACGCCTGTCTCGGATGGGAAAAGACTGAGAAGATGATCTATGAGATAGCGGAGATATTGTGATGATTATAGGATACCAGGGCGTAAGCGGAGCATTCAGCGAGACCGCTGTAAGGAATCTCTTCGGAGATAAGGAATATGAGGACAGAGGATACAGCGACTTCATCTCGCTGCTCGGAGATGTTGAGAATGGGGTCGTAGACTATGCTGTCATACCTGTGGAGAACACGACTACAGGCATAATCGCGAGAACATATGACCACTTACAGAGTTACCGTATACACGCGGTGGGAGAGACAGTGGTCCCGATCAGGGAATGTCTGATCGCAAATCCGGGCTCAAAGATAGAGGATATCAGGGAAGTATACAGCCACCCGGAAGCGCTTTCGCAGTGTCAGGAACTGTTCAAAGAATACCCGAACATGACTCCTCATGCCCACGAGGATACTGCGCTGAGCGTCAGCTACATTAGGGACACCAAAGATCCTACCAAGGCCGCGCTCGCAAGCGAACTTGCGGCAGAGACTTACGGCATGGAGATCCTGCTTCCTAACGTCCAGGACAACAACGTCAACATGACAAGATTCCTCTGCGTTACGGCAAGGGATGAACAGCCAAAGGACGCCAATAAGATCAGCCTCAGGATGGTGACATCGCATACTCCGGGAGCTCTTTTCAACGCCCTCGGGATATTCGCCTCGAAAAACATCAACGTGCTCAAACTTGAGAGCAGGCCTATCTTCGGCAGGGTATTCGAGTATTGCTTCTATCTGGATTTTGCCGGCAACCTCAAAGACCCCGACGTGGCGGAGGCTCTAAGGAGGCTCGAGTACGATTGCACTGAACTGAACATTTTCGGAAATTATAAGGCTGCAGAGGAATACATGTGATCTGCAGCGGTAAAGGGCGAGAAAGAGTGAAAACGGTCAAAGTAAGAAATGTAATAATAGGTGAAGGGATCCCGAAGATATGCGTCCCCATATTCGAAAGGACAGAAGAGGAGATCCTGAGCGAGGCGAAGCATGTAGCAAGTCTTGAGCCGGACGTAGTCGAGTTTCGCGCAGACAGATTTGAGAATTACTGCGAGCATGACAGCATAAGGAATGTTCTGGCAGGACTAAGGGATATCCTTGGCGAGATACCGCTGCTGTTTACCCTCAGAACAAAGGATGAAGGGGGCGAAGCGGAAGTCGGAAGAACCGTTTATGCCGACCTTATAGTAAAAGCATGTGAAAGCGGGCTTGTCGATATGGCAGATGTGGAAGTCCTGAGGCAGGATGATGCTGAAACTATCATCGAAGCGGCCCACTCGTTCGGAGTAATAGTCGTAGCATCACACCACGATTTCGAAAAGACCCCTACAAAGGATGAGATACTGAAAGACCTCAAGGAGATGCAGAAGACATCAGCAGACGTTCTGAAGATAGCCGTGATGCCTCAGGGCATCGGCGATGTGAAAGTGCTGATGGAAGCTGCGGAGGAAATGGTTAATGAACATGCGGACCGCCCGGTCATCGCTATATCCATGTCGGAGAAGGGGACGGTCAGCAGGATCGCAGCTGAAGCGTTTGGCTCGGCCATGACATTTGGCGCTGCGTCCAAAGCATCGGCTCCCGGTCAGATCGGCGTGGAAGAACTGAGAGAATCTCTTGAAGATTTTCACGAAACGATGGAAGCGGAATAATAGGGGTAACCTTTGCAAATACACATCGCTGTTATGTGAATCAATTGATGAAGAGAGCGGGAAGGAATCTAGATAAAACCCATTGGAGGAAATCAGAAAAAGCTGAAGAAAACATGAACATTGACTTTGTGAGTGCTGCAATTACTAGTGTTTAGAGACAAGGAATCTGTTCATCCGCTCCATAATTCGGGCTCCGAGGTATACCCACGGAGTCCTTTATTTTGCTCAGATTCACTTGCTTTGTTGCAACTGCGGGCTCCGGCAAAAGTCCACTCAGGTACATAAAGACCCATGCTGTT
>CADABZ010000028.1 GCA_902786355.1 uncultured Eubacteriales bacterium
TCTTCATTTCTGTATACCCCATTTCATTCTTTCTTAGTTTTGCTTTCACCTCTGTGTGAGGTGCTCTCTCTTGTTGACAACCACATAATAGATCCGGCAAGGGTTTCATTCAATAATCAATGAACGCGCGAAATGATGCTTAATCAACACTCGGATACCGATGTGTTGATTAAGCTACAGAAACACAATAAATTGACTACCGAAAATGGGGTTCAAAATGGAGGAAATGCTTGAAAATAGAGATATTTTTTCAGAGAAAGCCTTGAAATAAATGAGATCGATAGGAATTGCTTGTCAAAAGCCGGATGAAGCGTGTCCACTTGGTGGGTACCGCCTTATCGCGCAAGGTCAGGTGTAACCTTGTAGATTTGGTTATCACATCTATTGATTGTCAATAATCGGTCCGATTTGCATTGACAGATTGGATCAATAGAAATTTAAATACAACATTTTTACCTGTTTTGCCCGTTTTTCGAGCAAATCCATTGAACACGAAGAATTCATCGAAAGAATCTACAACATTGGTATTGCGAATCGGAAGGATCGGCATTCAGGATACAACATTGATCGGAAGGTGTTTCCGTAACTCTTTTCTGACCGGTCTCAAACCTTGTACGTTCCGGGGTGTCCGGAAGGCGTCATCGTGGGCCTCTCCTGAGTTGGTTCAAACATTGTACGATTTGGACTGGCAGAGAAAAAATGACAAGGTTGGGGCATAAATGAGGGCCTGCCAGCTCAATTTTTGCATCAGATTGCTGCAAAAAATCTGACATTGTTTTTTGAAAAAACCTTGCCAAAAGAAAAAAAGAAAAAATATATACAAGGAATGGAGATTTCTATGGCTTATTTCAAGGGCCCAATGATGGAAATCTTGCCAAATATCGGTTTTGCGGCTGAGATATACTATGTTTGATCCGGGAAGGTGTCTCAGTGCTTTGCACCGGAGAGCGCTTAGTCTGTTCTCGCACTGAGACGGATCATAGCCTGTCTTTGCACCAGGAGAGAGCTTAGGCTGACCTCGCACTGAGACGGATCGTAGTCTGCCCTCGCGGGGGGCAGGTCAGTAGCGGTTGTGTACTTCCTCGCCGGGGGGCAGGTCAGTATCGGTTGTGTACTTTCTCGGCGAAGCACATCACGTCACGGATCTCAACTTTGGTCCCGTCGTCGAGGATAGCGGTACCGCTCATTTTGCCGAAGACCTGATGCTGATCGGAGACGATCACTTTGAAATCCAGGTTGGCAGCTCTGTCGAGCATCGGCTCAAATTCCATTTCAAATCTGCCGTCGGAAGAAGTGAAGGTCCACTTGCCCATGTAGCCTTCTTCAGGGATGTTGAACGTGACATCATCGAGCTTGTGCGCTGCTCCATCCCAGAACAGAATATTCTCGGAAGCAGCGGAGGTGTCGCCGAATCCGTATCCGATGTTCCAGCCAAAAGCGTGTCCATCCACATCAGCATTACCGGATCCCCAGAACCATGTGTTATCGTAGGTCCAGACGCCACGGCCCCAGTCAAGAGTGCCGAAATCTGTACGCGGATCGAATTCGTATTTCCTGCCATCGAATTCTACGTATCCGGAAGCTCTCATGCAGTTGATCTTCTGATTGTAGTAGAAGGCGTGCTTCTGCGGCCATGGAGTCGCGATAACCATCGAATCCATATCAGGCTGATCGAGCACTATGTGAGCTTCAAATGGCTTGCCGTCACAGAAGTTCTCAAATCTGCAGTCTATCGTTCTCTTTCCGTTCTGTCCGGCTCTTGGTCCTACGCTCTCTGCGTGCAAAACATTGAATGTCATCTGCAGACGCTTGTCCGCATATCTGGTCGTGCCGGCAGAAGAGGAATCAGGCAGACGAAGACTTCCCATCGGGAACGGGTTGAGCACAGTCTCGGTATGCTCCCACGGCAGCCCTACGCCTAAAGAAGGTGCTTTGTTTTCAGATTTATCTGCGATCGCTGAAGTGTCTCCGAACAAAAGCAGGGATACAGACTGCAGGCCTATGTATCCATCGTCTGAAATGGTGAATGCTGCGGCGAAGTCTTTGTTGACTACAAGATAGTAATCCCATTCCTTGATCCGCCAGGAAGGAGCTTTGATCATAGAGCGGCGGTATTTCTGGACCATTCTCCTTGACCATCCAGGCTCCCTGAGTTCCCCATCTTCATTCAGAAGCAGCTGGCTTCTGGTTATCTCATGATTTCTCATCTCTTCCTCCGCAGTACTCCATGCACAGCATCGTCAGGTCATCGAACTGCTTTGCGTCGACCGTGAAATCTCTGATAGCATCACGGACTTTTTTCATGATATCTCCCGGCTTCTCCTCCGGAGCAACAGTTCCCATCGCCTTGATGATGCGGTCTTTACCGAAAAGTTCATTCTGAGTAGAAGTTGCTTCTGTGACTCCGTCTGTGTAGACGAAGATCCTGTCGCCTTTTTGCATCATGATCTCATAATCAGTGTATTTCATGCCTTCAAGGGCACCGATCACAGCGCCGTGTTTGTCCCGGATGAGTTCGGCCCTGCCGTCAGCATGTATCAGGATAGGGTATTCATGGCCGGCGTTTGCGCACGTCAGCTTTCCCGTAGAGATCTCGAGGATCGCGAGCCATACCGTGACAAACATCTCCTCACGGTTGCCGGCGCTGATCTTTTCGTTGATATCTCTCAGGATCTCAGCAGGTGACAGGCAGTCTCTGGTGCCGTCAGCCAGCATGATCTTGGACGCCATCATAAACAGCGCTGCAGGTATGCCCTTGCCAGACACATCAGCGATCTCGATCGCGAGGTGATCATCATCGATCAGGATCATGTCATAGAAATCTCCGCCGATCTCTCTGGCTGGTTCCATTGTGGCATATATATCGAATTCATTTCTGTCAGGGAACGGAGGGAAGACATCTGTCAGCATTCCCCTCTGTATCCTGGCCGCGAGATCAAGCTCGACATTCATACGCTCTTTGTCAGCGGTGGCCTTTGTCAGGTTATCCATGTAATCCTCAACATCGGTCTCCATATCGCGGAGAGTATCCGCAAGCCGCTCGAGCTCGTCCCCTGTATGGATATTCAGATCGTCAAAATGCTTTATTCCGTTCTGTTTGTCCTTATCGCTGCCGTATTCGTTAGCCGCCTTAGCCATCTCATTGATTGGCTTGACCATAGCATAGCGCATAAGGCTCATGCCGATGAAAGATGCGAGCAGTGTTACCGCGATCAGAAGTCCTATATACTGGATGAGAAATGTTTTGCTCATGTTCTCAAGCGGCTCAAGCTTCTCATCGACACATACTGCAATGGTATACTTGTCTGTCTTGTACAGTGTTGCAGCAGCAGTGCATCTCGGCCCGTATCTTGGCAGATTAGTCATCACCGCCTGAACTCTCTGATCGACTCCCATCTGCAGCTGGTACTCTGTCGCTTCTTCTCCTTTTATGAGCGTTTCTATCTGCTCATGCTCGTAGGCTTCCCACATCCCCGGGCGGTAGTTTGTCTCCACATCCTGGTCTGCGTCGCACAGATAGATCATCCTGTCAGTGCTGCCGTCAAGAGCAACGATAAAAGAGTTCAGCGGACCGTTGCGGTTCTGCAGACTGTGCATTGACTCCTGCACTTTTGTAAACCGCTCGTCGCGCAGATGATCGAATTTCGAAAGATAAGCCTCTTTCTCGGGGTCTGCCTTATCCGCCTCGGAGATGCTGTCATATACCTCGAGGATCTCATCGCACATGCTGCGGTAATCTGTCTGCTCCAGTACCGCCGCCTCTGCATTGGCGAGGTTCCATGTACTGATAACGAACTGATTCGATACACCGGAAAGGTACAGAGTAAATCCTGCAAGGAGCACTGCAAGTCCGATGCCCATCGTAAGGAGCAACGTTATGATGAACGCCTTGCTGTTGAGCGATCTTTTTATTATCCCTTTGTCAAGGCTTTTTCCTATCATATTTGCTTATCCGTCTCAGCACTCTGCTGTTCTGCCTCAGCGGTCTGTGGATCTGCATCGGCATTCTGCTGTTCTGCCTCAGCGGTCTGTGGACCTGCCTCCGCATCCTGCTGTTCTGCCATAGCGGTCTGTGGATCTGCCTCTGTATTCTGCGATGCCGCCTTAACGATCGGCTGCGTTATTATTGCCATATATTTTTCGTTCTTCTTTGCTTTGATGACAAAACGCACGAACACGATCAGAAGGACCACGCTGAGCATAGCGAGGAAAAGTGCTGCGTAGCCCGGCCACTCTATAGCCATCATCACATCCGACAGGCAGTAATCATAGAAGCCGTGCATGAGCCACGGAACGATGAAGCCTGTCACGAAATACATTTTGTTGCCTGTCCTTAGGAATTTGCCGTAGAAATATCCCATTATGAAGCCGAAGGCAGCGTGCATAAGAGTGAAGCCTCTCATGAACATCGGTCCCGGGCCTGCACCTATCGCGTACGGAATGGCTTCGATCACTTCGAATCCTAGTCCGACAAGCACCATGATTATCACTACAGACAGCCAGGAATAGCTCCCGGATCTGACGATCTTCCTCATGGCAAGGAACTTGCACAGCTCTTCAGCAAAAGCAAGCACGATAAAAGTGTAATATGCCTGGAATATGAACGGATTGGCATGCCTGAGCCCAGTTACTACCGCGAGCAAATGCAAGACCGCTGAGCACAGTACCACCGGAAATACAGCGAGGACTCCCCGCAGCAAAGCCTTATCACAGGTTTTGTCAAAACCCTCAGGCATATCTTTTTGTTTTCTGAGCCAGATAAACATGATCGCCGCAGGGATCATGCTCGCAAGAAATGCCGCAACCAATAACATAATCTTAGTCACTTTCTGTTCTTAACAAGATAGTTATGAAAGTATTATACATTCAATCGTTATCGTCAATCTATACTTCTGCCGGTATGCTGAAGTAAAACTCGCTGCCTTTTCCCGGCGTGCTTTCTGCCCACACGCTTCCGCCGTGGAGCTCAGCGATCTCTTTTACCATGGCCAGACCAAGACCGCTTCCGCCGCTTCCCCTGGACTCATCTGCCTGCCAGAATCTCTGCCAGATCCTGTCCATATTCTCAGGAGCTATTCCCGGTCCGTTGTCTTTGACACTGAGCAGAGCTCTTCCTTCATCTCTTCTCAGAGCAAGTCTGATGTACCCGTTTTCCCTGCCGTATTTATATGCATTCTGAAGCAGGTTGTAGATGACCCTCGACATGAGTGATGCATTGAAGCTGCACATTATACCTTCTTCTATCTCTGTATCCATATGCATGCCGCGGTCATCAGCAGGCACGAACTCTTCGGCTGTCACTGTCACAAATTCACTCAGATCTGCCTTCCTCAGAGGGTATCTCTCTGTCCCCTGCTGCAGTCTGGTGATACCGAGGAGCTCCTCTATGAGATCTGACATGCGTTCGCCCTGTTCAGCAATGTGGTCGATCGATTCCCTGTAATCCTCAGCAGTCTTCGCCTTGCGTTTTGCTCTGTCGCATTCAGCCAGGATAATAGCCGTCGGCGTCCTCAGCTCATGCGAAGCGTCGGAGGTAAACTGCCGCTCTGCGTCGAATATTTTTTCCAGCCTTTCAAACATTCTGTCAAAAGCACCGGCGAGCTGTCTGAACTCTTTCGGCCCATGCTTCAGATTGATCCTGTCGGTCAGATCGTCAGCATCGTTGATCGAATTTGCCGTATCGACGATCTTCTCCATCGGCTTGAATGTCCGCGAAGATATCAGAAGAGCACCGAGGAAGGTCACTATAAGTATCAGAGGCAGGAGGATAAGCGTCAGCCTCATTATCGTGTCGGTTATACCTATGTGGCTGTCGGTAAGCACTACGCCTCTTATCCATACGCCCGAGACCTCCATATCGACATACAGATCGTACAGATAGAAATCTTTGTCTCCGGATCTTACAGTCCTGATCTGATTGGATTTGAACGGGACATTGGAGAAATCCATATCTTCTTTGTTAGCAGACAGCAGGAGCTCGCCTTCCGTGTTGTAGAAAGAGCAATATACGCCGCGCTTATATACAGACAGCTCATCCCATTCAAATGTGCCTCTGTCAAACTCGATATCATTGGCGTTGTCTATTACTACATCGACCAGATATGATGCAGGATCCTCCGGCAGGCTGTGGCGGTTCATGACAAGGATGAACACAAGGACCATTACCGAGACGAGCATCACCATGAAAGTTACCCACAGGGTAAGCCTCATTTTTGCAGACATAAGCTACTCCTCTCTGAGCACCCAGCCTGTGCCCCACACAGTATGGATCAGCTTTTTGTCGCGGCCCTTATCTATTTTGCGTCTGAGATATCCTATATATACATCGACAACGTTGGTGCCGCCCTCATATTCGAAGTTCCACAGATTGTTCTCGATCATCTCGCGCGAGAGCACCACACCGCGGTTTCTGATCATGTACTCAAGCAGAGCAAATTCCTTGCTCGTGAGGTCTATCGCTTCCCCGCCTCGAGTCACCGTCCGGGATGCCGTATCCACGACGAGATCTCCCACGGCATACTCGTTAGTCCTGTTGCCTGTATACTTTCTTGTCATGACATTGACGACAGCCCTCAGCTCATCGAAGCTGAATGGTTTTGTCAGATAATAATCTCCTCCTGCATTAAGGCCGGTGACTTTATCCATCACGCTGTCACGCGCAGTAAGGAAGATCACAGGCGCACTGCAATTCCTCTCCCTCAGGCGTTCGACGACTGTAAAGCCATCGCAGCCCGGAAGATTGACGTCAAGTATTATCACATCATACTCTGCAGCTTCTGCATAATCGATCGCCTCCCGGCCGTCAAAACAGCTGTCGACGCTGTAGCCTTCGTCTTCCATCGCTTCACTTATGAGGCGGTTCATATTCTTCTCATCTTCTACAACAAGTACTCTCATTATCTTTTCTCCGATGATCTTTCTGCCCGGAGTCCAGGCAGTTCTGTTCACATTTCAATATACCACACACGGTTCGTCAGAGTTCATGGTATCTGAAAAGAATAAGAAATCAATTAACCCGGATCCGGAAAAATTTTTTCATTTTCTAATAATCTTCTTAATTTTGCATTCTATACTTCAGACATCAGCTAAGGAAAACAGCCGGACACGAAAGCCGGCGGCACAAGAATACAGAAGACAGTCGCAGTCATGCGATCAGATACAGACACAAGGAGGACACACAGATGAAGACTATCAATACAGTAAACGCAGCAGTTATTGCCAGAGCAGCAGCAGAAGCAGGTATCAGAGCAGACGAAAGCTGCAGAGTATATCTCATCGACTGCAGTGAGGAGCTGACCTGCTTCGAGCTCGAAACAGAATGGACCGTAACCGTCTGCTATGCAGACACAGAAACAGGAGAGCTTCTCGGCATCATGACAGAGGCCAAGAGCATCGAAGACCTTCTGAGCGAAACACGCACTCTGCTGACCGCGAGGAACACATTCGATCCTGCTTCCGGCAAAGCCGCATGATCACCACCGATTCACAGTCACCTTTAATCTCACAAAGCTCTCCGTCCTGCTGCAGATCAGCGGGGCGGGGAGTTTTGTATTTCCGCCGTTCAGCTAAACAGAGTTTAAGAAATTAAGGAACTTCTCTGTGATACACTCATCATATGTAAAGAGTCCTTTACCACAGTATGTTTTTTCAGAAGGCGAGGAAAGCAAGATGAAAATTCACGATATGAAAACATCCTTACTGAAGAGAGCCGCGGCCGTACTTTTCACTGCTGCGCTTATCCTGTCACTGAGTCTGCCGATGGCGGGAATGGATGCATATGCTGCTGCAGGCAGCACATCATCTGCCGTCACTTCAGATACCGGTACAGAAACAAGTTCCGATGCAGACAAACCGGCTGCAGTGGATACTGCTGAGCTGCAGTCTGCTGAAACGTCTATAAATGTATACAAGACAAAATTCAACAGGCATCGTGACTCGAAGCTTGAAATCGAAGCAGATATCACCTCTGCCGATGGCAGAGAGGTGCATCTTCAGAGATACGACAGTGATAATAAATCCTGGAAGACTATTCTGAAGGCCACTGCAGAAGCAGGAGAGGACGACAGCACAGTTTCCCACGTGAGTTTCACGGTCCCTTCAAAGGAAAGGGCTAAGACAACTTCATTATGGCGCATCTATGTTCCAAAGACGGAAACCGCACCTGAAGCGGCCAGCGAAGAAATAACCGTCATCACCCGTAACCTTGATGATCTGGATATGTCAGCCAGAGCTGCCTGCATATACAGGATCGACTCCAAGGGCCAGGGCACAATGATATATTCCAGCAATTCATTTAAAGAGTATGCTCAGGCAAGCACTACCAAGCTGATGACCGCCGTGCTTCTTCTGGAAAAAGGATCCCTCAGTTCAAGCACCAGAATTTCCCAGCACGCTGCGAGCACACCATATGCCAGCGGCCGTCTTGCCGCAGGTGATGTCTACAGCAACAGAGACCTCCTGTACGCAATGCTTCTGCCGTCCTCCAACGACGCTGCAACAGCCGTAGCAGAGAGCGTTGGCGGGAGCGAAGCAGGTTTTGTCAGCATGATGAACAACAAGGCAAAGGAGCTCGGCTTCACACATACACAGTTCCGCAATCCGCACGGGCTGGATGCAGAAGGACACTACACCACAGCATACGAGCTCGCTAAGCTCACAGCATACGCATATACATTCCCTGAGATCAGAGAGTGCTGGGCGACCCAGTGCAAGACTATCAAGAGTCTTGAGCGGGGCAGGTCATGGACACTCTGGTCCACCAACGCCATATTCAGTTACGTCAAAAACTTCCTCGGCGGCAAGACCGGTACCGAAAGCAACGCAGGCTGCTGCTTCACCGGTGTCTACACCTGCAACGGCGGCACTTACGTAACTGTAGTACTCGGAAGCGGCTACGGTTTCTCACGCTGGAGCGACACCAAGAAGCTCCACAGCTATATAGAGGATTATGCCGGCACCAGATATTAAGAAGAGAGCAGCCGGCAGCTGCATCATGAAAAAACAGAGGAGGCCCGGGATCAGTCCCTTGCCTCCTCTTTTGTCCACGACGACCTCGTTTTTTATATAATGACTTTTACCCCGGGCACGTTGGCGTGAAGCTCTCCGCTAACCTATACGAAGAAGAACGCCGCACCGATTATCAGATATACAACTATAAGCTGCAGTCCCTCAAGCCAGTTCGATTCACCATCAGATGCCACACGGTTGGCGATGAGCACCGCACCTGTCATTGCGACTAGTTCGAATGGTGTGAAGACTATGCTCATCGGTGTGAAGAAGAGGCTCAGCAGAGTCAGGACCGGCACTACGAAAAGTATTATCTGAAGGCTTGATCCCAGAGCTATCTCGATCGCAGCATTCATTTTGTTCTTGTATGCCATCAGGATAGCCGACGAATGCTCTGCTGCATTACCGATGATAGGAACGAGGATTATACCCACAAAAGTCTTGCTGAGTCCGGCGCTTTCTGCCATAGGCTCGACCGTTCCGACAAATATCTCTGAGAGAACAGCGATGCACACTGTTGAAGCTATGAGCATTCCGATCGCACGCGGCAGACTGGCAGCTTTATGTCCTTCCTCTTCATCAGGAACAGAGTCCTCGTACAGGTTGCGGTGAGTCACGAACGAGAAGACAAACTGCATGATGTATACAAGCAGCATCAAAACCGCAACAATAACGTTGAGTCCCTCTACCTGAGCCGTAAGGCTTTCCTCAGGAAGTGTGTGTGTGAATATCGCCGGTATGGAAAGACCGATCACAGCCAGGAGCAGCATGCTCGATGTGATATTGATAGAATTCCTGTTAAAAGTCTGCGTCTTGTATTTCAATCCGCCGACCAGCATCGATGCTCCGAGTACGAGCAGGATATTCCCTACTACTGAACCTGCCAGAGATGCCTTGACGACATCGAACATCCCTTCCTTCATCGCGACAAATGCGATTATGAGTTCTGTGGCGTTCCCGAAAGTCGCATTAAGCAGACCTCCGATCTTCTGTCCGCAGTAGCACGCTATGTCATCAGTGCTTTTGCCCATCACTCCTGCAAGCGGGATGATCGCAAGAGAGCTGCATGCGAAAAGCATCGGATCTGAGAACCCCATTATTTTGCCTATGATAGTGATCGGTATGAATACCAGCAGAATATACAGATATTTCATTTTTCTCTTCCCTTGTTCCTGCAGTCTGTCAGCGGGATGTCCCTGCTCACTGACCGGTATTTCCCGGAGTGCCATTAGACCCCCGGCTTTCTAATGATACCACAGACAGTGCATGTTGTTCATAACAAAGTGCATAACAGTTTCCGGATGGCTGTTTACCTGAATATCGGTTGGTGTTAAAATATTATCAAAGATTGATAATGATTTAACAAAATTGATTGGTTTATTTCTACAGGAGGCAT
The DNA here is from genome assembly GCA_902786355.1 of uncultured Eubacteriales bacterium. Classification (GTDB taxonomy): domain Bacteria; phylum Bacillota; class Clostridia; order Peptostreptococcales; family Anaerovoracaceae; genus Crickella. The sequence goes on from CADABZ010000028.1 coordinate 10,403, forward strand.
TGAAATGCAAAGATTTACAAATCCAAGAGATATCTACCACGGAAAGGGAGCACTTGAGGCTCTGAAGACTTTTGAAGGCAAGAAGGCTGTCATCTGCGTAGGCGGCGGATCAATGAAGAGATTCGGTTTCCTCGACAAGGCTAAGTCCTATCTCGAAGAGGCTGGCATGGAAGTCAGGATCTTCGAAGGTATCGAGCCAGATCCATCTGTTGAGACAGTAATGAAGGGCGCTGCTTTCATGTCAGAGTTCGAGCCTGACTGGATCGTTGCTATCGGCGGCGGCTCCCCTATCGACGCTGCAAAAGCGATGTGGATCAAATATGAATATCCTGAAACTACATTCGAGGATATGTGCAAGGTATTCGGACTTCCGAAGCTGAGAACCAAAGCTCATTTCTGCGCAGTTTCTTCAACTTCCGGAACCGCTACAGAGGTAACTGCATTCTCGATCATCACTGATTATGCAAAAGGTATCAAATACCCTATCGCTGACTTCGAGATCACACCGGATGTTGCAATCGTTGACCCAGAGCTCGCTGAGACAATGCCTAAAAAGCTCGTTGCTCATACAGGCATGGACGCTCTCACTCACGCTATCGAAGCATATGTTTCGACCGCAAACAGCGAATTCACAGATGCTGACGCTATCCACGCTATCGAGATGATCCAGAGAGATCTCGTTGATTCCTACAATGAGAACATGGAAGCAAGAGACAACATGCACACTGCTCAGTGCCTCGCCGGAATCGCTTTCTCATCAGGTCTCCTCGGCATCGTTCACTCCATGGCTCACAAGACAGGTGCTGTATTCGCTGACTATGGCGCTCATATCATCCACGGTGCTGCCAACGCTATGTACCTGCCTAAGGTAATCGCATTCAACGCTAAGGATGAGACAGCTAAGAAGAGATACGGCGTCATCGCTGACTACATGCATCTCGAAGGAAACAATGACGATGAGAAAGTCGCAGCTCTCATCAAATACGTCCGCGGACTCAATGATCAGCTGAACATTCCTCACTGCATCAAGAACTATGGCGCAGACAGCTATCCGACAGAACAGGGCTTTGTTCCTGAAGAAGTATTCCTCGAGAGACTTCCTGAGATCGCAGCCAACGCTCTTCTCGATGCATGCACAGGCTCCAACCCAAGACAGCCTAGCCAGGAAGAGATGGAAAAGCTGCTGAAGTGCTGCTACTATGACACAGAAGTAGATTTCTGATCTCCTTCACCTCATGGAACTCAGGCACATGTGAAGAAGCAGACTATCATACGTCTTCTGCACTTAAAAACCCGGTATCGGACATCTGTCCGTTGCCGGGTTCTTCTTATTACCGCTATTGCTGAAAAGCGCATCTGTATGCATCTGTAAGGATCTCATAGTGATCGAAAGCCAGCTCATCGCTGACATCCTCTTCTTCAAGAAATACTTTCAGCTGATCATCCTCCATCTTCACCGCCGCCCAGCATACCTTTTCGGCATCATCTCCTGCTACAGGTCTGACAGCTCCACGGCTGACTGTAACCGTATATGCTGCAGAAACAGTCCAGCCTCTCGGGTCTCTTCCCGGCCTGCTGTATACACCGACGAGCTTCATCTCAAGCCCGCTGACCCCTGTCTCTTCTTCAAGCTCTCTTGCGGCTGTAGTCTCGATCGTCTCGCCTCTCTCTGCGAATCCGCCCGGCAAAGCGAGATGTCCGATGTATGGATGGCCTTTTCTCCGGATGAGAAGGACTTCCGGCAGTCTGCCGTCATCATCCGTCCGGAAAACAGCTGCATCAGCTGTCAGCGATGGCTTCGGATACTTGTCCGGGTCATATCTCTTCAGGAACTCTTCCTCAGTCAGTCCCTTCGCGTCTCTTATCTCCATATCTGTAAACTTCTCCTTTTCTGTTCCACGTTGTCAGTTTATCTGTTTGTTCCATTTACGGTCCCAGACCCCGAGGATCTCATCATTGTACTTCGGATCCAGCAGGCGCAGCGCCCAGAATGCACCGAAGATTCCCGCGGCGATGGTTATCCAGTCGCCTATACCCATACCGACCATAACACCTCCGCTGCCGGAAAGGTCAACGCGCGTCAGCTCGAGAAAGTCCACGCTCCAGTGTCCCAGTATCGTCGGCCACAGATTCCCGGTTCGCAGATATACCGCGCAGAACAGCATTCCCACACCGATCGCATACACAGCCTGTATAACGACTGACACCGGATCGCCGCCCGCTAAGATATTGGTCAGGTGTACCAGACCGAATACTATAGATGAAAGCCAGAATATGATCCTGATCTGGCCTGCATTCTGTATCCTTCGCATATAGTTAGCAACACCCAGCCCGCGGAACATGATCTCCTCGCCGAAGCCCGGTGCCGCTGCCCTCAGCAAAGCTATGACCGCGCTGCCTGTGCCGAGAGTGATCCAGCTGACTATGCTCCCTGCATAGTGGATAACGAGAAACGGCAGAAGCATCAGCAGGCCTTCCTTCAGGCCGGCTTTCTGCAGGCAGCCGTTGAAATCGGGTCTGAACCACAACTTGAACAGCAATGCAGCGAGAAGCGCCGCGGCCGCAACTCCAATGCCCATACTCAGATCCACCGTTTTCCCCATGACAATGGTCTCAACGGTATAGTCCGGGATGATATTGCCAATAATCCTGTCTATCGCTCCGCCCAGAATTTCATCAAAGAGCGAAACGAAAGCAGCAAGCAGGAAATAGCTTATTATTGTATGATCGAGTATTCTGTGTTCCCTCTTTTTCATCAAATGTGCCTCTCCAGTATTTCCATAGCCTTCCTGTACTTCATGCGGCGCTCCAGGTCCGCCTCTGTCGGCTCATGATCCAGCCTGGATATATCGCTGTTATGTTCAAGATCGGCCAGTTTCACCTTGCGCGCCAGAGGATTTTCCGCGATCGCCTTTACATACTCCATGTAAGGTACCTGCGGATCATGTGTCAGCAGCTTAAGCGCATCAATAACAGCATCACCGAAGCCCATGTCCTGTAAGTCCTGCAGGCTATAATCCGTATCCTCGACAACATCATGCAGCAGTGCAGCGACAGTGCTGTCCTCATCATCCATCTGCTCTGCAAGATGAAGCGGGTGGAATACATAAGGGATCCCGCTCTTGTCCACCTGGCCTTGGTGCGCATTATAGCAAAGTATCATTGCCTGTTTTGTTTTATCTGTATATATCATTCATTTTTCCTTTCTCATGGCAGCTTAGCGGCCAATGCGCGGCCAATGCGCGGCCAAGATAGGACTTTTTCAAAAAATTATACAAAGCCGAGTCATTTTTTCAATATATGTAGAAAATGTATTCTGCTTATCCGTATTCATTTTTATTCATTATAGGTTAAATGTCAACATACTGGCAGTTGTAAGAACCATGCTCTCGAGAGGCTTGAAAACACTGGCCTTTATCGTACTTTCTGTTTTCGGTTTACTCCTAGGCCCATTTTTTTCATCATATATTATTTTAGCTACTCAGAAGCACGATTCTTATCTTGAATATTTTCTACATATATTCTAAAATCGAGATGAATTTGTATAGTTTTAGAAAAAACTCCTATTGCAAAACTTTTACAGGCGTATATTTTTACAAAGCTATGTAAAAACATTTACAAAATACATAAATGCGGGCCTGCTCTTGACAGCACACTCCCAATCAGCGCCGTAATGAAGTGATTTTCGAAGAGGTACCCAGATATGAATTATTTATTAGAAATCAGGAGGATCCGTGAGGAACTGGCAGAACGTAAGGCTCTTCTGGAAAGAGAGTTGTCTCAGCTCCCTTCAGGCGAGTTATTCTGCTATAAAGTGGAGGGCACTGAATACTATAGTGAGCGGATACCCGCAAAAGGCAACAGAAAGAAAGAATCGCGCAGAGGCATAACAAAGGACCGTGAAAAAGTGTATAAGCTTGTTCGCAAGCAGTATGCCAAAAGAGCCATAGCGGTTCTCGAAAAGGACCTTAAAGCTTTTGACACTTTACTTCGCTGGTACAAGCCTGCCGACGAAAACTCTGTTATGGAAGACTTTTTAAAGAAGCATCCCGAACTGACTAACGGGATCTATTATGGGCAGATGAATTATAAAGAATGGGCTGAGCAGTTTGAAGCGAAAAATGACTTCTACACTGACTCACTCAAATCCACTGCTGCCGACGGAACTAAGAGACGTTCGCTTGGGGAAATCATTATCGGATCACGGCTGGAATTCTATGGGATACCGTATCGCTTTGAAGCTGAGATCGATCACCCGGATATTTCATACGTTCCGGATTTTACCATAATCAGGCCACGCGATGGTAAAGTCATATACTGGGAACACCTCGGAGATGTCAACGATCAAGACTATCTTGAGGGCAGCAAGCATAAGCTTGACTACTATGAAAGATATGGTATCGTTCCCTGGGACAATCTGATCATTTCATTCAGTCAAAGTGATTACGGAATCAATGAAAAACTTATAGACGGGCTGATTCACGGATGGCTTCTGTAGAGATGAAGAATGTAGTCTCAGTTGTTCAACCAGGAGCGAGCGACGCCGTCAACAGACGCCGGGAGCTTCAGCTCCTGAGAGCGTCGGTCGGGGATTGTACCCACCACCGACGATCGAACATGGAACCCGCCGCCTATAGAGGCGGGGGGGGACATCCGGCGTCTGTTATCAGCAGCCGGACATATGTCATGTCTATCGGCTGGTCAAAAATGCTATACTATCTGTGCAATTTTAATTGTAGGGGGTAACGATAAGTGAAAACAGCCGCTTTGATACTGTTTATTCTGATGTATATCTTCATGGTCGCAGTGCCTAAGTACAGACCATATATTGCACTGACGACCGCTGTTATATTTCTGGCTGCAGGGATACTTCCTGTTTCCATGCTGCCTTCTGTGATCAACTGGAATGTACTTCTGATGATAGCCGGTACGATGGTCATCGTCTATTACTTCATTGATTCCGGAATGCCCGTCCTTCTTGCAGATATCCTTCTGTCAAAATCCGAAAATGCAAAATGGGTAACCATACGCATGTCGCTTTTTGCAGGCATCATATCTGCATTCATCGATAATGTATCCACTGTACTGATCGTTGCTCCGATCGGACTTGCTATATGCAAAAAACTGAGGATCAATCCCGTAGGAATGATCCTCTCTATTTCTGTATCCTCCAACCTGCAGGGTGCCGCCACTCTTGTCGGCGACACGACGTCGATCATGCTGGGCGACTATGCAGGCATGAATTTCATGGATTTCTTCTGGATGAAAGGACGGCCGGGCATATTCTTTGCTGTAGAGCTCGGAGCACTTGCCACCATCCCTGTGATGCTGGTCCTTTTCCGCAACTACACAGAAAAGGTCACCTCGGTCGAGAAAACCAAAGTCGACGATTACCTCCCTACCGTTATGCTGATCCTGATGGTCGCAGCGCTCATTACGGCATCATTTATCCCTGGTACTCCGAGTATCACGAACGGCCTGATATGCTGCACACTTGCGGTCATCACAATAATCATTGACACCATCAGAGACCGCAACACAGAGGACACTGTCGCCTCGGTGAAGTCCCTCGACCTCGGCACTCTCGGTCTGCTTACAGGCCTGTTCATCGTTATCGGAGGTCTTACCAATGCAGGCCTCATCAATGATATAGCCGACATCATCGTAAAAGCCGGCGGCAACAACATATTCGTCCTGTATACGATCATCGTCTGGGGCTCTGTTCTTATCTCCGCATTCGTAGACAATATCCCTTATGTCGCAACGATGCTTCCGGTTCTGACCGCGGTAACTGCATCGCTCGGGATCGAGCCGTATCTTCTGTACTTCGGCCTCCTGTCAGGAGCGACCCTTGGCGGCAACATCACGCCTATAGGCGCCTCTGCCAACATCGCAGCTGTAGGTCTTCTTGAAAGCGAAGGCTATCAGGTATCGTTCGGAGATTTCATGAAGATAGGTGTTCCGTATACACTCGTAGCAGTCCTGGTCGGTTATGTTTTTCTCTGGGTCGTATGGTCGTGATCCTGACAGACGGCAGACTTATCAGAGCTTTCTGTAGGCGGTCAGGCGCATTGTCACGTAGGACGCTGTCCCGCCGATGATGTTTGAGATCGGTTCAGCCATGAAAACGCCTTTTACGCCGAAGCCTGCGGCTGGCAGCAGAATAGTAAGCGGCACAACGATGATGACCTTTCGCAGAAGCGAGAAAAAGATCGCGTGCTTTGCGTCACCTAGCGCCTGAAAGGCAGACTGCCCGGCGAACTGAAACGCCATGAACACGAAGCCGAAGAAATATATCCTGAGAGCCTCGATCCCTGTCTCGATCAGCTGGGCATTTCTTGTGAAGATCCCGATCCACACGCCGGGGAAAAGCAGTACGAGGATCCACGCGGCGGCAGTGTATGCCATACCTATAAGAGTATTGAAATTGATCCCGTCTTTGACCCTGTCATTTCGCTTTGCACCGTAATTGTAGCTTATGACCGGCTGCGAGCCTGCCGATATACCCGTCACAGGCAGGAAGAAGACCTCGCGTATGGAATTGGCAACGGTCATGATCCCTATGTACAGATCCCCGCCATAGATCTGCAGCGTTGAATTGCAGACTATCTGCACCAGTCCATTAGTACTCTGCATTATGAAATTGGACATCCCGAGCTTTATGATCTCTATCGTGTCGCTCCGGCGGATGCCTATCATTTCTCTCTTAAGGCGCACGGCCGCCTGATTTCCCGTAAGAAACCTCATCACCCAGGCTGCAGACAGCATCTGGCTTATCACCGTCGCAAGCGCCGCGCCCGCGACTCCCATTTTAAGTGCAAAAATCAGTATCGGGTCCAGAATAATATTGGCGATCGATCCGATAATGACGGATTTCATGCCTGTCCTCGCGAAGCCCTGGGCATTGATGTATCCGTTCATTCCGGTCGTGATCATCATGAAGACAGTGCCGATAAGGTAGATGTTGAGGTATCTGCGGGCATAGACGAACGATTCCTCGCTGGCACCGAAAGCGAACAGGATCGGCCTGCTGAATACATAGCCGATGAGTGTAAGGAAGACAGCACTGACCAGAATCAGCGCAAAAGAATTGCCCATGATCCTCCCTGCCTTCTGCTCATCTCCGGCTCCGCATGCCATCGCGAAAAGCGGGATGCCGCCGTTTCCGAACAGAACTGCAAAAGCCATAAGCAGGGTGACCACAGGAAAAGTAAGCCCGACACCTGTCAGCGCCATACTGCTGCCATCGCCCATATGACCGAGATAAACACGGTCTATGACGTTGTACAGCAGGCTTACCATCTGTGCTATTGTAAGCGGGACCGCCTGAGCCAGTATGCTTTTCCAGACTGGTCCCGTCGAAAAATCAGTTCTTGTTGCTTTCATTCTCCGATATCTTACCAGTTATGTGACTTCATATCCTTCGCTGCCAGAATGCTCAATGCCTTCCCAGAGTTTTCCGCTTTGACCAGCATGAAGTCTGTATCAGAATTCAAAATCGCCGCTTTTACCGCCTGTCTTTTCCACAAGATGTATATCGCTCATCACCATTCTTTTGTCTATCGCCTTGCACATATCATATACCGTCAGCAAAGCAACGCTCACACCCGTAAGGGCTTCCATCTCCACCCCTGTTTTTCCATCTGTGACAGCGGTACAGTAAGCGGTTATGCTGCAGGCTTCTTCATCCGTTTCAAAACTGATCTGTACATTAGTAAGGCTCAGCGGGTGACACATAGGGATAAGATCGGATGTGCGCTTTGTTCCCATTATCCCGGCGGTCTGTGCAACTGTGAACACATCCCCCTTCCGTACCTTCCTGCCGAGTACTGCATCCATAACTTCACGGCTTACAGTGATCGTGCCCTGCGCGGTAGCGCTTCTCCTGGTGATCTCCTTGTCCGAAACATCTACCATGTAAGCGTTTCCCTTTTCGTCAAAATGTGTAAATTCGCTCATATCTTATTCCCCTTAGTCAATATATCTCATTTGCAGATGCTCTTCAATCATGCAGGCATTTCGCTCATTCCATCTTCAGAATGAGATTCAGTACGTTTCTTGCCGCGGCATAAAGCTCATCGTGAGTGATCTTTCCCCTGTCGTAAGCATACTTCACTCTCTCGGGGTAACCATTGCCCATCTTAAGGTCATTGCCGGCTTTTGCTTCAAGGTAATGCTCGCCGCAAGTCCACCAGTCTGTCATTACGAGGCCTTTAAATCCCCACTCGCCTCTCAGGATATCGTTGATAAGCTCCTCATTCTCGGAGCACTGTATTCCGTTGACCTTATTGTACGCAGTCATGATGCACCATGGATCCGCCTCCTTTACAATGATCTCAAAAGGCTTCAGATATATCTCGCGCGCAGCTCTCTCCGATAATCTCGAATCGCTGTTCTTGCGGTTTGTCTCCTTATTATTGAAAGCAAAATGTTTGACTGTAGCGGCGATATTCTGAGACTGGACGCCCTTAACGACAGCAGCGCCGATCCTGCCTGCAACGACCGGATCTTCGGAATAGTATTCGAAGTTTCTTCCGCACAGAGGACTTCTGTGGATATTTACCGCAGGAGCAAGCCAGATGCCGATATTGTTCTCTTTGACTTCTAAAGCAGCAGCGCGTCCTATCTTTTCCGCAAGTTCAACATTAAAGGTGCAGGCCAGCATTGTGGCACATGGCCATGCCGTTGTATATATCCCGACCTGCGGGAGTATCCTGAGTCCCGCAGGGCCGTCAGCCGTTGTTATCTCGGGCACACCGTACTCGGGCATGTTCCCGATGCCGAAGGTGTTGGATACCCCGAGGTTCTTCTGTCCGCCGATAAGATGTATCAGTTCATCATCGCTTAACTGCGCCATAAACTCATCAAGGTCATTCTTACCGTCAGCAACATCTTCAAACATTACTTCAGCCCGATCCGCAAGGTGGTAAATCTTTCTTCCTCTCTCGCAAGGACCCACGCCCTCGCTTTCTTTAACAGACATTCTCGGGAGTATGCTTACCTTCTCCTTTGAAGGCGCTGCCGCCATTTTCTCCATCGTGCCGTCAGACTTTAATCTTTCTGTAAGATGCGCAGGAGCAAGGCGTTCCTTTAATAAGGAAACGATTCTGTCGTGATCCAAGCTTAACATCTCGTTAATATCGTCGAGCGCACGGATATTATTGCCAATGAAAAACCTGTAATCACCCTTCTCGAGGATCAGGGAGGACTTTTGTATCTTCCCCGTGTCATCGTAGGATGCCATCTGCGTGATTTTCATGCAAAGCATGACTTCCCCGGTCTCTCCGGGAGCGATCAGACCGGTCTTGACGAACGCTCCGAGTTCCTTGCCGGGCTTGCCCAGAAGTCCCTGCGGGGCAGAATAGTAAAGCATCACAACTTCCTTGCCGGGATAAGCTCCTGTATTCTTAACGCTTGCCTTTACCCTGACGGTGTCATTGCCGATGCTAATGTCCGTGGCTTTTATCTCGAAGTCTGTATACGACAGGCCATATCCGAAAGGATAGACCACCTTTTCCGCCGCCCCGGGTATTGTCTCGAAGTACCTGTAGCCCACATAGATATCGTCCGTGTATTCGACGAAGGAATTGCTGTCATGAAAGTTATAGCCTGATGGATAATCATCCAGAGAACAGGCGAAAGTATCGACAAGCTTACCTGAAGGATTTGCATCACCGACGATCAGGTCAGCAGCTGCCAGACCGCCTTCCATACCGCCCTGCCAGGCATAGAGTGCAGAAGAGATCTTGTCATCATTTTTGAACCATTCCGTCTCCATGACACCGCCGGCATTTATTACGACAACGATGTTGTCGAACCTTGATTTAACAGCTTCGATCATCCTCTTTTCGCCTGCTGTCAGGTAAAAATCTCCGTCAGGAAAGACGCTCGCCTGCTGCTCCAGCATTCTTATCTCTTCTTCCCAGATACTCTCGTTGTACTCCGGAGGGGTCTTGCGGTCCCAGCCCTCGCCCGAGAACCGGCAGATCGTAATGACAGCCGTATCGGCAAAATCTCTCGCCCCATCCAGAAGCTCATCGGGGATCGAAGGTTCGACCGTCATACCGGGTGCGCGCATTGCCTCATACTGGGCCTTGATATTCTCCCTATAGAAATCTATAAGACCAGGGTATATAGAGATCTTGCCCTCATCCTGCTTGATCTTCATGCCCTCGTAGAAGTTGCGTGTATATTTTACGATAACATCTCCGGAGCCGCCTCCGCCTTTTACATAATCGATCGTCGCCTTGCCGAACAGGGCAAGCTTAGAACCCCTCTTAACAGGAAGGATATTGTTCTCGTTTTTAAGAAGGACCATGCCTTCAGCCGCTCCCCGGCGCGATAATTCTATGTGTTCGGCACAGCCTGTGACCCTTCTTCCGTCATCTCCCAGAGGAAGTGCCGGCTGATATAAATGTCTTACCCATCTTGTCATATTATTGCGATCCTCCCTGAAGTTATTGCATCCGTCTTCATGATCAACCTCTCATTCTCATGGCGGCAACTGCTACGGAAACAGAAATATCACAGTAAGGGATCAGCGTTCCATGCGTCTTTAACAGCCCTCCCGAAAAGATTTCTTGCGGCATCAATGTATTTTTGTGATCCTTCGCGGTCTGCAAAAACTGACGCCGCCCACTGGCTTATCAGCCTCGCCCACTCTATCCCGTGTCCCGGAGTCGCGCCATATGGCTTGAACTGATCTGCGGGCCTGTCCTTATTGCAATCAAGATCCGCCTCCCAGCTGCCTGTAAAATGCTCCGGGATCCTCCAGCCATTGTCCTTCGCCCAGGCGATCACATGATCTATGATCCTGCCGGCCCTGTCGCGGTACAGCTTACTGCCGGTAACATCGGCCGCTGCCAGGAAAGCTTCCACTGTATGCATATTCGCATTTAATCCCCTGTAAGGATCACAGACGGTAAAATCCGTATTCCAGGTATCGCAGGACAATCCTTCTTCATCGTTCCAGAATTTTTTGTCATACAGCTCCAGGGCTTCATCCAGAAGCTCCCGGGCTCCCGGTCTGTTAATAAGAACTGCGGAGCACGCTGCCAGAATTACGAATGCATGGGCATAGCACTGCTTATCAGGAAGTACATGTCCGTCCGCTGTTATCCCGGGATACCATCCGCCGTTGACGTCGTCGTGAAGTTCTCCTTTTATGCCTTTAAGCGCCTGATCGACCAAATCTTCCGATCCTTCATGGCCCAGGATGGCACCGATGCTGTACACATGAGCCATACGGCAGGTGATCCAGGTCTCGCGCGGCCTGTCTGTCCACGGAGTTCCATCGTCTCCAAGATAGTAGGAGGAGCCGGTCGGAGCGGGAAATCTGTGCCCGAACCTCAAAAGGTCCCCGGTAAGTTCATTCATGAATCTTTTGTTCTCATCTGTATCGATAATATACTTCCTGTTCATTTTGCTTCCTCATTTAGTTGATATCAGGCAGATCTTCCTTTTCAAGATAAAATGAACTTTGCTTTGCGACCGCTGCCCTAAGGCTCGAGCTTCTGATTATACGGGCGCTGCTGAGTCTTACTGTATTACAGGCAACGAGTGATATATTGTGCTCTAATTGTATTATATTTACTTCGGAAAATGTAAAAATCTATCACAACCATGATACTGTTTGAATATACAGACCTATCAGCTATTTACTCATCATGAACCTCCTTTGCATTAACGCAATTACACGTATATATCTATCGATTTTTCAACCAGCTTGCTGTGAAGATTTGCTTGCAGACAAAAACGACCGGCTGATAATTGGTTCAGCCGGTCGTCAATTATTACCGTATTTGCCTGATTAAGACGCTTTTTTCTCTTCGTCAATTATTACCGTATTTGCCTGATTAAGACGCTTTTTTCTCTCCGTTTCCGAAAAGGAACACCAGATAACGTACAAGAGCATATAATGTCGTGCATGTAGCTATGATCGTCTCAATAAGCACGATCGGCTTGAGGAATGCCATTGGCTGTTCCATTGCGACAGAGCATGCCATTAACTGCTTGGAAGCTATTGCACTGATAGCAAACGGGAATGTGTATGCTGCGTAGCTAGGGAAGAATGGCATCTTCAGGTACTGTACGAATTTCACACATGCGAACAGGAAAAACACTGTTGCGACTACCCACATGACTGTCAGAAAGCTCAGCGACTTTGTTGCTGCCGACTGGATATAGCCTGCGATGCAAAGGCTTACAGGTGCTGCGTAGATGCAGATCAGCGGCTTTGCCGGATCAGGTGCAGGCAGTTTTACATATCTCATCGTTACGAAAACGAGCAGAACCAGAAGTGCCGCAAACCCGAACCAGAATGTTGCCATTCCGAATCCTGTCGCTTCGTATGCAGGAGCTGTCATTGCAGCCATTGCGATTCCGACATAAACGATGTAATAGCTTGCATGGACCTTCTTAAGATCCGGCTTGAGTATGAAAGTTTTCGTGAAATAGATGATCATCACGATATGCAGTGCGATCGCGAAGTACCAAATATACAGCGAAACCGCGCCGAACCATGGCTTGAAGTATACGCTGAAAAGCATAAGAGCCATCGGGAATGTGCAGAATACGCTCGCCATGATCGGATTCTTCATATTCTCTTTGAACTTTCCGAAATCAGTAAATACGCTGATCAGGAACAGTACAGCAAGGATCGTAGCGATGACTCCGCATGTCATGCGGATGCCTTCTGAATATGACTGCAGCAGATTGCCCAGTCCGAACATTCCCAGTATAACGCCGCAGATAGGAATTGGAATTTTCTTTATCATTGTTATTTCTCCGTTACTTGATTTCTCTCAAGTCGCCTGTCAGCCGATTATGCCTCGAGAGGTGCGATTCTTGTTTTGAGGTACTCGTCGTGTGAGAGCAGTGTGATTTCGCCTGTTGTAGGGATGCCGAGCTCACGCGCAAGGATTTCTGCTGTCTTTGCAGCGCAGATGCCTGTGTAGTAGATGCACTGTGACTTGTGTCCGCCTACGCTCAT
>CADABZ010000029.1 GCA_902786355.1 uncultured Eubacteriales bacterium
CGGAAACAACAATTTTACCTGTTTTGCCCGTTTTTCGGGAAAATGCATTGACCACACATCATCCATCGATCAGATCTACAACATTGGTATTGCGAATCGGAGAGCTTGGCATCAAAAATACAAGGTTCCAGGAATGCTTGATATCGGCGGGCCTCTCGTGAAGGCTCGTTTTGGCCGAAAAGAATCCTAAAAGAAATGAAGAGCACATACCCGATGATGTATGTGCTCCCCAATTAGTGATTCAGTATCTCTTGCAGACTCTCTATTACCCTTCTGGCATTTTGTAGTCTGTGAATTATGTTCCTATGCCATGGCTCTTATGCAGTCTGTGATTTAAAGTCCTATGCTCTGGCTCTTATGCAGTCTGTGATTTAAGTTCCTACGCTCTGGCTTTTTTGTATTCTTCGATCTTGGCGAGGATCATCTTCTCGTTGTAGAGGAAGAAGAGGCAGGCGCCGATCATGCATGTGACGAATGCGACTGCGGCTGTTGCACGGTAGCTTGCCGGTGTGCCGGAGACTGTGATCGATGTGAATACGACCATTGCGATCGCCTGGCCCATTTTGAAGGCAAAAGTACGTGCCGCGAAGAACATTCCGCTTCTGTCCTCGCCTGTCTCGAGACGGCTGAGTTCAGCTACGTCAGCTACACATGCCTGAGGCAGGATGCCGAGGATAGCCATAGGAACTGCCGCGCAGACAGCAACTATGAAACCCCAGTGCAGGCCCTTCCCGCACAGGAATGTGATAAGGAATACGATAGAATAGCCGAAGAAACCCGTGATGATGAGTTTTTTCTTGCCGATCTTCGGAGCCAGTTTGTTGACAGCCGGGTACAGCAGAACGCTGATGAATGTCATCGTTGCTGTCAGCACGAATGTCCAGGTGTCCTCTATTCCCATCAGCTTAGTCTCGTAGAAAGCAAGTCCTGTCTGGAAGAGTGTCAGCGCGAAGAAATAGATCACGTCGCTGTAAACGAATCTGCGGAACTGTCTGTTGCGGAAAGTCTTGAGAAGCGATGAGAAAGCTTTTGTCTCGCTCGGCTTGGAGTCGATGTAATCGCGCTCCTTGATATACAGCGAAGGTATGAGCATTGCGATGCAGGCGACAGTTGCCATGATAGCAACGGCAAGGCGTACCGAGCCGGCCTGTCCCACTGCGCCCTGCAGCATGCCTGCCACATTAGGGAGCATGAACGAGATCGACTGACCTGCGATGAATGTGAACGAGATATAGGTCGAAACGTTGATGCGGTGTTCCTGTGTGTCACCAAGCTCAGCGATAAGAGCGTTGTATGGTGTGCAGAAAATCGTCATGAACAGGTAGAAGACGATTAGCAGTACAAACAGGATCACGTCGTTGACCGCTATGATCCCTGTCTGAGGCAGCGTGAAGAGTCCTATAGTCACGAGTGCAAAAGGAATTGCTATCGCGCGCATAAAAGGTATACGCCTGCCGTCTTTGTATGAAGCGCCGTCCGACCAGCCTGCGATCAGCGGGTCTGTGATGGCGTCAAATATACGTCCCACTGCCATGACAAGGCCGAAAAGTGTCAGCTTGAAAAGAATAGGATCCTGAGTTATCCCTGCGGCGAAGATTCCTGTGTTAGGATTCTGTGCGTCTGGACTTCCTGTGTAGTAGTAGACCATCCAGTTGGTGACGATGCCGGAAAGAAGGCTCCATCCGAACTGGCCTATCGCGAAGATCCACAGCAGTTTGTTGGTTATCGGTTTCTTCTGCATAATAAAATAATCTGCCTTTCATGCTATTTTCCGCTTTTCTGCGGTATCCAGCATATTATAGCAGATTATTGATCGAAGGTCATTTGCAAAAACGGAAAATGAGTCTTCGCTGTTATTGGCCGGTATCCTGCGTCCTATTTTCCGTCAGGAAAACTTGTGAATGAGTCGTATTCTCCCTGCGGACACTCGTCCTTCATGCCGGCAAAAGACTTGATCATGAATGCCATATTGTGTGCGAGGTTGCGCATGGTCTGTAGGCCTTCGAGGTCTTTTTCAACATCCTCTGCCGTGAAACCATGGACCTGGTTCCAGTAGTTCGAGGCGGCTACAGGCATCTCGCTGATCGTAAAATACTTGTTGAGCACATCAAAGCTTGCGGAGTTTCCGCCTCTTCTGCAGCTTACGACCGAAGCGCCGACCTTCATTTTCTTAGGAACGGAATCAGCTGAGCTGTAGAACAGTCTGTCCATGAACGACAGGATCGTGCCGTTAGGCGAGCCGTAATATACAGGGCTTCCTACTACCAGACCGTCAGCAGCAGCCAGCTTTTCGGCCGTCTCGTTGACCAGGTCATCGAATACGCATCTGCCAAGCTCGGTGCACTTGTTGCATGCGATGCAGCCCCTGATGCTTTTGCTTCCGACATGCACCAGTTCAGTTTCGATGCCTTCCTGCTCGAAAACGCGGATCATCTCCTCGAGAGCTCTTGCGGTGCAGCCTTTTATGTGCGGACTTCCGTTAAGAAGTAATACTTTTGCCATTATCAATGCCTCCTCTTCAATATCTGTTGCAGATCTTCTGTGATCTGTTATTCGTTTGTCTGTCTACTCGCCGATCATGGCTCTGAGGCAGTTGCAGACCTCAAAGTCCTTGGTGCCCATGCCGTAGCCTATGCCGGTGACTGCCATCATCGGCTGGTCGCCGAATGTTCCGGCAAAATGTCTGAGCAGCGCTGCTCCTGTAGGTGTGCAGAGCTCAGCCTCTATGCCGCCAGCATATGCAGGTATGCCCATAAGTATCCTGGCCGATGCAGGTGCCGGTACAGGCAGAATGCCGTGAGCGCATCTGACATGTCCTTTTCCGGTCCTGACCGGTGATGAGCACACTTCATCAGGCGCGAGCATATCCATAAGGACGCATACTGCAGTGACGTCTATCACGGCGTCCATCGTTCCGACTTCATGGAAATGGATCTCGCTTACGTCCGTTCCGTGCACTGCGCTTTCTGCGGATGCGATGATCTTGTATACGTCGAGTATGCTGCCTCTGACATCTTCGCTCAGCATGCCAAAACCATTGATGATCGCTTCAATATCCGCCATTCCGTAGTGATGGTGATGTCCGTGATTGTGGCTATGCTCATGAGTATGGTCATGGCTGTGGGTGTGCACATGCTCGTGCTCATGCGCATGAACGTGTTTGTGCTCGTGCGCATGTCCGTCGAAGTCTGCGCTCTCTTCCCTCTCTCCGCCTATAACTACGTCGAAGTGAGTGCCGAGGATACCGCATTTTGTCATCGGGCTCATGCTTATCTCCACGCCCTCAGGCGCGAGAGCACGCATGGTATCGAGAAAAGCCTTTTTCTTCTCATCATCGAGCAACTCAAAGAGAGCTGCGGCCAGCATATCTCCAGCAGCCCCCATGCCGCAGTCAAGATACAGAAGGCGTCTTCCTCCGGCCGGTGTACTGGCGGCTGACTTATTATTCATCTCAGCTGATCTGTCTGTACTTGTCCCCATCTGTGCCCCCTTGCCTAGCATCCTACATGATTGATCATGCTCGCCATATATCCTGCTCCGAATCCGTTGTCAATATTGACGACAGATACCCCGCTCGCACAGGAATTGAGCATCGAAAGAAGCGCCGAAATGCCGCCGAGAGCTGCTCCGTAGCCGACGCTTGTAGGAACAGCTATGACCGGACAGTCAGCCATGCCGCCTACGACGCTCGCAAGAGCTCCTTCCATTCCGGCAACAGCGATAATAACAGATGCACCGAATATCATTTCTTTGTGTGCAAGGAGCCTGTGGATCCCGGCTACGCCCACATCATAGAGGCGCATGACCTCGTTTCCGAGAAACTCCGCAGTAAGAGCAGCTTCCTCT
The DNA here is from genome assembly GCA_902786355.1 of uncultured Eubacteriales bacterium. Lineage (GTDB taxonomy): Bacteria > Bacillota > Clostridia > Peptostreptococcales > Anaerovoracaceae > Crickella. Next base: position 3,847 of record CADABZ010000029.1, read on the forward strand.
GCAACAGGGATGTCGCTCGTTCCGCCGGTCACTATGACTATCCTGCCCACGCCGTCTGCAGGTGCATTTTCACCGGCTATGCCGATGCGGGATATCTCGCTGTAGCGGATATCGTGCTCTGCAGAAACAGCATCTGCTTTCTCCTTGCTGAGGCGCGTTATAAGGATGCGGTCCTGTCCATGTTCCTTCATGGATCTGATGATCCCGCTTATCTGTTCAGGGGACTTGCCTTCACCGTATATAACTTCAGAAGAGCCCTGGCGTATCTTTCTGTGAAGATCGACCTTGGCATACCCTATGTCGTCAAAAGGTTCTGTCTTGAGGCTTACCAGCGCGTCATCCACGCTCAGCTTCCCTGAAGCTATGTCTTCAAGAATTTTTCTTGTATCGCTCACCTGTTTCCTCCGTGGTGATTAGAATTTGATTACTTCAGGTGCTTCAGTGAATGAGCTGAATGTTGCTTCAGCATCCTGGAAATAGAGCATCTGCATGTTGTCATCATCTGCGCTGTACATTGCTTTGAGGCTTGGCATCTTGTCGAGCATTGCGACCTTGACATCGTGATCGTCGTCGTTTACGAGCTTACCTGCAACGCGGAGCCACTTGCCGTCCTTGAAAGCGCAGATCTCTGCCTTAGGATTAGCTGCGAGCTGCTTCGAAACGTCCTTGACCTTGCCTGTCTGGATATACAGTCTGCCGTTGGCGAGCAGGATAGTTCCGAACGGTCTTACTCTCGGCTGATCGCCTTCAACTGTAGCAAGATAATATGTCTGTGCCTCTTCAATGAACTTTAATACTTTTTCAATTCCTTCCATGATGTCAGTCCCCTTTCTAGAATCTAATGAATATCAGTAATGCTTTCTCATGTATTCCACAGTCCTGTGGAGAGTGTCGCTTCTGTATATCTTATCAAGATTGGCTGCAAAATCCAGCCCGTAGTGCTCCTTAAGCTGCGCCAGCCGGTCTTCTATAAGCTTTTCCCTGTCTGATGCCGTATCCTCGAGATAGTCATCCATCACCATCTGCCGCCCGATGTCCGGAGACAGATTGTACACTCCCGCACCGATCAGACGGACCGGCCGATGCTCGATCTGCCTGAGCATGTCGAGAGTCTCCTGATACACCACTGCCGGCGAATCAGCAGAAGTCACAAGCCTCGAGCGGGTGATGTTCTTCATGTCTGCATAAGTGATCTTGAGCGTGACGCCCTTGCCGTGAAGGCCTGTCCTCCCGACTCTGTTGACAACGCAAAGTGCAAGCAGAACGAGGATATCGTCAAGCAGCGTGAAGTTGCTGACATCCTCCTGGAAAGTGATCTCGCGGCTCACCGACTTGGCATCTTCCGGCCTGTACGGAGTCACCTTGCGGTCATCGATCCCGTAAGCAAGCTGAGTGATCCAGCGGCCCTGCTTGCCGAGCGCTTTTATAACGTCCTCCTGCCTCTCACGGATATCTCTGACGGTGTAGATCCCGATCCTGTTGAGCCTCTCAGCTGTCTTGGCCCCGACTGTGTAGAGTACAGAGACCTTGCGGTCTATGATCAGATCGACAAAAGCCTCCGGCGTCATGATCTCAAAATACCCGTCCGGCTTCTTCTCTTCGCTTGCTGTCTTGGCGGCCGTCTTGGAGTACGCCACACCGACAGAACAGCTTAAGTGAAGCTCTTCGCGTGTCCTTCGTTTGATCTCATGAGCTATGCGTCTTGCTCCTTCAAGGTCCACCGCCTGCTCCGTGACATCGAGATACGCTTCGTCGAGCGCTATGTACTCTGAGGCGGATGAATAAGTGTTCCATATCTCGTGAAGCTGATGAGACACCTTCCTGTATTTCTCAAAATCCGGATGTCTGTAGATACCCTGCGGGCAGAGCCGGTACGCTTCCTTGATATTCATGCCCGAATGCACGCCGTACTTTCTTGCCTCGTAGCTGGCTGTAGCAACGACACCGCGTTCAGTCGGAAGCGATCCGATGATGAGAGGCTTGCACCTTAGCGAGGGATCATCCCTCACCTCGACTGATGCATAGAAGGCATCCATATCCACATGTATTATGATATCTTTCATTACTTTGATCTTCGCTCGAAACAATTACAGAACATTTGTTCATATTGTACCATAGTATCTGCAGTTTCTGCAAGGTGTCCGGACGAACGCAGCGCTGTAATATCCTACAGCAGTTTCTTGTAATATGCTTTTGCCTGGTAGAGTGCTCCGACAGGATTGTGAGCAAGGACTCTGTCCTTTGCGACAAGAGTCGTTACCAAAGCTTCCGAATACTTGTAGAACAGGCTGTCATGCCCTACGCAAAGCCCCATCACTACGTTGAAATCTGTCCCCGCCTGGTTGAGGATCTCGGCCTGCATAATAGGATTGCACATCACGGCCCCTGTCCTTGTCATATCTTCTTCAGATACACCTACATCTTTTTTGAGAAAAGATCCGATCTTGCATACAGCGCCGTATACCTCGAATCCGTTCTTTCTGAGTATGCGTGCAAGTATGCGGCTCTCTTCGATCAGTCCGACGCATGTGGCGATCCCTATTTTCTTAAAGCCCATACGGCGCGAGAATTCAAGGAGCTCCTCCACCCTTGTATATCTCAGGTAAAACTCATTCTCAATCTGTGCCGAGATGACAGAAACTCTGTTGTTTTCCTCGTCCTCGTAGAGCTTCCTGACCTTCTCTATCGTTTCTGCAGACAGTTCTGTTGTAAGGCAGAATTCCGGGTACTCCTTGTCTCTCGTATGACAGTTCAGCACTCCGCAGTCTACGCATGATTTCGTATCGTTCATATTTTTTCCTTTTCCTGCAGGTTCTATTCGTTGATCTCTCGATACAGTTTATTGATACTCGCCTGAGCATCAGTTCAAACAGCATCTCAGACTTGCTCTTCATTTTGCTCCTGCTTTCCCGGCTTCCTTTCGACCCAGGCTCTGAGCACTGCAAAACCATCTATCGGCACACAGAACCTCTCATCTCTCGGCGGCTCGATTGCTTTGCTCACCTGGTCTATATCGAACCATTTTACCGACTCGACCTCATCATCCTGCAGCTTCAGAGCCTCTATATCCACAGGTTTGTCGTAAACATAGACGAAAGTGTATTCGTTGTCTCTGAAAGGTTTATCGTAAAATACCCTCTCGTAGTGGGAAACAAAGTTCCCGGCGAATGACAGATCCGATTCCTCTGCCCGGATCCCGAGTTCCTCCTCAAGTTCCCTGAGTGCGGACGGAAGCGGCTCGTCACCGGCATGGATATGGCCGGCTGATGATGTATCATAGCAGCCCGGAAAGCTCTCCTTGCATGCCGCTCTCTTCTGCAAAAGCACCTCATAGCGACCGTCTGTCTGCCGCACGACCCATACATGCGCCGTTCTGTGACGTATGTCCCTGAGATGTGCCTCGCTTCGTTCTATGAGCTCGCCTGTCGGTATTCCTTTTTCATCGACTATATCAAATATCTCCATCGCGTCAGTCGGCTATAGCTACGTTATCGAGGATCTCATGGAATATCTCCAGTGCCCAGTGTATTACTGAGCATCGCCGTTAGCGACATCAAGTACGGTCCACCACATCGCAATGGTCTGCTCGTTGTCTAAGCTGCTTGTGTACTCTGCTTCATTCAGATACCATTTGCGGGCCTGATTGTCATATATGATCTGGCCGTCTTTGTCTGCAGCGTTGAAATGCACATTATAGATGGTCCTGGCAACGCGTCCGTCAGTACCTGCTTCATACACCACGTTCTTAAGGACAGGCTCCAGCGACCAGAACTCATTGGCCATTGCTGCGAGAGTGGAAAGAGAGAACGTGATGGCGTCATGCTCCTTGCCCTCCATCTGCGCTTCGCTTATAAGCATGCATGCTGTCAGATCCCTGAAGAAATCCTTAGGAAAAGTCCGGCCCTGCTCAAGCGCTTTCTGAGCCTCATTTGTAATATCCGCGAATGTGCACTTGAAGGTCGGAAGCACAGTGCTGTCTGTGATGCCTCCCGGTATAGGAGTGACCTCCAGCTTGTTATCATACTGCTTATATTCAGCATAGACCCCGGGCACCGCAGCAGGAGTTTCAATATTGTTCTCTGCGGAGCTTCCTCCGTTATCTGTAGTTTTCTCTTCCATATCGTTAGCCTCTGCCTGTGTATCATTTGTCTGTGCATCGCCTGCCATGGCAGCATTCTCAGATCCCGAGCATCCGGCTGCCATCAGTGTGATGCATATGAGCAGCGCGATAAGCCCTGCAAGTCTCTTTCTTCTAACTGCTTTCATAATATCAGTACCCCTTGCCTTTCTTACTTCGAGCCAATCGTGATCTGCCATTATAATACTATAAGTTTGCCTGAATTAATAACAAAAGCTCCCGGATCATTCCGGAAGCTTTGAAAATCCTGTCCTCTTGTCTCCAGTTGTCTCTCTGTACTCGCCCGGTTTTGCCTCAAGCGAGGAATCGTCAAAGTAGTTCTCTTCGATCTCATACGGGTAGTGTCCGTAGAAATTCGCTTCAGATGCATCGATGGACTTCTCAGAGTTGAACGGTGTCTCTGTACCGGCGCGGCAGGCATATTCCCACTCTGCCTCAGTCGGCAGACGATAGCCGTCAGCCGCCTTATCCCAGGTGACCCCGTGTCTCGTCCTCTATGCGCCAGTTCTCTGACTCCGGGCTCCCCATCATAAACGAACCGCCCTCGATGAGTACAAAACCATCGTCAGCACCGGCCGCGGATGTCTGATCTTTCTGATCATCAGAGCTCTCCTGAGAGTCCCATCCGGCAGCATCCGCCTTGTCTTTGCGAACGCTCTGCCTGCACAGCACTGCTGCCTGATAGCCGGCAAAGGCCCAGAATACCAGCATCAGCACATTTTCAAGGAACACAAGTGCTCCTGCTTTCTCATAATCCAGGAAGGCGAATGCTGAACGGAAGAACATGTAATCAGCCCAGCCGTTTCGCAAGAAGAGAAAGAATCCTATACCCGCAAGGCAGCAGAAGACCGCAGCAAGAGCAGTTCTGGCTTTGCCTTCGATCTTCATCCGCGCCGTCATCACCGGTATGTGCAGTCCAAGATGCAGCCCCATCAGTACAAAGGACCAGTGCGACATTGCAAGATGCATCTTCCTTGCAAGCGACACAGGCGACATGCCGTACAGAAACGGAACAGCATGAGCACTCATCGCCATTCCTGAAAGAGCTGTCAGCACAAACGATAACAGCAGCAGTATGTTCACTGCTGTTGTTACTATTCTGTATGGATTGTATTTGCCCCTGAATGCTGCGCTGTACCACTTGCGGTTCAGGATCTGATGGACGATGACCAGTACAGTCATGACCATGCCGATCCATTCGTGCAGCACTTCTCCTGTTACCTGATATGCCATCAGGAGCAGCAGAGATACAGTCATACATATATCTACTATTCTTCTGACCATATTGTTATTATGCCTGCTCTGCATAATTTCTCCCCGGAATTAGTTCAGTCCTTCGATCCATGAAGCGAGGCTCCTCACCCCACCAGATAGGATATCCGATATATATGGTCTGGTAACCTTCAAGTGATACCGGATCACTTCCGATCTCAGGGCGGGCAGATGCATCATTCTGCTTTTACATATTGCTGATTTCTGCCTTTACTTACAAATGACTCGATGCAGTCCGGGTCGAGGCTATCTGAGTTTTTCACCCTTGAGATCATTCTTTTCGAATTGTGCTACAGCCGCATCCCATCCGGCGCAGTCAGCGTCACCCTTACGGCTTTTAAGAAGCCCTGTGGATTTCAGATAGTCTGAAAACCATGCTGTAGCCTTGACCGCTCCATAATAATTGAGATGATCGCCCTTGTCTCTTGTGTCCTTAGTCCAGTCTAACTGAAGCTCCTCTTCAGGGATCAGATTCATGTCTATGAACTCGCAGCCAAGCTTCGACGCAAGAGCCTCTGTAGCGTTGTGCCGCTTATATGTGAAATTAGCCGAGCTCGGCGCGCTGATGAATACCAGTTTCACATCGTTTTCATCGCAGAGTTTTTTGATCTCATTAACATAATAGCGGTTACCCGGTGTTATGCGGGATCTTTCATCGGTCTTTTCAAAGTGAATGTAATTGCTCTGATTGCTTGGTATGACTTCCTTGCTGAAATTATAGCCTTTCTTGTAGTCTGTCCAGGTATATTCAGGCTCAGCGGTAAAATCTTCGCTGGTCAGTGTCTTCCATCTGTTGTGGTAACGGAACACCGGCAGAAGCTCGCAGAGCTTCGCGTACGGGATCTCCTTGGACTCTTTGCGGTAGATGGCGTTCGCGTCAAGGAAGACCATTTTGAGATCATGTCTGCTGAGAGCTCTCTGAAGCATAGTCAGTGAGTAATCAAGAGTCTGTGCGCTCGTTCCGTCTATATAGGTCGTAAAGCCTTCGTCCTTCCATATCTGAAGCGGTATGAAGGTGCAGTATGTTTCGCTGTCTCCGAGGAATATCACATCGACTGTGTCGGGATTCTCCGCAAGTATCCCGTTAGCTGCCACTTCTTCCATTCCACGCTCAGGAGCATTGCTTTTAGGTATTGTGATCTTAGACATTATCAGCAGCGTACCGGTCAGAACAATGATAAACAGGCAGGCTGTAATGATTCTTTTTATATATCTGTTCATAATCGCTGCCTCCTAGAAATTAGCATATATCGGATCTACAGGGATATATCCCTTTCCGTACGCGCCGAAAACAATAATGATCAGTATGACGGCATAGTATATTGCCAGCCGAACGGCGAGGTTCCGGTTGTTGATCCAGTCTCTGATGACGATCCCCTTCTCCTGGATGATACCTACGATCAGGAGGAATAAGACAAATACACCGATGACTGCATAGTCCTTTTCATCCATGCCGAACGTGAACAGTGTGCCGTCTCTGAGTGTTGAAAGCGTGAAGTCTGTAAACATCTTCCTGAACATGGTCAGTCCGGCACGCAGTCCGTGAGCACGGAAGAAGAGCTCGCCAATGCATACCAGTATGTCTGTCCTGATGATCTGCATGATGCGATACGGAAGACTCATACGGTCTATGTGCAGGTTCTGGGATGTTTTTATGACTGCCGGCTGTATTATGTTGCCGCACATGATGAACGCAAAATGATACATTCCGAAGAATATATAATGCCAGCCTGCGCCGTGCCAGATACCGTTGGCGATCCATACGCAGAAAAGCGCGATGCTTCCTGCAACAAGTGATCCGATATGATTGCCGAATCTCTTCCTTGCGCGCATAGCAAGTCTGGTCACAGGCTTAGACATTGAGACCGGATAGAATATATAGTCTTTGAGCCAGGTACCGAGTGTGATATGCCATCTCTGCCAGAACTCTGAGATAGTTCTGGAGAAGAGAGGCCTTCTGAAATTCTCAGGCAGCTTTACGCCGAATATCTGTGCTGTACCCAGTGCTACATCCATTGTGCCAGAAAAATCCATATACAGCTGCAGTGTATATCCGACAACAGCTATCATGATAACAAAGCCGTCATACTCATCGTGGTACTGGAAAACATTATCTACCAGCAGGTTCAGACGGTCGGCCACGATAAGCTTTTTCATGATACCGAAGGCGATTCTCTGCGAGCCTGCGACAAGATTGCTGTATGAGATATTTTCAACCTTCCATAGAGACTGAGCGGTATCGGAGTATCTGCAGATAGGACCTTCCATGATCTGCGGGAAAAAGCTCATGAACAGAGCCAGCCGCAGGAGGTTTCTGTCCCCCGTGATGACCTTTCGATAGACATCAAAGAGATACGATACAGCCTGAAGTGTATAGAATGAGATCCCGATAGGAACCAGATATTCAGGTACCTGCACAGTGATATCCAGATGAAGCAGATGCATGACAGTGTTGATATTCGTAGTAAAGAACGGCGAATATTTGAGGACTGCCAGTATCCCGATATGTACGATCACAGCGAGGATCATGATCAGATCCTGTTTTTTCTGGATCCTGGCTGACAATGCTTTTTTCTGCTCCTTCTCTGCAGCCTTGAGCTGTTTCTTTCCTTCAATCTGGATATCAGAAAGCCAGATGCCGAAGTGATGGACAGAAAGAGTCGAGAACAGCAGGTAGCAGATCAGCTTACCGCTGACTGCATAAAAAAACACGTAACTCGCGATGAGCAGTACCCATCTTCTGGCTTTCTGCCCTGAGCACATGTACAGTATTATTGTCAATAAAATCAGTTCAATATAGATAAAAGAGAAATAAGTTGTGATTATAGGCATAAAAACTCGCTTTGTAATAATATTGATGAATCGATCGTACCGGATGCCCTCCCCCCCCTACGCAGGCTGCCGGCAAATTTGCGCGGTGTTTTCTGAATACACACACTAGTATTATGTAACTGTTTTGTTTCACATGCAAGTATGAAATTCAAAGGATGCCGGGCAACGTTCAATTCAGCGCTTCCGGACCTTTTGCTTTTTGAATGAGATCGAGAAAATCGAAGAACAAAATGAGACAAGGTCCGAAGCATACGCCAGGCACTCCTCCGGATCGATCACATAGCCTGTGTTCTTGCCAAAGACCTCATCGAAGTTGTCTGCATCTTCCGGCGTGTAGTATTTGTCTGTGCCGTCGATCGGCACCAGCGCGGTTGTGCCGCTGTCGAAGAATCTGTCTCCTGCCTTTTCAAAGTGTTTCCGGAATAGCGAAATCTTCATCCTGGGAAGTGAATCCAATGATCTGATACATTTCTGAGCGGAAATCACGATCGCACCGCGTGATGCAATGGAACACTATCTGCTCCATTTCCGGGATCGTATAGCCTTTTTCCGCAATTATTTCTTCGATGCGCCCCATATGCTCATCAATTATTTTCTTCTGCTCATCGGTAAAATCAATCACTTGCTCTTTCGCAAAGGCTTTATACTCTTCCATGGAGGCTCCCGTTTTCTGCATCCTGAAATCAAGATCATTCTGTGTGAAGCCCTCGTAATACGCGTCATTTGACATCATCATCCTGGCGCCTTCGTCCCGACCGGCAATACGATAATCCAAAGAGTATTCCGTATCACCTGAAGGTTCTGCCTACTGATGTCCACATGCAGACATCAGGATGACGGCGCTGATCAGAACGGTCAGTATGTAGATTTATTTGTTATTTCTCAGCATTTTTCCCACCTCTCCGAATCCCAATTCTTTTTCTGCTCGCCGACAGTACGTCAACTATCACGAGGCTGATACCCTGCCGCTGCAAAACGCCGAGTATTACTGTAACCGGCACACATTTTATACATCATGAAACCAATTGAGGTGAAAGACCCCAGACAAAAAAGAGCACTTCATATGCAAGGATAGTCACAAGCTTTCCGCCTTTCTTCGCCTTATTAAGTGCTTTGTTATATACCGTTATCGAACTTGAAGTCCATCACCGGCCTTTCGCCCCTTATGAAAAGAAGTGCGTACCTGTTGTCCAGCATGCGCACCTCATCGGCCGTAAGTAAGTCCCTACCACCTTGTCAAGTGATGAGTTCAATGAAAAAAGACTGGCCATGTGAACCAGTCTTCTCTCATTAATTCTCCCTTAATTCTTTGCCTGGGAAGTTGAATTCATACAGCATCCTTCCGCTGATCGTCTTATGATCAGCTTTTGTTTCGATTGTCAGCTCCGTATCGGCGAGATTTCTTGTATAGGATGGCTTGATTCCCATGGCATCATACTGCTTCCTGACAGGTTCAGGAGCATCACCATATACATACATGATGCCGATCTCCTGCGGATCACGGATGGTGTATGTGATCTTCATGTCTTCGCTTTCAAAAGTATACCTGAGGGCGCACGGGTATTCCTTGCCGCTCACTTTTTCGATATACGTATCGAGGATCTCGAAGCTCATATTGTCGCCTGAAGTATTCTCGAAGATCCTGTTTCCTTGCATATCATCGATCGTGAACAGCGTAATCTGCACTAGGCCGGTGCTCTTTCTTGTGACCATGTCATAAATAAGGACACTGTATTCACCGATATTCTGACGTCCCCATACCCAGTGGTGGAATGCAATAGCAGGGCTTATATTGAACCACTGATGGTTGTAATATGCTGCCCCGGATACTTCCTTATCCTCTCCATTGATCTGGATATGCCCGGATACCTGCATTCTTGTGATACAGATGAAATTGTAGTAAAATCCATCTCCTACATCGATGATCCCGGTACCAGGTCTGAACGGTTTGGATTCTGCCGTGAAATGAAGGTCCACACTGGCCGAATGATCTTCGGAGGGTTTTCCATCCACAACCAGTGCAGATGGTTCTTCCGGTACGACCTTCACGTCATACTCATCCCAATTGCATCCCTTAAGGTAATGCGCGCCTAGTGTCAGGTCGCATTTTTCCTTTGAAAAACTTGATTCCTCAATGCTGCACATCCTATAGTCAAAGAATGTTTCCCCATCCTTATTGGTGTAATTGATAGCAACGTTCGGGTTATCCTCCGGCTGCATGATATGATCCAAAGATTTCGGGCGGAATCCCAATACAAGGGTAGAACCATCTTCAAAGCTGCAGTCAAAGTACCAGATCTCGCCGTGACCAGGCTCTGGACTGTCACGCCTTCCATCTTCCCAGGCTTCCAGCCCTTCCTGTTTGATCCCGTATTTCTTAAAATCTTCCGGTCTGTCCAAAACTCTTACTGTTTCCATCATGTGCACCTCCCTGATTATATTTGACACCAGTAAAATATTTGTTTACACTATCAATATATTTATTTCATGCAAAAAGAGAAGACATGAATGTCCTCTCGGAATCAATTAATTTACACCGGAAGGAATTTCGTCAAATATGTCAGGTACAGATCTCAGAATACAGAAAACATACACTGCGTTAGCACGCGCATTTACCGATCTTCTCAAGGTCAGAAGTTTTGAACAAATAACAGTCAAAGAACTCTGCGATTCTGCAGTTGTGAGGACTGCAACGTTCTATAACCATTTCGCAGATAAATATGAATTCGCCGACTTTGTGATCCGTGATATACTTCAACGCTATCACAAAGATGCTTCAGATTTCAGCAGACTTTCCGGTCATGCATACTACGAAAGGCTCATTACAGACGCCTTTTCGATATTGGAGAACAATACAGATTTTCTACGTTCTCTGGCCTCAGATTCTATGCTGTGGTCAATTGCTGAGGTGATTCGTACCAGTATGCACGATGAGCTGCTGGCGCATCTGGCAGCCGACAAAGCTGCAGGACATAATCTTTCTGCAGAGCCGGAACTGCTTACCGAATTGATCATCGGTGGGATCGAGCAGGTCGTCAGGTGGTGGTTTACTGATGCAAATCCGTTACCGCCGGAAGATCTTAAAAAGCAAGTGCTAGACAGCATACTTTGTCTGATTTCCTAATCAGCCTGCAAAGTATCATTGTCGAGTTCTTTCTCCACATCTTCCTCAGACAATAGTAGAAGGATTCCTGTGGAGCATTATCCCAGCAGTTTGCACGTCTGGACATTGATTGCCTGAGTTCTTTATCCTTCACCAAAGATCTGAACTGAACGCTGGTGTAGTGTGCACCTTGATCTGAGTGGATCATAGTTTCAGTGTTCATTTCTATGCCATGTTTTGCAATAGCGTCCTCGACAGTCTTAAGCACAAAGTCTATCTCAAGAGATTCACTTAATACCCAGGCCAGCAGTTCCTTTGTGCAGGCATCGATTATTGTTGACATATAGCAACGCGGTGCCTTGCCATTGATGATGTATGTTATGTCCGTCATATTTCTTCATCAATCGACGGATCTTCTTGATGTTCATATGAACAGGCGGATCCATATGGAGAAATCGCATGTATACGCCACGGGCACCTTTGCTGTAACCTCTGTGGTTGTAGGCGATAAGTATTAGTTCAAAGTCTGCCCGATCCTTCTGTTCGCGTTGCTCTCTGAGATCGGCTGTCTGCAGGTAGTGATAATATCCTGAACGGGATACGCCGGCTGTCTCACAAAGCCATTTGATGTTGAGCATATTATCTTCACGCTGCATCATCTGCTCTATGATGCCATATTTGGCGCTTGCCGGAATCTTCATCGGGTTGAGTCCTCTTGACCCAAGGACACTATTTTTTTTAGAAACTCGATCTCCTGATCTTTGTATTTCAATTGCTGTTTCAGCAGCTCGATTTCTTTTTCCTGGGATTTGAATCCGTTGTTCTGGTAATCCGGAGTATGGACATCACGGAAACCTTGACCGGCTTTTCCTTCCTTTCGGATCTGGTATTTCATGCCATTTATTCGTGTTTCACCGAAAAGTTCGCTTGGGATTTGGAATTCATCAAAGATGTGATGGATATCCTGTCCTTGCTGCAGCCTGTTCCAAACGATTTCTTTGAACTCTTTGGAAAAACATACTTTGCGTGGTGTCACCTCAATGATGTATGGATGGGCCTGCAGCAATTCGATTTCTTCGGCAGTGAATTTTGAGTATGACATGTGTTACCCTCCTTTTCGGACACTTTATTCTATCTGATTTTTGATTCAAAACGTATATGTCCGATGGAAAGGGTTTCTGATGATTTTTCAAAATCTAACTGTCCGATTTACAGGGTACATTTTAACTTATATCCAGCTAGGTTTGTAAAAATCGCTCGAAACGTTGAAATTTCAAGGAATCTCAGTAAAATCAAAAGCTCCCGGATGTTCTCCGAGAGCCCTGAAAATGGTTGCGGGAGGGGGACTTGCGACGGCGCGAAGCGCCTAGTCCCCTTGCGGGAAACCCCTTGGGGTGAAAGTCCCCCGACAAATAAAAGGACCTTGCGTTAGCAAGGTCAAATGGTTGCGGGAACGGGACGCATTATTATCTGCATCTCAGTATTTTCAGGGTTTTCAGCGTTTCCCAATAAATATATCCCCTCTTATTTCCCCACTTTTGTAGGTTTCAGCATAGTTCGAATCGGTTCGAAATTTTAAAGTGAAATCTGCATAGGTCTATGATACTGACTGATTTTATAAGCTGCTTATTACTAAGATACGGACTGAATTGATACACTGCTTATTTCAGGAAAGTGCACGCTTATTACGGTCCCCACGCCCGGTGTGCTCTCCATCTCGATATCCGCATTGTGGATCTCTGCGATATGTTTTACCAGCGCAAGTCCGAGCCCCGTTCCTCCGCTGTCACGGGATCTGCTCTTGTCCACTCTGTAGAACCGTTCAAACACACGGCTCTGCTTTTCTTTCGCTATGCCTATGCCGTTATCTCTGACTGATAGCACTGCGTGACCGTCTTCATGCCTGACACTTACCCTGACATATCCGCCCGCATTATTGTAGCGGATCCCGTTCTGTACCAGATTCTCTATAAGTTCTTTTATCTGCTCCTCGTCTCCCCTGATGGCCGCGGATCTGCCGTCACATGTCAGAAGGATGTTGTTTCTTTCTGCACTGACCTTAAGATTCCTGCAGCATTCCGACGCTGCTTTATACAGGTCTATCTCTTCATTATTGTTGCCGGTCTCGCCGTGGTCGAGTCTGGACAACTGTATGGTGTCGTTGATAAGCTGCAGCAGCCTGTCAGAATTTGCCCTTATCTGCTGAGCGATGTGCTTCTCGGACTCAGGATCTGCCAGTCCGTTTTCAATAAGCTCTGCATATCCTGAAATAGCTGTAAGAGGAGTTTTGAGCTCATGTGAGACATTTGCTGTGAAGTCCTGACGTGTCTTGACTGCTTCGAGAAGGTTCTCATGCTGGGTGCGGATCTTTGCCGCGAAAGGTTCAAGTTCCTTATATGGTGGCTCGCTCGTCGGCTTATCGATTTCCTCAGCCATCTTTTCTATAGGCTGGATTATCTGTCTGGACAGGGCATGCCCGAGAACAATGCAGATGCCGAAAATCAGAAGTGCCACGACCGCGACAATAGGAAGAGATCTGAAGAAAACACCTGCGATCGCGTGCGCCTGGGTCGATACCCTGAGAACAGTTCCGTTCTCCAGCCTGAGAGCATAGTAATATGTATCCATTCCCAGTGTCTGCGATGATCTGATGCTCTCCCCTTCACCATTTGTCATTGCTTCCTGTATTTCCGGTCTGTCAAGGTGGTTGGCAAGCCCGGATGCACCGGCATCATTATCAAACAGCACAGTGCCGTCCTCAGCTATCCAGGTAAGTCTGACATCACCGGTTTCCAGCTTGTTCAGAGTTGAACTGCTGAGCTTTTCAGGATCATTGCCCAGAGAGTCGTACTCTCTCTGGAACACCTCTGTTTCCATTAGCATGCGGGCATTCATCTTAAGATCATTGGTTATCTGTGTACGGAACAGATTATAGAAAACAAGAAGATTGGCAGCCGTTACGAAAACGACCGCCAGCAGTGCGATGAATGAAAGTCTTATGTTTATCTTCTGCTCCACGTTATTCCCTCTCTGCCCCGTCTATGACATAGCCTACATTGCGGACAGTCCTTATATATCTGCCGCTTTCACCCAGTTTGCGCCTGAGTGACCTGATATGCATGTCCAGCGTTCTCGACTCACCTTCGAAGTCTGTTCCCCACACATTCTGCATTATCGCTTCTCTTGTCAGCACGATGTTCAGATTGATCATCATGTATCTTAAGAGCTCATATTCCTTGAACGTAAGCTCTACAGGATCACCCGCAGCTGTTACCGTATGTCTGCTGTGATCGATGCTGATATCACCTGCACTGATTGTCTGGGTCTCCTCACTCATCGTCCGCCTCAGAAGTGCGCGTATACGCGACAGCAGCTCCATGACAGAGAACGGCTTCATGACATAGTCATCCGCTCCGTAATCGAAGCCCTTCAGGAGATCCATCTCTGTATTCCTCGCGGTGATCATTATGACCGGCAGCTCCTTCAGCCTGCTGTCATTTCTGATCCTGCGAAGTATGCTGTATCCGTCTTCATCCGGAAGCATTACATCGAGAAGAAGAAGGTCCGGCTGCACGCTTTCGAGCGCGTCATATAAGTCCGCCGCCTTTTCGAAGGCCGTGACAATATAATTGCTGTTCCTCAGCGCCATCTCTTCGATCTCGCGTATTCCCGGATCGTCTTCTACGATATATACAAGTGCCATTATCCGACTGTTCCTTCCTGTATCTTAGGCAGCGTGTAGCGGTTCCTCATGCGGGTGTATGTGCTCTGGAATTCCGGATCGCTTCCCTTGGTCTTTTCGCTGGCGTATTCATGACGGCCGAACGAATCCTCTCCTATCTCTATGAGGCAAAGTGCGATATTGGAGCAGTGATCAGAGACTCTCTCGAAGTAGATCAGTATGTCTTCAAGTATAATGCCCGCTTCCATTGAGCAAAGGCCTTTGCGGAGACGGTCGATATGTCTCTGACGCATCTCAGCGCTAAGGTTATCTACCACCTCTTCGAGAGGTTCTATCTGTCTGGCCTTGTTGCGGTCAGACGAGATAAATGCCTCATCAGTGATCATGAGTATATCTCTGATCGCTGTACCGAATGCATCAAGCTCAAGACTTCCGCGTGACGTCAGGCTGATACCCTTTGCCTGCATTTCTTGTGCAGCCTCAACCACGTTGATCGCGTGGTCGGAGATGCGTTCGTAGTCATTGATAGCGTGGAGCACCAGCGACATCATCTGTCCGTCTTCCCTCGACAGATCATGACCTGACAGCTTTACCAGATATGTTCCTATGATATCCTCATACTCATCGCATTCCTGCTCGAGTCTGATGACTGCTTCAGCCTTTTCTTTATCATAGTTTTTAAGAACATCCATCGCAAGCATAAACGCATCGCTTGCTTTATCTGCCATCTCATTGGCCGCAGCTTTGCACCTCTGGATCGCAAAAGATGGTCTCTCAAGGAATCTCTCGTCCAGGCCCATCTCAGAAGCTCTGTTAGCCTTGAGTTCAGCTTCAGTAGCCTCCGTCTCCGGTACAGTCCTGATCGCAAGCTTCACCAGCTTGTCCCCGAACGGGAACAGGAGTGCAGTGCAGCATATATTGAACACACTGTGTATAAGGGCTATTCCTGCCGCGGTAGCAGGCTGATTCACAAATGACAGATCCAGGACTCCGTGAGCTATATAGAAGAGAGTCGTAAACACTATCGTACCTATCAGGTTGAAGTACAGGTGTATAAATGATGCTCTTTTGGCATTGGTTCCCGCTCCCATCGATGAAAGAAGTGCGGTCACGCATGTTCCTATATTCTGACCCATAATGATCGGAATTGCAGTTGAGTAGTTGATAGCGCCTGAAATACACAGAGCCTGCAGTATTCCGACAGATGCCGATGAGCTCTGGATAGCTGCAGTGACGATCGCTCCTGCAGCGATTCCGAAGAGCGGATTGGAAAACAGGGTCAGGATATTTACAAAGGCAGGGCTTTCACTCAGAGGTGCCACAGCTCCGCTCATTGTCTCCATGCCGAACATCAGGACAGCAAATCCCAGCAGGATCATACCGATATTCTTTCTCTTGCTGCCGTCCTTTCCCTTCATATACAGGTATATACCAATCGCTGCAACGACAGGTGAAAAAGCACTCGGCTTGAGAAGGCTCAGAAGCATATTGTCGCTCTGAATGCCTGTCAGTGACAGAATCCATGATGTGACCGTAGTTCCGATGTTTGCTCCCATGATCACGCCGACCGCCTGGCTGAGCTTCATGATCCCGGAGTTTACAAATCCGACAACCATTACCGTCGTAGCGGAAGACGACTGGATCGCAGCAGTTACTGCTATACCCAACAGAAGTCCTTTGATACGCTTGTCTGTAAGCTTTTCGAGTATTCTTTCAAGCTTGCCGCCCGAGAACCTCATAAGGCCATCTCCCATTACACTCATGCCGTACAGGAACAGTGCAAGCCCTCCGATCATTGTAAGAATATTAAATATATTCATTTCGCTTTTTCCCGTTTTCCTTTCATCTCTATTATCCGGCTACATAATACAGTCTGAATGTAAAACAGAAACGCAGACAAATGTAAAAAACAGGTAAAAAATCATTTTTACTTGCTTTTTACATATTGCTGATTTCTGTCTTTACTTTGCGGCGCTATCCTTCAGACACTGACAGGAGGATAGCGAAAATGAAATACATATGGAATCAAGTAGACAGTCTGAACCTGAGTGAATATTTCAAACTCAAAATGATGGTAATTCTCTCTGCAGCAGTTTTGGCTGCCGCCGGCCTGTGCGTATGGAGCTTAGTACAGCTGTGGGCACTGGATCACTGGAGCTGGATGATTGTTTTCACCGGATACCCGGCTTTTCTGGCAGTAGTATTAGTAATCATTTATTCGTTTAATCACAGTTTTCATGACGGATCATATAAGGGCTGATCACATCAGGAAGTTCACTCAGGGAAAGCCCGTGGGTGAAAGTCCCCCGAAAAATAAAAGGACCTTGCATTAGCAAGGTCAAATGGTTGCGGGTCGGGACTTGAACCGGCTATGTCCCGCTTATTGCATTATTGCAAGACTTCCAGCGTTTTCCTTCAAATATATTCCCTATTGTTTCTCCACTTTCGTAGGTTTCACCATAGTTCGAGTGGGTTTCAAATTTTAAAGTGAAATCTGTGTAGGTCTGTACGAGGTACATCGCACAAGGTCAATAACACAGGATTATTACCATTTGTAGATTCCCATTGCAAGGTAAACCTATTATGTACTTTCGACTTTATCAATCGCATGCATAACCGTAAATTTTCAAGATTGCACGCTATTACAACGCTTTATTTCCATTAACCATCAATCTGAATGTTACTCCCAATAGTTCTGATGCTTTTCTGCACATCAT
>CADABZ010000030.1 GCA_902786355.1 uncultured Eubacteriales bacterium
TTGCCCTCTTGGCGGGTCGCAGTTCACGATGGGGGATTTGTTGTCTGAGCTAGTGAAGTTTATCTCCTCTATTTCTGGCAACGAGCCAGACTCCATATATGCCCTCGCAAATCATCAGAGCCGCAAAGATTCCGATCTGAGTCCAGCTTGCGCTTGTTGGAGCATCCATGAATATATTGCTGAAGAAGTCGATCAGGAAGTGGATTATCATGACTTGCAGCAGGCTTCCATTCCTGATGTAGATTGCGCCGAGCACAAGGCCAACCGAGAATGCATATATGACCTGCAGCCCTATAATCAGCGGAGGCTGTCCGACCAGATTGGTCAAGTGAACCAATGAGAAGAACGCCGCCGAGATCCACAGGCACTTCATGTCACTGTATCCACTCGCCCTCATGTTGTGAATGAATATGCCTCTGAAGATGACTTCCTCAAAGATAGCCGGTGCGATAGCGATGACAACCGCCTCAACATAGAAAGCCATGCCGCCAAACTGCGCACCGCCCGCAAGATTGTAGTACAGATTCCATACAACAAACAGCAGCGCCGGTAGAACAATAACCAGATTATTGAAAACACTGCCGCCCTTCAGCACATTCCTGTAAATGATGAGCAGAACGACGCCCACGAAGACACGGGCGACCGAAGTTGTAAGTGATGGATGAATGTTGAACAGGCTCCCAGCAGCCGTGATCACACCCGCAACCGCAAAAGCCCCAACAATCAAAGTTATTTCAAATAGAATAGGTTTACTTTCACCACGCTTGATCATTAATATGTTCTCCTTACTGTAATTGCAGAAGACGCTTTCTGCATCTAACTGCTCAATATATCTACTCAGTAACTCTATCACTTCAGGTCTTTAATATAAAGTGTATTGCATGCAAAATGCCCAGTTGCACCATACCGCACGTCAGTCCTGGTAAATCCATTCCTCTCATACGCCTTCTGTGCGGCTATTGTATTATCGAAGGTCTCAATGTAGCATTTTGAATAATACTGCTTTGCGAATTCAAGCGCTGTATCAATCAGTGCCTGATCTGCTCCAGGCGCTTGTCCTCCTGTCTGTATGTTTGTAATGCAAGTCTATTCCGAGTTTGGTATTCTCTCAATCTTGCAACCCCGTCCCAGAAATGTGCAAAATCCGGGTACGAAAAAAGGAAGCGACCTACGTTTCTGTAAATCGCGTCCTAAATGGATCATCAAATTAGGTTTTTAAGCGAATTTTGGCGGAAGGTTGCCCTTTCTATCGGAGGAGCTCCGCCTTCGTAGATCAACGGTTCCGACCTTACGGCAACGCCGTTAAAATCGGAGGAACCGTTAAATACCGTTATACATTCACTTTCTGATTTTCAGTTTTTCCGCACTTCCCATCGCACCTTCTAGTAAAGCTTTGCTCCAGCAGGGATCCGGTCGTCTACGAGCAGAAGGTTGAGCATTTCCTCTCCGTCATACTCGTTGACTGCGGAGATCAGCATGCCGTTTGAGTACTGTCCCATCATCTTTCTCGGTGGAAGGTTCACGATCGCAATCGCAGTCTTTCCAACGAGTTCAGCCGGATCATAGTACTTCTTGATACCGCTCAGGATGACTCTGTCTTCGCCTGTTCCGTCGTTCAGTGTGAACTTCAGGAGCTTGTCTGACTTAGGAACTTCTTCGCAGTTTTTGATCTTGACTGCTCTGAAATCCGACTTGCTGAAGGTGTCAAAATCGACGAATTCTTCGAACAGCGGCTCGATCTGGACCTTGCTGAAATCGATCTTGACTGTCTCCTTCTTCTGAGCTCCGCCCTTGCCTTCCGGCTTCATTACCGGGAAGAGCTGGACGTCTCTGATCGTAGCGCTGTCAGTCAGCAGCATGACGAGTCTGTCAACACCGATTCCGATTCCGCCTGTAGGAGGCATTCCAACCTCAAGAGCATTGACGAAGTCTGTATCCATCGGATGAGCCTCATCATCGATACCAAGGTCGAGCTGTCTCTGCTGCTCAGCAAATCTCTCATACTGATCGATAGGGTCGTTCAGCTCAGAGAATGCGTTGGAGAGCTCCCAGCCATTGATATATGACTCGAATCTTCTTGTGATCCTAGGATCCTTAGGGTCCTTCTTAGCCAGAGGGGATACTTCCAGCGGATGTCCGCATACAAAGCATGGTCCGTCGAGGAATCCAGGGATGTCTTCGCAGTAATCCTCGAACATCTCAGCGATGATCTTTCCTCTTGACCAGTCAGCCTCGTTCTCGAATGTCATTCCGTACTTCTTTGCAGCCTCGATAGCCTCTTCATCGCTGTCGATCTTATCGAACGGGATGCCTGTAGCATCGATGACAGCCTGTGTCATGTCGATCTTTCTCCAAGGAGGAGTTACATCGAATTCCTTGTCGCCGTACTTGACGATAGGAGTTCCGTTGACAGCCATAGCGCACTTGTATGTTACCTGCTCCATGAGATCCATCATGGTCTCAAGGTTAACGTAAGCCTTGTAAGCCTCCATCGATGTGAACTCAGGGCTGTGGTTCTTGTCCATACCCTCATTACGGAAAACCTTGCCGATCTCATATACGCCGTCAAGTCCGCCTACGATGAGTCTCTTGAGGTGGAGCTCAAGAGAGATCCTGAGAGTCATATCGATATCAAGGGTATTGTGATGTGTCCAGAAAGGTCTGGCAGCAGCTCCGCCGGCAATGTTGCCGAGTACCGGTGTCTCTACCTCGATCAGATCATAATCCTCCTCGAGTACACGGCGCATGGTGCTGATGATCTTAGCTCTCTTGAGAAATGTATCTCTGACATCCTCATTCATGATGAGGTCTACATATCTCTGACGGTATCTGAGATCTGTATCCTTGAGTCCGTGCCACTTGTTAGGAAGTACCTGAAGCGACTTGCACAGGAGTTTTACCTCCATAGCTCTGATGCTGATCTCGCCTGTCTTGGTCTTGAAGACGACGCCGCTGATACCGAGGATATCTCCGACATCATAAGTCTTGAATACGTTGTATTCATCCTGACCGATGTTGTCTCTTGCGACGAAGATCTGGATCCTGCCCTGCTTATCCTGAAGATCGACAAAGGCTACCTTACCCATGCGGCGGAACGCCATGATACGGCCAGCTACTCTGACTTCCTGATCTTCCATAGCATCGAAGTTGTCCTTGATGTCTCCGGAGTGTGCAGATACATCAAAAGTCTCTTCGAGATACGGATCTCTTCCCATCGCGCGAAGCTCTTCGAGTTTCTTTCTCTTGATCTGTCTCTGTTCGCCTATTTCCTTTTCAGTCAGTTCTCTTTCTTCTGCCTGATTCTGGACCTGGTTCGCATTATTCTCTGACATTATCTGTTGACCTCCAGTATCTCATACTTTGCAATGCCGTCCGGTACCATGAATTCAACCTTGTCGCCTGCTTTGTGGCCGATAAGATGCTCACCTACCAGCGATGCATTGGACAGCTTGCCATTGAGCGGATCTGCTTCGGTCGTTCCTACGATCTTGTAAGTTGCTGTGATACCGAGGACGAGGTCTTTGACTGTGACAGTACGTCCTGTCTGTACGGAATCATCGCCTTCTTCAGTCTCGTCTACAATAACTGCAGTACGGAGGATCTCTTCGATCTCGGAGATCCTTTCTTCGGTTTCTGCCTGAGCATCCTTAGCTGCATCGTATTCAGCGTTCTCACTGATATCTCCGAGAGCGATAGCCTCTTTGAGCCTCTGAGCATTCTCTTTACGCTGGACAGTTATAAGGTGTTCTAACTCAGCATTGAGATTGTCATAACCTTCTCTGGTCATTTCATGGATGTTGTTAGGTGCCATTTTTCTTCCTTTCAGTCGAGATTTGATCTCTGTGTATTATGTTGAATAGTATTATCTTATTATCTATAAGAGACAGCCAATCTCGCCTGTCTCATATTTTGTAACATTTTCGCTCGATGACAGATGCAGGATCGCCGAGTAATGCAGCTTGAACCTGACGACATCACCGACCTTCAGGTTCTCCTCACAGTCCTCTATATCCAGGATCGTGTGGTCTCCCGAGCATCCAAGCACTTCAGCGCCCGGAAGCTGCGGCAAAATATCATCGGGATCACCGAAGTCTGCTCCGCCGATAGCGAGGAGTGCTCTTGTGCGGTCGCCGCGGTCTACGTATCTGGCCTTCTTGCCGAAGGCATTGACACCGAGCTCCCCGACCGGATGAGTCGGTTTCGTCCTTACCTCGATGACTTCTGCATCAAGTGTGATCGCATCGTCGTGAAGCTGCTTCAGTTCTTTGCGTCCGTATATCCTGCAGGTCTCTTCAAGTGCCCCGGTAAAAGCTGCTCCGCCTATCCTGAGCATGTTGATCTTCGCCGGCATTTTGCCGTCAAATACCGGCATGAGGCTCGAGGTCGCCCCGCCGGAAACTATCTCGAGAGGTCTGCCTATCGCAGCCTCTACAGCCTCTGCATATTCAGCCAGCTGCTTCATCTTAGCCTCGGTAGGGATCACTGATCCATAGCAGCCGAGGTTGGTTCCTATACCCGCCAGATGCAGTCCGGTGAGGACTTCTTCAGTGTATTTCGCTACTTCTGTCAGCTCCTCAAGCTCCCAGAAGCCTTCTCTGAGATCTCCCAGATCTGCCATGAGTATGACGTTGTGGATCTTTCCTGCTCTGATGGCTGCTTCATCGAGTGCCTTAAGAGTAGTAAACTCACTCTGCAGACTGTATTCACACACCTTGACCATCTCATCAAGTTCAGAGAGCATCGGCACTCTTATCATCAGCATCGGTATACTGACGCCTGCCGCCTTAGCCCTTGCAAGCTGCTCGAGTCTTGAGGATGCAATCCATTTTGCCCCGCACGCCTCATAATCGAGAGCGGCGCTTGCAAGTCCTCCGGTTATCTTGAATACCCCTGCTACATCGATGCCTGCCTCATCACACCAGGAGATGACTGTCTTCATGTTCTCGCGGAGTTTCTCGTGATCGATATTCAGTCCGGGTCTTTTCTTCATATATTCTCCTCTCCCCGAAAACACGCTTTCCGGCAGCTCTTATCAGTCACCAAGCTTGTTCTCTTCGACGAACCTTCTGATCTTCATACCGGTCGTCTTGTTGAACTCGCCCTTCTTGAGCACTATGTGCTTAACTCTTTTCCAGTCAGGCCACTGTGCATTGAGCCTGTCTATCTCACTGCTGATAAGCGCCAGAACTGCGCTGTCGTCTTCAGCCTGTTCTCCGATAGCATCTCTGACGTTTTCCATATCCGGTCTGAGTGTGACATATATGCCCCTCAGCATCCTGTCTTCGTTCTTTTCATCTGCCCAGACCATGCATTCCTCTATATAAGGGCTTCTTGCGATCTTCTCTTCGAGCTCCTCCGGGAATACATTCTTGCCATTGGCTGCGATGATAACGTTCTTGCTTCTGCCTGTTATATATATGTAGTTGTCAGCATCCAGGTGACCGATATCTCCTGTGTGGAACCAGCCATCCTCCATGCAAGCTGCTGTGGCTTCAGGATTCTTATAGTAGCCCAGCATTACCTGAGGGCCTCTGAAGCAGATCTCGCCGTTTCCGTCTTCATCCTTGTTCACGATCTTGCAGTCTGTGAACTGGAAGAGTTTGCCGGCTGAATCGTTTCTCATGTATTTCCACTGGTCAGGATTGAGCGCTACCATAGGCGAAGTCTCTGTCAGGCCGTAGCCCTGCAGACAAGGAATGCCCATGCTGCGGAAGAATGCAAGGACCTTAGGATCGACTCTGGCTCCGCCGGCGATGAACATATCGATGCGCCCGCCGAACTGTCCCATGATCTTATCGGCCACAGGCTTCGCGATGTTGATGCCGACCCTGCTGGTGACATTGTTGATCGCGAGGATAGTGTTGACCAGTCTCTGTTTGCCCTGTTTCTTGAGGGTCTTCTGGATCGTATTGTAGAACTTCTCATATATGAGAGGTACAGCCAGAAGGAATGTAGGCCTGACTGCCTGCATATCCTTGGTTATGTACTTGAGTCCTCTGCAGAATGCCATTGACGCTCCCATGAAGCATCCCTCAAGCATCGTGCAGGTGCACTCATATGTATGATGGATCGGAAGCACGCTGAAGAATATATCCTCCGGGCATACTTCGAGGTAAGTCTGTGCTATCAGGATATCCGAGCAGAGATTCCTGTGTGAAAGCATTACTCCCTTGCTGACGCCTGTAGTTCCTGAAGTGAACAGGATCGATACCATGTCTGAAGCTCTGACTCTTGCATCGGTAAAAGATCTGTCGCCGGCTTCTGCTCTGGCTATGCCCTCAGCTCTGAGGATGTTCCATGAATAAAGTCCGTTGTCTGCGTCTTCATGTTCATCCATATTGACGCCTATAACGACCTTCAGACCTGTCTTTCCGGAAGCCTTGATGCTCCTGAATATCTCATAGTACTTGCTCTGGCAGCATATGACAGCATCTATATCGCCCATCAGACAGAGATTCTCCAGCTCTTCCGGAGACAGCTCCTTGTCAAGAGGAACTACAACTCCCGTGCCGCCTGTAATGGCAAAATATGATTCAGCCCATTCATAGCAGTTCGCACCTATGATGCCGATATGAGCACCCTTGAGGCCCAGTCCCATAAGAGATGTGCCGAGTCCTCTGACATCTCTGCGGACTTCATTATATGTAAATTCCGTATATTCTTTCTCACCCGGCATGATCTGGTGATAAAGCACCTTGCTTCCCCAGATGTCTGCGCTGGATTCGAGAAGGTATTTGAGGTCAGGTACAGCTCTTCCGATCCTGTACATTACCTCCGGCACCTTACTCTCAGTGATAGCATCTACAAAGCTCTGCATATCTGCCATCTCGGCATCCTTGAGCTCTCTGTATTCTTCTTCTGTCAGAGAGTCGAGGTCTGCCCCGGCATACTGCTTCAATACAAATCTGTAATCCTTTTTCATAAGTGATAACTTTGAACCCTTCTATACCAATGCCTTACGTGAACAGCGGTCCTGTGACTCTGCTGTCCCGAACTGATAAATTCTACCATTTACTGCAAATACTGTCAATTTGCTTGATGCATACTGCCGACCATTATCAAAGAGAATATTATGGGCACAAAAAAAACAAGCGCACCTGCAGCGGTACGCTTGCCTGTTATTATCTTTCGAATACGCGAAGGAACTGTTTTGTCCTCTCTTCCTGCGGATCTTCGAATACTTTTATCGGGTCTCCCTGCTCGACGATCAGTCCGCCGTCCATGAAGAGCACGCGGTTGCTGACTGCCTTGGCAAATGGCATCTCATGTGTTACAACGACCATCGTCATCTTCTCATCTGCCAGCTGGCGGATTACCTTGAGGACTTCACCTGTCAGCTCCGGGTCGAGGGCTGAAGTCGGCTCGTCGAAGAAGAGTATCTCAGGCTTCATTGCCAGGGCTCTTGCGATAGCGACTCTCTGCTGCTGTCCGCCTGACAGCTGATACGGATAAGCATTCGCTTTGTCTGCTATTCCCATCTTGCCGAGCAGCTCCATAGCTGTCTCCTCGGCTTCCTCTTTGCTTCGTCCCTGGACGATCATCGGAGCATCTGTGATGTTCTTGAGGATGCTGTAGTGCGGGAAGAGATTGAACTGCTGGAATACAAGTCCGCAGTAGCCTCTGAATTTGCGCATCTCCTGCGGCGATACGTAGACAGCATTGCCGCTTTCATCAGTATGAGCAGCTTTTTCACCCATGTAGATGATCTCGCCGCCGTCTATAGTCTCAAGGAATGTCGCACATCTGAGAAGAGTAGACTTTCCTGAACCGGACGGACCTATGATACTGACGACCTCGCCGCTGTCGACATTAAAGCTTATATCCTTCAGTACTTCAAGTTCACCGAAGTGTTTCTCGATATTATTCATCTCTAAGATCATTGCCGCACCTCCTACTTGTAGTAATCCATGGATTTCTCGATCCTGGTCATGATGAACTCTACTACGTAGTTAGCAACGAAGTAGAATACGCCTGCTATCAGGAACGGCATGAACGATGACTGAGAAGCAGATATCTGCTTGGCAAGTGAGAACACCTCTGCATAAGCAAGTGTGAATGCAAGAGATGTATCCTTGACCAGGGTGATGACCTCATTAGTCACCGACGGCATGATGATCTTGATGACCTGAGGCAGGATGATACGCATAAAAGTCTGAGTCTTCGTATAACCGAGCACCTCTGCAGCTTCGTACTGGCCTGCAGGTATCGACTCAATGCCTCCGCGGTAGATCTCTGCGAAGTATGCGGCATAGTTGGCCACAAATCCTATGATCAGGGCCGGGAAACGCCAGTGGCCTATATTCCACCCGAACAGATAGAACGGGCCGAAGTACCATGCGAGAAGCTGAAGCATCAGTGGAGTGCCTCTCATGATCGAAATATATACACTGATAATATTGCGGACGATCTTGAATCTGGATTTTCTGAGCAGAGCCACGATCATGCCGAGAGGCAGAGAACCTATAAGCGTGAAGAAGAAGATCATCAGGGTCTTCCCCATTCCATCCGCCATGGTTGAAAGCATTGTTGAAAAAGTCATTGAACACCACCTGTACATTCAGACCGGCGGGACATTACGCCCCGCCGGCACGTCAGATCATTATTGACTTGTCATCTCTTATGCGATGACTGATCCTGTCCTTGCGTTACTGATTGATCATTGAGAGATTCTCATAGATCTCTTCGTATTTCTTGCCGATCTCGTCCATCTTGCCGTTCTCTGCGAGAGCCTTGAGAGCTTCGTTGACCTTGTCTCGGAGTTCGGTATCGCCTGTGCGGAATCCGATAGCATAGATCTCTTCACAGATATCTTCATCGAGATATGCAAGTCCTTCGACCTTGCTCATCTGGTAGTCGCCTGTAGTAACATCGATAGCTATGGCATCGATAGTTCCAGCCTTGAGCTCGTTGACTGCGATTGTATATGTATCGAATGTCATCGGTGCGCCGCCGTCAAATGTAGCAGCGAGTTCCTGGCATCCGCCCTCTGCTTCAGGAGTCTCCATCATTTCCTGAGCTGAAGTGCTGCCCTGTACTCCGACCTTCTTGCCTGCGAGGTCTTCCTTAGTCTTGATGTCAGATCCTTCGAGAACCATGATCTTGATCTGGTTGATCGAGTATGGCTCACTCCATGCGAACTTAGGCTCTCTGTCAGGGCTCTTGGTGAAACCGGACCAGATGCAGTCTATGCTGCCTGATTCGAGTTCAGCATCCTTGGCATCCCAGTTGATAGGAACTCCTACATACTCCCAGCCATAGTATTCGCATACAGCCTGAGCAAGCTCTACGTCGAAGCCGGTTGTCTCACCGTCATCTCCGATATATGAGTAAGGAGGGAAATCCTTATCATAGCCGTGTTTGAACTCAAATCCTTCACCGTAAGTTTCAGCTGCAGCTGCATCACCTTCACCACTGTCTGCGCTGTCCTTACCGCCGCATGCTGTGAATGCCAGCATTGTGAATACCATTGCGAAGGCAAGCGCCAGTACTGTAAATTTCTTCTTCATATCTTTATCCTTTCCTGCTGCCTGTCCTGAGCAGCTGCTTTGATTATCAGTCTTCGAAAAAAGTCTGTGCCGACCGTCCTTTGCTTTAGTGTGCTAAAGCGATAAATCGACAAAGCAATAGTACCAAATATCCCCCTATGGGTCAAGCTATATAATGAATTCTTTTTCGAACACTTATGCATACGGCGCACGCCTGAGTTACCGCTCAGATCCCACTGAAAAAGCGGCCGCATGGCCGCTTGTATATTCTCTCTTTAAGATAAGAAGACCTGATGTACGGATCTCTATTCAGGCAGCTTTACCACATCGATCCATTCGAGCGCTTCAGACACTTCAAAGAGTTCATCCGGCGTGAATTCTGCCGCCGAATTCGATGATCCGCATGCAGGGAAGACTGATTTGAACCGTTTCATGGATTCATCGCAGTATATCTTCACATCATCACGGGTCACTCCGAAAGCACATACACCGCCTATCTCATGATTGGTGTATTCCGGCACTTCCTCAGGGGAGAGCATTCTGGCTTTCTCTCCGAAGAAGGCCTTGTACTTCTTGTTGTCGACTCTGGCATCACCGGCTACCTGTATCAGAACACCGCTCCCGTCTTTGAGCTTGAAGCTCAGTGTCTTGCATATGCGCGCCGGCTCTACTCCCACTGCAGCTGCAGCCAGATCGACAGTCGCGCTTGATACATCGAACTCCATGATCCTGTCTGCGCAGCCCTTTCTGCTCAGATACTCTCTTGCTACTTCAATTGACATACTATATCCTCCAATCCCATTAATTTGCTGCGTGTCTGCGCGCCATTATCAGTCCTGCGATGCATCCTATCATAGCCGGAACCACCCATCCGAGTCCTGCGTCAAACAGCGGGAATATCTTCGCTCCAAGCTCTGTCATTGCAGGTATTCCGAGTGCAGTCTGTATCCCTTCAGGCAGAGTCTTGCAGAAGTCAAAGACCGCAGGGATGAATGCTCCGATCATCGCGCCGCGATAGACATGGACGCTTCTTCCGAAGTGCTTTTCCAGCAGTGCTGTCAGTACCAGCACTGTAACCATCGGATAGAGCAGCATCAGTACCGGTACTGCATATTCAATGATTGCTGTAAGTCCAACGTTTGATATGGCAAACGAGAAAGCCGTAAAAGCGATCGTCCATCCCCTGTATGAAAGGCTGCCTGGGAACATGTTATGAAACATTTCAGAGCAGCTTGTGACAAGACCAATAGCAGTCTTGAGGCACGCGAACGATATAGTTACTGCAAGCACCAGCATGCCGGGTCTGCCGAGATAATGCCCTGAGATCTGGGTAAGTGCGATGCCTCCATTGTCCGAGACATCGAAGAGCCCTCTTGACTGAGCACCCATCAGTATGGTCAGGATATAGATCACACTCATCAGGACGGCAGTGAATATGCCGGCTCTGACAGTCTCTCTGGCGACATCGTCATCACTGGTCAGTCCCATATCCCTTACTACACTTATAATGACTATGCCGAACGCAAGCCCTGCGATGGCATCCATTGTCCCGTAGCCTTCAATGAAGCCGTTGAAAAATGCTCCGCTTCTGTATGCCTCCGTCGGCTGTGCGGCAGAGACCGGAGCTCCCGGGTCAGACATGGCTGCAAAAACAAGCACTCCCAGAAAGAGCAGGAACAGCGGATTGATTATCTTTCCTATCCAGATCGTTATCCCGCCCGGCCTCAGAGAGAAAAACAGCACGACAGCAAAGAATACCAGGGTAAACAAAAACTGAGCGATGCGAAATGACGACTCACTGATCATTGGCTCGATACCTGTCGTAAAAGAGACCGTCGCACATCTTGGTATCGCGAAAAACGGTCCTATCGTAAGATACAGGATCGAGGTGAACAGCACGCCGAACCATCCGGAGATCTTGCTGCTCAGTTTCAGAAGGTCATCGCTGTGCGTATTTCCTATAGCAGCTACAGCCAGTATAGGAATGCTTACAGCGGTTATTATAAAGCCGATGATAGCCGGCCATGAATTGCTGCCCGCAAGCTGCCCGAGATGCACAGGAAATATGAGATT
This sequence comes from uncultured Eubacteriales bacterium, assembly GCA_902786355.1. Classification (GTDB taxonomy): domain Bacteria; phylum Bacillota; class Clostridia; order Peptostreptococcales; family Anaerovoracaceae; genus Crickella. Next base: position 11,559 of record CADABZ010000030.1, read on the forward strand.
TCCAGCTCCGAAAAACATCCCGAACAATGTGCTGGCCACAACGACAGTTTCCCTGAACGTCAGTCTGGTCTTCATATCTGTTGTATGCGGCCGCATTCCATAATTGTATTTCTCTAGTCCGGGATGTGATGCGGCCATCTCCTTGTCTGCTAATTATATATCTGTATATCCCTGCAGGCAATCAGTGAAATCCGGAACTGATCTGTACTGTTTCTTATTTGGACACACAAAGAAATTGTATTTGTTTGTTTTTTGTAGTATAAATAGTAATTGTGCGGCAGCACATTTTTTTATCTCATGAAAGGTTCAGTAATTATATGGAAAGCAAACGCAATACTTTTTCGAGCTCATTCGGGTTCGTTATCGCATCTGCAGCAAGTGCTGTAGGACTTGGAAACATCTGGAGATTCCCTTATCTGGCCGCAAAAGACGGCGGCGGAGTCTTCCTTCTTGTGTATATCATCCTGGCCCTTACATTCGGTTTTACACTCCTCATCTCTGAGGTAGCTATCGGAAGAAAGACCAGACAGAGCGCATATACCGCATACGGAGCGCTGTACAAGCCATTTAGCTGGGTCGGTGTTTTTGCAAGCATTATCCCGTTCATCATCCTCCCTTATTACTGTCTTATAGGCGGATGGGTACTCAAGTATTTCACCTCGTTCATAACAGGTGACGCTGCAGCTGCTGCAGGCGACGGATATTTTACAGGCTTCATCACTTCATATGTATCGCCGATCGTATTCGATGTGATCTTCCTTGCTGCCACAGCATTCGTTGTATTCAACGGTGTTGAAAAAGGCATCGAGAGTGTTTCCCGTGTGCTCATGCCGATACTTCTTTTCCTTGTAGTCGGCATCTCGATCTTCTCGCTGACTATCGAGGGCGAAGGCGGACGCACAGGACTTGAAGGATTTGCTGTCTATGTCATCCCTAACTTCTCCGGGATGAGCTTCAAGACTTTCTTCTATATAGTAGTAGACGCAATGGGACAGCTGTTCTACAGTATCAGTGTCGCCATGGGCATAATGGTAACATACGGTTCATATTTCAGCAGGGAGAGCAACCTCGTCAAGTCAGTAAACCAGATCGAATTCTTCGACACACTGGTAGCCTTCCTTGCAGGCGTTATGATCATACCTGCAGTATTCGCATTCCTCGGTATGGAAGGCATGCAGAATTCAGGGCCGGGACTCATGTTCATTGCCCTTCCTAAGGTATTTGCCAAGATGGGCAGCGTCGGTGTTTTAGTCGGAGCCGTATTCTTCCTGATGGTACTCTTTGCTGCTCTTACCAGCGCTGTGTCAGTAATGGAAGCTATCGTATCCGGACTCATTGACAGATTCGGCTGGAGCAGACATAAGGCCGTTGTGATCGAAGGCATTGCAGCCCTCGTCCTCGGGATCATCGTCTGCCTCGGATACAATGTCTTCTACTTTGAAGCGACCCTCCCGAACGGAGTCACAGCACAGATACTCGATATCTTCGACTACATAAGCAACTACATCCTCATGCCTGTAGTAGCTATAAGCACATGCATCCTTGTTGGCTGGATCCTCAAGCCTGAAGTGATCATCGCTGAGATCACAAGAAACGGCGAGCATTTTACACGTAAGAACCTCTACGTAGTGATGGTAAAATACATTGCGCCGCTGCTCCTGACGATCCTGCTTCTCGGAGCATTCGGTATATTCTAAAACTGAAGACAGACAGATCATGTCAACACAAAAGGCTTCCGGAATCAATCCGGAAGCCTTTATTGATTGCTTATGCATTATATCTTCAGATCTCGCGGCGTCCTTCGACGGCTTTGAGCAGCGTCACTTCATCCGCATATTCGAGATCTCCGCCTACAGGAATACCGTGTGCTATCCTTGTCACTTTGATCCCTGCCGGTTTGAGAAGTCTTGAGATGTACATCGCTGTCGCCTCACCTTCTATGTTAGGGTTGGTCGCAATAATGATCTCCTTCACCTCGCTGTCACCCTGAAGACGGGTGATGAGTGATCTGAGATTGATATCGTTAGGGCCGATCCCCTCTGCAGGAGATATGGCTCCATGCAGCACATGGTACAGACCCTTATACTCTCTTATCCTCTCCATCGCCATGACGTCCTGAGGTGTCTCGACCACGCATATAACGGACCTGTCCCTGGAAGCATCCGAGCAGATCAGGCATGTGTCCTGGTCTGTAAGGTTACCGCATATGCTGCAGTACCTCAGTCCTCTCTTGGCACCGACGATGGCTTCAGCGAGCGCCTCAGCCTCTTTGTCAGAAAGACTCAGGATATGAAAAGCGAGCCTCTGGGCTGTCTTACCGCCTATGCCCGGAAGCTTGCTTAGTTCATTTATCAGTCTGTTTAATGCTCTCGGATACTGCTTCATCTCGTGACCGGCCGGTCTACAGTCCCGGTATACCCATGCCGCCGAATCCTCCGGTGATCTTGTTCATCTCGGACTCAACGAGCTCTTCCATCTGTCTCATAGCTTCATTAACTGCTGCCATGACGAGATCCTGCAGCATTTCAACGTCATCAGGATCAACGACATCCTTGTCGATGACAAGCTTTGTGATCTCTTTGTTGCCGTTGACAGTTACTTCGATAGCACCGCCGCCTGCAGTAGTGGTGATCTCTCTCTCAGCGAGTTCTGCCTGTGTCTGCTCCATTTCAGCCTGCATTGCCTGCAGCTGACGCAGCTGCTTCTGCATATCTCCGCCGCCCTGTCTTGTCTTAGGCTTTTTGCCTGCTCTCATTCCTTTGCCCATGATAATGATCTCTCCTTGTAATTATTAATTGATGCTTCATCCGGAATCAGCCATCATCCAGTGATCTCAGGTCTGATCCCGAACAGATTCTCTATATCCTCTGCAACTTCTGATATATTGACATCACCTTCGATGATCTTAGCAGTCTCCTCCTCCGAAGCAGCATCTGTTCTTGCTGCCGCTCTGGTCTCAGACGGGTCGCCTGCCCTGAGCGTTACGAACACATCTGCTCCGTAGATGCTTTTGACTGCTCTTGTGATGTCTCCCATCTTATCTTCAGCCAGTCTCATCTTGCCGGGCCTGACCGTAACTGTCAGCTCTCCTGCGTCAAACTCAGTGCCCCGCGAGTGTCTCCCTACCAGGCTGAGAAAACTTCTGTCGTTCCTCGCGATGGTATCGACTACTGTATTCCACATCGAATCCGGACTGCCTGCCTGCTCACGCGGCATAGGCGCGATCATCTCAGGCGGTTCTTCTTCTGCCTCAGTCTGCGAAGGTACTGGTTTCTGTTCTCTGCCTGCAGTCACTGAAGCAGCCGCACTCTCCTGCTGACGGGAAGAAGAGTTCCCAGTCTGAGGGGCTGCCGTCCTTGCTGCATTCGGTGCCGCATAGCCGACTGTCTGCAGACTTCCCGTTCCGCCAGACAGCCTGACAGCTGCAGTCTCAAGCAGTATTCTCGGACTGTCAGAATATCTTCCTGCGTTGATGTATTCTGAGATGAGCCTTATGGCATTCTCTATAGATGCCAGATCGATCCTGTCTGCAAGCGCCTTGAGTCTTGCGATATTCTCTGCTGAAGACCCGAGTATGCGTCCTGGCCGGGCTACATATTTTACTATCATCAGGTTGCGGTAGTGACCAAGCCAGTCTTTGAGTATCTGCTTGGCATCCTTGCCTCTCCTGATGATCTCATCGATATATATAAGAGCTTTGCCTGCATCTCCTGCCGCCACAGCGCCTGTAAGTGCCAGGAAGAAGTCCTCTCCTGCCGCCCCTGTATATTCAAGAACAAGGCTCCGGTCAAGCTCTGTATCCCCTGCCGCTATGCACTGCTCAAGTATGCTGAGAGCATCTCTGACCGATCCGTCAGCTCTTGATGCAATAGTGACAAGTGCGTCTCTGGTCGCAGTGATCCCGCGTTTTGCACAGATCCTCTCCATGCCGGAAACGAGTTCCTCTTCGGATACTCTGCGGAAATTGAGCTGCATGCATCTTGATCGTATAGTCGAACGGACCTTCTGCGGGTCTGTAGTCGCGAGTATGAAGATCGCATGCGCAGGCGGTTCTTCGAGAGTCTTGAGGAATGCATTCTCTGCAGCCTGGCTCAGCATATGGACTTCGTCGATAATATATACCTTATATCTGCCTGTTGTAGGCGGATATTTGACCATATCGATGATCGATCTGAGATCGTCTACTCCATTGTTAGATGCAGCATCGAGCTCGATCACGTCGACAAATCGGCCTTCCCTTATAGCTTCACAGTTCGCACAGTGTCCGCAAGGTATAGTCCTGCCCTCTCCGAGATCAGCTCCCGGTGTTCCGGGCTCTCCCTCCATGCAGTTGACAGCCTTGGCAAGGATCCTCGCGGTACTGGTCTTGCCTGTTCCGTGTGTTCCCGAAAACAGATATGCCTGGCTGACCGTACCTGTCCTGATCTGATTCTGAAGGATCCGTACGATATGCCTCTGTCCTATTATATCTTCGAAGACTTCCGGCCTTTCGGCTCTGTAAAGTGCCAGCTGCATAGTTGCTCCTCTGATCAAAGTTGTTTCTATAAAAAAATCGCCGTCAGGCGGTCTGCAGTACGCAGAGGCTTGTCTGCGGCACACAGCACGGGCCGTTTAATGCTGCTGCCTCTCGGCCCTGACATGGTTCACGGTGTCCTGTTGCGCAGGGCCCCCGCGCACTGCAGGCCGCCCGCCGGCACGCATCATTATAACATATCAGATGTTCGCGCTCAAGATATTGCTGTCAGGGTTATGAAATTGTCTTTTTCTGCTTATCAGAAATGATTTACATCACATATATTCTGTGATAGAATACTCGAGGAATCCGGCAGAGCCGGCGTTTTCCGGGAATAATCAAGTTATCGGGAATACGAATCACATGCTTGCTGCTGTAGATTCTGTGTTCCTTATTTTTTTACGAAATGGAGTATATATGAACACTAATAAGAGATGGCTGTACCTTGCAACTGCAACTTTGACACTTCTTTTCCTCGGTCTGATCTATGCATGGTCGATTTTCAGAACACCTCTGAGCGAGATCTTTCCTGACTGGTCGATCTCACAGATGTCTCTGACATTTACGATCTCGATGATATTCTTCTGCCTCGGCGGATTCGCCGGAGGTCTGATGAGCAAAAAGTGCAGTGTAAGGATCAGATTCCTCATATCAGCATTAATGCTTTTCGTCGGCTTCTTCGCGGTATCCATGGTAAAACCTTCGAATCCGTCCTCCAGCCTGGTCATACTCTATATCTTCTACGGAGTATTCGGCGGCGGCGGCGTAGGTGTTGCATACAATACGGTTATCGGAACACTCAATAAATGGTTCCCTGACAAGGTCGGTCTTGCTTCAGGAATCATGCTGATGGGATTCGGACTCGGCGGTCTGGTTCTCGGTTCAGTCGTCAACTCAATGATAGGTTCGATGGGTATTCTCCCTGTATTCAGGATCCTCGGCATTGTAATCGCAGTCATCTGCGTTCTGGCAGCCTTTATAATCAAAGCTCCTTCAGCTGAGGACAGTGTTGCTCTCGCGTCGCTTGCATCTGCTGCAGGTGGCTCTGATGCGAAGAAATCTGCTCCTTCTGTTAACTACTCTGCAGGAGAGATGCTTAAGACTGCAAGATTCTGGTTCTTTACAGTATGGGCTATACTCCTCAACTCCGCAGGTCTTCTTGTCATCAACAGCGCTGCCAATATCTCTGTAGCATTCGGTGGCACAGCAGTCCTCGGAATGATCGTATCACTCTTCAACGGAGCAGGCAGGATCATTGCAGGAAACAACTTCGACAGATTCGGACGCAGGACTGCTACTATAGTCAACAATGCATTCATGCTCGCTGCAGGACTGTTCCTGACTCTCGGAGGCCTGAACGGCAAGTATGCCTTCATCCTGATAGGCCTGATCTTCGTTGGACTTGCATACGGCGGCTGCCCGACCATCACCTCTGCTTACATCAACAAAGCCTTTGGTCCGGCCAACTTCCCGACCAACTTCAGTATAGCTAATTTCAGCCTTATCCCGGCTGCAACTATCGGGCCAATGATCTCATCGGCCCTCCTCGAATCTGCCGGCGGAAGCTATAATACGAACTTCTACGCCATCATAGGATTCTCGGTTGCTGCCCTCGTAATGTGGGTGCTTCTCAATATGTCAAGCCGCGATTCAGAATAATCAGGCTTCATCAGCTTACAGATAATACAAAAGCAGCTGCTTTAAGACTGCTCGCAGGAGTCTTTCATGCAGCTGCTTTTTTATTGTTTCCATAGTACGGCCTTAGTACGGCCTTCTGTCCGGCGGCCGTGTGTGATCATGCAGGAAGGTTTGTGAACACCTTGTAGATAGCTCTTACAGCCCTCCGGTAATCATTCTCGCTCACACCTACCTGAACGCTGATCCTGTCCGGAGCATGGTCCACGAACCTGATATTGACATGCTCGCCCGACAGCGCCTCAAAGATCTTCACTGCTACGGATACAGTGCCTGTTATATTCCTTCCGACAACGGATATAATGGCAAGTCCTGCGGATATATCCACATCATCAGCACCCGTGACCTCTCTAAGCTCTCTTATGATCTCATCCCTGCTGTCCCTTATCGCATCAGCCTCTACGATCAGCGCTACAGAATCGATACCGACCTGCTGCCCTGTGATCGTTATTCCGTGATCTGAGATCACTCTGTCGATCCTGGACATTATACCGTGGTCCTTGCCAAGGCCGGCCTTCTCGATAAGTATCGATGCATATCCTGTCCTTCCGGATATTCCTGAGATCATTATAGGCGATTCGTAGAAATCCGCATTCTGCACGATGAGCGTGCCTGGTTTCTCCGGATCTCTGGTGTTTCGGATATTGATCGGTATGCCGAGCCTGCGTACAGGAAGCACTGCGTCTTCATGCAGGACCTCCGATCCTCTCAGAGCGAGTTCTCTAAGCTCTCTGTATACCAGAACCGGTACAGTCAGCGGATCCCTGACTATCTTAGGGTCTGCCATCAGCAGGCCTGTAACATCTGTCCAGTTCTCATACATATCTGCCTTGACTGCCTCAGCGACCAGCGCTCCGGTTATATCCGTGCCGCCGCGGTCAAAAGTATATATCTTGCCTTCTTCATCCGAACCGTAGAATCCCGGGATCACGGCCTTCTCATGATGGCGGAGCTCTGCGGATATCATGCCTCTGGTCTCAGCTCTTGCAAACTCTCCGTCCGTATCGAACCGGATTATATCCGCTGCGTCTACAAAGTCATAGCCTGTATAAGCGGCAAGGATCCTTGCTGACAGGTATTCTCCCCTGCTTGCCAGATAAGCGACTCTCTGTCTGCTTCCGGCTTTCATCCGTGAGGATTTCTCACGGATTATCCGCATTTCTTCATCTATATCTATATCGACGCCAAGCTCTGAGATGATCCCACTGAAACGCTGTTTGATCACTTCAAGGTTTTTGTCGTACAGCCCCTGGTCATTGCCTACCTCTATAAGAAGATCGGTGATGTTCCTTCGAGCGTCTTTGTCTCTCTCATAAGGGACGTCTGCGGTTATGACGCCGGACGATCTTTTGCCCGGCGCAGAGACTACGATCACCTTCCTTGCCGGATCACGCCCTATGATATCGGCGACATTTCTGTACATGGCTGCATCAGCAAGTGATGTGCCTCCGAATTTGCACACTGTCATGTCGGATCTGTTTCTGAGTACAGGCGCGAGATCTTCATTGGAGATCAGCCTGATGTCATATGGAGTCGACTGGTATACGAAATAGTTGAGCCAGTTAGAGTATATAAGGTTGGCACATGAGCGCCATGTGACCAGCGGCTCTCTTGTGTCATCGTCATCCGGAAAATAGTTCACCGGCACCTTAGGGCTGATCCCGGCTTCAACATCTCTTCTGTATTCCTTGAGAAGGGTGTCTCCATCATATTCTGAATGGCCGAAGACGAAAATCTGTCTGTCATTCTCGGTCTTGACGCAGAAGACACCTGCTTCGTCTGAGCTGGCCAGGATCTTGAGCTCCGGGATATTCTCTATATCCTCACGCAGGACAGTAGTATTTCTCGAATGCGGCACATAGAATTCATCATCAAAGCCGCGGAAAAGCATACCCTTTGTATAGTCGAGATGATGTCTGAAGACACCTGAAAGCTTTTCCGGGAGAATGTGTTTCTGTATCCCGTAGTGATAGTAGAGAGCGGCCTGAGCGCCCCAGCATATGTGAAAAGTGCTGTGGACGTGTGTCCTTGACCACTCCATGATCTCGCACAGCTCGTCCCAGTAGTCGACTTCCTCGAACTCCATCATCTCAACAGGTGCACCTGTGATGACCATTCCGTCGTAGTTGTGGTCACGTACTTCGTCGAATGTTTTGTAGAAGGCTATCATGTGCTCTTCAGATGTGTTCGTAGCCTTGTGCGTAGCTGTCTGCAGCAGCTCAAGCTCTATCTGAAGCGGAGTATTTCCGAGCAGTCTTGTCAGCTGCGTCTCGGTTTCTATCTTGGTCGGCATAAGATTGAGGAGAAGTATTCTCAGAGGGCGCATGTCCTGAGTCATGGCCCTCGTATCAGTCATGACGAATACATTCTCTTCGGTCAGAGTATCTATAGCCGGCAGATCATTAGGTACTTTAATTGGCATTTTGTGTTCTCCTGCACCAATACACTCATGAAAAATGAATATTTGACCGGCATAACCTGATGGCCGGTCAATAATCTGTACTATGATATCATACTCACTGCCGGCAAGCCAGTAAGGCACACAAAAACTGCCGTGCTTTATTCAAGTACGGCAGTCTTTTATTTCAATATAGTAATTACTGACTATACGAGCTCCAGATATACTACCTCAGCATTGTCACCTCTTCTAGGTCCAAGCTTGAGAGTTCTTGTATATCCGCCGTTTCTGTCCTGATACTTAGGTGCGATCTCGTCGAAGAGCTTTGTAACAACGTCCTCATCGAATACGTACTCGAGTACCTGTCTTCTTGCGTGAAGGTCGCCCTTC
>CADABZ010000031.1 GCA_902786355.1 uncultured Eubacteriales bacterium
ATACCAATGTTGTAGATCTGATCGATGGATGATGTGTGGTCAATGCATTTTCCCGAAAAACGGGCAAAACAGGTAAAATTGTTGTTTCCGAGGCGCCTGACGATCCAACCTGTCAATGCGAATTGGACTAAATATTGAAAATCAAGAGGGGCGGGAACCATATCTACAAGATTATCCGTGCGCAAGAGGCGAATCTCGATAGGAATCCAGATAGAATATTGACACAGAGAGAACACCGGCACTTCAGATACAAGATTCGCGAGATCCGCCTCGCTCTGCGGCGTTACGCGATCTGCCTCGCTGTGCGGCATTACATCCCGGTAGGCGAAGGGAGCGGGAGCAGAGTCAAGGGACAGTACGCTGGCCAGCGGCCGGGCAGCCCTTGACGCCGCGACACGGAAGACCCTTACCTGCGTCAGCAGCGAACCTGTTATGAGGAGGGGCCCGCACGAAGTGTGGGAGGAGTCCGACACATTAGAAATCTGACACTGCGAAGCCTGGAACACATTAGAACGTTGACACTATCTGCAATAAGCGACGGTCTTGATTAAATCCGTATAAACATCTAAAATACAAAAACAGCAGGGCACTGAACTTGCAGCATGCGTGGATGTCCCGTGCCGCTGTTGACGGCGGGAAGACAAGAAGATTTTTTCTAAGCTTTTCCCGGAATGCACGAATGCATAAATGCACTAAGGAAGGATAATTTACCTGATGAAAAGAGTACTGACGATACAGGACATTTCCTGTCTTGGCAAATGTTCGATAACCATAGCTTTGCCCGTGATATCGGCTCTGGGGTCGGAGACAGTGATACTGCCGACCGCGCTTTTGTCGACACATTCGATCTTTGAAGGCTTCACATGCAAGGACCTCTCAGATCAGATCGAACCTATCACGCAGCACTGGCAGAAAGAGGGCGTGAAGTTCAACGCGATCTATACCGGCTATCTTGGCACAGCTGAGCAGATCGATCAGGTCAAAGAGATAATCCGGATTTTCGGAGGCGGCGACACTCTCGTATTCATCGATCCTGTAATGGCAGACAACGGCAGACTCTATCCGGCTTTTGACATGGCATATGCCAAAAAGAATGTGCAGCTATGCGAAGCAGCGGACATCATCGTGCCGAACATCACCGAGGCTTCATTCATGACAGACATGGAGTACAGAGAAGAGAAGGACCACGATGAGGCATATATAAAGGAAATGCTTGACAGGCTCGCTCAGCTCGGGGCAAAAGTGAATGTCCTCACCGGCGTTTCGCTCGAACCGGGCAAAACAGGCGTCATGGGTTTTGACAGAGAGACGGGCGACTATTATCTGTATCAGAATGATAAAGTCGACGCTACGTTCCATGGCACCGGCGATCTCTTCGCAAGCACATGCGTCGGGGAGATCATGCGCGGCAGAAGCTGGCAGGATGCTATGAGGATAGCCTGCAGATACACGGCACGGACTATCGAAGTAACTATGAAAGACCCTAAGAAACCGTGGTACGGGGTCAATTTCGAGGAGACTATACCGGATCTTATCAGCATGAGGTAGCTGCGGCAAAAGCCTTTATCACTGACGAAAACTGTAGATGTAAGATTAAGGAACATATCCGGGAGGAGGAAACAGGATGATAGTTGACCGCTTTCCATGGCTTCTTGAACCGAATATACTGACTATTACGATACGCACGATCCTTGCGCTTCTGTGCGCGGGAGTCATTGGCTCTGACAGGAATCTTCACGGCGCTGCGGCAGGCATGAGGACTCACATCCTCGTCTGTATAGGAGCGATGCTTGCAATGAGCACCGGACAGTTCACTTTTCTCATGTACGGGGCAGGCGATCCTACACGAATAGGAGCACAGGTAGTTTCGGGAATTGGTTTTCTCGGCGCCGGTTCAATCATAGTGACAAGGAGCAACCGGATCTCCGGCCTGACGACTGCTGCCGGCCTGTGGGCATCGGCCTGCATCGGCCTTGCAATAGGAGTAGGCTTTTATGAAGGTGCTCTTGTGGGCACAGTCGCAGTGTATGTCACAGAGCGCATGCTCAGGCGTGTGTCAAAATCACTTCGCCCGGACACTGACAGGAATCGTGACGAAGCGCCGGCAGAAGAAAGCGGACAGGAAGATAAGTAACAAATCGTCTGCACAGCACGGTCCGGGACTCTGGCGGAAGAGAATTTCCGGAATTGAATAAAAAAATCAACAATTATTAGCACTCTCCCTAGGTGAGTGCTAAATTTTTGTTTACAAATGGTTTTTCTTGTACTATTATATACATGTCAACTGACTCAGTTAAAAATTCATCCTTTCAAAGGAGGGTAGATTTAATGAATATAGAGAAATACACACAGAATGCACAGCAGGTCGTAATGGACTGCCAGAACATCGCTACATCCATGGGCCATCAGATGGTCGATGGCGAGCATGTCCATCTTGCACTGCTGGAACAGAAAGACGGGCTTATTCCTAAGCTCATCAAGACCATGGGCGTAGACCCTGAAGCCGTGACAAAAGATGTCCGCGCAGAGGTCGATAAGCTGCCTAAGGTCAGCGGAAGCGCCGATACCATGTACGGTACAAGGCGGTTCAACAATATTTTTGTCAATGCCGAGAAAATTGCAGAGCAGTTCACTGACGAATATGTCAGCGTCGAGCACATCTACCTGGCACTGATCGCTGAGAACGGGACTCCGAGCGCCAAGATCCTCACAAAATACGGGATCACAAGAGAGAGATTCCTGCAGGCCCTCAACAGCGTAAGGGGCAATCAGCGTGTGACCAGCCAGAATCCTGAAGACAACTATGAGGCACTTGCCAAGTACGGCAGGGATCTTGTAGACATGGCCCGCGACGGAAAGCTCGACCCGGTTATCGGAAGAGACTCTGAGATCAGACATGCCATCCAGATCCTGTCGAGAAGGACCAAAAACAACCCGGTTCTCATCGGTGAGCCTGGTGTTGGTAAGACAGCTGTAGTCGAAGGTCTGGCTCAGAGAATACTGAACGGCGATGTGCCTGAAGGCCTCAAGGACAAGACGATCTATGCACTTGACATGGGTTCGCTCATCGCAGGTGCAAAATTCAGAGGTGAATTCGAGGAGAGACTCAAGGCAGTCCTCAACGAGATCGAAAAATCCGACGGAAGGATCATTCTTTTCATAGATGAGATCCACAACATCGTCGGCGCCGGCCGCACTGAAGGTTCAATGGATGCCGGCAACCTGCTGAAGCCAAAACTCGCAAGAGGCGAGCTCCACTGCATCGGTGCTACAACACTCGATGAGTACAGAAAGTACATCGAGAAGGATGCCGCTCTCGAGAGAAGATTCCAGAAGGTCCTTGTAGATCAGCCGTCCGTTGAAGACACTGTTTCTATCCTCAGAGGCCTCAAGGAAAAATTCGAGATCCACCACGGAGTCCGTATCACAGACAGTGCGCTTATCGCATGCGCTACACTTTCAGACAGGTATATCACTGACAGATTTCTCCCGGATAAGGCTATCGACCTTATGGACGAGGCGGCAGCCAGGATCAGGACCGAGATCGACAGCATGCCATCCGAGCTCGACGAGATCTCACGTAAGATCATGCAGCTCGAGATAGAGAAGCAGGGCCTCAGCAAGGAAGACGAGGACGACAAAGGCGCAAAGCAGAGACTCGCAGCTCTCGAGCAGGAGCTTGCAGAGCTCAAGGAGAAGAGCGCCGGCATGAGAGCTCAGTGGGAGAATGAGAAGAAGGAGATCCTCGACGTCAAGAATCTGAAGGAACAGATCGAGAACATCAAGCTTGAGATCGAAGATGCTGAGAGGCAGTATGATCTTGAGAAGCTCGCTGAACTCAAAAACGGTGTGCTCCCGAGCCTGCAGAAGCAGCTTGAGGAGAAGAAGGCCAGAGCCGATGCTCTTGAAGAGGAAAGGCTGCTCCAGGAGGAGGTCACAGAGGACGAGATCGCAGAGGTCGTCTCCGGCTGGACAGGAATCCCTGTAAGCAAGCTGGTAGAGACTGAAAGGGACAAGCTCCTCAGACTCCCTGAGATCCTTCACAAGAGGGTCATCGGCCAGGATGAGGGCATCCAGGCTGTTTCCGAGGCTATTCTCAGAGCGAGGGCAGGCCTCAAGGACGAGAACAGGCCTATCGGATCATTCATTTTCCTCGGACCTACAGGAGTCGGTAAAACAGAGCTCGCAAAAGCTCTTTCTGAAGCCCTCTTCGATACCGAGAGGAACATGATACGTATAGATATGTCTGAGTACATGGAGAAGCATTCCGTATCCAGGATGGTCGGAGCGCCTCCGGGGTATGTAGGATATGACGAAGGCGGCCAGCTCACAGAGGCAGTACGCCGTAAGCCTTATTCGGTCATCCTCTTCGATGAGATCGAAAAAGCTCATCCGGATGTATTCAATATCCTGCTGCAGCTCCTCGATGACGGACGGCTCACAGACAACCAGGGCAGGACTGTAGACTTCAAGAACACTATAGTTATCATGACTTCCAACGTAGGAAGCCAGGACCTCATAGACAACATGAAGGAAGACGGCTCGGTCGATCCTGAGATCGAGGCGCAGGTCGAAGGACAGCTCAGAAACTACTTCAGACCTGAGTTCCTCAACAGGATAGACGACATCATCACATTCACTCCGCTGACCAGAGAGCAGATCAAGGGAATCATCAAGCTGCAGCTCGGTGAGATCCGCGAGAGACTCGAAGACAGAGATATCACCATGGATGTGACAGATGCAGCGCTTGAGTTCATCGCAGGCGAGGCATATGAACCTCAGTACGGTGCAAGACCGATCAAGCGTTACCTGTCAAAGCACGTAGAGACCGAGATCGCTGAAGGCATCATCCGCGGAACCATCATCGACGGACAGCACCTCACGATCGATACAGACGGAGAAAAGCTGACATACGTCTCAGAGTAATACCGCATCAGAGCGACACCGCATTAGAGCTACACCGCATTAGAGCTACACCGCGACAATGCGAAAGCATGCCACAGCATCAGAGCGGAAGTGATCCACAGCCGCATCATACCCTGAAGCGGTGACAAACGATTCAGAGCCGCATAATGATCTGAGGCGGTGATAAAAACGACAAAACGCGAATAGCTATTCTGCAAAATGGATAGCTGTTCGCGTTTTTCTTATACCGCTATTACCGGCTGGATCAAAAGAGGACTACTCCAGGGATCCGGAATCTGGCCGGGAGAGCAGCGGAGTAGTCCTGTACATGGGACTGGATCAAAAGTGGACTACTCCAGGGACCCGGAATCCGGCCGGGACTCCAAAGGAGTAGTCCTCAACGCTTAACTAATTCAAAACAGGAGTACTATGAGGCTCCGCTCATCGCATTATGAGAGGAGCCGGACTGCTTCGCGGGCCGCGGCCGCAGCGTCAGGAGTGTACGCATCTGCTTTTACCTTATCGCAGTATTCCTGAGTGACAGGCGCGCCGCCTATGAGGATCTTGACTTTGTCTCTGATGCCGCGGCGGACGCTCTCCTGCACGACTCTTTCGATCTCGCCCATGCTGGTGGTGAGAAGAGTGGAGCAGGCTATGAGGCCGCAGTCATTATCTATAGCGGTCTGGACGAAATCCTCCGCGCTGACATCGCATCCGACGTCTATGACTTCAAGGCCGCTTCCCTCCATCATGATCTTAACGAGGTTTTTGCCGATGTCATGAAGGTCGCCTTTGACTGTCCCAAGGCAGACCTTTCCGGCTGAAATGCCTTCTGTGCCGCTTGTCAGAAGAGGCTTGAGGATCTCCATTGCAGAGGACATGCAGTTGGCTGCTCTGAGCATCTCAGGCACGAAGACTTCTCCGAGCGAAAAATCCTCGCCGAGCTGGTTCATGCCGCGGACAAGGCCGCCTGTGAGGATGTCCTGGGCGGTAAAGCCTGAATCGAGTGCTTCTTTGACTGCGGAAACGGTATCGCTGACTGAACCATCCTGAAGAGCTTCGGAGATATCATCAAGGACTGTGCCGCCAGGGATTGCCGGATCGCCAGTCGCAGCTTTTGGATCAGCGGTTTGTGCGGATCCCGAAGTGGTTTTGGCTGCCGCAGATGAAGGATCTGCCGCGAGGCTTCCTGCCAGCCGGACTGCTCCGGTTATATCTGCTGCAGTGGCCCTCGGTGTGAAGCGAGGCAGATGGTATTCTTCGTTGTATTTTCTGATCTCGTCATCGATCCATGGATCTACATGCTTGTAAACCGTGCCGGCAAGGCCGTATGTGATCGATGGTATGTAGTGCCCGCCCGGACAGTATTCGTGCAGGGCATCGTGGACATATTTTCTGACTTCTTCCTCGCCGGCATCTTCTCTGTCGATCGCGGCGCCGATGCCTCCCATGAGGACCATGCGGCCGTCAAGCTGCTTCTGAAGGGCAGGTATGTTGTTTTCCGGGAGGGTTCCCTGCCATACCTGGATGCCGATCTCGGCCATGTCATCTACGATCGGAACGAGATATGAATCCGCGTGGTGTATCGCTATGACGCCTCTTGAGCGGATGTACCCGTAAAATCTGCGATATGGCTCTTTGAAGAATTCACGCCAGGTGTCCGGTCTCATGAAGAGGGCGTCTTTGGTGCCCCAGTCATCGTGGGAGAAGATGACGTCCGGCTGCAGGTTGTCTATGAGGTGCTTTACATAGGTCATCCTGAAGTCTGTGATGTATTCGATCAGCTCGTGCATTTCCTGAGGGTGGTCGTAGAGATTAGTCAGGACCTCCTGGAAAGGCATGAGAAAATGGCATTGCTCGAAGATGCCTGTTGCCATGAAGCCTGCGACCAGCCGGTCATCTTTTGCACGCTCGCGCACATGGTTTCTGAAGTCGGCCCAGACTTTTTCATCGCTGCAGTTGGCAATGATGTCTGGCGCATGGACATAATCGCGCCAGCGGGTAATGTCTTTGATTACTTTGTTCTCTGCTGTTACGTGAGGCATGGAGCCCGGCGCATCGGCAGGCCACTCGATGATGGTGCCCCACAGGTCTTTGATCGTTGCGCCCGGACGTCTGCCCATGTGCAGATAGCCCCCGATAGGATCTCCGAGAGCCATATAGAGAGCTTCATACTGCATCAGCTGGCGCTCAGGTCTGCCGTCTTTTTTGAGAAGTTCAAGGAAGATTTCTTTTGCTGTCATAACAATACCTTCATCCTTACTTTCCAGAGTGTGGTCATATATAGAAAAGTGTGCCGCTGCGATCGGCCGTCAAAATTGATAGCGCGATTGGCGGCTAAAATCGATGTTCAGATCGGTCGTTCAAATTGATAGCGCGCCCGGAAGCTAAGGCCGATAGCGCACTCGGATCCCGGATCAGTCTATGAGTATGCATGACGTGAACGTCATGGTCCCGCTGCCGTAATTGTAGCCGAGCCCTGATTTCACACAGACATCGCTGACCAGGAGCCCGTAAGCTTCCATAGAAGGCCAGAGCTTGTCCGGATGGCGGCACGGCCTGTCAGGATATGTGCACCGGCGGCATCTTGTGCACGCTCCGGCTCCCATCGGCAGGCAGCTCGGTTTCAGCGTTTTGATCTGCCTGACGAGTGTATCAAAACACGCTGAATGCCGCACTGATATATCCCGTATGGATGCCATGTCAAAATCATCTTTCAGCTTTCCTGAAGTCTGGACGATGATTCCGCGGCTGTATCCGGCGGCTTTGCCGGTGATGTGCTCGAGCGTTCCGGCTGCGGGAGGGCAGCTCCAGCATTTATCATAGCTTTTGCACAGATCGGCGGCGCACATGCTGCGGACCTCGGGCCTGAAGATCAGCGCGTCCATAGCGAGAGGCGCAGCGTAAGTGAAACCGGCTTCCAGAGCGAGCCCGGTAAAATCGGATATTGTCGGTTCTGATGTGTTGTCGATGATCATTGATCTCTTTGCGATAATCTTTCTTTGTGCTTTTTCACAATATATATGTTATATTGTAAGAGAAAATCGGACAATTTACAATAAAGACAGCAGAGTTCGTGCAAAAGCGATGACTGAAACTGACGGATCTCACTTTTGGCGGACTGTCGAATATTTGATGACTGTTATTGCATAAAGATGAAAAGAGGGGCCTGGATATGGAACTGTATTTCCCGCTCGTACTTGACGGAGCCAACGGAACTGAACTTCAGAAGAGAGGCTATGACGGAAGCGTCTGCACTGAGACCTGGGTGCTCGAGCATCCTGAGGTCATGCAGCAGCTGCAGAGAGAATACGTTGAAGCCGGAAGCAACGTAGTATATGCGCCGACCTTCGGAGCCAACAGGGTAAAACTCGAAGAAAACGGCATCTTCAATCAGGTCGCGGATTATAACAAAAGGCTGGTTGCGGTCTCCCGTGAGGCTGCGGGCGGTAAAGCGCTGGTCGCCGGTGATGTCACTACGACCGGCAAATTCCTCGCACCGGTGGGCGACATTACTTTTGACGAGCTCTATGATATCTATCATGAACAGGCTGCGGCACTCGAAGAGGCCGGAGTCGACATGTATGCGATCGAGACGATAATGACCATACCTGATGCAAGAGCGGCGCTGCTCGCAGTGCGGGACGTGTCCGACAAACCGGTCCTCGTGTCTTTTACCTGCGACGAAAAAGGCAGGACGCTGACGGGGACTGATGTGCTCGCGGCGCTCGTGATAATGCAGGGCATGGAGATCGACGCGTTCGGCCTCAACTGCAGCACCGGACCTGATGAGATGGCACAGCAGGCAGAAAGACTCAGCGGATACCTCGAGGTGCCTTTTGCCATCAAGCCTAATGCCGGAATGCCACAGACGATCGACGGCGAGACGGTGTACACATGCTCTCCGGAGGAACTTGCCGGATACACAGAAAGATTCGCAGCGGCAGGAGCATCTATGTTTGGCGGCTGCTGCGGCACAGGGCCAGAGCACATCGCCGCGATCACAAAGTCACTTGAGGGATGCGGATGCGGGTCCGGAGAAAACGCATCGGCTGGGAATGGCAGCGGAAAAATCGTGTGTGCTACCGAAAAGGAAGTCTTCATCCTTGACAGGAACATTGAGATCGATGAAGTCATAGACTGCGGACCGGATCTCGAGAAAAACATAAGAGATGCGAACAAGTCGGACAAGCAGGTCATAGCTGTAAGGATCGCTTCTGATGCGGATCTTGATGAATTCGAGATCGCGCAGTATGCAGTGCGTAAACCGCTTTGCATAGTCTGCGATGATGCCGGCCTGCTCGATCAGGCATTGAGACTCTATCAGGGCAGAGCACTGTATGCCGGCACCCTCAGCGCAGAAGAACTGCTTCCGCTTGTAAGAAGATACGGACTGATCGCTTAGGGCACACTTCCAGTGAGCCGAGTCCTGGACAAAACCGGAGGATCAAGATCAAAGCGGATGGCCCTGGGCAGAAGCGAGTATCATAATTGAAGAGTTAATAGAAATGTGTCAACCAGCCTTGCAGCTGGTTGTTTTTTTTGCAGATGATGCAAAAAAGACCTGCTAACAAAACGATTGCAAGTCATGTCCGAAGAATGGGTACTGCCAAAGAATTACTTGTCAAAAGTAGAATTAGAGTGTCCGCTTCATGGGTATCACCTTACTGAGATATTTAGTCGGGTAACCTTGTAGATTTCTTTATCACATCTATTAGTTGTCAATATTCGGTCCGATTCGCATTGACAAAATGGATCAAAAAAATTTTAAATACAATGTTTTTACCTGTTTTGCCCGATTTTTGGGAAAATGCATTGACCACAAAGCATTCATCGAATGAATCTACAACATTGGTATTGCATCCTGGCAAGACTGTCATCAAAAATACAAGTTTCCTAGAACTGAGTCTGCGAATCTAGCAGCTGCCGGCTCATGCGCAACAGTTTTACCATACTGAGTATGCACGTATCGCCATGTCTGTCTTTTCTGCATCGGTATTCCCATACTCAGTATGCATGAATCGCATCTACCGTATTTCCCGTAATGGTTTTGACATACGCGAGGAAGTTCTTTCCTGGCAAAAGAACGATGGTCGGCTGTCAGGGATTTCGGTGTCAGGAAGCGAGTGATGTTGGGGGTGCCTGGCAGGGAGAAACGAGTGGCCTCTTGATTGAAGTTGAAGGCGTGATGTGGTAGGATAAGTTGTAATTTTGTGTGGTTATGGTAGTGCCGTGCAATGTCTGGCTGAGGAGAGAATTCAGACTCTTCAGAGCCGGGCAGTTTCTGGCCAAGCGCAGAATAATAAAAGGTGATGGGCTCATGGCCGGGCGGTTTCTGGCAAAGCGCAGAATAATAAAAGGTGATGGGCTCAGGACCGGGCGGTTTCTGGCTGACCACAGACTAAAAAAGGATAACGGGATCGGGGCCGGATCGAGGCGCTGATCGGAATCAATTAATGACAAAAGTAATAGTTAGAGCATAACAGTAGATGACGAAAGTAATAGACGGATACAACATTAATTATAAGATAACCGGGCCGGAGGAGTCGGATAAGACTGCGGTGATCCTGCAGGGATGGGGCACAGGCCTCGATCTCTATGATTTTGCGGCGGAATGCATCAATGACGGATACAGAGTCGTGCAGCTGGATCTGCCGGGATTCGGAGAAAGCGATGAGCCGAGAGAGCCGTGGAGACCTGCAGACTATGCGGATTTCTTCTGCAGATTCATGGAAAAACTTGGCATCACCAGAACTGTGCTTATAGGGCATTCATACGGCGGAAGAGTTATCATCAAGCTCGCGACCAGAGATGACCTGCCTTTTGAGATAGAGAAGATCATCCTCGTGGACAGCGCGGGGATCATGCCTGAGAGATCGGCGGCTCAGAAGAGAAAAGTCAAAAGATACAAGATGATGAGGAATTTCCTGACGAGCAAGCCGGTGCATGCGATGTTCCCGGAGGTCATCGACTACTGGATGAGCCAGCAGGGCTCAGATGACTACAGGAATTCAAGCCCGATGATGAAAAAATGCCTGGTCATGGCTGTCAATGAAGACCAGAGAGACGCGCTGCCGGAGATAAAACAGGAGACGCTTTTGGTCTGGGGAGAATTCGACGATGCGACGCCGCTCAGCGACGCGAAGCTGATGGAGGAACGCATTCCTGATGCAGGTCTAGTCGTGCTTGAGGGAGCAGGCCACTACTCTTTCCTGGAGAGACCGGCACAGTTCAGAGGGATCATCAGATCATTTCTGGATGCAGACGCGGCTGCAGCTGCGTGCGGAGGTGAGCTATGATGATCATCAGGACATTGATAACTTTAGCCCTTGCCGTTCCGGCATTCTGGCTGACTATGAGATACAACATGCACATGTTCCAGCTCAACGTGTATATGAACGGGGAGCAGCGCGCATGGATCAGGAAGAATTTCAGGCTCCAGTGGATCCTCGTATTCGCTATGGTGCTCGGTATATTGAGGATGCTTATCGCATTCAGCCCGGCAGGTTCGGTGACATGGCTAGCCTGGGCAGCTGATATACTGGTATGGGTGACTCTGGCCGTCATCATCCTCGTGTACAGGGTGATGAAAGACATGAACCAGAAGAAAAAGCTCGTTTTTACGGCTCGTGTCAAGAGGATGGTCGCCTGCATCATAATAATCAGCCTTATCATCCTGGCTGCAGTGTTCCTCCTCGGAGGCCTGAGTCCGGTAAGTGGAGCGCTGCTCTTCATTACAGGTTCACAGCTGTGGATGCAGATGCTCGCAAGGACTGTCAATCAGCCGATCGAAAAAGGCGTCAACAACCACTACATCAATGACGCAAAAAGGATCCTCAGGAGCAATCCGGACATCACGGTCATCGGAGTCACCGGAAGCTACGGCAAGACGAGCGTCAAGTTTTTCCTGCAGACACTGCTGCAGCAGAAGTACAGCGTGCTTGTCACACCTGAGAGCTACAACACACCGATGGGAGTCGTTATAACGATCAGAAAATTCATGAAGCCGTCCCACGAGATCTTCGTGTGCGAGATGGGTGCGAGATATGTCGGCGAGATCAAGGAAATCTGCGACATCGTGCATCCGGACCACGGGATGATCACATCCATAGGACCGCAGCACCTCGATACTTTTGGCAGCATAGAGAATATCAAGAAGACAAAATTCGAGCTCGCGGACGCTCTTCCTGAGGGCGCGATGCTTTTCCTCAACGGCGACAACGAGTATATCGCAGACTATCTTAAGCAGCGCGGCGGCGACAGCGGCGCTTCTGAGAGCGGCCTTGCGGGAGCGAGGAAGACAGGCGGATACGGCAATGTCACTTTCTATTACTCGGAGGGAAGCGGCGAGGGATACTCAGCTTCGGATATCAGGGTGTCCAACCTCGGAACAGAGTTTACGGTCACTGCGCCGGACGGAGAGACAGAGCGGTATCAGATGAAGCTCATCGGCGCGCACAATGTCATCAACGTCATGGGCGCGATCGCTGTGGCGAACAGATTCGGGATCGCACTTAAGGATCTGAGGATACCGGTCAGGAGACTCAGACCTGTTCAGCACAGGATGGAGATGAAGGAGAACGGCAATGTCACCATCATCGATGACGCGTTCAACTCCAATCCGATCGGCTCGCGCGCCGCAGTCGAGACACTTGCGCTTTTCGACGGCACAAGGATACTCATCACTCCGGGCATGGTCGAGCTCGGTGAGAACGAGGCTGAATACAACAGGAAATTCGGCACGTATGCTGCGGACTGCTGCGACTGGATACTGCTGGTCGGAGCGAAGCATACAGAGCCTATCCGCGAAGGCATTATGAGCAAGGGCTTCCCTGAGAAGAACTGCATGGTATTCGATAAAGTCGAAGACGCCATCGATTTTGCGTATAAGATAAAAGGTAAAGAGCACAAATACATCCTGCTTGAGAACGATCTTCCGGACAATTACTGATCGCGGACCCGGGAGCGAACGCAGCCGGATGAATTCGGTAAATATTGACTTCAGTAACGGCTGAATTCGGTAAGTATGAATTCGGCAAAGTGGTCTGCGATAACTGCAGGAGAGGAATTTGAGGAAATAAATGAAAACAAGAGTAGCAATGATGTTCGGCGGCAAAACTGTCGAGCATGAGGTTTCGGTCATCTCGGGCATCCAGGCTCTGATGGCCATGAATACAGAAAAATACGATGTGATCCCGGTGTATCTCACCAAGGAAAATGAGATGTATATCGGCGAGGGCATCGGAGATATTTCTTCGTATAAGGATATCCCGGCGCTCCTGTCCAAGTCTCAGCGGGTCATCATGATCAATGAGGGCGGCAGGATCCTGCTGCATCCTTATCCTCTCAAGAAATGGGGAGGCGCTAAGCCTGTGGCTGTGGACATCGCTTTTCCGGTCGTGCACGGCACCAACGTCGAAGACGGCGCACTGCAGGGATACCTCAAGACGATCGGAGTGCCTTTTGTCGGACCTGATGTGACAGCGAGCGCTGTCAGCATGGACAAATTCATCACCAAGGCCGTGCTTAAGATGCATGACATTCCGGTGCTGGATGCAGAGGTCTATACGCTTTCCGACTACGAGGATATGGATGCACTTGTGCCTTCGATAGAAAAGCGTTTTGGCTATCCGGTCATCGTAAAACCTGTCAATCTGGGCTCAAGTGTGGGCATCGGCATCGCGAAGACTGACGCCGAGCTTGTAAATGCGCTCGATGACGCTTTCAGATATGCGACGAGAGTGCTCATAGAGCATGCGATTTCCAATCTGAGGGAGATCAACTGCGCGGTGCTCGGAGATGAGAATGAGGCGATAGCATCGGAGTGCGAGGAACCGCTCCACACAGCTGAGATTCTAAGCTACGAGGATAAGTATGTCAGCAGCGGCGGAAAAGGCAAGGGCGGCAGCAAGGGCGGCTCCGGAAGCAAGGGAGCAGGCATGGCCAATCTCGCGAGAAAGATCCCGGCAGATCTGAGCCCTGAGGAGAGAGAGCATGTTAGAGACCTTGCCGTTAGATCCTTCAAAGCACTCGGATGCAACGGAGTATCCAGAATAGATTTTATGATCGATGCGGACACAGGCGAGCTTTACTTCAACGAGATCAATCCGATCCCGGGTTCGCTGGCATTCTATCTGTGGGAGCCGGCAGGGGTCCCGTATACAGAGCTTCTTGACCGCATGATACAGCTGGCCGTGAAGAGACAGAGACAGGAAGAATCCGTGACCTTCACATTCGATACGAATATCCTCAAGAATGCAAACCTTGGAGGAAGCAAGGGGAGAAAGTAGGATCTGCGAGTCCACCTTATAGTTACCGCTTTATACCACTTTACGCGGGTGACCTTGTAGATTTCTTTGAGATTCAGATGAGTGTCAACGTGTATGTTGTAGACTTTTAAATCCGAATGTTCTGTGTCAATAATCGCCCTAATTTGCATTGACAAATTGGCTCAAAAAAATATTATAAACAATAATTTTTCCTGAATTGCCTGATTTCAGAGAAAAAGCATTGAACACAAAGCATCAAGCGAAGAAATCTACAACATTGGTATTGCGAATCGGAAAGAGCAGCTTCAAAAATACAGGTTTTCTCAAAAGTTGTGTTCACGATGCTTATCCGGAACAGTGGGCCCGTGACAGCGTCAACTGATTTATGAAAAACCAGGGCAGGTTTGTGCCGGTCCAGGGGGAGGATGCAGTTATGAAAAGAGTTTTAGGAATAATAATCGCTCTGCTTGTCGGGGCGGCACTGGCTGCAGGCGGGATCTATTATATGCATCTCAAGGCTCAGCCTCATGTCGATGCCAAAGGTCTCATGGAGAGGCTGGAGGAGTCGTCCGAACTTACTGTTGAGAAGAATTACTACACAGGGATAGCGAGATTCAGCGAGGGCTCCGTGCCTCTTATCACCAAGAACAGCTTCTCGATGAAATATGAAGCTGAGATCGATGCCGGTTTCAGGCTCGAGGATGTTACGATCGAGGTGAATGATGATTCTGTTGTGGTCACGGTCCCTAAAGCAGAGATCCTTTCTATCAATATAGATCCGGATTCGCTGGAGTTCTATGACAATAAGACATCGCTTTTCAAGACTGACCGAAAGGAAGCGACCAAGATGGCTCTTCAGAATGCTCAGGCGGATGCAGAGAAGAATGCCTCCAGGAAGGGGCTTCTCGAGGAAGCCGACAAGAGAGCTGAGATCATTTTCAAGGGTATCCTTGAAGGCGGAGTCGGCGACCGCGAGATCATAGTAGTGCAGAAGGGTTCTGCTGCAAAAGATGCTGACGCAGATGCCGCAGCAAGTGATTCAGATGCAGATGCCGCGGAGACTGAAAATGAATCAGAATAAGGGCGCGGCTGAAGATCAATAGTGAGCTATCTGTAAAAGCAGATAATCGAATCAATAAACTGAATAACTGAATAAATGAATGATAATGCTGTAGACAATCTCCGCAGGAGAGACAGTTTCAAATATGCGATAGTGGCAGAGGGCGTTCTTATCGGTCTGATAACGGGCGCCCTTGTTTCCGTGTTCAGGCTGATGCTTATAGGGGCTGATGATCTGAGAAACAGGATGGCGGAATTTGCCCATAGCGGAGCGGGAGCTATGGCAATATGTGCTCTTGCGATGCTCGCAGCGGCTGTAGTCATTACGCTGCTTCTTGGCTGGGAGCCGGAGATCGCAGGGTCTGGTATCCCTCAGGTAGAGGCTGAACTCAAAGGGCAGAAGGATATGTGCTGGTATCGGGTGATCATTGCTAAGATGATCGGATGTGCTCTGGCGATCGGAGGCGGACTTGCTCTGGGCCGGGAGGGACCGAGCATTCAGCTCGGTTCGATGGTCGGCAAGGGCGTCTCGAGGGCCGGCCATCGCCTGCTCACCGAGGAGCGGCTTCTTATCACGTGCGGAGCGGGAGCAGGCCTCTCGGCCGCGTTCGGAGCACCTCTCGCAGGCGCAATATTCTCGCTCGAGGAGCTCCACCGCAATTTTTCCGCAGAAGTCCTTCTCTCGACTATGGCAGCAAGCGCTGCAAGCGAATTCGTTGCTGCCAACGTATTCGGGCTGACACCGGTATTCGGATTTGAGGCGCAGCACGGCCTGCCGCTTTATCAGTACTGGGCAGTTATACTGCTCGGGATCATCCTGGGATTCTTCGGGATACTTTATAACAGAACGATAGCCTTCATGCAGGATCTCTTCGACAGGGCAGGCCTCATGTGGGCACGCATAGCCGATCACATACCATCGGTATCGGCATTCAATCTCACAGACAGCAAGCTGAATATCACAGGCGAGAAGGTCGCAAAGCTCGGAAAACTCATCACAGTATTCATCCCGGCTTTTGTCCTGCTCATATTCTATCCGGATGCTCTTGGAAGCGGCAGTCCGCTTGTCGGAAGGATATGCAGCGGAGAATTTACCCTCAGCGCCCTGATAGTTCTCATACTCGTAAAATTCTTATTCTCCACAGCGAGCTTCGGCTCAGGATCGCCGGGCGGCATCTTCCTGCCTCTCCTCGTTCTCGGAGCAGTGACGGGAGGACTTTTTACCAGGATCATGGGACTTGCAGGCTTTGACCAGAGCTGCATGACGGCCATGGTAGTCGTCGCGATGGCAGGGTATTTTGCCGCTATAGTCAGAGCTCCGGTCACTGGAGTCATCCTTATAACCGAGATGACAGGGGATTTTACATGCCTGCTGCCTCTGGTGCTCGCATCGCTCATTGCATATCTCATACCTGAGTATTTCGGTGTAGAGCCTATATACACCCAGCTTCTCCACAGAAGCCAGAAAGCCGCTAAGACTCTTCCTACCAGGGAGACCACGAGCTATGGCCATGTGAGGAGCAGCATCGGCAGAGATCTGACAGACCGCAGCAGAGCGGGCCGCAGCAGGATGCTGATCAAGGACCGCAAGACGGTGATCGACGCAGAACTCCATATAGGGTCATACATGGACGGCAAGAGGGTCAGAGATTTCGGCCTGCCGATCGGCACACTCATCGTATCCGTGCTGAGAGACGGAACGGAGATCATCCCTGACGGCAATACTATACTCCGCGGCGGAGATGAGCTTGAGATACTGATGCGAGAGAGAGACATCAGCGATGTCGAGGCGATAATCGATGAAAGGTGCAGAAAAGTGACGGAGTCCTGATGCCGGTGTGAAGACAGCTGAGCGGCAAAGCTCCTGATCTTACCGACGCGGAGGCATATGAGAGCGGCAAACTGAAATATAGAAAGAAGGAAATCGAATGTCTATACATATAGTGCTGGTGGAACCGGAGATCCCGCCTAACACAGGGAATATAGCAAGGAGCTGCGCCGCGACTGACAGCGTGCTCCATCTGGTAAAGCCTCTCGGATTCAGTCTTGACGAGAAAAGCCTCAGGCGGGCGGGGCTCGACTACTGGCCGTACGTGAAGCTGGAAGTGCATGAGAGCCTTGATGATTTTCTGGAAAAATATAAAGGCCGCCGAATGTGGCTTGCGACCACAAAAGGCGGCAGATTTTTCACTGATGCGGAGTACCGCGATGAAGATATGATACTTTTCGGAAAGGAGACCGCAGGCCTTCCTCGCGATTTCATTGAGAGCAGGAAGGAGCAGGCTGTCCGTATACCTATGAGCGAGAACACAAGACTCCGCTCATTCAATCTATCCAACGCGGCTAATATAATCCTTTTCGAAGCCCTGCGACAGCTCGGGTTCCCGGGCATGATGTAGCGTGACTATCTGTCAACGTAAGGTCTGAGCCTCTTAGTGAGGATAACTGCAAGGACGATCTTAGCAACATCGGGAATGATGTAAGGGAAGACGCACCATCCGAGTGCCGTCATAAGACCAATCTCCCCGGTGTTTTTTGTATACACGCTCATGAACCATGCAGTTCCGAATGCGTAGCATACGATGAGGCCAGCTATCATGGATGCTGCCAGCACCGGCACTGACTTGCCGAAGAGACGCTCAGCGAGCCACATGAGAAGCGCTGAGAGTATGAATCCTATTATGTATCCTCCCGTAGGTCCGAGCAGATGTCCGATGCCTCCGGTAAAACCTGAGAAAACCGGCAGTCCGATCGCGCCGAGCAGAAGGTAGATGAGGATCGCAAGGGTCCCGCGCTTTCCGCCGAGAAGTCCGATCGAAATGAAGACACCGAAGGTCTGAAGAGTAAACGGTACCGTTGCAGGAATGGATATCCATGAACATACGGCCATTACCGCTACGAAGAGGGCTGTAAGAGCCAGATCCTTAGTGCTCAGAGCATTTGGTTTGATTGCCATACTTTCTGTTGCTTTTTCACTCATTTGTAGTTACCACCTTAGCTTATAATTTTCTTTTAATATTGTCGTTAAGCACAGCGCGAGGATTCTCTCTGTTGTTGATATTGTCATTCAGCACAGCGCGAGAATTCTCTGCCGTGAGGATATCTCACAGTCCCGTGGCGGGGGAGTCACCGTCCTATGTCCGGATGCTGATCTCGCCGCTGTTAAGTACTTCGCTTGTCCCGTCATCATATGTGACCAGCAGCCTGCACTCATCATCTACTCCCGTGACCAGAGCGCGCACCGGATTGGAACCGGCTTTGATGACATCGACTCTGTGCCCGGTGACGAAGCATCTTGCCCGGTACTCATCGATGTACTTTCTGCCGTGGAGAAGCGGAGTGTGAGTGTAGCCCCCGAGCTCCTGCAGCAGGTAGCAGTAAAACCTTGTGATCACTTCTGCTGCAAGTCTGTTGCGTCCGCCGCTTCGGAGAACTGTGTTCGAGGCCGGGTCGTTCGGATCATCCGTCCACACAGCACCGGCAATGTCCCTGATATTCTCCGGGAAACCGCCTTCAGGCTCATACACATTGATGCCTATGCCTACTACCGCGTAGTCCAGAGTGTTGTCTTCGAGGTTGAAGGAGGCTTCTGTAAGGATCCCGCACACCTTGTGGCCGTCGACGAAGATGTCGTTGACCCATTTTATCTGAGCCGGCTTGCCGGATACCGCTTCGATAGCTTCCGAAACTGCGACAGCAGCTATGGTCGTGAATTTTACCGCGCGCTCTCCCAGTATCCCGAAAGGCCGTATGAGGATGCTGAGGTAAAGCCCTGTATCTTCCGGGGAGAAGAATGAGCGGCCTCTTCGTCCGCGCCCCCGTGTCTGCCTTCCGGCAACGGCTATAAGGCCATCAGCTGCACCTTCCTGAGCCTTCTTGAGACAATAGGAGTTGGTCGAGTCTATAGAGTCGAAGACATCGAGCTGAAGAGAACGTATGCTTAATTCCGCATGTTCTGAGAGAGAGGGTGAGGATGCGGGAGCTGCATCGCCGGTCTTCGTTCCGGACAAAAGCTTTCTGATCCAGATCCGTATCTCTTCTGCGGAAAGTATGTCGCTGTCATGAGAAAGACGGTAACCTTTGTTGGTGACGGCGTCTATCCGGCAGCCTTCATCGCGAAGCCGCTTTACAGCCTTCCATACGGCTGTCCTTGAGATCCCAAGCTCATTGGCGATCTCTTCGCCTGAAATAAAATTGCCTTTCCTTGTCTCCAGCAGATGAAGGACACTGTCTCTGGAAGATACTTTGCCTGTTTTGTTGTTCTGTGTCATTTCAAATACCTCTGTCTGGATGATTCTTCCTGCATCATGATAACTCGTCTGTCGACAAATATCAACCTTAGAATTTCTAATGGTTAACAATTGGCGCATATCACCATCTCTCACCCTGGGACGGAAACTTTTGCGCCTCATGACAAACTGTGCATGCTATAATTCGATACAGACGATAATACCGGAAGCGGGCGGCGGGCCTGCTTCTGCAGGAGAATGAGTATGAAGATCTGTGTTTTTTCTGATTCGCATGGATATGCAGGTGGTCCTCTGTCAAGTTAACGGACAGTCTTTTTGAGGATAAAACCTGTCCTGCTTAAGCGGCAATGCCCAGGCTGGCACAATGCCGCATATAATACAA
>CADABZ010000032.1 GCA_902786355.1 uncultured Eubacteriales bacterium
TTCCTGTCGGTAGTCGTTCACGGCGTGCGTCTGAACGTACTCGAGTTCTCGGGTCAGGTCGGCCTCGAGTGGACAGGACTGCCATATGAACCATTTAAGAAGTTGAATAAATAGAAAAGGAGAAATTATTATGAATCTTGCATTTATAGGTATGGCTGCGGCTCTTGGTTTATCTGCTGCTGGTTCAGCATTCGGCGCCGGATTTGCCGGCATGTCCTCGGTAGGTGCTTGGAAGAAGTGTTATGCAAGCGGCAAGCCTGCTCCGTTCATTATGATCGCGTTCACCGGTGCTCCGCTCACACAGACCATCTACGGTTTCCTTCTCATGAACTTCATCAGAAGTGCTAACTGCGATGCAGGCATGGCTCTCGGTGTCGGCCTTTTCGGAGGTCTTGCAATAGGCCTGTCAGCTCTCTTCCAGGGCAGATGCGCAGCTGCATCATCAGATGCTCTTGGTGCAACAGGAAAAGGTACAGCTAACTACTTCATCGTTATCGGTATCGTAGAGACTGTAGCGCTCTTCACACTGGTATTCGGACTGCTTCTGCTCAACAGCTGATAAAGTCAGATAAAAAGTCAATAATAAATAAAACACCGGAGCATGGTCATATAAGATCATGCTCCGGCTTTCTTTTGTCTGGCGGCTTTACTGCCGTGTAAAGACGCGTACAGAACAGAAAAAAGGCAGAGCCGGAGCTCTGCACTGTGAGATACTGTTTACTCTTCTACACGCATTATTGAATCTATAGACTTGATGACACCGGCCTCGCGGACTTCTTCAAGTGCACTGAGCAGCTCGGATTTTTCGACTTTGAATACGATAAAGATCAAGTCGGCTACTGTCTCTCCGCTGCACTCATATGGAGAGTTCTGACGGACTGTCTCAACGCTGATGCCATGTTCTCCGAATATGGTCGAGATCTTTCCGAGGATACCTGTTCTTTCAGGCACCATCATCCTTATGTAGTACTTGTTGGCACCTTCACCTGCGAATTCAAGCCCTGAGTCATAACGGAGCTGAGGGACGATGTCATATGCAGAATCCTTCTCGATCTTGCGGGCTACACCGATGATGTCTCCGAGCACAGCACTTCCGGTCGGAAGAGGACCGGCACCGCGGCCGTAGAACATCAGGTCATCCACAGCATTTCCGGAAACGAATACTGCGTTGAACTCGTTGCTGACTGAAGCGAGCGGATGAGAGAGAGGGAGGAGGACCGGCTCAACATTGCCGTAGACCTTTCCGTCCTTCTCACGGGCGCTTGCGAGGAGCTTGATGCGGAAACCGTAATCAGAAGCGAATTCAATATCATTGATACCTACCGAGGTGATGCCATGGGTAGGGATAACCTCAGGTGATGCGTCCACTCCGAATATGAGCGAGATGAGTATGGACAGCTTGTTGGCTGCATCGAAACCTTCGACATCAGCTGTAGGGTCTGCTTCTGCAAAGCCCTTGATCTGTGCATCTTTGAGGGCCTCCTCGTAGCTCTTGCCGTATTCGCTCATCTGAGTCAGGATGTAGTTGGTCGTTCCGTTGAGGATGCCGTGCACTCCTGTAAACCTGTTGGAGAGAAGAGCTGTGGTAAGAGAAGTGAGGATAGGGATGCCTCCTGCAACAGCAGCCTCGAATCTGAGGAGAACATGATTCTCCTGAGCTAGTGCTGCGAGCTTCTTGCCGTTCGCTGCGATCGCAGCCTTGTTGGCTGTGATGACACTCTTGCCGTTGGACAGTGCTCTTGCCATATATTCAGTCGCAGGCTCAATGCCGCCGATGAGCTCTACTACTATATCGATCTCAGGATCGCAGAGTATCTCATCTACATCTGCGGTGTATTTGTCCTTAGGTATGTCTATTCCGCGGTCGATCTGAGGACGGCGGTTGAGGATCTTGACGATCTCTATATCGAGTCCGGTCGTTTCAGCGATCTTATCATGGTTCATCTCCAGAGCCTGATATGTGCCGCGTCCGACGTTGCCGATCCCGAGCATTCCGACTTTAATCTTATTGCTCATATAATACCTCCGCTGCGATGTTCTTTTCCTAATATATGTAAGTATTTCAATATTACAATTATCCGGCGCAAAAATCCATTAAGTCAAAAAAATGATGAAGTCAGATCTATTCTCTAGTAGCGAGGATCTCGTCGATGACAGGCGTGAGTGCCTTTGAATCGATTCCGTTATAGTTGTCTACAGACCTTCTGAGAATAAGCTGAGCTGTCTCTGTCCCGTAGATTCTCTCTGCGTCAAGAAGGAATTTGTCGAACTGAGGCTTGTCAAGGAGATTCAGAGCGCTGCGGTCGATCTTACCGGGAAGGATGTAGAAGGAGCAGTATTGCGGAAGACTTCCGCTTCTTTTCATCACCTTGTCTCTGTACTGCTCGTTTTCAGGATCTCCGAGGCCGACGCCGCAGACGATTATCTTACGTCCTTCAAGAGCGAAATTGTTGTAGTTCTGCCACATCATATTGACACCGCTGATCTCGGCATCCCTTATTGGACCGATGAATATTACATTGCGGTAAAACGAAACATAGCCGAGGGTCTTTCTGCTGAAAGAAATAGCATCACAGCCGGTAGCATTGATGAGCCACTTCGTATACTGAGTGCAGCTTCCGTACCTGCCGCTCGTGACAACAAGCGTATCAGGGCGGACTACCTCTCCGGATTCTTCGCGGCGTTTATTAGCCGTTCTGTTAGTGTTTCTGGCCATGCTATGATCCCTCCTGATCAATGCTCGTCAATATACTTCTGACGAAGGCTTGTTTTGGCAACTCTGACTTTCTTGCCGTAAGGCTGGAGCAGATCGTCGAGGTCGTATTTGTCAAAAGGAATAAGTGCGTAGAATTCCTTGACGGGTTCTTCCGTTTCACTGTTTCTTCTGGTGATATTGATGACGGCATCGCCTTCAATGAAGATCACGCCCCATTCGTCGTCCCTTATTATCCTGTGTATGTTGCTGTCTTTGATTATATAGGTCTTGAGTGCCATTCCCTGCTGATATCTGTAATACAGAGTGTCATCATCTGTTTCGAACCGCGCATCATGGAAACTATAAAATGGCGCCTGAGAGATAAGTTTGCCTTTGCGCATAACAAGATATGCCAGAAGGGCAGTTGTCCATATGGTGAGATGCAGAGGAAGCTGACGGCCGGTGTCTCCGATCTGTCTGGTGACAAATATCATAGAGATAAGGCCTGCTACGAGTATAACGCCAGAGAGTATGCTGTAGATCCTGCTTCGTTCTTCGCCTTTGGCCCATTGCTGTTTTCTTATGTTGAGAATACTCAGATCGCCCGGGTATACATCATTGCCTGGATCAAGTTTCATTGAAACCTCCTTATATACATCGGAATGCCGGCGTGATTACGATTCAGACGCCCTGCTTTCCAGCAGATTGTACTATATATATATTGTAAAAGCAAAAGCCTTAAGAAAAAACGGAAAGAAATATTCATACCACATCGTCACAAAACTATCACATTATATTGACTTTGCTTTCAGAAATGCTATAATCTGATTATACAAATTGTGGAAACACTTTTTGTGTTCAAAAGTGTTTTTTACAAGCACGTATCTCATTATCACTATCAATACAATATTTATGGGAGGTTATTATATGGGAATGTGGATTCTTAAAGGCATTTCGCTTTTCGGTGTAATCTTCATCGTCGTACTCATGCTCAGAAAGCAGAAACAGATGGCATCGAGCACAGAGAAAGACCCTGTTACAGGTCTTACTTTCAAGGAAACCTGGGATAGGGGTATGCAGCCGAAGAACCTGATCGCGACCAGCATCATCGGTGTTGTTGCTAACTTCTTCGACACACTGGGTATCGGATCATTCGCTCCGTCAACAACAATGTTCAAGGTGACAAAGTCTGTAGACGACGTACTGATCCCTGGTACACTGAACGTAGGAGACACCGTACCTGTATGTATCGAGGCTTTCCTGTTCTTCGACTTCGTTCCGGACATGGATCTTCTCACACTTGTATCCATGATCGTAGCTTCCATCGTTGGTGCCTACGTAATGGCTGGCGTTGTATCCAAGTTCAACAGAAGAAAAGTTAGATACGCAATGTTCGTAGCTATGTTCCTCCTTGCTACAGTAATGCTCATGAAATGGCTCGGAGTTGGCCCGTTCGGTGAGATCGGAACAGCTACAGGTCTGAGAGGCATCAAGCTGATCATCGCTATCGTTGTTAACTTCATCCTCGGCGGACTCATGTCCATCGGCGTTGGACTCTATGCACCGTGCATGGCTCTGTGCGTAATCCTCGGACTCGACACAGGCTGCGCATTCCCTGCTATGATGGGTTCCTGCGCATACCTGATGGCATTTGGTAACTCTCCAAAGTTCATCCAGGAAGGACGTTATGACCCTGTTGCTTGCTGGACACAGGCGTAAAGAGCCTGGATCTGAGAACACTTACTCTCGTAGTAGTAATCGTATGCTACCTCACATCCTTCCTCTTCCTCCACGATGCTATCAAGAAGGGCGAGGCTGTTTAATCGGAATACAGAGTTCACTGATCGTAAGCTCTATGTTCTGAATCGAACAAATCATAAACTGGCGGGGCTTTACTGACCCCGCCAGTTTTTTTCCACAGGAACACGGAAGGAAAGCAGTATGGATATAATCAGATGTAAAGCTTTTGTAACAGCAGCAGATGAAGGAAGCTTCACTGCAGCGGGGAGGCTTCTTGGATATACACCATCCGGCATAAGTCAGCTGGTATCAGGTATGGAGAATGAATTAGGATTCCAGCTGCTCACGAGAAAGAGCCATGGAGTCGTACTTACCCGTGAAGGGGAATACATGTATCCGTTTGCAGTTGAATTCCTTGATAAGGAAAAGGAACTGTACGAAGCTGCGACAGAACTGTCCGGTATGTATAAGGGCAACGTCATGATCGCTACATACAGCAGCATCTGTGCCCATACTCTTCCATCGATCATCAAAGAGTTCACCGATCAGCATCCATCTATCAACATACAGATAGAGGAGACGACCAAGAACAAGATAGAGAAACTTGTCGCCTCCGGGAAGGCAGACCTTGCATTCTGCTCAAAGCTTTCCAACCCGTCATATGACTGGTTCCCGTACGGAGAGGACAGGATGGTTGCAGTCCTGCCTAAGGGTCACCCGTTCGCCGGTGCAGATTCCTATCCGGTCAGAAACTGCCGCAAGGAAAACCTCATAATGCCGAGCGAAGGTGATGACACAGATGTAAGGGACGTGCTCAAAAAATACGGCATAGTCCCTAATATCAGACTGACAACTCTTGAGAATTACACAGCGATCAACATGGTTCAGAGCGGACTCGGGATAGGTATCATGAATGAGGGTATAACCAGATACTGGCAGACGGATACGTCCATTATCCCGCTTGATCCGCCGAGTAAGATCGATCTGGGAATAACAGTCCCTGACCTTGAGACAGCAGCGCCTGCAGTCAAGGAATTCGTGCTTTTCGCAGCCGAAAGACTGGGTGTGAAGATAGAGCCGCGCGAAGAGTAATAAGCAGATCCCTGATCTTGCATTTATTGACCGTAATATACTTCAATGACAAGAACAATAAAAAAACCTTGAAAGAAGCCCGATAGATGTGGACTCTGTTCAAGGTTTTCATCATTTTTTACTGTCTGTTACAGTATCAGATATATCAGGAATCCTTCTTTAAATCCTCTTCGGCCTGCATTGCACGGTATGCTCTGCGCAGCTTCATCCTGTCACTGAATTTGCTTGGGAGCCATTTGCAGGTCTTCTTTGATCTCTTATATATGAAATCTTCGAATTCTGCCGGATCTCCTTTAGTGAAGCGGCTCTT
Source organism: uncultured Eubacteriales bacterium (assembly GCA_902786355.1). GTDB lineage: Bacteria > Bacillota > Clostridia > Peptostreptococcales > Anaerovoracaceae > Crickella. The sequence continues at coordinate 5,838 of CADABZ010000032.1, forward strand.
AGGCAGTATGAAGAAATCTCTGTTTCGCACTCCTATATAATAGTAGTCATCATCATAGAAGAAGGAGATGATCTCCTTGTATTTGCTGATGTAGGATGTCAGAGCGTCATCTGAGTAGACCCTGACATCATTCATAGTGAAGTCGTATGTGAAGACTGTACCATTCTTATATGCTTCATCATTTCTCTTAGTCAGGGCGAGAGAAATATACTGTCTGAAAAATCCGAGAAGTATAAGAATTCCCCCGACAACAACACAGAGCACTTTGAGCCAGGTCTGTGAGACGATAATGGCCGGAAGCGCTATAAGGATCCCGAAAAAGATAAGCCTTGTTGTGACTCCGGGATGGAATGCCCGGTAATGGAATGTGATGTATGCTTTGATAACATCGGAGTCGCGCCTGGTTTTGACCTGATAGATCACTTCTCTTTTGCTTTCGCTGGCTGCAGCTTTCTGGAGTTCTTTGGCAGCGCGCTGGCTTTCGGTTTCTTTTTTAGCTTTACCTGCATTGCTGTTTGCAGATTTTCTGCTGGCATTTTTTGCCATTCCCTGATCCTCCTGAAATTATTTCATGCGGAGCTTTTCTCCTGACTGAACCTTTAAGAAAGTATAAACTCAATAAGGTTTTTTGTAAACTGTACACCCTTTCGAACGATAGAAAAGAGGCAAATTTCGTTAAATGATTAACAAACTTTGACTTGATTTCATTTTAGTACAATCGTCTGTAAGCATTGAAAACACCATATCTTCACGCGATTTTCACATTTAATATGGCGGAATCCTCGAAGCGTAATTCGAACTTAATATGGATTTAAGATTGACTTAATCCCCGAAAAGGTTAATAATTAGGGCATCAGGATTATTGCCACCGATTTATCATCTTATTGCGACAATTCGAATCAACATAACCCGACAATATTCTGGACTCGAGATGCCGTAAATAATGACCGAAGAAAATGGGTCAAGATTGATACACAATTAACGATCCGACCGGTAAGATTTACCACATATCAAAATAAGCACTGTAGAGGAGTGGCAATAGAAAAGGAGTTTTTATGAACGCTGAAATGTTAACTTTTATATTGTATTTCGTCGCTCTGATGGGAGTAGTAATCTACTTCTACATCAAGGACAAGCAGAGAAGTCAGGAAGACTACTTCCTCGGCGGCCGTGCGATGGGACCATGGGTAACAGCACTTTCAGCTCAGGCATCTGATATGTCAGCCTGGCTGCTGATGGGACTTCCTGGATCGATCCTCGCATTCGGATTCGGCCAGATGTGGATCGGTATCGGACTTGCTCTCGGTACTGCTCTTAACTGGATCCTCTGTGCAAGAAGACTGAGAGTATTCTCAGAGGAAGCTAACGACTCAATCACTATCCCGCAGTTCCTTGCCAACAGATTCGATGCTGACAGCAAGACTCTGCAGGTCATCTGTGCTCTTATTTTCCTGTTTGCTTACACAATCTACGTTGCATCCGCATTCGTAGCAGGCACAACAGTATTCGGAACACTGTTCCCGGGAATCTCCACATCACTCGCAATGGTAATCTTCGCTCTGCTGATCGTATTTTACACGATCTTCGGCGGATTCACCGCAGTATGCTGGACAGACTTCTTCCAGGGCATGCTGATGATGATCGCTCTGATGGCAGTTCCTATCACAGTTATTGCTACACATCAGAACCTCGATACATCACTGCTCACTAAGGTATATGAGTACACAGATGCAAGCGGTGCAGTTGTGACATGCGACTTCGGAGGCGGACTCTTCAGTGCAAGCTGGCAGGATATAGCAACAGGTCTTGCATGGGGCCTCGGATACTTCGGTATGCCGCACATCATCGTAAGATTCATGTCAATCGAGAAGCCTTCACAGATCAAGAAGTCTTCAACTATCGCTATCGTATGGGTACTGATCTCCCTCGGAAGTGCTTGCCTTATCGCTTACTTCGGAAGAATGCTCGTTGCTGATGAGCTGCTCCCACAGGGTCTGCAGAAACTCGTATTCATCACAATGGCAAGAAAGTTCTTCCCGCCTGCACTGTCAGGACTGCTGCTCGCAGCTATCATTGCTGCTTCGGTATCCACAGCAGACTCACAGCTGCTTGTAGCATCCAGCTCATTCACTGCTGACCTCTATTCCAACTTCAAGAAGGATGTAACTGAGAAGGAAGGCGTACTGGTAGGACGTATCGTAGTAGTTATTATCGCTATCATCGCTTACCTGATCGCATCCTCGAAGGGAGCAGGAGCTCAGGCTATCATGAACCTGGTAGAAAACGCATGGGGCGCATTCGGAGCTTCATTCGGACCTGTAATCATCCTGTCACTCTTCTGGAGAGAGTTCAACTACAAGGGAGCTATCGCAGGTATCATCGCAGGCTTCGTAGTAGACCTCGGATGGCTGTTCGGTGGATTCTCCGCTTCGACAGGTGTATATGAGCTGCTGCCAGGATTCATCTGCGGCATGGTCGTAGCATTCCTCGTTGCTAAGTTCACACCGACTCTTGATAAGGAAAGAGCAGTATACGATAAGTCGAGAGAAAGAGACGCACACGCTGAATAGCACTTTAGACTGATCAATAACAGTTGATCGGTTCGGGTTATAGAGACACAGACCCTCGCGGGTCTGTGTCTCATTTTATATATAACAGACGCCGGGAGCGTTGCGCCTGATTGAACAGACGACAGATATCCTTAGCCTCTGATGATGCAGAAGAATTGTTGACAAATCTGCTCCGGGTCTAATATAAATAACTGTAGAAAACAGGACAGGAGACAGAGGGGATTTCAATGATCATTCTGATCGACATGGACGACACGATAGAGCAGCTTCTGAGAGCGTGGCTTGATGGAGTTAACAGAAGATACGGACGCTCAGTAGCATATGATGACATAACGGACTGGGATGTTTCGGCACCGTATCCGGGACTGACCAGAGAGCAGGTATATGCGATACCTGACGAGCCCGGCTTCTGGGGAACGGTCAGGCCGATAGAAGGGGCGGCAGAGGCGATAAAGCGTTTTATGGACGCCGGACACGAAGTGTATATCGTAACAGCTACACACTATGTGTCGATACCGGAGAAAATGGACGATCTCCTGTTCAGATGGTTTCCGTTCATAAGCTGGGATCAGGTGATAATTACCAGTCATAAGCAGCTGATAAGAGGAGATGTCCTCATCGATGACGGCATCCATAATCTTGAAGGCGGTGACTATATCAAGATCCTTATGACGGCGCCGCATAACCGCTGCTATGATGCAGAAGCCAACGGGATGATACGTGCCGGCAACTGGGCAGAGATCGAAGGGATAATAAGCGATCTCGAGAAAAGAGAGATATAATGACAGTATTCATGTGACCACTGGATCTGAGGAATACCGTACCCGGACATTTTGACTGATGATATGTTGCCGGAGCATTCCGGCCCAGAGTTGTGATATACTGACTCCATGGACAGATCAGATAAGAAAGAACTAATCGCGGATACTTATACGAGGCTGCTTGCAGAGATACCCGGCGGCAACATAACTGTTACCATGCTCATCAGAGAATGCGGGATCTCAAGACAGACCTTCTATTATCATTTCAGGGATATCATGGATGTGGTGGAATACATCCTGAGAAAAGGCCTGAGTGATATTCTTGCTGCGCCTGAAGATCCGGATGATCCTGCAGAGGCTTTACGCAGGCTGATAAGAGAGATAGATGATAACCGCGAGCTGATCAGAAAGCTTGGAGAAACCCCGAGGAGCAGGGAGATACAGAAATGTGTCACAGCTGTCATTACGGAGATCTCCGAGCAGGTCATAGAGAACAGAACAGATCTGACCGGAAAGCACTCAATAAGCGAGATGCGTTTTGCACTGTCTATGTATGCGCATGGCTTTGAGGGATATATACTCGACAGGATAGAGAGAAATGAACCGCTCGAAGCGGATGTTCTGGCAGATCTTCTGTACAGATTCATCACAGGCGAACTGAGCATGCTCAGCTTCTGACGGGCTAAGCAGCCGGAGAGTTCAATGAGATATCAGTGTAAGGATGACCATCCTTACACTTTTGATATTTTGTCATGATAAAACAGCGAATTTGATAATACCATTTTGCCCGGGAAAGACTTAGAGTTAGTATGCATTAATAGTAAAGGTTGAAAGAAGATCCGCATCAGAAAATGGGGCCGGATGAGGCAGAATATAAAGAAGAAAATTTCATCAGCAGTGTTTGTAGTCATACGATTCTTTGTCAGGATGCTGTATCCTGAGATCACAGCAGAAGGGACTGAGAATCTGCCTGACGGGCCTTATATTGCTGTAGGAAATCATGCCAAGATGAACGGTCCTATCGCCTGTGAGCTGTATTATCCGGGCCCGCACTACACCTGGACTGCCGGGCAGATGATGAAGGTCAGGGAGATCCCGTCTTATGCATACCGGGACTTCTGGTCAGCGAAGCCAGGATATATCAGATGGGCGTATAAGATTTTCTCATACATTATTGCGCTGCCTGCAGCGTGTGTATTCAACAATGCAGCCTGTATAGGCGTCTATCATGACACAAGGATCATATCGACTTTCAGAGACACTGTCAGGAAACTGCAGGAGGGAGCATGTGCGGTCATATTTCCGGAACATAATGTCCCGTACAACAACCTTGTATGGGAATTCCAGGACAGATTCGTAGATACAGCAAGACTGTATTACAGAAAGACAGGCGAAGAGATCAGCTTCGTTCCGATGTATGTGGCGCCTCGTCTTAAGAAGCTTTACTTCGGCGAACCTGTCATGTACGATCATACGGCCGACAAAGAGGCAGAAAGAAAACGCATAAGCAAGGCTATGATGGAGAGTATAACGGAGATAGCAAGATCTCTGCCTGAGCACACGGTCGTACCATATCCTAATATACCGAAGCGCTGCTATCCTACTAATATATAGAAGATCCTTATCGTATGACGAGATGAGAAAAGACAGCCAGAGCACAAAAAGACCAATATTAAGAAAGCCGGTCGTTGATTACAGAGAATTCAGATTCTCCCGCATCAACGAGCCGAGGTTTTCGCATATCAAGCTTCTTGGCGGATGGGTAGTCTATCTCGCTCTGTATTTTATTACGGAAAATCTCATACCTGCGAACAGGCTGCATGTCATCCACTGTGCACTCGATGACATGATCCCTTTCAATGAAGGCTTTCTGATTTTCTATTGTTTCTGGTATGTGCTGCTGGTGCTTTCACTTCTGTACTTTTTCCTGTATGATATAGGCAGTTTCAGAAAACTGCAGATATTCATCATGATAACGCAGGCGTTCGCTATGCTTGTGTACATCCTCTATCCGAGCATTCAGATCGGACGGCCGGAGGTCATGCCGCGCGACAATTTCCTGTGTGACGTCATGGCATTCATATATGCATTTGATACACCGACAGGAGTTTTCCCGTCGCTTCATGTGGCATATTCTATGGGGATCGCTTCCGTGTGGAACAAATACAGAGGCGCTTCACCTGCGATGAAGAGATTCGTGATCATTTCAGCGATCCTTATTTCTATATCTGTCGTTTTCGTCAAGCAGCATTCGGTACTGGACATACTGGGGGCAATACCGGCAGGACTGCTTGCAGAATACATCTTATATGGCAGGACACATGCTGCAAGGCGCAGGCTCATGCGGCGCAAAGTCAGAAAAGCCGTTGTCAGAATGGGAGTCAGCTGATGAGGGGAATAGGCGATAAAAAATGGTATCCTTACGCGGTCGCTGCATGTATTGCAGTGGCTTTTTATGTGATTCTGTCCAATCTGGGTTCTATCACCGGAGCCTTGCTGAAGTTCCTCAGCTACTTTGAAGTCATATTCCTGGGCGGGATCATGGCTTATGTACTCAATCCTCTCGCCATGCTTTTTAACAGAACTCTGTTCTCGCGGGTAGAGCAGGAAAAACTCCGCTGGAATTTTTCGATCGCCGGCGCGGTCATCCTGCTGATCGCTGTACTTGGTTTTATCCTCGGGACGCTCATCCCTCAGCTCGTGGACAGTGCGGTCGTCCTTATCAATAACATGGATGGCTACCTTGCGTCACTGCACGAACTTACGGAGAAGTGGGGCCTGTCAGAAGTTCTGAGGATCGACAAATTCATAAACTCGTCCGGTGATATCGCCAAAAGGCTCCAGACATATTTCACACAGAATGCGAGCAGTTTAGTCAACGCATCAGCTGCGGCGGGAAGAAGTGTTGTCACGACAGTTATAGCTCTTATTCTCTCTGTATACATGCTTTCATCCAAGGAGTCGATCAAGAACGGTGTCAAAAGGTTCCTCAGAGCTGTGATGCAGGAGAGGACCTATCGCACAACGATCAGATTTTTCAGCCGGTGTGACAATATACTGGTCAACTATATAGTCTCCAGCCTGCTCGATGCCGTTATAGTCGGTGTCGCCAATGCGTTATTCATGGCGGTCATGGGTATGGAGTATATAGGACTCATTTCTGTAGTGGTGGCATTGACCAACCTTATTCCGACCTTCGGACCTATAGTCGGCGGCGCTGTCGGCGCATTCATACTTCTGCTGGTCAAGCCTGTCCATGCGGTGATATTTATCATATTCACATTCATCCTGCAGTTCCTTGATCCATACTTCATCAAACCGAGACTGTTCGGAAACAGCCTTGGCGTATCGGGGCTGCTCATCCTTATGTCGGTCCTTGTATGCGGCAGAATGATGGGTGTGCCGGGCATTCTGATAGCGATTCCTCTGGCGGCTATAGTCGATTTTGTATATAAAGACGTCCTCCTGCCGGCTCTGGAGAAAAGGAAGAAGAGGAGAAACAGATAGTTTTGGCATACGATATTCTTAAGAAGATAGCAGAAGAAACAGGAATAAAGCTCTGGCAGGCTGAAGCTGCAGCAGAGCTGATAGACAGCGGCTGCACCATTCCTTTCATAGCGCGTTACCGCAAAGAGGCGACCGGCGCTATGGATGATGAGGTGCTCCGCTCTTTTTATGAGAGGCTAAGGTACCTTCGCAATCTCGAGGACAGGAAGCAGACAGTCCTCGCGTCCATAGATGAACAGGGAAAGCTTACGGACGAACTCAGGGCGAAGATAGAAGATGCAGAAACAGCCACTGTGCTGGAGGATCTGTACAGGCCTTATAAGCCTAAGAGAAAGACACGCGCCGGAATAGCCAGAGAGAAAGGCCTGCAGGGTCTGGCTGACTATCTGATGTCCGGCAAGTCTGCAGGAGATCCGCTGGCTGAGGCAGGGAAGTATATCTCAGAAGAGAAAGAAATACCTGATGCCATGACGGCTGTCAGGCTGGCTCAGGACATTATCGCCGGCGACATGTCGGATGATGCAGATATACGCGACTGGATCAGGAAGAAAACTTTTTCCAGGGGATACATAACCTGCAGCCTCGGGCAGGAAGGAAAGAAGCTTGCAGAGGCAGGAGAGCGGTCCGTATACGAGAACTACTATGAATACAGTGAACCGGCATCCAGGATACCGGGCCACAGAGTGCTGGCGATCAACCGCGGGGAGAAGGAGAAGGTGCTTTCCGTCTCTGTCGATGCTCCGGAGGAAGAGATAGACAGGTATCTTGAACGCAGGATGCTCAGAAAGGTGAGCGATGCGTGCAGACCATATGTCGAAGATGCCGTTCAGGACGGATACAGAAGACTCATCGCTCCGTCTATTGCGACCGAAGTCCGCGGCACACTGACGGAATCTGCCGAGGAGGGAGCGATCAGAGTGTTCGGCTCCAATCTTGAGCAGCTTCTGATGCAGCCGCCGCTCAGGGGCAAAACAGTCCTCGGATGGGATCCGGCGTTCAGGACCGGATGCAAGCTGGCTGTATGTGATCCTACCGGAAAGATCCTTGAAACAGCAGTGATATATCCGACGGCACCTCAGAACAGAGTCAGAGAGGCGGAAGAGGTCCTTGAAAAACTCTGCGACAGATACGATGTGGACGTCATATCTGTCGGCAACGGGACTGCTTCCAGAGAATCCGAGAAGATAATCGCTGATTTTATACGCGGCTATGAGAAGAGCAGACGCGACAGGAAGCTGCACTACGCGATCGTCAATGAAGCGGGAGCGTCTGTATACTCTGCGAGCAAGCTCGCTACAGAAGAGCATCCTGACCTTAATGTCGGTGAAAGGAGCTCGGCTTCTATCGCGCGCAGGCTTCAGGATCCGCTTTCAGAGCTTGTCAAGATAGATCCTAAGGCGATAGGCGTGGGACAGTATCAGCACGACATGAATCAGAAACGTCTGGGAGAAGCGCTGACTGCCGTAGTTGAAAAATGCGTCAACAGTGTCGGTGTCGATGTGAATACCGCTTCGCCTTCACTTCTCGGCTATGTATCCGGGATAAGCAGGCAGCTGGCTTCGAATATAGTTGCATACAGAAACGAAAACGGGAGATTCACTGACCGCCGGCAGCTCCTGAAGGTCCCTAAGCTCGGACCAAAGGCATTCGAACAGTGCGCAGGTTTTCTCCGGATCACGGGCGGAAGCGAGCCGCTTGATGCAACATCTGTCCATCCCGAAAGCTATGAGGCTGCCAGGGCCATACTGAAGGAGTGCGGATTTGACGCAGCGGATATAGCTGCCGGCAGGATCAAAGGCATCGCCGGACGTAAGGATATCGCAGATAAGCTCGGGATCGGCAAGTATACTTTTGCAGATATAGCTGCAGAACTCGAAAAGCCGGGAAGGGATCCGAGAGAAGATGTGCAGGCTCCTGTCCTCAGAAGTGATGTCCTCGACATGTCGGATCTGACTGAAGGAATGGAGCTTAAGGGCACAGTACGGAATATCGTGGATTTCGGTGCATTCGTTGATATAGGAGTCCATCAGGACGGACTGGTGCATATCTCGCAGATGTCTGACAGGTTCATAAAGCATCCTCTCGATGTCGTCAAGGTAGGCGACATCGTGAATGTAAAAGTCCTGTCTGTCGATGAAAAACGCGGGAAGATCTCGCTCACGATGAAATTGTAAGAGGCGATTCGAAGGATGCCCTGAACGACAATACGCACCAGAACTTCAAATTGATTGTGAGCGAGTTCAGGTGCGCACATGCAGCAGATGTACGGCACGCTGCATGCACCGGTTGACCGCCGCAAATGAAATAACAGGAAAGCCTCCGGAATTTTCCGGAGGCTGTTTTTTCTGATCGTATCCTTCCAGCCGTGGATCAGTTGCTGCTGACAGGCATGTAGCTGTACAGGCTCATTGCAAGATTGCTGATCGGCATTGTCTGGAGCCAGACTTTTCCCGGGCCGGACACAACAGTGTTGAATAATCCTTCTCCGCCGAGAACTACATTGGTGAAGCCCTTGACTGCCTGTATCTCCATGCTGCAGGTAGCTTCCATTGCAGCTACGAATCCGCTGTCTATGATCAGCGATTCTCCTGCGGCAAGTGTCTTCTCCTGGACTGCGCCGTCTATCTCAAGCCATGCATAACCGCTTCCGCTGTACTTCTGCATAAGGAAACCTTCTCCGCCGAAGAATCCGGTGGAAGCTTTTTTCTGCAGATAGACATCCATGTTGACTCCATGAGTCGATGCAAGGAATGATGACTTCTGAGCGATGATAGGAGTCTCGCCGATATTGAACATCAGGATGTCTCCAGGGCTGTGCTTGGCAAGTGTAAGCTCGCCTGCCTGATCAGCTGTATAGTGATTCAAAGCCAGAGACTCGCCTACGATAGCTTTCTTGAACATTCCGCCGAGACCGCCTGTCTTGGTCTCCATACGAATGCCGGGAGTCATCCATGCCATTGCTCCGCTCTGGCATTTTATGCTTTCGCCCTGCTCCATGTGCAGTGTCAGTACTGTAAATGGCTGATTCTTTATTTCATATTTCATTCTATGCTGCCTCCTTTCATAGCTGCATGAACCGTGCGCCCGGAGAGATTCCGGGCAACCGGCCGATTATGATCCATCTCCATTATACAATCTTTCGACAGCAGAGAGAACATTGAATTCCGGGCTGAAATGCCCGATGCCTGTCCGTTGAGTATTAAGGATATGCTATACTTATTATGCAGATGCTGCTGCCAGGCATAGGAATACAGTGAGGGGAAAAGAGGTATGGGACAGAATGCTAATGTGTATCAGCTGGATGCCCAGGATGATGACTGGAAAGAAAAGATCATCGCCCAGGCTGAGAAGATATGCATCAGAGAAGCCTTATGATCCGCGCGGCCTAATGATCCAGGTGCCTTATGATCCGAGCATCCATATAGTTATCTAGAAAAAAGTCCGGCCTGTGAGCCGGACTTTCCTGTTTAGTCATCTGTTTTAACGCGGACTCGCGTATCTGTTCAGCTTTTTTAAAATGGCCTCGCGTATCTGTTCAGCCTTTCCTAAACTTACTCGCGATCCTATTCAGCTGCTTTTAGTGTGATATTGACATCCCCGTAAGTTTCAGGGACGGGATATTCGGTCTTATCTTCCGCAAATCCTTCCGGTACTTTGTAGACGTGTATCGTATAGGAACCTTCTTCCTGCTCAAATGTCGCGATACCGTCTGAGTCAGTCTCGCCCATAAGACACATCTGATCCGAGCAGAACTGTACGGCAACTCCCTGCACCGGAGCACCGGATTCATCAACGGTGATCACGCGGTATACATTGCCCGGATTCTCCGGAATCGAAGATGAGTTACCGGCACCACTTCCGCCACATCCTGCCAGTGCAAATACGCCAAGGACTATGACGAATATAACAGCGATCTTTTTCATTGATGCTCCTCTCTCTGCAGCTGTCTTCACAGACCAGCCGACACCGTATAAAACTATAGCTTTCAGGCTGCGCTATAAGGTTTCTTCATTAATTCTGCCGGAAGCCTGACCGTCGCAGACTTTTGTTTTACCAGAAGTTTGATCGTCGCAGACTTTTATTTTACCGGAAGTTTGATCGGCGCAGACATTAATCCGGACTCCGTCTCCCCGGTGCCTTCTATTTCACATCCGTCAGGCACGCTCAGCACCTTGATCTTCATATTCTCAGGCGCATCTGTGAACAAATGATAAAAACCATCCTCGCCCGTGGTATATGTCTCTGTACCGGATTCCGATGTAACATTGAACTCTATTCTCGGTATGCTCTTCTTGTTGGAGTATCCATAGAAGGAGTAGAATCCGAGCTGGCGAGGCTGATAGTCATCGCCCGTGAATGTCCCTACGATCTTTTCGAAAGTCGCTTTCTCCGGGATCGAACCGACTCTGCAGAACTGGATCGTACCGGTGCGGTCAACTATAAATGTAGTAGGATATGTTGCTGTGAAAAGCGATTCCGGCAGATTGTCTGCATATGCTATAGGGAATGACAGATTATGCTCATCCGCATATTTTTTAGCGCCATCCTCGGAATCAAGCACATCAACGTCCAGAGCGATCATCGAGATCCTGTCCTGATTTTCCTGATACACCTCGGACATGAACGGGAATTCCTTCTCGCACGGTCCGCACCATGTGGCAAACAGTACCACTACAAGTGCATCCTTACCCTCGAGGAGACCTTTCATACTTACGGTCTCTCCGTCTGTAGTCGTGACCTCAAAGTCAGGAGCAGCTTCTCCTACAGGCACGTCGCAGTTGATCTGAGTCATGGCCTCCTTGATTTCCTTCTCATGAACTTTCAGGAAGATAAATATGCCCGCTCCGATCAGTATTATGATCACAAGCAGCGCTATCAGGACCTTTCTGCAGCCGGAGCCTTTTTTCTTTCCCTCTGTATTACTCATGTTGCTCCTCCTTGTAAGTAAGATGGATCACACATTTTTTTCTATAAAAAATATAGCATGAATACAGCATCCTGCGATAGTCAGATTTGCTCGCTGCTGACGCCCAACCTGTCAGTTGCTGACGCAAGACATGCTCGCTCCGGATGCCGGGGCTCAGGACTTGAAAGAAGATTGACAGAGGCTTAGAATGTGTATGATTTAAGGCCCTGAAAGACGCATGATTCAGGGCTTGAAAAGTATGAATGAAAATCTCTGTAGGAGCAAAAATGGGTGTAACAGAAATCGTGATCATTATAGTCTGCGCTTCCTTAGTCATAGGAGTATTCGCATATTCAGCAAGACAATTCAAAGATGAAAAGAGGCCGCCGGTAAACTTTATCAGAGAGCTATTCAATCATTTTGGAGACGGCTCGAACTTCAAGCGATAATAGCGATGCACGCATGAAGACAGATGTAACTTCATACGGCGATAGCAATGCACGCATGAAGACAGATGTAACTATATAAAGCCCATTTCAGTCGAGCGCTGGACTGGGCTTTTGTAGTGCAACGTTTTACCGGACTAAATCTCCTCGTCTGCCGCACGCTGCACCCAGGCGGATGCAATTTTGCACTATAGGCATCAGCGGAAGAGGAGTTTTGCAAAAATCTATACATTAAAAAATATATAGAGACTAAAATGTATAGTAATTGAGTGGAAGATTCATATGTATAGACAGGATAATGATCAATGAAGTTGGGGCGGGATCCCGGCGCTTTGCGGTCAAACCTTGAAACCCTTGAAAAATAGGGCTTTGCGCTCTTTTCGCTGAAACGCAGATGCGCTGGCTGACTGCATAGATGGCAGCGATGTGAGGGGCAATAATATGTAAGAGCTGCGCTCTTTGTATGGCATGAGGCAAAATGATATAATTACTATACATTATGAGCATATTCAATTCTAAAATGTATAGAAAATCAAAAAAGTCCTTCGGAGGTGCGTGATGATTCTCAGAAAAGAGCTCGAAAGGCTGCGCGATATTCTGCGTGAAAGGCGCGAAGATCTGGAAACTGAATTGAAGTCTTTGCCGGACGGATCGCTGTTTTGTCTCAAAGCTGATGGCCGGTGGTACTATTACCAGCTGCTGCCGAAGAAGGGCAACAGGAAGAAAGAGAAGCGGATCGGCATCTCGCGCGACACTGAGAAGATATTCGGGCTGGTGCGTAAGAGGTATATCACTAAGGCGCTGGGCCGGATCGATAAGGACCTCAAAGTCGTGGAGATGGCACTCAGGCGCTACGTTGATACTGATGAGGGATCCGTGATGGCAAAATTCCTGGAAAAGCATCCCGAACTGAGCGACGGGATCTATCACGGGCGGCAGCTCGACGAAGCCTGGGCGAAGGATTATGAAAAACAGCAGGATTTCTATGCTGAGAAGCGCAAGCATACAGCATATGACGGGACTCCGATGCTGTCCAAGAATGAGATGTACATTGCTGCGCGTCTTGAGCATTTCGGAATACCATACAGATATGAGGATACCGTAGCGCATCCGGATGTTGACCGCATTCCTGACTTCAAGATAAGAAGGCCGCGCGATGGCAAGATCATATATTGGGAGCATCTCGGTCTGACCGGTGATGATGGATATATGAAAGGTAATGAGCTGAAGTTCACGGAGTATGAGAACGCAGATATCGTTCCGTGGGACAACCTGATCATCACTTATGACACGCCTGATGGCGGGATAGACGGCAAAATTATAGATGCGATGATACACGGCTGGCTGCTTTAAAAGTGAGCTTCGTAAAGTGAGCATCGTAATATGTAAGAATAACAGCAGCTCGCAGTACAGCTGATATTAAGTCCTGATTTTCGATCGGGAGTACTGAAAGAAAATGGATGCTATAATTTAGTTTGAAGAAAAAGCCTTGACCGTGAGGTGACAGCACGGTTTACGATGGAGACGCAGGAGGTGAGAGCCATGAAAATAAATGAGCTTGAAGACTTGCTGGGGGTTTCAAAGGCGACTGTCAGATATTATGAGGATCAGGGGCTTGTTAAACCGCTCCGGATGGAAAACGGTTACAGGGATTACAGCGATGAGGAAGTGCAGCTGTTCCAGAAGATAATTGTACTTCGCAAACTGGGGCTGGGCATACCGGAGATAAGAAATATTATAGAGGACAAAACGGATCTGCATGATGCGCTGGCATACAATATTGAGAGACTGCGCACACGTCAGGACGAGATCACTTCTGCGATAGATCTATGCAAAAAGGTCGATGCAGAGGCAGGTGACTTTGCGAGCATCGATTCGCCTAAATATCTGAAACATATATATGAGAATGAGCAGAAAGGTGCGCACTTTGCCGAGACGAAAGAAATAAGTGTCAGGCAGCTCAACCTGGCCATCACGCTGCTGGGGATGCTTGCCGGGACTCCGGTCATACAGAACAAACAGTTTTCGGAGCATTCAAATGAGCCTTTGCCGGCAGACATAAGAGCCAACAAGAAAGAAGGCGATGAGTACACCACCATAGGCACAGTACTCGAGAAGGGCGGAAAACTCAAGGCAGTTCTCATTGCCGTATTGCTGATCTATCTTGCTCTGGGCATCTGGAACGGGTTCACGGTGTGGGGAGGTCTTGGCAGCGCCGGCAAGTATGTCCATGATTTCAACAAGTCAGGAATAACCGTGACAAAACCTGATGACGAAGAGCTTGCTCAGATAGCAGCACTCGATCCGGAAGCCGTAGAAGCGGCCGAAATGTCAGAACTGTTCAGATTTCATACGAACAAAGGTCTGACTGTTACGCTAAAGGGTCCTGCTGATGAAGAATGGACCGAGCTGGACAGGAAGGAGATAAGTGCAAAATCCGGATACCTGTTCATCACCGGCGAGCCATCATCAGAACTTGAACTGCACATTGTTGCAGATGGCAAAAGCATAAAGTACAATGCCGGCATCTTCGACAGCACGCATAAAAAAGAAGGCACCGGCCTGATGGTCAACAGTTATCAGGAGCCTCTGAATAAAGAGCGCGTTATAGTCCTGTTCCACAGGGGTGACGATCCATGGAACGGAGTGGATGACTATGATCTGTTCATGGAATTACTTGCGAAGACACCGCCGGATGGATGCTACGCAGTCACTGTGCGGGAAGCTGAGTAAAGCCAAAACTGCAATAATAAATCGGCATATAGTAATTAAGAGGGTAAGGAGGATAAAATGAGCTGCTTTGAAGGAATAGATCTGAACAGATTATTTGACCGTGACAGTGCGCTCAGGAGCAGTAATCTGCCGAATGACGTGAGCGACGAGCTTATCAGCAGGGCGGAAGCGACTATGGGATACAGGATCCCGGAATCGTACAGAGAACTTCTCCGGTTCAGCAACGGCGGAAGTGTAAATGGTGAACTGGAAGAATGCTGGCTGACTGAGATCTACGGGATAGCAGCCGACCCGGACAATTTCAATGGGCTGGAAGCAATGTACGACAACTGGAAGAATAATTGGCAGTATCCCGACATTGGTATTCCGTTCGGCGAAACGGGATCTGCCGGCCATGATATGTATTATATGGACTGGAGAGTAACTGATGAGAACGGCGAACCGCGAATAGTCAGGATAGACAACGAAATGGGCAACGAGATCTACTTCGTTGCAGACAATCTGCCTGAATTTATAAAAATGATCTTAAGCGAAGAGCCTATAGATGAGTTTTTTACGGGAGAAAAAGATACTGCCCGCGAAGAGCAACCGGAAACACCTCAAAAAGAGGAGAAAAAATCATTCTTTGCGAAGCTGTTCGGGCGATAGGAAGCATCAGAGGCTCCCCGCTTTCTGACGGAAAGAAGCAAACCGGTAAGACATCTTTTTGCGACCTGGTGCGGACCGTGTGAGCGTGAGTTCTCGGAAATAGAAGAGGCTTATCAGAAGTATCAGGATAAGATCGAGATAGTGGCAGTGTCAAATGATACGGCGGATTCTATGGAAGACATAGTAGAAAGGAGTTGACATCGTCTAAGGACGCGATTTTTCTGAAATGTACCCAAAAGTGTACCCAAAGCAATCCAATGCACTTTTAACGCAGTCCAACGCATTCAACGCGTTGGAAATTATTACTAACGCGTTGGAGCGTAATTACCTGAACACAAATGCTCAAATTGACAATTTAAAACTATATTTAACGAAAAATCGTCAAATATCAAAATAAAATGCAAAAATATAGCAATTTGATGATTAATAGTAAACTGATGATTGATAACGGAAATGATATTAGTCTTTACATTTCGTCAGAAAAATTATATCATTTTTCTGACGAAAGGGGGGGGCGGAACATGCCAACTAGACCAAAGTATCAGCAGGAAATAACAAGCAGAATAAATGACTATTCCAAGGGAATAGTTTTTTCTGCTGCTGATTTTATGGATGTTGCAGATACAGATGCGATCAATAAGACTCTATCAAGACTGTCCGAAGAAGGCCGGATCCGTAGGATAACACAAGGCTTGTATGATGTTCCTGAGTTCAGCAACTTACTGCAAGAGTACGCGGTGCCAAGACCGGATATGGTAGCGGAGGCGTTGGCGAGAAAGTTCAACTGGACGATTGCTCCTTGCGGGGACACAGCTTTGAACGCTCTGCATCTGTCAACTCAAGTACCGAATGTTTGGTCTTATGTGAGTGACGGACCATATCGCAAGTATGATTTGGGTAATACAAAACTGTCGTTCAAAACTGTAAAGCAACGTGAGATCAGTGGTTTTCACAGAATAACAGTTACTGTTATACAGGCACTTAGGGCATTAGGAAAAGACAATATCACAGAGAAAGAGATAAACATCTTAAAGAGGGTCCTGACTGAAGACGATAAGAAGATCATTTTAAAAGAGGGGCTTAATGCAACTGCATGGATCGTGCAGATCATAAAAGAAATCTGCAGGGAGGAAGAACAATGATTGGTATTGCCAGATCTGACATAAATGATCGCAGAGTATTGTTTACAAATACAGGTGATAAAACTGGTCTGCACCCGGCAATCATAGAAAAGGATTTCTGGGTATGTTATGTACTGGATTACCTGTTTCATCGCAGTGAATGGAAGGAGGCCCTTGTTTTTAAGGGCGGCACAAGTCTTTCCAAGGCTTTTCATGTTATTAAGCGGTTTTCAGAAGACATAGATCTAATACTGGACTGGAGATTGATTAAATACGGAATCGATGAACCTTGGGAAGAGAGGAGTCACAATCAGCAGGACAAGTTCAACAAGCTAATGATCAAAACAACAGCTGAATATCTTCAATCTGTGTTTGTTCCGTCAGTAACTGAAGGGCTCAGGAAGGAGATCGGAGAAGATATTCTGGCTGAAATGGATCCCGATGATCCTGATCACTGCACAGTGAATATTTACTATCCGCATATTTTCCGGGAAGAATATATAAGGCCAGAAATCAGGCTTGAGATAGGACCTATTGCTGAATGGACCCCTTCACATAAGAGAGAAATACAGCCTTTTGCATCAGAATGCTACCATTCAATATTTGATTCTCCATCAACAGAGATACTCACGGTAGACGCAGAAAGAACATTTTGGGAGAAAGCTACAATACTGCATAAAGTTGCATGCAGCGGCGGTCCGATAGCGAACAGATATGCCTGATATCAACTTCAAACAGAAATTTTACTACACAAAGAAAGCATCTTATGATACAGCGGTACCGGGAAGTCTTAGACTTTTACCAGGAGAGGAAACAAGTATTGCTCTCAAGAATGATTATGAACATATGAAAAACATGTTTTATGAAAATGCGCCGGATTGGGAGCAAATACTAGAATACCTGAATAAGTTGGAACATGAGATAAATGAGATAGATGCAGATACAGAGCTTATTGATGGCGATGGATATGGTAATGAGGTGCTTGAAAGACGCATTGCAGATTTGAAGGCTGGGAGAAATGTGCATGAACATGAACTGATTGATGAAGCTTGAGTATGAGGTTACACAACATATGACAACACAGAAATTTGGTGGCACATGGACACAAGAAAAATTGAATATTTTTACTGAGTATCTGGATGCTTATTTAACCGTATTACAAAAACAAAAGTTCAAGAAGATTTATATTGATGCTTTTGCAGGTACTGGCGAGATAGAAACAAAAGACGGGGAACAGTTTTTAGCTGGATCAGCTCGCCGCGCACTTGAAGCGAATAAAAAGTTCGATTATTACTATTTTATTGAAGGGGATAGAGATAAAGCATCAGAGTTACAGAGGATGATAGATACAGAGTATCCTCAAATGAAAAGTATTTCTAAGGTTTACTGTGGTGATGCAAACGATAAACTATCCGATATTATAAATAATGTGGATTCTTTACAGATCGTCGCATAAATCGCGTAAAACCTATATCTCATCGCTTATTGACGCCGGGATAAACATAAATACGATCCGTTCATATGCCGGCCATGCGGATGAGAGAACTACTTATTTCAATTATTGCTTTGACAGGGCGCCGGATACAGAAAAGAAAATGCTTCTTGAGAAGGCTTTGGAGACACCACTCCCAAGCTAGGCGACAGAGAGCATCAAGCCATAAGATATGGTGTACAGGGTATTTTGAACAGTACTCAGGGTATGCGGGATCTTATGGCGGTTACATGAGGGTATAAATATATATGTATCCGGCATGCGTACCCAAAATCGCCATTTCGTACCCAGAAAAATCGCGTCCTATCTATGCAGTTTTTCGTCTTAAAAGTGAATCAAACCAGCCTCAATCAGTTGAAATTTCAACATCCTGACAAAAGAAAAACCTCCGATTTCTCGGAGGTCTGTGGTGGGCGATCAGGGGCTCGAACCCTGGACACCCTGCTCGCCTAACGCCTTATTATAAGGTGTTACAGGATGCCGTCAGGTGTTATATCGCGATGCTGTACTGTGGTGATTGCAATGGGTACAAGGTTCTCGCAACAGGTTATAACACGAAGTAACAATTAGCGTAAAAATATAAAAGGCAGAATCTTTTGTGGGCAAAATCAGCACTCTCGAAATACAATCCGGGAGTGCTGATAATCATATCTTCACGAAATGGCGGGTTGCAAAGCGGCTATTTCTCTCGGTATGGCGGATTCAATCAAAAGTTATAACAAGCCCGACATGTAAAGCGGCAGATGAATGACACTCTCTACGGAATGCAGACCCTGCCGGAGGTATCGATAGTCCTGAGCGGCATGTCGAACTTTGAACAGATGAAGGATAACGTTGCGACCTTCAGCGGAGGGGATGACCTCAGCGATGAAGAAAAGAACATTCTGGCCGGGATAGCCGATTCCATGAAGGCGGGCGTTCCGTGCACTGCATGCAGATACTGCACAGAAGGCTGCCCGATGGGACTCGATATCCCGATGCTGATAGCAGGCTACAATGACATGAAATTCCAGACTGCTATGGCTGTTCCGATGCAGATGGAGGCACTGCCTGCAGAGAAAAGACCTGAGAGCTGTATCGGGTGCGGGGCCTGTGCGGCTGTGTGCCCTCAGCAGATAGACATCCCGGCTGTCATGAGCGAGTTCTCTGAAATGCTGGCTAACGGACCTAACTGGGCAGAGCTGTGCAGACAGAGAGAGGAAGCTGCCGAAAAGCTCAGGGCAGAGGTGGCAGAAAAGTAATATCTGCAGCTTTGCTGCGTTGCTTCTGATGATCATGATGCCGGATCCAATAGATGTGAACAGGAAAACAGAGATGCCTTCCGACCGGAAAGCATCTCTGTTTGTTTTGACCGGGATCAGATGCTGCGATGGACCGCCTTTGACCGGGGACGCCCTGTTAATACTTAATCCTCATAGAAACTGACTTCTCCGTTTTTCGAGAGATGGAAGCCAACAAGATCCGTGACATACTCATCACCGTATATATCGGTTATACAAAATGCATACGAATAATCACCTGCATACAGATAATCGTATTCGATTTTAGGCTTGCCTTTTTCTGATGTTATTGTGTATGCTTCACCCTCATACTCATCGAGATCCTCACCGTCCTCATCGATACAGTAATAGACCGGGGTTATTTTATCGCCCTTCCTGAGTTTTACGATATCCCTGCCGGATGCTCCGTATTCATCGATACCTTCCCACGCGCCTTCGACTTTGACGTTTCCGTCATCGAAATACTGCCGCATCCTCAGGTTGATCTCTTCTCCGTTGAGCAGTATCGGTGATGTGTAGATGACATAGTCGTCCGTCACATCGACTATATATGTAGCCAGATTCTGTCCGTCAGGAAGTGACAGCCAGTAACCGTCAAAATTGTCGCTGACATATCCGGTATCCCAGTCAACATTGACATCATAAGTCTCGCCCATTTCGATATACGAGCCGTCCTCCAGCTCGTTATATACAAGCGCCATCACATCGCAGGTGTTGCAGTATCCTTCATCATCAAGAGTGAAGCAATATTCTCCTGCAGAGTTCATTCCCGGCTCCACTTCGAAAGTTATCAGCTCACTTTCTGCCCCGTCTTCGTGATCATCGAAGAAATCCCATAAACCGCCTTCGTCCTCATACTCATCATCATATTCGTATTCGCCGGTCTCATCATCGAACAGGAAGCTGTTCAGCCATTCCCAGATCCCGCCGTCGTAAAACTCTTCGTCGTTATAATCTTCTGTGTTGCCTCCATGGACACTGCCGTAGCCCTGACGCCCGACGAATGACATATAGTAAGGACTGATGCAGACGCTCTCAAATATACTGAGCTCTTTGGAACCCTCTATCCTCAGCGGATAGTATGTCGACAGGCCGGAAGCCTTCCTGTGATCCGCTCCGGAGACCTTATATACAACAGCCTCATCCAGAGCGCTGCCTGCAGCCTCGGCTTTATCCGACCATTTCTTGCACGAAGAAATGATGCCGCCGAGGTCGACCATGTTGGTATAACCGTCTGCTTTGTTGTTGCCACCGAAATTATCAACGGAATTGATATTGCGCACCATAGCGGAAAGCACGTCTTTGTCTTCGCTTTTCCGGTATACCTGCTGTGAGAAACTATTGAATTTTTTGAGCAATGGATCTATTTTCGACAGATCGATGACCGACATCGTTACGATCTTCCCGTCACCGGATTTTTCGCACTGTTTCTGGAAGCTGTCACAGACTTCCCTGCCTAGAGCCGCGCCATCCGATTCAGGGTGCTTTGCCAGATAATTGCCTATCGCCTTGTAGTCCCATCCGGATCCCGGTTCACTCTCTTCTGATCCGTACATATAGTCAGAATAGGAAGCGAGGATATTAGCGGCTTCTACTGTGCCCATCAGGCATGCGTCAAAACCGATGAACTCGAATTTGTCTGTCAGCTCTCCGCTTTCTATGAGGCTGAGAAATGTCGCATCGATCTCGCGAAGGCCGAGAGAATCCTCGTCCTCAAGCTCGTCAAAACATACACCGGACAGGCTGCCGCCGCCGTGATCCCAGAATATTACTCCCATTTTTTCCGCAGGATAGTTTTTGATGCCCCACTTCAGAAACTTGGTCAATGTGGAGGTCTTTCCCATAGATGCCTGTTTGACCTCGCCTGCGGATTTCAGTTTTCCGTTCTCAACAACATATCTGCCGAGAACATCGCTGTCTATATTGTCATCGTGCCAATATGAGCAGCCGCCGGTCTCGATCACGAATCTCACATTGTCACTGGCAGATGCCTTGCACATCTCTTCTATGTCATCAGTAGCCATTCCTCCGCCGAAGAATATGCGTGATTCAAGGTCAGAGCCGCACAGATACACGAAAACAGTCCATGTATCTTTATCACCCATAGGCGTGTTGCCGACCTTAGGCCGCTCTATGCTCATTGAGCCGGATGACTCATCTACCTCTATATTCAGGCCTGCGGTGGTCTTGCGCAGACCGTCCTTATTCGTTTCTTCAATGTCTTCCTCACCGCATCCGCAGAGGGCAATCAATAATGCGATGATCATGACGTGGAGCAGCCATTTTTTCTTCATAGTTTATCCAGCTCCCTTAAGTGGTGGTAAATGTCATGCGATCGTGCTGAGATATGATACATAAGTGCTGGGAATCTTTTTCCGCAGTCACCTACACATTCAAGATACCATTTCGTTAATGTGAAGTAAATCACAGGATATAAATATCATGTATTCTCTGCTGTTTTTAGTACATCCCGGCCGAATGGGGCAGCTGGTATGATTCGCCAAAAAAGAAACAGAGGTGTTTCCCGGTTTTCCGGAAAACATCCCTGTATTTCTGTCTCTGTATCGAGAGTCGTTGAAAGCCTGCAAGCAATTGCAGCTCTGCAATTATCTCTTGCATAACTTGTCAGACGCTGGAAGCCTTGCAATTACTGCATTCTGTTCGAATTTGTTGCAAGTACGCTGCAAGCACAGAGCACAGAGCGTTTTGTGGTTACCCACAGCAACCGAGAGCGATTCAGAAATCAGTTCTTCAGGCAGCATAATGGGACGACATATACACCGTTTCCCATCTGATCGGCAACTTTATTTTTGGTCATAACCATAAGAAAAGCAGGTTTTCCGGTTCTAACAGTGTCAATATCGTTCGCTATCTTTATCAGATTATCAGTAGACAATGTTTTCGGTACGATCGTTTTCAGAAAGGCAGAAAGAGGCGAGGATTATATAGAATCCTATCTTAAGTGCGGAGTCTATGGCTGCTGACTGACTGACCGATAGAATCTGCCAAGTAATTCCAGAAGCAGTGCATATTGCCTATCGGTTTCATTGCCTTCGATCGCAATATCCATTTCATTGAGAATATGAGATAACCTATGCATCATAGATACATCAAATGATGATATCTGAGGCATCCCCGCATTTTCGAAGGCGGATAAAAACTGACCGGACATATTGGTAGCGAATAGAAAAGCTCTATAAGGGATCCTTATAGCATGAGATCGTTTTGTCTGTCACTCCTTGAGCAGTCTTGTGGAAGATGAAGTTGTCGAAAGCTTCAGCAAAAGATAATGAAGAATTGAGTGTAATACGTGCCATTTTCACACCTCCTGATTCGTTAAAATGAGTGGAAAAATCAGGTACACTGAAACGGCAAAAGCAATACGCTTTTCATATAAAAGAAAAACTCGTAAGCCTTGTTCTGTAAGGTTTACGAGTTCTTGTTGGTGGGCGATCAGGGGCTCGAATGCGATATTATCAGAATCTACAATTCGCTATAAGCATTGAAAAGTCTGCAAATAAATAGTCAAGCAGATTTTGAGGAACTTTGATATTTTTATACAGGTTGAATTCTATGCAATCAAACAAAGCCAATGCAGTGC
>CADABZ010000033.1 GCA_902786355.1 uncultured Eubacteriales bacterium
GCATATCGCTAAGCCGCTGGATATCCCGAGCATGAAAGCTACTCTGCAGCAAGTGCTGAAGAACGCGTCAACATATCATTCATGAGCGAGAAGAGCAAATTGCTGTATGAACTGATGCTGCGGAAGGGATATCCTGAAGAATTCTCCCGGCTTATATGCGCTGAAATGAGCACGGATTTTACTGCTGAGCGGATGATGTACTATGTATCCGGACCTAAGAAGCGACTCGAAGATGTTGCCGATGAGATGATAGCGATCAAGGACCTCAGGGACCGCCTGATAGACAAGCATATCACAGAGCATGCCAACAGGAGCATCAACGATCTTTACAGAAATATAAATGAAGATTGAAAGGGAGGCGGCACTATGAAATCAATCCTCATCAAGGATACGACGCGTGAAGAAAGAGAACAGATCGTACGTCAGTCACTATGGGGTGACTGCGGGATCGAATGTGAATTCTGCTCGGGATGTGACAATCGGGGAGGGGGAACATTATCTTCTCTTTATCAGCCATATATCGATGGCGAGAAGGAGATACACGAGATCAATGCGGAATACCGCGCGCCATTTGTACGCTGATAATAGGCGTGCTGGCCTCCTTTCATTTCAACGTGTTGAGGATTAGCGTGTAAATTCGAGCCTCGTACGCTCCGCCATAGACGACTGTTGAAATATGCAGTCGTTTTTCATTGTTTTGAACTTGTTCCAAATTGGAAATAGTTCACTTTTAGAAGTGATTCGATAATTTAACAGGGACTAAGATTCTCTCAGCTTTGGAAGGATTTCTGTTTTGACTGCTTCAACCGACTTGTCGCATATTTCCGAGATGAGTGCGACAGAGTCTTCGCATCCGTTTATGAACCATTCCAGAATGATACTTCTGAGTGAGCCTATTGCAGCGATAATCATATAATATGTTTTCTTGTCCAGTGCAGGATAAAAATCCTTGATATGATCACGAAACTGGAAAAAAGCTGTTTTCTCAATGTTGGCCTTCATCAGGAGAGAATACAGATCATAGTTGTCTTTCATTTTCTGAATTATAGGCGGGAAGAAATCTTCTTCTCTGTTGATCGCTTCCCAGATAGAATTGTTTACTCCTTCCAGTTTCTGATCTATCAGTTCAGTCAGCACATCATCCACTGTCTGATAATTTGAGTAAAAAGCTGTCCTCGATACTCCTGCTCTGCGTGCCAGTTCTGACACAGAAATATCGCTGAGCTCTTTTTTATCCAGCAGCTGTATCAACGCAGTCTGAAGACAGCTTTTCGTGACCATCTTGGCCTGCTTGTTGGACAGTCTTATTATGTTCCTTTTTTCCAGTTCTGTTTTATGATCTGTCATTACAAAATCCTTTCCAGATGTAAAGGCTCCGCAAATGTCAACTGAAATGCACTTGCCAATTGGATACAGCTAATTCATAATTCCTTTTAACATTACAACTGTAACCCCATTATAAGTGTCAATAATGAGTTGGTCAATGGGAGGAAATATGAGTATCAAAACGACAATAGCGAAATACGGACTTGGAAAAATGATCGATCAGCTATATGAAGATCCGCAGAAGGGCATGCAGACTATCATGAGCTGGGCCGACAAGTTTTCCAGGGGAGAATTTGTACAGCAGAGAGAAATGTTTAGGAAGATCTTTGAGAATGAGGATGATCCTTACAATGGCATGATCCGCAAGATGCTGACAGATATTGACAGAAGTGTTTTCGAAAAAATCCTGATCAATTTCTTCGTCAATGCCAACCTGGCCGGATGGCCTGTGCTTGAAGAGAACAGGAAAAAATATAACTGCAACATCCCGTGGGCGATCCTTCTTGATCCTACAAGTGCCTGCAATCTTCACTGCACAGGCTGCTGGGCGGCAGAGTATGGCAACAAGCTGAATCTTTCTTACGATGAGATCGACGATATCATTACTCAGGGCAAAGAGCTTGGTGTTTACTTCTACATTTACACCGGCGGAGAACCTCTTGTCAGGAAGAAAGATCTCATAAAAATCTGCGAAAAGCATGATGACTGCGTCTTCCTGTCATTTCCTGCAATATCACTTGAAGGTTTTGAAGGTGCCACTGACAGCAGAAGAGGTGCGGGAGTTTACGATCATGTCATAAAAGCGATGAGACTGCTTAAGGAGAAGAGACTGCCGTTCGGTATCTCAGCTTGCTATACATCCCAGAATTATGAGTCGATCTCATCCGAGGAATTCTATGACCTGATGATCGAAGAAGGAGCATATTTCGTATGGTTCTTCCATTATATGCCGGTCGGAAATGATGCAAGCGTTGAACTGCTTCCTACACCTGAGCAAAGAACCGGCATGTACAGAAAGATCCGTGAATACCGTGCGACCAAGCCGCTGTTTGCCATGGATTTCCAGAATGATGCTGAATATGTCGGCGGATGCATTGCAGGCGGCAAAAGATATCTTCATATCAATGCCAACGGCGATGTAGATCCATGTGTATTCGTTCATTACTCAGATTCCAACATACGTGAGAAGACTCTTCTTGAAGCTCTGCAGTCGCCGATGTTCATGCAGTACCACGACAATATGCCGTTCAATGACAATATGCTGATGCCATGCCCGATGCTTGAGAATTCGGGAAAACTGACAGAAATGGTCAATGCGGCAGGAGCTCATTCAACTGACCTGCAGTCGCCGGAAAGTGCTGAGCATCTCTGCGGCAAAACGAAAACATATGCAGATACCTGGGCTCCTGTAGCCGACAGGCTGTGGCAGGAAAGCCAGGGAAGGAAGGCGGAATAATATGAAGCTTAAATGGGGTGAACGCAGAGACGGAAAGCTTCTGAGAGACATAGACTCGATGCATTTTATAATGCCTCTTATGTATCCGAACAGATGTGATAACGAGGCATTCATATCTGAACGTATCGATCTGACCAATGTGATGAAGTATCTCGAGAAGAAGAATGCTGATGGTCCTGCATACAAATACAACTTCTTCCAGGTCATGGTCACGGCAGTCCTGAAAACGATTATGCTGAGACCCCAGCTCAACCGGTTTATAGCTAATGGGAACCTGTATGAAAGATATGCTGTAACTGCTGCTTTCACTGTCAAAAAAATATTCTCGGATGAAGGCGAGGAGGCACTGGCGGTGATACACGCCTGTGAAACAGATAATATCGACAGCATCCATGATGAAATATACAGGCAGGTTTCGTATGTCAGAAACGAGGGCAAGGACAAGTCTACAGAGAGTATGGACATACTGCAGAGGACACCGCTTCCTCTCAAGAAGGTCCTTGGGGCCGGAGCGAGATTCCTTGATAGAAGAGGCTGGATGCCGCAGGCGGTTATTGAGACAGATCCGTTCCAATCTTCGGTGGTGCTTGCTAATCTGGGATCGATCAAACTTAAATCCGGATATCATCATCTGACCAACTGGGGGACTACATCGCTTTTCATAGTCATTGGTGAAATCAAAGAGCGCCCGTTTACAGATGCTGATGGAAATACAGAGATGAGGATAAGTGTGGATATAGGGCTCACTGTAGATGAAAGAATATCTGACGGGTATTACTGCTCTAAATCGGTTCAGCTCCTGAAAAAATTTCTTGAAGAGCCTGAACTTCTGGAACTTCCTCTGGAAGAACAGGCTAAAGACCATTAGTATCATAAAAACAATTCCATGTGACGGCAGACAGACTTCCCCTCTCCAGGTCTGCTACTAATATAGAATCAGGCATAGTATCCGGGATGGTACTATGCCTGATTAGTTGTCTGGACTATATATCCCGTGATGTGCCAGCCTGGTGCCGAATTCTGCCATTTCCTCCGCAGACATCTTCATTCCTGACTCATACCATATGCAGAATATGTTACGTATAGCCCCCATGCTTTTAACGCCGCATGCACCGGCAGATACTTCATTCACAACCTTAAATACACAGCGCCGCAGCTTTTACGGCGTGCAGAGGAACTGTCTCTTGATATTGAGAAGGTCGACGAGAACATAATAAACGACAGTAGCTCTGCCGAGAACTAGTCTCTGACAGAGCTGCTGTTGTCTTTGGTATTTAAGGTATCTATATGGAAGGTTTTTATGAAGAAGTTTGTCGTATTTCGTTTGACAAGTATAGAGTAACTCTTCTGCCTTAAACGAAACTAAAGTCAGATTAATTATTCAGAAAACTATTATACATGCGGCTTGATCGTAATGATCGAGTCGTTTTTTCTTTATAACCAATCGAAGAAAGGAGATGAGAGATCAATATGGTGAGAGTAATTGTTTGCAGACCGGGGGAGACGGCAGCTATCGAAGAGATCGATGACAGTCTCGAATCAATGCAGCGGCTTGTCGGAGGCATGATCGAAGAATATCAGCCATTCTATGATGCGCATGATCCAAGAGTAGAAGAGGTCACAATCTACTGCAATGAGGAAGGAAAACTGAACAGGCTGCCACCGAGCAGAGCGATAGAAGATGAGGACGGGTACTTGCTGGATGTTATAGCAGGCCCGTTTTTTATTTGCTACGCACCTATTGCAAGTGAGACTATTCAGTCACTTCCTGAAGATCTTGAGCACCGATTCAAAGAGAAGTTTGAACTTCCGGAACAATTCTTCAGAACTAAAGATGGGATAGAAACAGTCAGGTATGATCCTGGAATCCAGAAGAAGGAGCATGATATGGCGAGGTAGATCCTGCGCCGACAGAAGCAGCAAGCACTGCCAAACTCCTCCTCCGAGGACTATGGCAACACCTGGTGGCAAGCCCCCAGACCCCTGAGAGATACGACCCGAGGAAGAGGAGTAAGCAGGGAGGCGGTGCAAGGAGTAATGCAGGAGGAGGCTGGAGGAGTAGCTAAGGAGGAGACGGATACAGTGGCGGAGATGCCGGGAAAGGAGGAGCACAGGAGTAATGAAGAGAATATACAAGAAGAACATCTGGATGAATCAGCGCGAGTCAGATGAGCTGAAACGCAAGTCACAGGCAGCATGTCTGTCAGAAGCTGAGTTCATAAGGCAACTGGTGATGGGTTACACGCCGGTGACGATGCCGGATGAGAAGTTCTTCAGGACCATGGACATAGTACGGGAACTCGCAGACAAGATCGATGCAGTCGCGATGAAGGCCGACAACTCAGTCGACATGATTGCTGTCATGACTGAAGCAAAGAAGTGGCGTATGCTGCAGAATGCTATAGAGATGGAATTCCTGCGGCCGAAGCGAGGTGATGGATAGTGGCTGTGACTAAGATATGGAACATCAGAGGCAAGGCGGGCAGCCCACTCGAGTATATCGCTAACCCGGAGAAGACTCAGCGTGAGTTCACTGAGTCGGAGCGACAGGCGCTTGCTGACGTTATTGCCTACGCTGCCGCAGAGGAAAAGACCGAGAAGCTTTTCTACACGACCGGTATCAACTGCAGCGTGGCGTTTGCGCGTGACCAGTTCGATACTACTAAGCTCCGCTTTGGCAAGACCGGAGGCAATGTAGCATACCATGCTTACCAGAGCTTTGCTCCGGGAGAGGTAACACCTGATGAAGCACATGCCATAGGAGTGCAGCTCGCCAGGGAACTGTGGGGTGACAGGTTTCAGATGGTAGTCGCGACACATGTAAACAGCCACTGTGTCCACTCACACATTGTCATCAACAGCGTGTCGTTCCGCGATGGCAAGAAGTTCCATGACTGCTGGGACACATACAGGCAGCTGAGAGAAGCCTCGGACAGGATCTGTCTGGAGCACGGGCTGTCCATAGTAGACAACCCGAAGGGCAGAGGCGTTGATCAGTATCTGTACAAGATGGAGAAGGCGGGTATGCCGACCAGGTACAACGTAGCCAGGCAGGCAATCGATGAAGCGGTGGCACTCAGCCTCAACATAGATGAGTTCAAGTCCGAACTCAGGCGGCGCGGATACAATTACAGATTTGACTCGCAACGGAAGTACTGGACAGTCACTCCGCCGGGATGGAAGAAGTCGATACGAATCCACCAGCTCGGCCCGGACTATACGCGTGAGAGCATCGAGCGGCGTATCTATGAGAACGATCCATCCGTAAGAACGGAGAGGATCAGGCAGTCATACCGCATGCCCAATCACTACAACCTCAGGCGCCGCATCGACCGCATCATGGGACGGACAGGACTGGAGAAGCTTTACCTGAGGTATTGCTACGAGCTCGGTTATCTGCCTAAGTACAGACAGAACCCGACAAGGCTCCATATAGTCCTGAAGGAAGATCTTCTGAAGTGTGATCAGTACTCCGAACAGGCAAAGCTCCTGTCGAAGTACCACGTGAATACTGACGAAGATCTTTCGCTTCTTATGGAGAGGATAGATATGAAGATGCAGGAGCTGTCATCACAGCGAGATGAACGGAGACTCATTGCGAAGAGAGTGCTCCCAGTAGCTGAAACGGACAAGGCAAGAGAGGAAGCCAAGGAACTGACCAGGGAGATAAGGGAACTGAGACAAGAAGCAAAGGTCTGCCGAGAAGTGCAGGATAGATCCGGTCATGTCAGGGAGAACCTGGAGATCGTTGACAGGGACCGGCAGAAAGAAAAGGAAAGGTAAGGTGATGTGATGAATCCGGGAGGAGATGCAGCAGAACAAGTCGTAAGACTATCGCTTGAAGGAGTGGAAGTTGCGGCAAAGATAACCGGCAACGGAGCAAAGAACATAGCGCTCCTATTGTATGCGACTCTCAAACAGGAACAGAAGACTAAGGGCAAAGCGAGACTGACCAGTATGCTGAAGTCAGGCAAGGAACTCAAGGTTTATACGATCACGCAGAAGGATCTCGCGAAGTTCTCACAGGAGGCGAAGAGATACGGAGTCCTGTACTGTGTGCTCAAGGACAAGAGCAACAAAGATCCGAATGCAGCTGTCGATGTGATCGCCAGAGCGGAGGATGCGAGCAAGATTCAGAGGATTACTGAGAGATTCAGGCTTGCGACCGTGAACAGAGCAGATGTCTCGCTGGATATACAGAGAGACAGAGATAAGCTGTTCCCTAAGGAAGAGTCCGTGAAAGAAGCACTTCGTGGAGGTAAGGCCGCTGATGAACGCATGCCTGCCGCCAGTGAGCGCAATGCGGCCGCTGATGGGCGCACAGAATCCGGACAGCCTGATCCTGAGAGAGGTCTTCCGCCAATGTACGACGAGGAGCCGAGAGAAGGCCGGCGCATCATGGGTGGACCGAAGAAGGAAGAACCGCAGATAAACCCCGCTTTGGCAAAGACAGGCCGAGACCCTCTGTCCGAGCCAAGCTCAACGCAAGCAAGCCGCTCAAATATCTTCCCTGGCAGAACTGAAAGGCCATCAGTCAGGGAGAAGCTTAACGAGTACAAGTCAGAGATAGCGATGGCTAAAGCAGAGAAGGCTAAGGAGCTTGCAAAGGATGTGGTCTCAAAAGGTGTGGATGCAGCACTTGGTGCTGTGAAGGCGGCAGCTGAACTGCCGGGGAAGGAGAGATAATATATGGCAGACAACAATATGACCAGCAAGGAATATGCAGATCTCAAGAGACAGGAAAAGGCAGAAGTGTTTGAGACGCTTTCTGCAGCAACGCAGAAGCTGCTCTCAGGAAGCAAGCTGAAAGAGTATGCTGACAAACAGGCGCAGCTCTTCAAGCATTCGGTATCAAATGTGTTGCTTATCATGGAGCAAATGCCGGAAGCAAGCTGGGTGAGAAGCTATGATGACTGGCAGAAGGATGGCGTGCAGGTGCTGAAAGGCGAGACCGGTATCAGGACACTTGGCTCGTACAGATATCAGAAGGAAGACGGCAGCATGGGCATGGGTTCCAAGGTAGTGAAGATGTTCGATGTGTCACAGACTGCCATCAAGGATTTTGATATAGAAGGGCCAAGCTACAGAAAGATGCCAGAGGCTTTCATGCTTGCATTCCCTGCGGCGGTCGAAGTACCTGAACTTCCGAATGAGGAATATGCATTCTATGATCCGGAATCAAAGCTGATCAGAGTCAGGGAGGGTCTTGACCCGGCAACAAAGGTATTTGCTGTGGCAAGAGAGCATGCAGTTGAGATAATGATGGGTAATAACTATAACACCAGAGAAGATGTGATCCATCAGGCGGAGCTTTCAGCGTATATCCTGACAAAGCACTACGGATATGATGCTCCTGACATTAATTTCGGTGAGATGTCTGAGAAATATCCGGGAAAGGAAGAGTCAGAGGTGCGCGGCCAGCTCGGAATAATAAAGCATACTGCAGAGACTATTGACAACAGAGTGCAGGAAGCTCTCGAACTGAACCGTGCGGACAAGTACAGAGAGGAGCGATGATGCCATGAAAAAGCATTGCCGGATAGAACTTGATGAGTATGAGCAGGGCATTCTTCTGAATGCTCTGACTCTTCTCAGGAACCAGCAGATCAGGGATGGCCGCCCCACAGACCCAGTCAACGATCTGATAGAGAAGATCCTGTATTCAGGACCAAGGCAGGTCATGGTGGCTGAGAAAGGAGCTGCCTACGAATACTCAAGATAGTAAAAAAGATGATCTCCTCGTTGCAGCAGCTGGTTGCATACCGGTAGTGTGGGCAGCACTCAAGATAGCGCCATACTGGCATCGAAGTGTCTTTGTCATGATTACACATTTCGATGAGATATTTGCTGAGCCGTTTCATATACAATGGACAGAGAACAGCTTTGCAGCAATCCTGATGTGTCTGCTCGTATATGCGATGGTCATCAGCATATGGCTGTCCACGCGCAAGAACTACAGAAGAGGAGAGGAACACGGCTCGGCTAAATGGGGCGATGCTTCAGCCGTGAACAGGAAGTACAGACAGCATCCCGATAACATGAATAAGATCCTCACCCAACATGTAAAGATAGGCTTTGACGCACACAAGCACAGGCGTAATCTGAATGTCCTGGTCATAGGAGGATCCGGTGCAGGCAAGACCCGGTTTTTCGTAAAACCTAATGTTATGCAGGCAAATTCAAGTTTTGTAATTTTAGATCCGAACGGCGAAACTAATTATAGCCATTTTTTTATTACATTTTTTCAAAGAAGGGAGATGCAATAAATGGCTAAATTTCAAGGTTTCAAGGCTACGGCGCTATATGAAAGGCTTTCCAAAGACGATGAGCTGCAAGGTGAAAGTAATAGTATTCTGAATCAGAAAAAGTATCTGGAGGATTTCGCGAGAAAGAACGGTTTTGATAACATCCGGCACTTCACCGATGATGGATTTACCGGGACAAACTTCAACCGTCCGGCTTTCCAGGAGATGCTCAGAGAGGTCGAAGCAGGAACAATCAGTACCGTGATCGTGAAAGACATGAGCAGATTCGGAAGAAACTACCTTCAGGTCGGATATTACACTGAGATCCTGTTCCCGCAGAAGGATGTCCGTTTCATCGCAATCAATAACAGTATCGACAGTGAGCAGCCTGAAAGCGGAGACTTTGCTCCCTTCCTCAATTTCATGAATGAATGGTATGCAAAGGATACCAGCAAGAAGATACAGTCCGTATTCAATGCCAGAATGAATGAAGGCCTTCGCTGCAGTGGAAGTATTCCGTACGGATATAACAGACTGCCCGATGATAAGCAGACGTTAGTCGTTGATCCGGTCGCTTCTGAAGTAGTTAGGCATATCTTTGAACTTGCTGCTGAAGGAAAAGGACCAACGGCGATAGCATCAGCACTTGAGGAAGAGAAAACCCTGATACCATCTGCTTATACTGCGAAATACCATCCCGAGCAATCGAATAAGAAAGCGAAAGAGGGCGCCTGTAACTGGAGTTGCACCACTGTTTCCGAGATACTCCGCAGAAAGGAATACCTTGGGCATACAGTCCTTAAGAAGTCTTTTAAACCAAGCTTCAAGATGGATCGCAGGAGTGTAGATCCTGAGGACTGGCTCGTATTTGAGAACACGCATGAGCCGATCATAGATCAGGAACTATGGGATAAAGCACAGAAGAGCCTGGATAAGGGGCGGAAAAGGCAGAGTATGCCATATGGCTACTATACCAATTCCCACCGACTGTGCGGATATCTCTTCTGCGCTGACTGCGGCCACCGTATGTCTATCAATCATCATAAACGCAAAGACGGATCAGATGTATTCTCGTTCAGATGCGGTAATTACTCAAACAATGGGAAAAACTGCACGGCACATTATATAGCAGCAAATACGATAGAGAAGTTGCTCCTTCAAGCGATCCAGAGATTATCCAGAAGAGTGATAAAGGACGAGAACGCTTTTGCAGCCAGTCTTAAGGAAGCTTATGAACAGGAGCTGAAAAAGCGCCCGGTCGCAAACCGATCCAAGCTCAAAGAGTCGGAGAAACGTTTCGATGAACTCGACAGACTGATCAGGTCATTATACGAGAATTATTCCAAGGGAGTACTGCCGGAGCGGCAATACCTATCTATGATGAAGAGCTACGCTGAGGAACAGGATGCGTTGGAGAAGCAGATAGCGGAATTAAAGGCTGAAGCGATCGAATCTGATCCTCCGGCATTCAAGGGGAATCGATTCATCGAGATAGTTAAGAAGTACAAGAATCCTACAGAGCTTACCGATGAGATGCTTCGTGAACTGGTCGATAAGGTCCTCGTTCATGAGAAGGTCAAGGAAGAGGATAAAACAAGCCAGAGAATAGAGATCATCTTCAATTTTG
Source organism: uncultured Eubacteriales bacterium (assembly GCA_902786355.1). Classification (GTDB taxonomy): domain Bacteria; phylum Bacillota; class Clostridia; order Peptostreptococcales; family Anaerovoracaceae; genus Crickella. The sequence continues at coordinate 10,655 of CADABZ010000033.1, forward strand.
TCGGACCTGTTGATCTTACGCCTTTGCCTGAAGAAGTGCAGGAGGCAGAGAAGAAGATAGTACAGGAGGCTGAGCAAAAGGCAGTAAAAAAAGAGAAGAAGAAAAAGGCAAAGAAAGCAAAAGAAAAGAAGAAACGCGATAACAAACGGAAGGCAGCTATGGAGAAGCGCCTTGCTGAAAACGACGGGCATCTGTATCCTCAGAAAATATGTCCTCAGTGCGGGAAGCCGTTTTGGCCTAATACAGCGCGGCAGATCTACTGTAATAAGCAGTGTACCAAGGATCATTATTCAGATGTGCTACACGAAAGGCGCAGAGAAGAAAAAGGTGATCACACATTCAGACAAAAGAATTGCGTGATTTGCGGAAAACCTTTCTGGCCTGTCAATGGACAGCAGGAAGTCTGCTCTGAGGAGTGCAAAGATATCCGAGATAAGCGGTACAGACGCAAATTATATGACGAAGTCCTTGCTGAAAAGGCAAAGAAAAAATGGGCATTGAAGAAAGAACTGCGTTTGTCTGAGAACGAAGGTCATCCTTATCCTAAGAGGATCTGTGAATACTGCGGCAAAGAATACTGGCCGAACAAGCATCATCAGAAATATTGTTGCAAACTCTGCGGCGAGAGAGATTTTACCGCCAAGAATAAGTTAAGGGATAAGTCCGCGAAGGAAGGTCATAACTTTTACAAGACCACCTGTGTTGAGTGCGGCAAAGAGTTTTGGCCAGTAGGACCGGCTCAGGTCGTATGCTCTGAGGAGTGTCGTAAGAAACGGCAGAGGAAACTGGCAAAACAACGACGAGCAGCTGATGAGGCATTAATGAAAGGTTTATCTGCAACGAAATGATCCGGGGCATCATTACGAAGTCCCGGATCAAAGAAAGCGAGGTTGCTATGAAAAAGAAATTCAAGTTTGATGATTATGAGATCAGGATCCTGATACTGGCACTCAATGAGCTGAGGAACCAGCTGATCAGGGAAGAAAGGTACACTGATGCAGTCGATGAGCTGCTGATCAAATTATTTGACTGATGAAGGGGGTGCCTTAAAAAACTGCCCGAAAATAGGGGAAAATCGCATCATTTTCATGCTCTAGAGCTGGTATTTTACATTTGTTATTGATAACAGGATATATCTATCATGCCGCTGATTGGAGATTTCCAAAAGGCGGCTTTAGACTTAGAAAAATGAGGAGGGTCCCCAAATGGCAAAGAGAAATGTAACGAAGGAGGAGCGCGAGACAATCGTGAACTTCAATGAGGCAGATGATATAGCTGTGATCTACACTTTCAACAATGATCTGAAAAAGAGACTGGCAGCGTTTGCGAAAAAGTATCCGGATCTCTGTAAGCTAACTGTTGACGATGCTGAGTTCGGCAGCGTGACCTATGAGATCCATAAGTCCAGAGTATCTATCCGGCTGGTTGCTCCGTACAGTGAGGAACGCCGTAAGGCTGCGAGTGAGTTTGCGAAAAAGAATGGTCTTGGAAAATGATGGGATATCAGTTTGCGGGAGGAATCATATCAAGTTGTTAATCATTCTGACGTAATTGAGCATAATGATATTGTATGCTAAAATTAAATATCTATGCATCGATCCATCATTTGATGGTGCTAACAATACAAGGCATAGAGGATTATAAGTGGGATGGCACGATGTGCCAGGGAGGACTTGTTATGGAAAAAACTATTTGTGAACTGTTTGCTGGTGTCGGTGGATTCCGTGTTGGATTCGACCGACTTTGTTCTGGTTGGGAAACTACTTGGTTCTCACAATGGGAGCCGGGAAAGAAAAAGCAGTGGGCACATGACTGTTATGTAAATCACTTCGGTGACAGTCTGGATCTATCTGGTGCGTACACGACAGGTATCGATGTAAGCGATGTAGATAAAAACGTTGTTCCTGATCATACGCTGCTTGTGGGAGGCTTTCCTTGTCAGGATTATTCGGTCGCTCACTCACTGTCTTCTTCGAAAGGGATAGAGGGAAAGAAAGGCGTTCTATGGTGGCAGATCAGGGACATTCTGATAGCCAAAAGGCCGCCATTCGTGTTACTTGAAAATGTAGACAGACTTCTGAAGTCACCTGCTTCACAAAGAGGCAGAGACTTCGGAATCATTCTTACTTCTTTTGCGCAGCTTGGATATAGAGCTGAATGGCGTGTCGTCAATGCAGCAGAGTATGGAGCTGCACAGAGGCGGAGAAGGACTTTTATCTTTGCATATCTGAATACTACGGAATATGCAAAGGTAATGAATCAGGTGGATCCTATATCTATCATCACAGAAAAAGGTCTTATGGCAAAAGCGTTCAAGATCGATTCTGCTGATTCGATAAGAGAATGTGAAGTGATTTGGTCAGACATCTCGGATGTAGATACACAAACGCTTCTTGGTATCGGCACAGAAGCTAGCGATAATGATTTGATTGAGATGACAAAATCATTCCAATTCGGATTTGGTAATGCTGGTTATATGATAAATGGTGCAGTGACTACAGCAGATGTATCACCTTCATTAGAAACACCAACGCTACTCAGGGAAGTAGCGCAATCGAATGTTGATGAAAGCTACTATATCAAGCAGGAAGATATGCCTGCTTGGATGTATATGAAAGGTGCTAAGAAGATCGAAAGAACTTCTGCTAACGGTCATAAGTATGTATTCTCTGAAGGCCCTATAGCATTCCCAGATCCGCTGGATAGGCCATCAAGGACTATGCTTACAAGTGAAAGCACAAAGAACCGCAGCACACACGTGATTGCTGATCCGGGAACAGGTAGACTGAGATTGATCACAGAGGTCGAAGCGGAACGTTTGCAAGGCTTCGATGATGACTGGACAAAAGACTGCCTGACAGACGGACAGATAGTAGAAATGCCAAAGCGAATGAGATATTTCTGTATGGGCAATGCCCTTGTCGTTCCTATGATTACAAGGATGGGAAACGTACTGGATGAAATAATAGCATTTGAAAAGTAATGATTTAATTGGGGAGTATCAAGATGTCTGATACGCATGTGTTTGAAAGAGATGATATCGTTCGTCGACTTGAATACTATCTTGGAAAGCTGTTTGGCGATATCGATGACAAAGGAATCTTCGAGCATGTTCAGCAATTCAACCTTCAGAAAGGGATCGCTGGTCATGTCGTTGAACAGTGCATCTTTGGTTATTCCCCTGACTCGAGACAAGAGGCGGATTTGGTAGTTAGAGAGCAAGGTGCAGAATATAAAACTGAGCTTAAAACTACAGGTATGGTCGTTAAGCATTCGCCTAAAGAGCATTACGAGGCAAAGGAGCCAATGTCTATTACTGCGGTAGGAGTATATGACATAGGAGAGCAGGAGTTCTATTCATCACACTTTTGGGAAAAACTTGAGCATATGCTGATTGTTTATTATCACTATGCTGCAGAACAGAAAAAGATAACCGCATATGATTATAAGGATTTCCCGCTTGTGGGTTATGAGTTCCATGAGTTCTCTGCAGATGAAGAAGCGGCCCTGAAACGAGACTGGGAGATCGTCAGAGACCTTTGCGCTGAAGTCGTATCTAGACATCCAGGTGCTAGAACAGCCGCATGGAAGCAGGAAGTAAAGCAGGACTATATCGATAGTCATGGGGTGCTGAGACCTCAGCTGACTTATATAGATCTTGCCCCTCTCTTTCCACCACGCTTTCGCCTGAAAAAGCCAACTGTATCTATGATGATTTCACAGCACTTTGGGTATGAGCTAGAGCAGCTTCCGGGCAGATATACATTCATCACAGATATCGATAATAAGTGTCGTGAACTTACAAAGAAGTATTCCGGGAAAACTATCGGAGAACTGGCTGATATTTTTGGGATCCCGAAAACTGCGGCAACAGGCAGAGAAGGAAAGGGAATATCAGAACTGATAGCAGTCAAGATGTTTGGCGGAGAGGCGAAGAAACTAAATGAGATAGACATCTTCCAGCGTTTCGGCCTTATCGCTAAAACTATCGTCCTTACCCCAAAAGGAGGAAGGACAGAGGACATGAAGCTTTATCACATGGACTTTGATGAGCTGACTCAAACTGAATTCATTGAAGATGATGGGACTGTAAGGCCATTTGAATTTACAGACTCAGAGATGTACTCGTATTTTACAAACAACGAGTTCCTTTGCATCATGTATGAAGAGCCTGATGTGAAACATGGAGAGGCACATAAGCTAATAGATAACATGTTTATCGGATTCAAACGACTTGTATTCTCTGATGAGTTCATTGATCATAAGGTACGTTATCTTTGGTATGATACTCGCACGAAGGTGATGGATAATACTCTTGTTGATGTCATAAATCGAGATAAGATGGGTGAACCTATCATCAATAAATCTGGAGATATCAGTAGCGCACCAAATTTTGTAAAGAGCCGAGAGAACGATGTATTCATGCGCGGTTCTGGGATCGACTCATCTTTGAAGCATAAGACCGAGTGCGTGAATGGTATCAGGATGCTGCCTCAGTATGTTTGGATAAAGGGAACTTCCGTGATCGATGAACTAGAGAGGTCTCCATTGTTATGAAGCATCAGAAGCTCGAAACAACTGAGTCGATATCAAAGCGCATGGCAAATGTCAGCCTGAAAGGTGGGAAAGCAGAGACCGATTTGGCTAAGGCCCTTTGGCATGAAGGCATCCGATATCGTAAGAATTATAGAAAAATCCCTGGCTCTCCGGACATAGCGATAACGAAATACAAAATTGCTGTGTTTGTAGATGGTGAGTTCTGGCACGGTGAAAACTGGGAAGAACGCAAAGAAAAACTAAAAAGCAACAGAGAATACTGGATTGAAAAGATAGAGGAAAATATAGCGCGAGACAAGAAAAATGATAAGCTTCTTCAGGAGATGGGTTGGATGCCAATTCACTTTTGGGAGAAGGAAATAAAGAAAGACCTAGAAAAATGCGTTCATAAAATCATAGATGCCGTACAAGTCCGATTCAATGAGACTATAGAGTTATGAATCGACTTTTAGCTCGAACCAAAGGCATTATTACAGCTCTCAACAGTAAAAGTTGAGGGCTTTTTTATTTACATCAATACAGAAAGGGGGTGATTGTATGGCAAGGACAAAGACAGTTGAGGAACTGCAGGCAGAGCAGGAACGCATTGAAAAGGAACTGAAGATCAAGACTCAGAAGCTCAAAGCTCTCCAGCAACAGCAGAAGGAACAGCTGCGTAAGGAGCGTACTCATCGTCTCTGCACTCATGGTGCGATGCTTGAACAGTATCTTCCGCCGGAAGAATACAGCGACAAGCAGATCGATGAGTTCTTCAGAACGATGTTCCAGATCCCGGAAGTGGTAAGTATTCTTCAGTGGATCAAGGAGCAGCCTGACGAGCAGCCGGAGACAGGATAAGTCCCTTTCTGTGAAAGGGCGCAATTATACACGCCCCTGAGCGTGCCATTGCGTTCTCCGAAGGCTCCTGACCGGAGAGGCCGACTTCAGGCACTCCGCGTGCCTTCAGTCACAGGGGACGCTGCGCTCCCCTGCGCAGACAAAGTCTGCTACCCCTATGCTGACTTGCATCATGAAGCTGTCAGGGTAGCTCCTGAGCGCAAGTCATTCACAAAACCGTATATCACTGTAATGCCGTTTGCTGTATAGCAGACGGTTTTGTTTTACAGACCGAAGAAAGGAGGAAACACGGAATGCCATGCCCACATTACAGTATAAAGATAAGCAAAAGAAGCAAAGGGCAGTCTGCTGTCGCACAAGCTGCGTATCAGTCAGGTGATCGTCTCTTCAGCGAGCGCGACAACAAGACTAAGTACTACAGCGACAAGCGCGGCATCATCTACACCGAGATCCTTCTCCCGGTGAATGCTCCGCATGAGTACGCTGACCGCAACACTCTCTGGAACGCTGTCGAAGCTGTCGAGAACAATTGGAACTCACAGCTGGCAAGAAGGTTCGAGATCGCTTTGCCGATAGAACTGTCGATGGAGCAGAGCGCCGATCTGATCAGAGAGCACTGCATGGAGCAGTTCGTGTCCAAGGGAATGATAGCCGACATAGCGATCCATGATCCTGATCCGCCCGGGCACAATCCTCATGCTCATGTGATGCTGACAATGAGACCGATGGACGAGAAGGGAAGATGGATGGAGAAAGCTCATCGTGAATATATCCTTGATGAGAACGGCGATAGAGTCAGAGATGAAAAAGGTAAGTGGAAGTTCCGCAAGGTACCCACTGTCGATTGGAACGAACGTAGCAACGCTGAGATCTGGCGGCATGCCTGGGAAGAGACACAGAACAGATATCTCGAAGCTGCCGGCCGCTCCGAGCGCATCAGCATGAAGTCATACCAGAGGCAGGGCATCGACAGGATACCGACCGTACACATGGGTCCTGCTGTGACTGCGATGGAACGCCGGGGCATCATGACCAACATAGGAAATCTCAATCGTGACATCAAGAGCGCGAACGTCCTGATGGGTGTACTCAAGAGAACAATCCTGAGACTGATGAACTGGCTGGCTGAGATCAGACAGGCTATCACGGAGATCGACATGAAGCCGAAGGAGATTCCTCTGGTCACTCTTCTGGAACAGAGCTTCGAGGAGAGCATAACCGATCGGCTCGGCATCAAACGAACCACTCAGGGCGAGGTCCAGAAGTTCTCTGCTGTCACGAACTATATGCGTGATCATAGCGTTCTGACAGTTGAGGATCTGGACAGCAGACTCGCTGTACTGAGCAGCGAAGGGATCCCGATCAGAGAAGAGATGAAGAACATCACAAGCAGGATCAGGACCATAGAGAAGCTCATTGAGTATGGTGACAGCCGAGCTTCATTGGATGCAGTCCACGATGAATATCTGCGCATCCACTGGAAGGGGAAGAAGGAAAAGTTCGCAGCAGAGCACAGGGATGAACTCGATGCGTGGAACAAAGCTGACAGATATATGCGTAAGAATCTGCCGGGCAAAGATTACAGCAGTGATGCTCTGAGGGCGGAGTTGTCTGCCCTGTATGCAGAGCTTTCATCGCTGAATGAGAAGATAAGACCGCAGCAGGAAGAGACCGAGATGCTCAAGGAAGTCCGGTCATATGTAAAGAAGCTGCTGCCTGAGCTGGAATCGGGTGGAGAAGAACTCACACCTGAACGCAGACAGGAAAAGATAGAAGCCATCCAGCAGCGGCTCGCAAAAGCGAAAGCAGAAGCACAGGCGAATGCTGCCGCTTATGCGAAAAGCAAAGAAGCTGCTGCAAGGGATGAGAGAGGAAGGTAATCAGAATGGAATTGACTCAGGAACAGGAAGGGATACTTGCTCTTCTGGAGGTGACCGAGAAGGGCAAGGCCAAGAGCAGCATCACCAATGCAGAACTGATACTGTCCTACGATCCGATCTTAAAAGATGCGATCCGTTTCAATGAGCTGACACAGAGAGTCGATATAGTGAAACCTCTTGGATGGGACCGCGGCAACAGCGGTAAGGCTCTCACAGACAACGACCTCTATAACATCCATCTGTACTGCGAGAGGATCTATGGCATCAGTTCCCTGAAGCTGATCGAAGAAGCGATCCATATCGTTGCGAACAGGAACAGCTATCATCCGATCAGAGATTTTCTGAACGGTCTGAATTGGGATGGTCAGGAGCGTATGCGCTATGCTCTCCGCCATTTCCTTGGTGCTGATGACAGTGATTACACATATGAGATCCTGAAGTTCTTCATGCTCGGAGCGATCTCAAGAGTGTTCAGGCCGGGGATAAAGTTCGACTATATCATCTGCGTAGTCGGTGACCAGGGAGCCGGGAAGTCTACTTTCTTTAGGCTGCTTGCAGTCGAGGATGAATGGTTCACAGACGATCTCAAGGATCTTGAAAGCGGCAAGGTCTATGAGAAGCTCCAGGGACACTGGATCATCGAACTGTCAGAGATGCTCGCTACCAACAATGCCAGGAGCAATGAAGCTATCAAGAGCTTTTTGTCCCGGCAGAAAGAGATATACCGAACGCCTTATGAACGCTACCCGAAGGACAGACTGAGGCAGTGTGTGTTCGCAGGAACTACGAACAAGATCAGCTTCCTTCCCAGTGATAGGACCGGCAACAGAAGGTTCCTTCCGATCGCGTGTAATGAAAGTGAGGCTGAGGTGTTCATCCTGGATAACGAGGAGGAGTCCAGAGAATATATCCGGCAGATGTGGGCAGAGGTCATGGAAATCTGGCGGAGCGGCAGAGTCAGGCTGAAGCTCTCTCCAAAAATGGAAGCCGAGGTGAGGCAGCGACAAAGAATGTTCATGCAGGAAGATGTAGATGCGGGGCTGATTCTGGCGTTCATGCAGGACTTCACCGGAGATAAGGTCTGCTCCAAGCAGCTCTTCCGGGAAGCCCTTCACAATGAATACTCTCAGCCGCAAAGATGGCAGACGAATGAGATCAATGACATCATGAACCAGCTCATACGTGACGGCACTCTGGAAGGATGGCGGTACTTCGACAGTCCCCGCCGGTTCGGCTCTGATTATGGCAGTCAAAAGGGTTGGGAGAGGATCCCGGATGTCAACGAAGGGGTGTCAACGGACTGTGGTTTTATGCAGATGACCATGGACGAGGACATCCCTTTTTGATTTCTGCAGCTCCGTTGACATGGTTCGTTGACGCTTCGTTGACACGCAAATATGAGTATGAGATGCCTGAAACCCTTGATTTTCTTCGGGTAGTGATACTGATGTCAACGAAAAACGTCAACGAGGGGTAAAAAAGTATTTTGGTCGGAAAAGGTGATCTGAAAATGAAAAAAGTGTTTTGCGGTCTGTTGACGTTTTCGTTGACAGGCCGCATCTGATGAAGGAGTGTGATTCAAGATGAAAAGTATACAGATCAAGCCATCCTTGTTCTTCAGGCTTCATGATTATTTCGTCTATGACAACAAGGAATACCATGACGATATCCGTAACGAACTGGAGGAGAAGATGGAGAAAATGAAACTTCGCATGCTGTTTACAGCCAGCTGTAAGGCTGCGACTGAGGAGGAACGTGAAGCAGCCAGAGCTGAATACCTGAGGATGGTCGGTAAGTGCAGAGCGAATGCAGTAGTTAACTTATATGACTGACGGAGGCGTCCACGCCTCCGTTGATACCTTATGAGGAGGTAATAAATGCCAAAAGTATATGGATATGTGCGTGTGTCGAGTGCCGATCAGAATGAGGACCGGCAGATGATCGAAATGGAGAGAGTAGACGTGCCGCCGGAAAACATCTTTATAGATAACCTTTTCCATAGTCAGTTTTCTTTTTCTAGAGAAGTTTCTTTCTGCATCGATGCAGAAAGACTTGGCGTTCGCTGCAACTGTTTTAATCTGAGAC
>CADABZ010000034.1 GCA_902786355.1 uncultured Eubacteriales bacterium
TTGTATTATATGCGGCATTGTGCCAGCCTGGGCATTGCCGCTTAAGCAGGACAGGTTTTATCCTCAAAAAGACTGTCCGTTAACTTGACAGAGGACCACTTGTATTCTCAGCTCGCCGAGGCCTGGTGTGTCAAGATTATATTGTTTTCTATGGTTGTGATGTCTAATTATAGTGAGCTGACATTGTAGATTGCATTCAGGATCCTTTATTTTGTCAATGTTTTGTCCGATTCACATTGACAAATTGGATCATCAGGCACCTCGAAAACAATAATTTTACCTGATTTCCCCGATTTCCGGTATTTTTCATTGACAGCGAATCGTCCAGCCGGCAAATCTACAACATAGGTGTTGCATCCAGGCGGGAGCGGAGTCGAAAAAACAAGTTTTCTCAGAAGAGTACCGATTCCCGTCCTCCGAAATGGACCGATTCCCGTCTTCCGAAATGGACCGATTCCCGTCTTCCGAGATGGACCGATTCCCGTCCCCCAAATCGACAGATGTCTTAACTATACAGTCAATCTACGCGGTGATTTCAGTTGCGGCGCAGATGCCGGCATCTACGCGGTGATTTCTTTGATGGCGCGGATGGCTGCGTCTACATGCTCTTCGGTGTTGAAATTGCCGAAGGAGAATCTGATGGTTCCGGTCGGGAAGGTGCCGAGTGTTTTGTGCGCGTTAGGGGCGCAGTGCAGGCCGACTCTTGTCTCGATGCCGTATTCAAAATCCAGTCTGAATGCTGCATCTGCGCAGTCGACTTTGAGTGTCTGGATGGAGACTACTCCGGTGCGGACCGGAACACGCTTGCCGTCCTTTTCCGCATAGCAGTTTTTGAGACCACAGATCCTGACGAGGCCGGCTTCCTCGAGAGGGAGGAGACCATCGATGAACCTCTGAGTCAGAGCGAGCTCGTGCTCGGCGATAGCGTCGAGGCCTTTTGCCTTGATCCAGGAGAGACCGGCGTTGAGACCGACGATGCCAGGGAGGTTCATTGTGCCCGGCTCGAATCTGTCAGGCATGAAATCAGGGATCTCTTCAGTGTGGCTGATGGAGCCCGTGCCGCCGGAGAGGATAGGGTCGATGAGCGGGATCAGTTCTTCTGTAATGACAAAACCGCCGATGCCCTGTGGTCCGAGTAGTGACTTGTGGCCCGTGAAGCAGAGTGCGTCTATGTTCATTTCCTTCATGTTGACAGGTACTATGCCTGCTGTCTGAGCACTGTCCACGAAAAATTTCAGTCCGTGCTTTTTGCAGATTGCGCCGACTTCTGCGAGCGGGTTGATCGTGCCGCAGATATTGCTCGAGTGAGTCATGACTATGGCTTTGGTGTTAGGCTTGATCATTCCCTCGATGGCGTCGACGACGAGCTCACCCTCGGAAGTTCCCGGGATCCTGTCGAATTCCACGCCGGTTTTCTCGAGCTGGACGAGTGGCCTCATCACAGCGTTGTGCTCCATTGAAGAGCAGAGGATGTGGTCGCCCGGCTTCAGGAAGCCTTTGAGGATCACGTTGAGGGACTCGGTTACGTTCTTGGTAAAAACTACGTTCTTGCAGTCAGTTCCTCCGAACATATCCATGAGCATCTCGCGTGTCTCGAAGACTGTGCCTTCAAGGTCATAAGCGACTTCATATCCGCCGCGGTTGATATTGCTGCCGCATTTTGTCATGTAATCGTAGACAGCGTCGGCAACTTCGACTGGCTTTGGAAACGATGTTGCACCATTATCCAGATAGATCTTATCCATAATAATTCCTCTCTGTTAGCTTATTGTGGTCATGCATGCTTTGCGTATTGACGGTCATGCATGCTTTGCGTATTGACGGTCATGCATGTTTTGCGTATTGACGATAATGCATGTTTTGCATAATAGCAGTCGCCCTCGCGCCGATCAGACGAGCGGGTGAGTCGATGTTCTCAAAACTGCCGGGACTCAGCTGTCGCATATGCAATACTTGCCGCCCGGCAGAGCGATCTGAAGCTCTTTTCTATATCTATAATTGTACTTCACTTAACAACTCCATATCTATAGAAATCCTCAATATCTGCCATGCAAGTTTCGAAGCGCAGAATATCGCCGGGTACGGAAGGGTTAATCGCCTGGCAAGACGCTATGAGATTGTCGGGTGCAGCGGGTTCTACCGGTTATTGTACTACGGACGAAATGCCGGATCGCGAGGAGATTATCGGACCGGAATGGCCCGCGCGGCCTGCAGAATTCGCACAATGTTCACCTTCATTATGTTGACCTTGAAGCAGTTAGTTATGTAAAATAAATTTGGCGTAAAGGGCCATTATGTTTGGAACATAGCATGTTTTGGGGCAGCTATGTGGATCCTTCACAGCACCCGGTGCTGAAGATTCCACATCGCTACATAGCAATAGAGGGGTGAGGCAGTGAAAAAGAATAAGAGAGTCGGGATGCTGATGGATGAGCTTCTGCAGAATCCGTGCAGGCTTTACGAGTCTAAGCATTTCTGCGAAAAATACGGCATCGCCAAGTCGAGCCTTTCTGAAGATATCAAGCTGATCAACGAGATACTTCATGATAATGGCTCCGGCTGCATCGAGAGCATACAGGGCGCGGGCGGAGGCATCCGCTATATTCCGGGAATATCCGCAGAAAAGATCCGCAGCCTGCAGAATGAGCTGATCGAAGTGCTCTCGGATACCACCAGAATGCTTGGCGGCAAGTACCTCTACACTTCGGACATCATGTTCAACGGACAGTTCGTCAATGGAATAGCCAGGATTTTTGCACAGAAATTCCACAGCCTTGGCGCGGACTACGTCGTCACCGTTGAGACAAAAGGAATCGGCATTGCTGCTCAGACGGCTTACATGCTCGGCCTGCCTCTGGTAGTCATCAGAAGGGAGGCGAAGTATTCCGAAGGATCGACCGTGAGTATCAACTATTTCAGCGGGACCAACGAGCATATCCAGAAGATGTCGATCGCAAAACGTGCGGTCGAGCCGGGCCGCAAGGCGATCATCATAGACGATTTCATGCGCGGCGGCGGAAGCCTCAAGGGCATTCAGGACATACTCGGCGAGTTCGATGTTGAGACAGTCGGCATCGGAGTGGCTCTCGAATCACGCCTGCCGGAGAAGAAGAAGGTAAAAGACTATACCTCGGTCCTCATCATCGACGATATCGACGAGGAGAACCACGTCATATCCGTCAGACCGAACGAAACGCTTTCGGAGTAGGAAATCCTCAAACAAGAGTAATTTCAAGTCTTTTGAGCATTTTTTCTGGTATTAATTTTAGTACCATATTGGGTAACTCCTTTCCTTGAAAGAGGGCAGGTGTTTCAATATAATTACTATGCGCTGCAGAGCGCGGCAGATCGCAGTCCTGCGTGAATCAGATACGGACTGCGGATCAAGATCAGCAGCAGTCCTGCGTGGATCAGATACGGACTGCGGATCAAGATCAACAGCAGTCCTGCGTGGATCAGATACGGACTGCGGACAGCTCGCACTGCAACAGCGCTGCACTTTGAATCAGAGGGGTTTATTATGGACTTTTCACAATATAAGAGAATTCACTGCCTGGGTATCGGCGGCATCGGCCTTTCGGCGGTCGCAGAGATCCTTGCAGATAACGGACATATAGTAACAGGCACGGATATCAATCCGTCAAGCGTAACGAGGCATCTGGAGAGCATCGGCATCAAGGTTTTTCCTTCACACGAGCCTGAGAATGTCGAGAATGTAGATGCGATCGTATATTCGGCAGCTGTTTCAGACGAGAATCCGGAGGTCATCAGAGCCAAAGAGCTCGGGATCCCGCTTTTCTCAAGAGCTCAGGTACTGGGCATGATCATGGAACGCTATCAGAACGCGGTAGCGATATGCGGCACACACGGCAAGACCACCGTTACATCCATGACATCACTTATCCTCAGGAATGCTAAGTACAAGCCGACCATCCTTGTCGGCGGCATCATCCCTGAAATCAACGGAAACGTAGAGATCGGCGACAACACATATTTTGTAACTGAAGCCTGCGAATACATGGACAGCTTCCTTGAGCTGAGCCCGAGCATAGGAGTCATCCTCAACATCGACTCAGATCACCTTGATTACTTCAAGGATATGGAGCACATTGTCAGATCCTTCGGGACTTTTGTCGAGAAGATCAGACCGGACGGCGTCATCATAGCCTACGGCGACAATCCTTTTGTCAAAAGAGTTCTCAAAGACCGCAAGAACAAGATCACTTACGGATACAGTGAGAGCAATGACTTCTACGCAGAGAATGTAAAATTCAATGAGCACGGCTTCCCGACGTTCGACATCTGCCACAAGGGCGTAAAGATTGCCGGACTCGAGCTGTCTGTGCCGGGTGAGCACAACGTTCTCAATGCGATGGCTTCCTTCGTCACCTCATCTTTCCTCGGGGTAGACACTGAGACGATCAGGGAGACACTCAAAGAGTATCACGGGACCAACAGACGTTTTGACTTCAATGGCGTCACAGATAAGGGTGTGATGATCATCGACGATTACGCTCATCATCCGACTGAGATCAAAGCGACTCTCAAAGCTGCGAAGAACATTAAACACAACAAGCTCTGGCTCATCTTCCAGCCGCATACATATACCAGGACCAAGGCTCTGTTTGACGATTTTGTCGATTCGTTCGGGGATGCGGACGCTGTGATCCTGACAGATATCTACGCGGCAAGAGAGAAAGACGTGTATAACATCTCTTCGTACAAGCTGATGAGCGCTATCAGGAACAGGCATCCTGAGCTTGAAATCTACTATGTCAAGGATTTTGAGGACATCGTAAGGTATATCCGCAAAGTTGCGGGACAGGACGATATCGTCATGACAATGGGGGCTGGAGATATCTACAAGGTCGGCGAAATGCTGCTGGCCGATGAGCAGTAACTTTTTCACAGAACGGAGCGATCAATGAGCGAAAAAATGAGAAGGGATGCCAAGAACATCTCCAAAACAATGCTGAACACCACTCACCATTCAAACTTTCATCTGGAGGATGACATGAGCCACGAAAACTTATCCAACCTTAAACTATTCACCTGCAATTCGCATCCGGAACTTGCTCAGGAGATCGCCGACTATATGGGCATCGAGCTGGGTAAGTCGACCGTGACAAAATTCAGCGATGGCGAGATCAGTGTAAGCATCTGGGAATCTGTAAGAGGAAAGGACTGCTTCATTGTTCAGTCGACCAATGACCCTGTCAACGACAACCTCATGGAGCTACTCATCATGACCGATGCTCTCAAGAGGGCAAGCTGCAACAGCGTCACTGCCGTAATGCCTTATTATGGATATGCCCGTCAGGACCGCAAAGCAAAAGCAAGAGATCCAATCACAGCTAAGCTCGTTGCCAACATGATCACTGCATCCGGCATCGACAGAGTCATCACCATGGACCTCCACGCTTCACAGGAGCAGGGCTACTTCGACATCCCTGTAGACCACATGCTCGGACAGCCGATGCTCACAGATTATTTTGCACTCAAAGAACTCAGCGACCTGGTAATCGTTTCACCGGACCACGGCTCAGTTAAGAGAGCCCGCAACATGGCAAAGCCTCTCAACGTTCCTATCGCTATCATCGATAAGAGAAGACCTGAAGCCAACAAGAGCGAGATCATGCACGTAGTCGGTGATGTTGAAGGCAAAAACTGCATCATCCTCGACGACCTGATCGACACTGCAGGAACTATCTGCAACGCTGCTCAGGCTCTGATGGACCTCGGCGCCAATAGTGTATATGCATGCGCAACACACGCTGTACTTTCCGGCCCGGCCCTCGAGAGAATCGAGGCAAGCCCGATCAAGGAGATGGTACTCCTCAACACAATTCCAATTCCGCCGGAAAAGAAACTCAGCAAGTTCACCATCCTCTCCGTAGGACCAATCTTCGCTGAAACCATCGAGCGCGTATACTGCAACAAGCCGATCTCAGCAATGTTCCAGTAGAGAGAACGCGAAAAGGGCGGTGTGTGCGATGCTGCGAGATCTGCCTCTGAAACGTCGGACGCAGCAAATGCAGGACCACTGCGAGATCTGCATCTGAAACGTCGGACGCAGCAAATGCAGGACCACTGCGAAAACAATCAATAATAGAAATAAGTCCCGGACTTGTACTGATCCGTTATATTTAGAACATGAATCTAAACAGAAATGGGTCAGCACGCGCCCGGGACCTTTTGCAACATCGGAGTTTGCAGCCGGGCGTATATTTTGCAGCCGGGTGTGTATTTTACAGTCAGGCGCATATTTTGCAGCCGGGTGTTTATTTTACAGTCAGGCACATATTTTGCAGCCGGGCATACCGGAAATGAACCAACAACGCGAGCGGGGCTGCAAAAGTCCCGCTCGTTACCTTTCGAGTAATCAAATCTTACTTTTTTTAAATTATTTAATGCTGTATTCAGCTGATCTTCCGTATGAAAACTTGTATTTCAGATGCTGATCTTTCAGAGATGCAATGGCCTTATGTAGTGTGCTCCCCATGTCAAGGACACGGAGTGCGAAAATTTGATAAACATTGTATTTTTGATGCCTATCTCTCCGATTTGCAATGGTAATGTTGTAGATTTTTTTGCTGGCCAATCTGCTGTCAGTGATATTTATCGAAAATCGGGCAAATCAGGTGAAAACATTGTTTTTAAAATTTTCTTGATTCAATTTGTCAATGTGAATTGGGTCGAATATTGACAACTAATAGATGCGATAAAGAAAACTACAAGGTTACTTGAGACAACCTTGCAAAATATGATCGACCTCGATCTCTGAGTCAATATAATGTTGCAAATTTTGATACAATAACGATTTGTTACAAGGTTCGCGGTCAGATCTGATGCTGAGTGAAATGAATAATGATTTGTGATACAATAGCGGCGGAATAATAACGTGCTTCAGAACAGATGACTTGGATAGAATATGGGATTATTGTTTGGTAAAAAGAAGGGTTCCGAATTTGACGATGATACTTTTGTGATCGTCGGGCTGGGGAATCCGGGATCGGAATATGAGAAGACGAGACACAACATGGGCTTCAGGGCTGTTGATGTGATCGCTTCGGATGAGAATATTGAGATAAAACGTGCGAAGTTTCACGCGCTTATTGGTCAGGGCAGGATCGCCGGACATAAGGTGATCCTTGTAAAACCTCAGACTTATATGAACAGAAGCGGGATCGCGGTGCGCGAAGTGGCGATGTACTATAATGTGCCGAGCTGCAATGTCATTGTGATCTACGATGACATTGACCTGCCTGTTTCGGCGATCAGGCTCAGGAAATCTGGCGGGGCAGGCACCCACAACGGGATGAAGTCCGTTGTGGAGCAGCTCGGCGTCAAGGATTTTCCGAGGATCAGGATCGGGGTCGGCGCGCAGAAGGGTGACGAGGACCTCGTGGACCGTGTCATCGGCAAAGTGCCAAAAGCAGAACAGGAGCTTTTGGACAGATCTGCCGAGGCGGCTGCAAAAGCTGCTGTGGATATTGTCCGTTCAGGCATCGAGCTTGCCATGAACCGACACAATTTCGATCCGGAAGCGGAGCGAAGGAAGAAAGAAAAGGAAGAGAGACGCCAGGCAGAGAAAGCCCGCAGAGAGGCAGAAGCAAAAGCGGCCGAGGAAGCCAAAGCCCAGGCAGAAGTAAAAACGGCCGAGGAAGCCAAAGCCCAGGCAGAAGCAGAAGCAGCGGTCAAAGCCCAGGCGGATCCTGATGAAGCTATTAAAGCTCAGCCGGCTTCTGATGAAGCAATTAAAACTCAACCTGCATCAGAAGATATAGATCCGAAAGTGGAATAGATCAGTAAGCTGCGCCGCCACAGGGGCAGCCATTATAAACAACATATAGAGGAATGCTAACTAACTACACCGGCATCAGCGGAAGCAGAACCGCATACGTGATCGCGTCTCTGACCGGGGGCGTGAGAAGCGGCGGCGCGAAGGATGCCAACAAATTCAATCCGAATAAAAAACCAGTGCTGATAGTGGTCTCATCAGGACGCACGGCAGAGCGCCTTGAAAGGGACCTCTCTTTCTGTGCGCCTGATTCTGAGATCATCGTGATGCAGGAAGAGGATGATATCCAGGTCCTCTATGAAGCGAGGAATCGTGAGTCGCAGATTAAGAGAATCAAGGCTTTGCAGGCCCTGATTTCTGGTACTGGCTCGATTTCCGGTTCAGATTACGGCTCGAATACGGGCGCGGCTTCGAATGCTGACATGAGCTCGGGCACTGGCTCTGATTCTGAAATAGATTCCGACTCGACTTCTGGCAATCATGTGACTTATATCATCGCGCCTGTAAGTGCTGCGGTCAGGCTGACTGAGAGTCCGGAGAGATTCATAGCCGGCGAGATCAGTGTTTCGGTCGGGGATGTCCTTGAGCCGGCTGATCTGAGAGACCTGCTGGTCAGATCAGGTTATACAGGCTCTGCAGTTACTGAGTCTCCGGGCGAATTCACAGCCCGCGGCGGGATACTTGATGTGTATCCGCCGTCAATGGAGCACCCGGTAAGGATAGAGTTTTTTGGCGATGAGATCGATGCGATCAGGTTCTATGATCCGGATACGCAAAGATCGCTGGAAAACGCCACTTCTGTAGCAATCGGACCTGCGGCTGAGTTCATTCCTGACGAAGTTGAGCGCCAAAAAGCTCTCGAAGCTGTCAGAAAGGAATACGACAGGCGCATCCGCAAAGTCAAGAAAGAAGCTGCGGGCGCTCTCGGAAAAGCGGCCGGCGGCAATATCGATGAATCTGAAACGCGCGGTGAGCAGCCAGCTGAATCGAGCGGAGCAAAAGCAGCCAGCCGCGATCGTGTGGCTGACGGCCGGATCGAGGCACTGGAGATGCACAGAGGCAGGGTGACTGATCTCTTTGAGCAGAATGCCAATGTGCAGCTATATGCGGATTTTATCGAATATTTTGATGTCGAGAAATGCAGGCTCTGGGACTTTGCTGAGGCGGGCGGCGCGAAGGTCATAGTTGTCGATCCTGCGAGATGCGAGGATGAGCTGCCTGAGTCATGCGGCAAGGAAGACTGGCAGAAGATCTACGGAAGCAGGGCGGATACTGCTGTATTCACACCTTATCCGGAGATGATCCGGGGCATCGAGAGGATCGATGAGATCGTCAACATACGAAGCAGGCAGATCGCACCGTTCAACGGGCAGATCGAGCTTTTTGCACAGGAGACGGGCAGACTCACAGAGTCGGGGTATGCGGTCACAATCGTGTGCTCTGACGAAGAGCGCGCTGAGCGCATTAAGGAGTACCTTGCGATAGCCGATGTCGAGGCTGGCGTTTCTTACAGGATAGGTGCGCTCAGCTCGGGATTTATCATGGACGACGAGAAGGTGTGCTATATCACCGAGTCGGACATCAATCCAGACAGCAGGCGCATGGCCCGCAAACCGAAAAAACGTAAAAAATCCGCCGACACGATCCAGTTCTCGGATCTTAAGGCGGGAGACTATATAGTACATGAGATCCATGGTATAGGGCGTTTTGAAGGCATCAGGCCGGTGACGGCGGATGGACAGACCCGTGACTATCTTGTCATCAGATACGCCGGCTCGGACGTGCTTTACATACCGACCGAGCAGCTGGATATCATACAGAAATACATCGGCAATTCCGGCAATGCGCCGGCACTGTCGAGGCTTTCGGGCGGAAGCTGGAAACGCACCAGGGAGCGCGCCCGCAAGGCAATCGAGGCGATCGCGGAGGACCTCGTCAAACTCTATGCCGAGAGACAGGCAGCGGGCGGATATGCTTTTGGCCCGGATACAGTGTGGCAGGCTGAGTTCGAGGACTACTTCCCGTACACCGAGACGGAAGACCAGCTGCGCGCTGCGGAGGAGATCAAGGAGGATATGCAAAAACCGCTTCCAATGGACAGGCTCCTCTGTGGTGATGTCGGCTACGGCAAGACTGAGGTCGCGGCGAGGGCGATCTTTAAGTGTCTGGCGGAGGGAAAACAGGCGGCTTTGCTCGCCCCGACGACACTTCTCGTCAACCAGCACTACCACAATCTGAAAGAACGTTTTGCCAACTTCCCGTTCGAGATCAGCGAACTGTCGAGATTCCGGAGCGCGCAGGCGCAGAAGAAGACGGTCAAGGCTGTGAACTCAGGCGAGATCGACCTCGTGATCGGAACCCACAGACTGCTTTCGGACGATGTTAAATTCAAGGATCTTGGGCTGCTTGTCATCGACGAGGAGCAGAGATTTGGCGTTCGCCATAAAGAGAAAATAAAGCAGCTCAAACAGAGTGTCGATGTTCTTACACTTTCGGCGACTCCGATCCCGAGGACACTGAACATGTCGCTCACCGGGATCAAGGACATAAGCATCATAGACGAGCCACCGGGGGACCGCCTGCCGGTGCATACTTTCGTGACTCCTTACGAAGAGGAGATAATGAGAAATGCCATCGAGCGCGAGCTTGCGCGCGGCGGACAGGTATATATAGTAAACAACAGGATCACCGGGCTCAATCAGATCAGGGAGACGGTCGAGCGGCTTGTGCCTGACGCTGTGACGGCAGTCGGTCACGGGCGGATGAGCGAAGATGAACTCGAGCACACGATGCTGGATTTTGTCGAAGGCCGCATCAACGTTCTGATAGCTACCACTATCATAGAAAACGGCATAGATATCCCGAATGCCAACACGATGATCATTCTGAACGCCGAGAGATTCGGCCTCGCACAGCTCTACCAGCTGAGGGGCAGGGTCGGCAGATCGCACAGGCTCGCTTATGCGTATCTGATGTACCAGCCGGGCAGGGTTCTGACAGAAATCGCCAGAAAACGCCTTACGGCTATCCGCGAATTCACGGAATTTGGCGCAGGATTCAAGCTGGCTATGCGTGACCTTGAACTGAGAGGAGCAGGCAACATGCTCGGCGAGGCGCAGAGCGGTCACATCGAGAGCATCGGCTATGAGCTTTACTGCAAAGAGATAGATCGTGCGGTCAGGAGGCTCCGCGGTGAGGTCGTCACAGATCAGAGGTCTGAGATCACGATCGACATCCCGGCCGAGGCGTCTGTGCCGCCTACATATATTACTGACGAAACTCTCCGCCTCCAGGCTTACCGCAAGATCGCTGCGATCACATGCCAGGAGGATGCGGAGGATCTCCAGGATGAGCTGACAGACAGATACGGTGATGTGCCTTCGGACACCATCAACCTGATAAAAGTCGCGGAGCTGAGAGCTCATGCCGAGATGTGCGGCGTTTCATATATCGGAAGAAAAGGCCTTCGCATCGAAGTGAAGTTTGCCGAGAATACCCGCTTCAGCGCGTACGCCGCAGTCATGACAAAGGCGGAATTTGGCGATGCGCTGACTATAATGAGCGGAAGGAACACCGGCCTCAGTCTCTATACAGGCGGTGCAAAACATACCCGCGCAGTCAGCAGGAACTCTTCGCCGGCGAGAACTGCCGTGAGAGTCGCCGCGGGAACTGCCGTGAGAGCCGCCGCGGGAACTGTCGCGCCTGGAAAGGCAGCTGGCAAGGCGGCTTCATCCGTAACAGCTGAATCTGATCTCAATGCAGTCCTCGCACTGATGAGAACACTCAGATACGCGATCGAGGCAGAGATGAACGCTGAGAAATAGTCAGATGCCATGATAGCTATCACCGTATTTCATGAGAATAAGCCGGAATCCGGGGCGAATGCGTGAGTTGTTGATACAAGACCAGTATTTAAAGTATAATTATTAAGTTAATATCTTATCCGGTGCATGTATTGGATCGGCGCCACATAATGGAACCTGATCTGTGTACTGAACCGGCGCCGCATAATGGAACCTGATCTGTGTATTGGACCGGCGCCGCATAATGGAACCTGATTTGTGTACTGGACCGGCGCTGTGGATCGAAACAGAAAACAGAAATATACATAAGAGCGTGGAGGTAACGAGATGCTTTTTAAGAATATAGGACTTATAGATGAAGACTTCAGATACCGTGAGGGTATGTGGGTCGGTGTCCTGGATGACAGGATCGACTATATCGGCGAGACCGAGCCGGCTGATGATGGAAGGGTAGCTCCGGAAGAGGAGATGTTCAAGTACACTGTAAGTGCTAATCCGCTCGAGGCCGGTGAGTCATCGGGCTGCTGCGCGCATTCACTCAAAACAGGCGGCCAGCATCCGCTTTACGGTGAGATCTATGACGGCACGGGCAAAGTCCTGATGCCTGCCTTCTACAATGCGCACGGGCATTCACCTATGAGTCTGATGAGAGGTTATGGCGAAAATCTTCCGCTCGACCGCTGGCTGAACGAAAAGATCTTCCCGTTCGAAGACAAGCTGTACAGTGAGGCTGTCTACTGGTCGACACTGCTTACAATGGCGGAGTCGATGAGATTCGGCATCGTGTCCACAAGCGACATGTACTATTTTATAGATGACATGGTCAGAGCGATCACCATCAGCGGCATGAAATCCAACATCTCCAGGGCTGTCGTAAGTCTCGGCTGCGAACGCCTCGAGGACTGCATCGGCTTCAAAGAGATGCGCGATACCATATTCATGTACGATGGTTTTGCTGATGGAAGGATCCAGGTGGAGGCTTCCGCGCACGCTGAGTACACCAACACGGAGATGTTCTTAAGAGCGATCGCTGAGGCCACCAAGGAATTCGATGTCCGTATGCATGTCCATGTTGCGGAGACTGAGAGCGAGACGAAGAACTGCATCGAAGCTCGCGGCAAAACTCCTGTGGAGTATCTGGCGGATTGCGGTATTTTCGATGTTCCGGCTAATGCGGCGCACTGCGTATGGCTTACAGACGGTGACAGAGATATTTTGGCGGAAAAAGGCGTTTCCGTATCGAGCAATCCTGTCAGCAACATGAAGCTGGCCAGCGGGATCTGCGATGTTCCGGCGCTTTATGCGAAAGGGATCAATGTCGCTATCGGAACAGACAGCTCAGCAAGCAACAACAGCCTGAATTTCTTCGAAGAAATGAAAATATTCGCACTTTGCGGAAAGATCAAGACGATGGATCCTGCAGCGATGACACCTCAGCAGGTGCTTTTCAGTGCCACAAGAGGCGGAGCTCTCGCACAGGGAAGAGAGGATGCGGGCCTCGTCAAGGAGGGCTACAAAGCTGACCTGATCGTTGTCGATGCGACCGGCCCTAATATGCATCCGGTGCATGATATGCTCAACCACATGGTCTATTCTGCAGATGGCAAGGACGTATGCCTGACTATGTGTGACGGCAAAGTGCTCTACAGAGACGGCATGTATCTGACTCTGGATATAGAGCGCACCAAGGCAGAAGCAGAGGCAGCAAAGAACAAGATCCTTTCGCTGCTCTAAGCAATGCGCAGATAAGGGAAATAATCCGCATACTGTTCTGAATATAGTTAATGGGATGGAAGTGATCCATTGCACCTAGCTAAATCAATCACAGACAGTAAAAGTATTAAATATATATGGATAAAGATAATTATAGAGAAGAACTGAATAAGCAGTCTGGCATGGAAACTCCAGCGCACGATGCAGAAGCTCCGGCGCAGGATACGGAAGCCACAATACAGGAACCGGAACTTCTGAATCAGGAACCTGAGGTCTCCAAGGCCGCGAGCACGCTTATGTACGGGGCGACGATACTTGCGATCGCAGGCATCGTCAGCAAGATTTTTGGCGCTATTTTCAGGATCCCTCTGACCAACATGATCGGTGCGGAGGGGCAGGCTTACTATGGCGCCGCTTATCCTGTGTACCAGGATTTCTATGTAATAGCTACGGCTGGTTTCCCGGTCGCCATATCCAGGATGGTATCCAAGAGGATCGCGCAGGGCGACTACATCAATGCCGAGAAATCATACAGGCTCGCTCTCAAGGCGACATTTGTGATCAGCTTTATCTCTTTTGCGATATGCTTCTTCGGCGCAAAGCAGATCTCTTTTGCAATAGGCAATCCGGGAGCAGAAGCATCGATAAAAGCGATATCGATTGCTCTCATGTTCACGCCTTTTGTCGCATCACTCAGAGGATACTTCCAGGGCAACCAGTATATGATGCCGACAGGTGTGTCGCAGGTCATAGAGCAGATCGTCAGAGTCATCACGGGCCTGACCATTGCGTACCTCTTCTTCAGGACAGACCTCAGACTGGCAGCAGCCGGTGCGACTTTTGGCGCTTCAGCCGGAATGATCGCAGCGATGATCGTGCTCTTCATAATCCGCTTCAGATTCCGCGCGCAGCGTGAAGCCAATCTGGCAAAATCCGTTGTAGTGGAGGAGTCGACAGGGCAGAGACTCAGGGAACTCTTCCGCATAGTCGTACCGATCACCATAGGTTCGCTTATCATGCCGCTCATGATGACTATTGATGCGGCACTTGTAATGAGAAGACTTCAGGCAACGGGCTGGAGCCTTGAAAAATCACAGACGCTCTATGGGCTTATCAGCGGTTTTTGCGACCCGCTCGTCAACATGCCTGTAATATTCATAGATGCGATCTGCATAAGTCTGCTTCCTGCAGTAACGACTGCATTCACGCTCCACAACAAAAAAGACCTCGACGGCAATGTGAGAACAGGACTCAAGACCATGATGATCATAGCGATCCCATGCTCGGTCGGCCTTATAGTGCTTGCACGCCCTATACTCACGCTCCTGTATTTCAGGAAGATAGATGAAGCTATGATGGCGGTGCATCTCATGCAGATCCTGTCGATCGGCGTCATTACACTCGCCATAATGCGAACTCTTTCCGCAAGCCTGCAGGGCATCGGCAAAGTCGATCTGCCGGTGATAAATCTGTTCATCGGTTCGATCGTCAAGATCATACTGACTTATGTCCTTGTCGGCATCCCGGCTATCAATGTAAACGGAGCAGCCATCGGCACGGTCGTTGCATATCTCACCGCGGCGATCCTCAATTACCGCGGCATGCGAAAAAACGCAGACCTCGATCTGGATTTTGGCAGTGTATTCGTGCGGCCGCTTCTCGCGTCGGCGATAATGGGCGTGTCAGCGATAGTGTTTTATAAGATCATGTTCGCAGTCGTGCATTCCAACCTGATAGCTACTGCGATCGCCATCATGGGCGCCGTGATAGTCTATTTCGTCATGGTGTTCAAGCTGAAAGCTGTAACGAGGGAGGACATGGCGCTGGTGCCAAAGGGCGATCTCATCTACAGGATCGCAGTGAAGCTGCACCTGGCTTCGTGATCACTGCACAAACCTGGCTGGGATATATGAATCTGACCACATGTTCAGTGATTGAAGCCTGCTTTTGCTCCGCAGTTCAATCAGAGACCGAAAAATAGGCATTTTGTGCGAATTTGAAAACGATTTCTGTTGACTAACCAGATAGGACAATTTATAATTTTGATAGTGTTGGTATCTCTATTTTTAAGGAGGATTGTTTTATGAATAAGGCTGAATTAGTTGCAAAGGTTGCAGATAAAACAGGTTTCAAGAAGAAGGATGCTGAACTCGCACTTGATGCGGTTTTAGAGACAATTGAAAAGGCACTCGTTGATGGTGACAGTGTCAGACTCATTGGCTTCGGAACCTTTGAGACTAGAAGCAGAAAGGCCAGAACAGGCAGAAATCCTCAGAAGCCGGATGCAGTTATCGAGATCCCTGCTTCAAAGGCTCCTGTATTTAAAGCTGGAAAGTCACTCAAGGACGCTGTTAATAAGTAATTCAGGCAGATACGGATTGCGGGCAGCACACGCTGCCCGCTGTTTTTTTAGCTGGAAATTCATATGAGATTAGATAAATACCTTAAGAATTCAAGAATAATCAAGAGACGCACTGTCGCCAAGGATGCCTGTGAGCAGGGCAGAGTCGAGGTCAACGGCAAAGTAGCCAAGCCTGGTCTCGAACTCAAGATCGGCGATGTCATCAGGATCACTTTTGGATCCAACGTCCTCACAGTCAGAGTACTTGCCATGCCCGAATCCGTTCGCAAGGACGACGCAGACAGCATGTACGAAGTCCTGAGCTAAATGCATCAGATATTTGGTACCGAAGCGGCAGGATATCACAATAGATTTGGTTTCGGGCATTTCGTAGGTCGATTGGTGCGGCCGAACCAATTCGCCGTTAGCCGACGGTGAGCCGGAACAGATGATGAAGCCAGGCAAGAGAGGTGTTTGCGTCTGCCGCGGCTAAACAGCACGGCTGAGCAGCGAGTTGGGCATCGTGAAGCCTCACTTCTGAGCATCGCTAAGCTACAAACCGGCCTGGAATGCAGGGCTTTTTATAACGCAATGTGGCGGTAAAACGATGGGCTGCTTCTTCCTTATATATGAGAATATGTATCCAACACATTATTCAAGATATAAGAGAGGAGGCATATTATGAACAGACAGTTTTATCCGGTGCAGGCTATGGATGGTGAGACTGAGTACATCTCGGTCATCAGCGGATCGGCGTGCGGCAGGATCAGGATCAATGATATAGAAGTGATCGAGCAGGAAGGCCGCAAGATGCACATCATCACGGCTGAGAGAGACTATTCGTTCTATCAGAGAGCGACAGACCTGATACCCGTCCTGGCAGGCAGGGCCTTCTACAGGCCGGTGAAAGGGCTCTTCATCAATTTCGATCATGTCAAGGACATATCCGGTGTGAATATCACATTCCAGTCCGGGCAGGTCGTGACACTGGGAAGAAACAGCATCTCCCGTACGAGGACGGCATACAAGAGATATCTGATGAAATATCCTCCTTACAGTCTGTGGGACCGCGGGGAGGCCGAGGCAGACAGCCTGGCAGTGAGCGTTGCCGAGGACTACGGGAAGGGTGCATAGGCGCGCAGATCGCCTGTGCGGATCATCAAGGGCAAAATGATCGAATTCCCCTCGATGGACGCAGTTTTGATTGAATATGCTGCAATGGCTGCACAGATGCCCCAAAACGGCTTCCGAGTGCACAAAAAACGCCCGGAAAATTCGTGAAAATTAACGACAAAAAACTTTAAAAAAGTTGTTGACAGACCCCTTTCTTTTGGGTATACTAATGAAGCTGTCGCTGAGAGACACAGCACAAAGACAGCGGAACCTTGAAAACTTCATAGTGCAGAACAGGTCTTAAATAAAGAGCTCTGAGA
>CADABZ010000035.1 GCA_902786355.1 uncultured Eubacteriales bacterium
TGGTGTGTAAATTCGTGCCATTGATGAATCCTCCTTGTAGCCATTTTACTACACAGGATAGATTCTCAAAAATATTGTCCGTTATTTAGACTAGCATTACAAGGTTGAAAAGGAGTTTTGAAAATCAGTGCACATGGAATGCCTTATCTGAGGTATACATGTGCACTTTTTGTATGTAATCATCATGCAGTTCTGCATGATAATGAGCTACGAGAATTAAGTTCTCTATGCAGGCCTAGTAACGGGATTATTATTCCCCACGGCGAATGCGCCTCTTCACTATGAGAATAATTCACTGTAGATTTTCACTGTAAGCACGCGCAAAAATAAAAACCTTGTACATGAACCGCCCGAGATTGGTAGTTCATGTGCAAGGTCTGAGAAAAGTCCTTTGTTCTATCGCATCAGCTCTGCGCCTGTTCCTTTTTCTCTTTGGCAGCGATGTCGTTATTGTCCATCTCGCCTCTGTAGACGATGAATGTATCGTAGAGGTATTCAAGTGAGAGGTTGAGTGCCATATTGAGTGCGGTCACGAGGTACTCGTTCCAGTGAAGTGTCTCGGCGAGATAGTTGCCGAGGATCGTAGTCACCGGTGTGAATACCAGGTAAAATGCAAAAACCATGGCCATGGCTCTCGGCACGTTCTTGGTCGATTTGAACGTGTAGCGCCTGTTGATCGTAAAGCACCATATGACTGATGCGACCAGTGCGGTGAGATAACACGGCCAGTATTTGAGGCCGGTAAGTTCATTCATTATTGTGAAAACAACGATTTCAACGATGCCGGCTGATGCCGAAACCAGTGCGAATTTTATAGCTCTTATTACTTCTTTTCTTTTCATCTCTGTGTCCGTGCTATCTGAATTTATTTCTGTCAATAATAGTTGCATCTCACTTTTGCCAGAGCTGTGTCCCTCGCGCGCTTTATGATTCTGGGCAAAATTATCTGTTCGCCGTCCGCGAGCTGGCAACTCTGTCTACCTTGCGTCCGCGAGCTGGCAACCCTATCTACTTTGCGTTCGCGAGCTGGCGGAAGAGTGTTTTGTTGGCCGCATACAGCTTTTTGAAAGTCCTGTAGTATGGTCTGTATGCCGCGTGTCTGGCTTTGTCCGGTCTGTATGTTGCCGCTGCAGGGATAAAATCCTTGACGCAGCTGAGATTCGGGATGAGTCCGAGACCTACGGCAGTCACAGCGCACGCTCCCACCGAGCCTACATTCTGAGGCGAATCGACCGTCTCGATGACTCTTCCTGTGATATCAGCAAGCATCTGGCACGACACTGGCGAAAGAGCTCCGCCGCCGACGAATCTTATGACCTTGGAGGTCTTTACCCTTCTGTCCTGGCATTCGAGCATCCATCTCAGATGGTAGAAAACACCTTCGAGAACGGCGTGAATCATTTCGGTCTTGCCCGTGTCGAGCCCGATCCCGAAAAACATGCCTTTTGCCGCCGGGTCTTCGAATGGACAACGGTTGCCGTGGAGCCATGGCGTGAAGATCACGCCGCCTGAGCCCGGTTCTACATCCTTGATGACCTCGGTCATATAGCTGTAAAGGCTGGTGCTCTGCTCTTCATAGTCAGACGGAACGCCTTCTTTTTTAATGTAGATTCCGATCTCGTCCTTGGCAAGATGGTCTTTTACCCACTCAAGGCACTTTCCGGCGGTTTCCATTTCGGCGAAATAATTGTATTTTGTCCGATCTGCGCCAATAATCGCCGCGATCATCGCTGTTACATCGACGATCTGCTTGTCTGTCACGGTTATGACCCAGCCGGATGTACCGCTGTAGATATGGGTGTCGCCGACATTGACTGCGCCGGCACCGATACCGATCAGAGAAGAATCCCCGCCTCCGCCGTACACCGGAGTGCCTTCCGCGAGTCCGAGCGAAGCCGCTGCCTCAGCAGTGAGTTTTCCCGCTACATCTGTGGCCGCGATTATGTCAGGAAGATGCTCTTCTCTGACGCCGAGCATCTCGCACATCTCGCTGCTCCATCCCCTGCTTTCAGGGCGGATGTCGTAGAGAAGTGTACCGAATGCCGAGTCCTCGGTCATGATGAAATTGCCTGTGCACCTCAGTATGAGATAGTCTTTGACATCGAGCCACTTGTAGATCCTGCTGAAATTTTCAGGTTCTTTGGCCTCGACCCATTTGTATTTCCATACCGGATCTTTGACGCTTCCGGCTACTGCTCCCGTTATCTTCAGGCTCGGGATGAGCTTTGTGATGTTGGCTCCGGCGATCTGTATACCGTTGGCTATGCCCTTCCTTATCTCTTCGGCGGCCCTCTGATCCATGTAACTCATAGGTCTTCTGACCGGCTTTCCATCGCGGTCTACAAGGACAAGCCCCTGCATCTGCGAGCAGAAAGATATGCCGGCGATCTTATCCGGAGTGATCTCAGATCTCCCAAAGATCTCACGTGTGCTCTCGGCCATCCCGTTCCACCAGTCATCGCATTCCTGCTCTGCCCCGCCTCCTTCAAGGATGTACAGAGGATAGCTTCTCGAAGCGCAATCGATCAGTTTTATAGATTTGTCTACTTCAAACAGGCATGTTTTGACGCCTGTTGTTCCGATATCGTATGCAAGGATGTAACTGCTCATTGTTCTATATTATCGTTTTTCTGCGGATTTTTGCGGTTCGTGTTCTATACGTTTATTGGCGCCTTTTTGCTACTATGCGTTCTTCTTTCTGGAATAGCTTGCCAGGTATATGTACCTCTGGAGTCTTGCGTCTGATTTGCTAAGAGGCTTGCTGTTTCTTGCGTAGCAGGCCGCCATGCAGTTCTTGCTGACGATCATAGCGACTGCCTCTGCATCATCCATGGTTTTGCCCGCGCACACAGCACCGACGCCTTTTACCAGGACTGCGTTCCTTCCGATATACGGATTGAGCACCGGATGCATGCCGCCTCTCTGGTTAAGAACTCCTGTCAGCGGAAGCCTTCCCGCTAAGGTGCCGGCCAGTCCGGTCGGAATATTCGTGCTGTATCCGAGAAGCGCCCTCTGCACGATGTCCGTGTCATTGATCACGACCTGCATGTCAGCTCCGACGATCTGGGCAAAATCATCTATATACGCGCCAATGGTGATGCCGGCGCTGCAGCATTCCATGATGTATTTGTCCCTGGCAATAGTCACGCACGGGAAGACCTCGCAGCGAACTTCTTCGAGATCGATCGTGCCTTCCCTCTCAGGATCATGTCCCGGCACCCTGGCTTCGACAAGCTCGCGGCTCTTTTCTTCGAGTTTTTCCGCCATGTCAAAAGCATTTTCAAGGCTCTTGCCGAGCAAAAGTGCTCCGTGCTTTGCCATGAGGAACATCTTCTTGTCCGGATGCTGCGTCATCTTGAACTCTACGTTCCTCTTAAGTCTGCCTGTACCCGGAAGTCCGTAATCAGCGCATGGTGCAAAACGTGTGTCTTTGCCTTCGGCAGCCAGTGCTGAAGCGTAGTACTGGTGAGTGTGTATGATAAAACGCACTTCTTTTCTAAGCCCGTATGCTGCTGCATGGATACCTTTCTCGCTGCTCGGCTTGATATCGCCCTCGTATGAGCAATCTTTGACCCTGACAATTACCAGGTCCTCTGGTTTCAGTGTCTCGTAGTCTCTGCCGCTGGGTGTGATGATGAACTCATCTTCACTGATCCTGGCGCTGATATTGCCCCAGGTGCGAGCTATCAGATGCTTTTCAAGAAGCATATGTCCGGCCTGAATGACCAGGTCTCTTGCTTCTGCTTCACTATAGTATTTCATCGTTGCTTCACCCCCTTAAGTAATGCGGTTTTTAGCTAATAATGATGGTTCTCGCCAAATGGCGATTTCTGGCTAATGGTGAAAGTTTCCGACAAATGGCGGTTTATGGCTTATTTCGAAAGTTTTCCGCAATTAGCGAATACTCTGTCGAATCTGCTCAGCACATCGTCTATCATCTCTTCTGTATATGCTGCGCTTGTATAGAGTCTGGATCCTGCAAGTGTGACGATTCCTTCTGCCATATATGCAGCTCCGATGTGCTCCATCTCTTTCTGTCTTCTGCCGGTCTCCTTGAGGATCTTAGGCAGCTCCCAAGGCTTTGACCAGTTGATCGCGTACTGCATAGTACCGACACTGTCGAGGTGGCAGACCGAACCCTGGTTGAATGCAACGAACGGAAGATCGTGCTTTCTGATGAGCTCCTGAAGGCCCTTTGTCAGTCTGTCTCCCATGCGTCCGGCCGTCTCACAGGCATTGCGCTTCTCTATCTCGCATATAGCTGTGTAGCCGGCTACGCAGGATATAGGTGTTGCTGCCATCGTACCGCCACAAAGCGCTTTTTTGACTTTCTTTCCGGATGAATCGAGTCCAGCGCCAAGATGCGCCATGCAGTCTCTGTGTCCGCCGACTCCTCCTGCACCCGGATAACCGCCGGCTATGACTTTGCCGAATATGGTCAGGTCCGGATTGATTCCGTAGTATCCCTGAGCTCCGCCGAGTCCGATACGGAAGCCTGTGACTACTTCGTCACATACAAGCAGTGCGCCGTATTCATGAGCCAGTCTCTCGCAGCCTCTGACAAAAGCCTTGGTGACCGGTCTTGTTCCGCTCTCAGGTCCGATCGCTTCTATGAAGACAGCCGCAGTGCCGCCGTCGAGCTTGTTTCTCCTGAGCTTCCTTTCGAGGTCCTCGAGGTCTCCCGGGAAGAATTCGTCTGTATGTCTGAATACATAATTAGGAATGCCTCTTGACTGGATGCCTTTGGTGCCCGGGATCCTGATCCCGTATGCGAGCTGATCGGACCATCCGTGATAAGCACCGCCCATCTTGAGGAGGTTCTTGTTGCCCGTCTTGAGTCTTGCGATCCTGGCTGCCACCATACATGCCTCTGTTCCGGAGCCGAGCATGCGGAACATCTCAACACTCGGGACACACTCACTTATTTTTTTGGCGAGTTTCAGCTCATACTCATGGAAAAGCCCGGTCGATGGTCCGCACTCGTTGAGGATGTCCATAACGGCCGACTTGACAACAGGATCATTGCTGCCGATAACAGTCGGGCCGCCTGCCTGAAGCAGGTCGTAATATCTGTTGCCGTCTACATCGTACAGATAGGCTCCCTCCGCCTTGCACATAGCGAGCGGGAAAGGATAATTGAACGCCAGATTGTGCTGTACACCGCCAGGTATATACTGCTTGGCCTCGTCAGTAAGCTTTTTGGAACCAACGCATTTTTTCGCAAAATACTCGTCTTCATATCTCTGCAGCGCCTCTGGCTTCACGCCGTAAATCGGCCCTGTCTTGAGTTCCTCAAGCTGCCTGTTGATAAGCTCTGCATCAAGGTATTCGTCAATAGCCCATCCATCATATGCCATTATCTTATCTCTCCTTTTACCTATAGATTTTCGGGCATGGTTTCGCGCCCGGTCTGTGTAATTACATTGTTATTATACTACAATTATTTGAGATTTTTTATGTGATTTAGCATGCAATAGAAAACATCCCGTATCCTTGTTCGGGAATACGGGATGTTCTGTTGGATCAAGGTTAAAAGGTTATTTCTTGCAGTTAACTAATTAGATCAGTGTGCCCATGTACTTGAGGGTTCTGCAGAGCTGGCTTACATAGCTCATCTCGTTGTCGTACCAAGCAACTACTCTGACCTCGAAGATGTGTGTTCCGCACTGCTGAGCGAGAGTCTGTGTAGCGTCGAAGAGTGAACCATAGCTCATTCCGATAACATCGCTGGAAACGATCTCTTCCTCAGTGTATCCATAGGACTCAGTAACAGCAGCCTTCATAGCCTCGTTGATGCCCTCTACGGAAACTGTATCTGTCATATCCTTGAGTGTAGCGTCGAGGATTGTGATGGAGCCTGATGGAACAGGAACTCTCTGAGCGGATCCGATCAGCTTGCCTGCGAGTTCAGGGATTACCAGACCGATAGCCTTAGCAGCGCCTGTGCTGTTAGGAACGATGTTGATAGCTCCGGCTCTTGCTCTTCTGAGGTCACCCTTTCTGTGTGGTCCGTCGAGGATCATCTGGTCACCAGTGTAAGCGTGGATAGTTGTCATGAATCCAGTTCTCAGCTCTCTGTAGTCAGCAAGTGCCTTAGCCATAGGAGCGAGGCAGTTTGTTGTGCAGGAAGCTCCGGATACGATTGTATCTTCCTTAGTCAGTGTCTCATGGTTGGTTCCGTATACGATTGTAGGAAGATCGTTGCCTGCAGGAGCAGAGATCAGGACCTTCTTAGCGCCGGCATCGATGTGAGCCTGGCTCTTAGCCTTTGATGTGTAGAAACCTGTGCACTCGAGAACTACGTCGATTCCGAGCTCGCCCCAAGGGAGCTTGCTTGCGTCAGCCTCTGCATATACAGGGAAGAACTTTCCGTCTACCATGATGCCGTTCTCAGCCTCTTCTACTACTGCGTCGAACTTCTTCTGAACAGAGTCGTTTCTGAGCAGGTAAGCGAGCATGTGCGGGCTTGTCAGGTCGTTGATTGCTACGATTTCGATATCCTCTTCCTTATAGAGCTTTCTGAAAGAAAGTCTTCCGATACGTCCGAATCCATTGATTGCTACTTTCATTAATTTGTTCTCCTTTCCTAATGGACCCCCGGCACTTTTATGCCTTTATCATCCCCCGGCGATCCTTGCTATCGACAGTTATGTGAAATACATGCGATTTTGTGCGGTTCAGTGCAAAATCCGCATGTTTTTCGTGCGTTCTCATGCGTGGCACGTACGGTAAATCATTATACGATTAATTACGCGTCCACGCAATTCTATCATCATCAAAAAACAATCTCAATCGTTTTCGTTATTTTTTTCTCAAATATTTACGTCAAAAATCGTTGTGCAGGCCCAAAACCGCCATTTTCCGAACTATTCCGCCACTTCTCTGCGTAAAAGTCATGAATCCTGTCCGCCGGCGTGTTCGTAATCCTGATCGTGGTCCTGTCCGCCGGCGTGTCCATCAAAGCGCTGAGCGGATCTCTTCCTCTGCCTGGGCGATCATCCCTATGAACTCTCTCGATGAGATCCTCAGAGCTCCGTGCTCAAAAGAATCCTGCTGCACCAGAACGTCCGACGAAACTACATATATCTGCCTGTTTTTGACGGAATTGGTGATGAGGCCTATGCGTATATCCGCAGGCTCGTTCTCAGCTGTGAATATGACTCTCACACCAAGGTGGTCTTCCTCATACCCCTCTCCGCCTGCCACATTATATGCGTCGAATATGACTGCGGTCTCATAGCCTTTATACGCCGAATAATTACATATCCTCTCAAGAAGCTGATCTCTTGCGGCTCCCATATCGCGGGCGGAGAGATCCTTAAGATACTCATCTGCATGGATGAGATTGTAACCGTCGATCAGATAGAGCGGCCTCTCCTGCTCGGACGCCGTCCTGTCTCTTCGAAGGTGTTTTTCTTTTATTTCGAGGTTGCGCTTTTCATCCGCCGCCTGCTGTTCAGGAGTTTTCTCAGGCGCTTCCATGCCGAAGCTTCTCTCCCTCGCATTTCTGCCAGGCCTGTTCTTTGCATTCCTGCCAAAACGGCTTTCGCGCGCTTCTCTGCCGCGCGTCTTTCTGACCGGACCGTAAGTGCGCTCGAATATCATGCGAAGCTCTTTTTCTGCAGCTGCTATCCTCTCCTTCTCGTCGCCTCTCAGGATGCGGCCGCCTTCAGTGTATACTGAATATGCAGACTCAGGATCCTGAGTGTCAGAAGAAGCACCTCTCAGCCTCCTGAGGACTGACGGCAGATGCATGTGCTCAGGCACATCCTCCCACTTCACTATATCCGAGCCTCCGTGGGAAACGAATACAGAATCCGCCGGATTGTCGATGTCGCGCTCAGGATCATAGCCAGAAGCCTCTATGATCTCAGCCTCATTGTGGCAGAGGTCATAGCCCGCAAGGCTGCAGCCCAGGCGTCCAAGCCCCGATGTATAGGCGGTCAGAGTCTGCTGATAACCCGCTATCTCCGACGCCGGCACGCGGCCGCGTATAACGGAAGTGTCACCGTTTTGCTCGAGCTCGCTCTGGCTCCCGCCCATCTGTTTTATATCTGTCATCGCACGTCCGACGTTCTGCGACGGAAGCTCGATATCGTACTCATACCATGGTTCGAGCAAGGCAGCAGCCCCGGCTTTGCGAGCCTGCATGAGAGCGTTTCTGACAGCTCTGTATGTAGCCTCGCGAAAATCCCCGCCGTTTGTGTGCTTGTCATGCGCACGGCCTGCCGCGAGCGTGATCATCACGTCTGTGAGAGGCGCGCCAGTCAGCACTCCTGTATGCTCCTTCTCATCGATATGAGTCATTATAAGTCTTTGCCAGTTTCTGGCGAGTTCGTCCTCAGGAGTGATGCTGTTTATTACTACTCCGCTTCCGCGCTCGCCCGGGCTGATGATCAGATGGACCTCAGCATAATGGCGCAGCGGCTCGAAGTGGCCTACCCCTTCGAAAGTCTCCGTTACAGTCTCCAGATAAAGGACTTTTCCCGTTCCGAAAGTCACATCGTAGCCGTATCTGTCATGGATCAGCTGCGATACGACCTCCAGCTGGACCTGTCCCATCAGCCGTATCTCGATCTCGCCGGTATCTCTTCGCCAGGAAACGCCAAGAGCCGGATCCTCCTGAGCCAGCTTTTCTATATCCTTCATCACAAGATAAGGATCCATGCCCTCAGGACCGCTTACCGTGTATAACATAAAAGGTTTGAGTGTCGCCTCGTCTTCAGGCATCTCAAAGCCAAGCCCGTCGCCCGGAAGAGCTTCCGCAAGTCCGCTGAGAGCGCATACGCTTCCCGCGGTGACTTCATCAGCTGTGAAAAACTTGCTTCCCGAGTACAGTCTGATCTGATTGACCTTAGTCTCCCATTCAGCGGCCGCCGAGTGACCTTTTACGATGTCGCGGACCCGAAGCGAGCCGCCTGTTATCTTCGCAAAAGCCAGCCTGCTTCCGTCCTCCGCATTCGCTATTTTATAGATCCTGGCGCCAAATTCGCTTCCGTACTCAGGCTCCAGCGTATATCTTCCAAGGACCTCCAGAAGGTCATCTATGCCCTCGATCTTAAGAGCCGAGCCGAAGACACACGGAACGATCTCACAGCTTTCTATCGTCTCTGCGATCTCAGAATCAGTCAGGATATCTTCATCCCCGTCCGGCTCCCTTTCGAGCACGAGCTCTGCCAGCTCAGGCGAGTGCAGAGTGATGTCGTCGATGAAATTTTCGCTCAGTTTTCCGCCATCGAGTCTTCTTCTGCTGCTGAAATCCACAGCGGCCGCGCCGAGCTCTGATGCCATGTCTGCAATGATGTCCTCAGGCTTTCTGACCGCTATGTCCATCTTGTTGACGAAGATAAATGTCGGGATCTGGCGTTCTCTCAGCATGCGGTAAAGTGTCCTCGTGTGTGCCTGGACGCCTTCCGAGCCGCTTACGACCAGAAGCGCATGATCGATGACCGACAGTGCTCTTTCCATCTCCGCTGCAAAATCCACGTGTCCCGGGGTGTCGATCAGTGTAACCTCGGTGCTCTGCTCAGGCCTGCCAATGGTGAACCTCGCCTGCCGTGAGAATACTGTGATCCCTCTGTTTCTCTCGATATCACTGTCGTCGAGAAAGCTGTCACCATGATCGACGCGGCCCGGCTTCTTCAGCTCGCCTGTTTTGTACAGCAAAGCTTCGGACAAAGTCGTTTTGCCCGCGTCTACATGCGCAAGTATTCCCAAAGTGATCCTGAGAGTTTGTTCCATTTAATCTGCGAGGTATTCTACCATTGTGTGTGCAGCTACGTTGCCTTCTCCGACGGATTTTGCGATCTGATATGGCCTGCCTGTGCAGTCTCCGGCCGCATAAACGCCTGCAAGATTGGTCTCCATAGCTCTGTTGACTATAATATGTGCGCCGTCAAGTTCGAGTCCCTTGAGCAGAGTCGCCGGTGCGATAGCATTTCTGAGGCAGAAAAGCCCGTCAACGCTTACTTCTGTATCGTCTGTCAGCACTACGCCGGACACCTTAGGCTCTCCGGTGACCTTTTTGATCGGCTTCGGCAGTATCTCGATCTTCTCTGAAGTGATCTCTCCGTTCTGAAGAGCGCCCTTTCTGCCGTACTTACCACCTACATATCCCGAAGATACATATACCTTGTCCGCAAGCTCTGCGAGATAATCGATCTCATGCTCGAATCTCTCATCACCGCAGAAAACCGCTATATTTTTGCCCTTGTAGAGGAAACCGTCGCATGTCGCGCAGTAGCTCACGCCGCGTCCGAGAAGCTCCTCTTCCCCGTCAAAACCTTTTACCGCTGCTACGCCTGTTGCGAAAAGAATAGTCTTCGCCATATACACATCTGAGCCGGCTGAAAGCATGTAAAAATCGCCGCCCGGCATGATGGCTGTGACCATTTGCTCTGTTATCTCAAGTTCCATCTCTTCAGCATGTGCTCTGAACTTCTCGATCAGGTCGCCGCCTGTGATGTATCCCATGCCGGGATAGTTGGCGATCTTTTCGGATTTCTCGACCTTGGTGCTGAGGTTCTTCGCTCCAAGCCACAGGATCGACTTGTTGTGGAGTTTCAGATTGATTGCTGCGGACAGTCCCGCAGGACCTGTACCGATTATTGCTGCATCATATACCATATTTGCCCCCTGTTTTTTCTTTCCAGAGCAATGCCCCTGGCATATCTCGATGACCGCACGCATGATACGAAGCGAGCAGATCCGGCACGCACCGGAGCTTCAGCTCATTTTATTCTAATACAATTGCATTCCCAATAACATTATCATTTCACACCCCGACTGACAAGCAAAACAGGATCATCGTAGCTGATTTATCGTTAGCGGGCAGCGCAGATTCCGATTGCTGATCTGGCTCTGGACTTGGATTTGGATTTGGATTTGGATTTGGATTATGATTCTGTATTCCCCCACCGTATGCACATCTTGCTGCCTCGGTCTTTCACGCATCGGAATTGCCATACTCAGTATGCACATCTTGCTGCTCCGGTCTTTCATGCATCGGAATTACCATACTCACGGATAATCTTGTAGATGTGGTTCCCGCCCTTCCTGATTTTCAATAATTAGTCCAATTTGCATTGACAGCTTGGATCGTCAAGTGCCTTGGAAACAACATTTTTACCTGTTTTACCCGTTTTTCGGGAAATAGCATTGAATACAAAGCATTCATTGAATGGATCTACAACATTGGTATTGCGAACCGGAAGGCTCGGCATCAAAGTTACAAGTTTCCAGGAACGCAGTATTCGCGGCTCGCAGCTGTCGGCTTTCGCGCATCGTTTTTTTCCATACTCAGTATGCATATCTTGCTGCTCCGGTCTTATACGCATCGGAATTGCCATACTTAGTATGCATATCTTGCAGATCCAGTCTTTCACGCATCGGTTTTACCATACTCAGTATGCACATACTCCAGTCCCAGCTTTTTCCGCATCGGTTTTACCATATGCAGGTCGATTCACGTGACGTGCAGTTGCTTGCCTTCACGCGAAATGAGTCTTTTTTCTCGATTTCACATGACGGAGGAAAGGCTGCCTTCACGCGAAAAAGAGAAAAGGCTACCTTCACGCGAAAAAATGAAATACAGGCAGATGCGCATGAAACGATTTCTCGCCATGCCAAAAAAATGAAAAGCTGCAGTCAGGTTCTTTGAGATGCCCCATCTGACTTTGAGGGGTCACCTCGCCGAAGCCTTTCTGCAGCTTTCAGATCATATTCGTGTGATACTATTAATACTATTCAGTATTTCTCCTTCTATATCAGTGATCCCGATATGTATCAGACCTTCTGACAGACAGAAGTGCCTCTGAGAAGTGCCTCTGATACGAATATAGATCTCTGCTATCTGCACTCTGCCAGGATAGCCTTGAGGTACTCCCATGTTCTCTGTGTCGATGGGATATCAAGGCGCTCGTCCGGTGTGTGCACTCCGCGGAGGTTCGGTCCGAAGGTGACGATATCGAAGTCAGGGTTTTTCTCTTCGAAGATTCCGCCCTCAAGTCCGCAGTGCATGACCTTGCATTCAGGCTCTGTGCCGTAGAGCTTCTTATATACATCGATCATCAGAGGTCTCAGCTTCGATACAGGATTGTAAGCCCATGCCGAGAAAGATCCGACCATCTCTATATGTGCTCCGACTATCTCGCACCACATCCTGATCCTGTTCATCATCTCCTCGAGCTTGGTCGCTCTGGAGCTTCTATTCTGATAGCTTACCTTCACGCATCCGTCTTCAGTGGCCACAACGCCAGTGTTCAGTGAGGTCTCGACTGCATCTTCGACAGTCCTCTCCATAGCCTGCACTCCGTCAGGTGCGCCATAGAGATAGCGGATAACGCGGGTCGTGCTGTCGTCGTCAAAAGCAGCATATTTTCCGGTTTCACCGCACTCGCATGTGATCGACATGTCAGGCTCCTGGCCGCTGTATTCCGCCTCGAGCACACCCTCAAGCTCAGCGACAGCGGAAGCGATATCTGCTGCTTTTGCAGGGTCAGCTATCAGCTCAGCAGTACAGAATTTTGCTATGACATTGGCGCCCGAGCCGCCTTCGATCGATGCAAGGCTGAAGCTGTAGTCTCTGCTGAGAGCGTAGAGAATACGCGCCATGTCCTTGTGAGCATTGCCGTGCTGATTCTGGATCTCGTTGCCGGAATGTCCGCCCTGATATCCCCTGATCTTGATCGTGAGCTTCGTGCCTTCCTTCTCTGCCATCTTCACAGGAATAACGACGTCGAAGATATCTGCGCCGGCGCATCCAACTGTCAGAAGGCCTTCATCCTCGCCGTCAAGGTTCAGGATCTTGCGGCCTTTGAGAAGAGAAGCGTCGAGGCCTGCGGCTCCCATCATTCCGACCTCTTCATCTACTGTGAAAACAGCTTCGATCGGTGGATGAGGTATGTCGTCACTTTCGAGGATCGCCATCGCATACGCAAGTGCAAAACCATCGTCTGCTCCCAGTGTGGTATCGCGTGCTCCTATGTAGTCGCCGTCTACGAACAGGTCCAGCGGTTCGCTGTCAAAATCATGATCGGATTCAGTCGTTTTGGCTGCGACCATGTCCATGTGTCCCTGCAGGATCACTGGCTCACTGTTCTCATAGCCTTCGGTCCCCGGCTTGTAGATGATGACATTGCCCATATCATCCTGGACGTAATCAAGTCCGTGGTCTTTAGCAAACTGCACGCAAAAAGCGCTGATTTTTTCGTTCCTGAATGATCTTCTCGGAACCATAGACAGCGCTTCGAAATGTTTAAATACTTCTTTTGGCTCAATGTTACTCAAAACACCCATGATCAAAATCTCCTTACAATCACTATGTGCATTAGTTGACCAATGCAATGATAACGCTGCTTCGGTTGCTCGTCAAAGGATTTATTTGGTCAATAATTTCGCCACGGAAATCATCACAAACTGAAGCCAAAATCGTTCCATCCTGAGGCCGGAATCTATAGCAAAACCGCCACAAAACGCAGTAAAAAACAGCCGGAAAGTCTCCGGCTGTTATCTGCATATTGGAATCAAGACCTCAGATTAGAATCCGAGCTGCTTATTGCACCATGTCTGCCATGCTTTTACAGTTTCAGGGCCTCTTACGCCGTCAACTGTGATGCCGAGGAATTTCTGCATAGCACTGGATGTGCCCGATCCCCAGAATCCGTCAGCGTCTGTGCCGATCTTCTTCTGGATAGCCTTGATTGTCAGAGGGCCCATCAGACCGTCTTCTTCGATGCCGAGGATGTGCTGAGTAGTAGTTATAGTCTTGTCACCCCAGAGTCCGTCGACGTCGAGTTTGTATTTTGCATTATCAGCCTTCTTAGCTTCAGCAGCCTTAGCTTCCTCAGCAGCCTTAGCCTTTGCTTCTGCCTCTGCTTTAGCCTTAACCTCTGCCTCAACCTTCTCCTTGATAGCCTTTGCTTCTGCTTCAGCCTTCTCAGCAGCTGCAACAGCCTCTGCCTGTGCCTTCTTAGCAGCCTCAGCCATAGCATTAGCCTTGGTCTGTGCTGCATTCTTGACCTCTGTAGCAGCAGCCTTAGCCTCTACGCCGGCAGCCTTAGCCTTTGCTTCTGTCTGCTCCTTGGAGCTTTTGAGTTTGTCAAATAATCCCATAGTTCACCTCTTTCTGCCGGCCCTCAGCGCCGGCCCGGTCCCGTCAGGGGCCCTTCAAAAAGCTTCCAGCCACGAGCTGGTTAAGTAGCTAAATTATGCCTCAGCAATGCACTCGATCTCGCAGAGTACGCCCTTCGGCAGATCCTTTACAGCAAAGCAGCTTCTTGCAGGCTTCGATGTGAAGAATTTTGCATATACTTCGTTGAATGCAGCGAAGTCAGCGATCTCAGCAAGGAAGCATGTTGTCTTGACAACGTTGTCAAAACTGCAGCCGGCTGCCTCGAGGATAGCTCCGACGTTCTTGCATGCCTGCTCTGTCTGTGCAGCGATGCCTTCAGGAACCTCTCCTGTTGCAGGATCTACAGGAATCTGTCCGGATGTGAAAACGAAGCCGTTGACGACGAATCCCTGTGAGTATGGGCCGATAGCGCCCGGAGCCTTATCAGTTGCTAAAACTTTCATTGTTTGAATCCCCCTTTCAGGTCGGTATGTTCTCCGCCTGCGCATAGCCGGCATGTGCAGGATCATCCTGCGGCCTGGCAACATCACGCAAAGCAATTACGGTCTTATTATAACACGATATTCGCCTCAGAATATGAAGATAATGTCATTATGTTCCTACATGTACGTGTTCATGTATTTATCCCAGATCTCGTCAGGCACGAGCCTGCCGCCCGTAGCCCAGCATATCTGAGCCGATGCAGCGAGCTTCTTCTCATCGAGGCCGTGTTTTGCCAGGTATTCCCTGCCCGCTTCATACTTGTTTATATTCACAGGACCTGTGAATGCAGCGCAGCTCGATGGTTCGATGAAGATGTTCTCGGTGCCCTTGAGCATCCGCATATAATCGAAGAGAATCGCATCCTTGACTGTGAAGTCTCCCGACACCAGATTGCGGTCTATCCTTACGACAAAACCTGAAGGGCTCGCGCATGCAAGGCCGTCTGCCGCAGACATGCCTGTCAGGCCGAAATCCGAGACGTTGACTTCGTTGTATCTGTCTGACGCCATACCGAGAAGTACTGACGGGAACAGCGTAG
This sequence comes from uncultured Eubacteriales bacterium, assembly GCA_902786355.1. Classification (GTDB taxonomy): domain Bacteria; phylum Bacillota; class Clostridia; order Peptostreptococcales; family Anaerovoracaceae; genus Crickella. The sequence goes on from CADABZ010000035.1 coordinate 15,153, forward strand.
GCTCGACGAAGAACACATGCACATTATCGCCAAAAAGCCGCTTGAGTCCGTAGCATACTCCGCCCGGAGCTCCGCCGACGCCGCAAGGGATGTACACGATAAGAGGATGATCCTCATCTACTGTGATGCCCTTCTCTTCAAGCTGAGCCTTGAATCTTCCTGCTGCAACAGCATATCCGAGGAAGAGCGGCACTGAATATTCGTCATCTACAAAATAGCTTGAAGGATCGAGGTCGGACTGGCGACGGCCTTCCATAACTGCTTTTGAATAGTCATCGTCGTATTCTATGACCTCAACGCCCTTGCTTCGGAGCATATCTTTCTTCCACTGCCTCGCGTCAGCTGACATGTGGACTTTTACCTTGAATCCGAGAAATGCGCTCATAATACCTATCGACAGGCCGAGGTTTCCGGTGGAGCCGACCTGGACTGTATATCTGCCGAAGAATTCTTTCATATCTTCGTCGGCGAATCTCTCGTAGTTATCGTCTTCTGTTATCATTCCGGCTTCGAGAGCCAGATCTTCAGCGTGCTTGAGGACTTCATATATGCCGCCTCTTGCCTTGACCGAGCCTGCGATCGGCAGATGACTGTCCATTTTAAGCAGGAATCTTCCCGGGATCTCGGCATCATATGTTTTCTCAAGGGCTTCCTTCATGCTGCTTATCTCTGCCAGAGGCGATTCGATCAGACCGCCGTCTGCCTCTGTCTCAGGGAAGCATTTCCTGATATACGGAGCGAATCTGTGAAGTCTCTTCTCGGTATCTTCGATGTCTTCATCGGATACGACGAGCTGGCATACTGCATCGACCATGCTGAAAGGAAGGTATTTGTCATTGATCCACAGAGTCTCTTTCTGCTCTGCTATATCTGCAAATACCTGGTCGGATGCGATCATCTGTTTTGCATACTCTTTGATACTCATCAAATATTAGGCAAGGATACCCCTACATTCTACAAGTAGGGGAGGAATTGCCTCTACCTCCTCTCTCACATAATAGTTAATTATGGATTTAGTAATAAACTTTGATAATAGAAGGTCAACAGCCTGGTTCGGAAGGTCCGTAAATCAGCGATCCGTAGCGGTTTTCAGCGGAATATTGTACGGCGCAAAGCATTGAAAATACTAGCGTTTCGTGTTATAATCCGAACATAGGTTCTTTTATTGCTGCCTGTATATTTACCACCGGATCTGTCATCGTTGAATCCGTTGAATCTGCCATGAAGGTCACCCTCACATCCAAAGTGCGAATACTTCCCGATGAAGAGACTACGGATCTCCTGATCAGTACAATGCATGCATATACTGCAGCATGCAACTATGTTTCTGTGCATGTGTTTTCTACCGGTGATTCACGATGAACTCTATCGGGACATCCGCTCCCGTTTTGCCCTGAGATCCCAGATGGCGGAGTCTGTTATCCGTACGGTTGTCGCTAAATACAAGGCCCTGTCCTCTTCCGGTGAGTCATGGAAAATCATACGATTCTCCAAACCCCAGTATGACCTTGTGTGGAACAGAGACTATTCTCTCAAGGGAGATGTGTTCTCAGTCAACACTCTTTCCGGAAGACGCAGGATGCATTTCGCAAAGCCTGCATCATCTCTTGACGGCAAGTTCGGTACAGCGAAGCTGGTCCGAAGTCCCTGAAGTGAGCGATGACAGACTTACAGATGTGGTCGGCATCGACAGAGGGATACGCTTCCTTGCTGCTGCCTACGACTCATCCGGAAAGACTACATTCTTTTCGGGTGTGCAGGTCAAGGCAAAGCGAGCTCACTATAAGGCACTCAGGAAAGAACTCCAGCGTGTCGGGACACCATCCTCAAGAAGAAGACTGAAAGCCATCGGCCAGCGAGAAAACCGTTGGATGAATGATGTGGATCACTGCATCAGCAAGGCACTCGCTGAAAGTTACCCAAAAGGCACTCTCTTCGTACTTGAGGACCTTACAGGCATCCGCAAAGCGACTGAACGCGTAAAGGCCTCGAATCGTTATGTATCCGTATCGTGGCCATACTACGATCTTGAGCAAAAACTTATCTACAAAGCAGCTATGCGAGGTCAGAAGGTGATCAATGTCGATCCTGCATACACCTCGCAGACCTGTCCGAAATGCGGGCGAAGAGACAAGGTCAGCCGCGATAAGAGGCTGCATCTCTTCAGATGCACAGGATGTGGATACACATCCAATGATGACAGGATCGCTGCTATGAATCTGTACAGCATGGGAAATGAGTACCTGGTACAGTCCGGGAAGAGCATGTCTCTTGCCGGTGGGGTCCGGTCAATGACCCCTGATGTGACGCCAGCATCAGCCGACCACTGCAGGGCAGTCACAAGCCCCTTCTTCAAGGCGTCAGCCTAAGTAGGGGTATTTGACGTCTCCCCTTTCCTTCTGTCTACTTACGATCAGGCAGCCTGCCTGGTGAAGGCCGCCTGATTAAATGCTAACATTACTGAGGGGGATTATCAATTACATGTACATGTTTTTGCCCTATCGCCTGAGAAAAAGCAGGTTTTCTTCGCTTATCTCAAGCCAGTCCGGAAGACCTCTTTCGTCTATAAGCTTCTGAATATCCGGCTTAGCTGACCAGCACAGGAGATTCTCATCGATATCTGCGAGAGCCGGTGCTGAGCCGGCAGCTGCTCCTGTGCGGATATAGAAGTGCTTCTCGAAAGGAAGCTCATCTGTCCTCTCAAGGTCAAAATGTATGCATCCGTCCGTCCTCTCTCCCCATACCGGACGAAGTGCATCTGCTCTTACGCCTATGAACTCTGCCCAGTCCGGAATCTCTCTGTCTAAGCTGAGCGTAACGCCCCAGCCCGGCACCTCGATCCTGCCTTGTCCGCATTTTCGGATCGCTGCGAGATTCCTGCAGCCGGTGAGCTTCGCAGCTTCAACGCACTCAGGCTCTGCGAACACATCCTGCGCAGTCCCGGATCTTAATATACGGCCATTACCCAGTATAAATATCTCGTCACTAAACCTGTAGAGCTCGTCTCTGCTGTGAGATACCATCACAGTCTGCCCCTGGTAGCTTCCAAGCATCTCCTGCATCTCATACTGCATCTGCTCCTTAAGGTAGCTGTCAAGTGCGGAAAATGGCTCATCGAGGAGTATAAGGTCAGGTTCTGTCACCATGATCCTCGCAAGGGCTACCCTCTGCTGCTGGCCGCCTGAGAGCTCGCCCGGTAGCCTGTCAGCATATCCGTCCATACGAAAACGCCTCAGCATATCTGTCGCTCTGCTGAGGTTCTCTTCTTTCGTACCCTTAAGCCCCGCCATGACATTTCTGATCACACTCATAGCCGGGAAAAGAGCATAGTTCTGGAACATGTATCCCACGTTCCTTTTCTGCGGTTTAAGGCACACGCCGGAATCCGAATCCAGCAGAACTCGGCCGCCGGCTTCGATGTGTCCGCTGACTCCTTCTTCAATACCTGCGATGCTCCGAAGAGTCATGCTCTTGCCGCTTCCTGAAGCGCCGAGTATCCCGATCCGCGCGGCATCGCTGTGTATGCTTACCTCGAGCTCAAAATCCCCGGCTTTCCTGTGTATATCTGCGTGCAGTCTCCTGTCCATACGGGTCTGCCATCCTCCTGCTCTACCACTTCCTTATATTCTTCATACGCCGTCCCGTGATCACATTGATCAGGAAGACCGCTGCGAAAGCTATGACCATCACTATGATGACCCAGACTCCTGCAGTCACATAGTCGCCGTCCTGTATGACCATGGCGATCCTCTGCGAAACAGTTCCTGTTTTGCCCGGTATATTGCCCGCAAGCATCGAGGTCGCACCGTACTCTCCCATCGCTCTGGCAAAAGTCAGTATGGTCCCTCCTGCTATCCCGGGACCCGCCGTAGGTACGACTATCCGCCAGAATATAGCAAAATCCGACATGCCGAGAGTCCGCCCGGCGTATATGAGGTTGACGTCGATCTGCTCGAAGGCCGCTCTCGCATTTCTGTACATAAGCGGAAATGCTATCACTGTCGCCGCGATGATGCAGCCGATCCAGGTGTGCACGACCTGGATCCCAAGGCTCTCATCAAGAAACATGCCAAACGGCCTCCTGCGGCTGAAGATGAGCAGCAGGAAGAAACCCGCTACTGTCGGCGGGAGCACCAACGGCAGGGTCAGCAACCCGTCGAGCAGGGATTTTGTCCTGTAATCTTTTCTGATCACCCTTCGTGCGGCCCAAAGCCCCAGAAAGAATGAGATGATTGTTGCCACCACACCTGTCTTGAGCGATATCCACAGAGGGCTCCAGTCAAGCCGTCCGGCAGTTTCTATCAAAGCTTCCATAGCAGTCACACGTTTTTATCAGATGATGCAGATCAGCATAAGAAGATCTGATGCTGATCTGCAGTCGTTTATGTATCAAAGGAGTTTACTATTCAACATCAGTGTCGAAGCCGTATTTCTGATACAGTTCTTTTGCCTTATCGTTTGTTATATATGCAAGGAAATCCTTTGCTGCGGATTTCTCGGCATCTCCGGCGTCTTTGTTGACGATCAGAGCTGCAGGATAGATGATGTCCCCCGTCACATCATAGCCGACAGTCTCGATGATCCTGATCTTGTCCTCATGACCAATAGTGTCGGAGACATATGTCGTTCCGACCTCGCATGAGCCTTCTTCAACTGCAGTCAGCACCTTGCTCACATTGCCCTGCTCGCTTATCTCGACTCCGCCGAGCTGCTCTGAGACCTCTGCAGTAGTGATAGCTGCCGGATCATCTGCCTCTGCCAGAAGACCGAGCTTGATCATCGCCTGTCTTGTGTATTTTCCGACCGGCACACTGCCGTCTGCGAGAGCTATGCTCTTTGCAGATCCGATGTTATTCAGGCCTGTAACTGCAGTCTCGCTGTCAGTCTGGGTGATAACTGCAAGCTGGTTGTTGACTACATTGACCCTGCTCTCATCGTCTACGAGTGATTTTTCGCTGAGTTCATCCATCTGCTTCTGAGCAGCGCTGAAGAACAGATCACATGGAGCGCCTTCTTCGATCTGGGTCATCAGAGTCCCTGAGCTGTCAGCGTTGATCACGATATCCACTCCCGGATTCTCCGCTTCGAATGAACTCTCAAAATCCGACATTACCTGTCCGAGTGATGCTGCAGCAAAAACATTCACTGTTACTTTTTCAGCAGCTTCTTCCTCTGCAGCTTCTGCCCCCGATCCTGCTTCCTCAGAACCACTTCCGCCGCTGCATCCGCTAAGCGCGAACACCATCACCAGGGTGAGAAGCATAGCGAGCAAAACGCTGATGCCTCTGCGAGTGCAGCCAAATCCGTTACAACCATTCTTCTTCATTTTCTACCTCCCTTTGCCGAATCCACATGCCGGGAATGTGCAGACCTCGCAGCCGAGGCACAGTCCGCCTTCCCCGAGGATATCAAAATCAGTTTTATTAAGTATTTCTCCAGTCAGTACCCTTGGAAGAACTATGTCGAATATCGATCTTCTGGCATACATCACGCAGCCAGGCAGTCCCATGATCGGTATCTTTTTGTCGCCAAAATACGCCAGCAGGAACATCGCTCCCGGAAGCACCGGTGCGCCGTATGTCACCACTTCGCCGGCCACGTTCCTGATCGCGAGAGGTGTTTTGTCATCAGGGTCGACACTCATGCCGCCTGTGCAGAGGATCATGTCGCAGCCTTCGTCGAGAAGCTCCCTGATGCATCTCTCTATATTCTCATTGTTGTCGTCTGTCACTTTGTGTCCAATGACCTCGGATCCGAAGTACTCGACCTTGTCCTTAACGACCGGAGTGAACTTGTCTTCGATGCGGCCGTAGAAAACTTCATTGCCTGTAGTGACGATCCCGACCTTCAGGTGCCTGAAAGGCTCGACCTTCATGATCGGCTCATCGCCGGCAAGCTCCTTAGCCTTCTCCATCTTTTCTTTCTCTATGACCAGAGGCACGACTCTAGTACCTGCGAGCTTGTCACCTGCTTTCACCTCAAAATCCCCGTGTCTTGAGGCTATCATCATCTCGCCGAATGAGTTGATCGCACGCAGCTTGTCCCTGTTGATCCGGAGCACTCCGTCGCACTCGGCAAAAAGCTCGATCTTGCCTTCCTTGACGTTCCCGCGGCTCATGTTTTCGCCCTTGCAAATAGCGCAGAGCACCTCCGCCGCTTCATTCTCATGCATCATCGTCTCGTCGTTTTCCCAGATATAGATGTGGTCCTTGCCAAGCGAAAGCAGCACCGGGATATCCTCCTCAGTGACGATATGCCCCTTGCGGAACCTTGCATCCTTAGTGACTCCTCTTATGATCTGTGTGACGTCGTGGCAGAGAATCTGTCCGACAGCATCCTCAGTTCTCATCAGCTTCATTCGATTACCTCTTCTTTTATCTACTTTTACTTTTTAGGTTTTACTTTTGTGTTTTGCTTTTATGTTTTTTGGCTTTTTTGCTGTTTTCTTTTTTGAATAGCCTCAGACGAGCCGCACAGCTTCAGGTTGTCTATACAGTTTCCAGCAGATCTCTTATGCGCACTCCGGGCAGGCTACACGGTCTCCAGCAGGACCTCTATCTCGCCGCCGCAGACCATTCCGTCCTCGCCGGCCGCGACCCACATATCCACTGGTTTTATCTCAGTCCCGGTAAAGCCTTCTCTTAAGAGATCTGCAGCGTAGCTGATTATGGCGGCTTCTGCGGATCCTCCTCCGATAGTCCCGGATATACTCCCGTCTCTGCGTACCAGCATCTTGGAGCCGATGCCTCTCGGAGCCGAACCTTTTCTTGACACGATCGTCGCAAGTATCATCGGATCTCTTTCCTCTGACAGGATCTCTTTGAGCATCTCTTTGGTGAAGCCGAAATTCCGCCGCTTACGGTTCTTGACCTCTATGATCTCAGCCGTTATAGATACCGCTATCTCTTCAGGAGTCTCCGCTCCGATGCTGAGACCGATCGGGGTATATATGCTGTCCAGCTCTTCCTCGCTGAAACCTTTCTTCAGAAGCATGCCCCTGACTATCTGAGCGTGCCGCTTGCTTCCTATCATGCCTACATATGCATGTCTGGTACGAAGCGATCTTCCTACACATTCGGTGTCATACCGGTGCCCCCTGGTCACGATCACGAAGAATGTATCGTCGCTTCCCTCGATCTCCTCAAATGCCTCGGCAAAAGACTTGCAGATGACTCTGTCTGCGCCTCTTTTTCTCGCATTTTCCGCGAACTCCTTACGGTCATCGACGACGGTGACATTCATACCCATCATCTTGGTGATCGTTATTATCGGCATCGATACATGGCCGGCACCGAAGATGATGACCTGCTTCTCATTGCCAAGAAGCTCTGCAAAAATGTCCCTTCCGTCCAGACTGATCATCATGCTGTCATGGACAGCGGATAATTCAGATTCATGGCTTCTGAGAAAACCGCCTTCATCCGACGCCCACGTAATGACGCCGTCAGTGATCACTGCTTTCTCGCCTGTCTCCGGCCCCCGTACAACAGTCACTATGAGTATCTCGTTATTGATATTTGCATCGCTGATCGCTTCATACAGATCACGCGGCTGATTGTCATGTATATTGCTCATTTCTGTCCCCCAATCAGATCATATTCCTTCATAATGGTCCGGAATCTTTCCTCGGCCAGATCCGAAAGCTCCTTCTGAAGCTGATCGTATGCAGCGAGCAGGTCTTTGCCCTTATCTGTCACCGCAGCTTTGCCTCCGCTGCTTCCTCCGGCCTGTCTCTCTACTATCTTCCAGCCGAATCTGTCTTCACATTTCCTGATTATCGTCCACCCTTTGCTGTATGAGAAACCGCAGTTAGCGCAGGCCTCCCTCACGTTCCCGCATTTTTCGATCTCTCTTAGGAGCATCACCGTGCCTGGACCGAAAAACTTCGATGTGCTGTTGAATGTCAGTCTCACATCCGGGTGCAGCAGCCTGTCATTGTGCCGGTCCATCAGATCATAGATCTCATCGCCTGTATCTGCGTTTGTGACAGAGCCCTCGTCAGGGACCTCGGCTTTTATGACGCTTCCATCCGGGAGAGTATCGCAGAAACCGCGGAGTCCTCCTTCGCCTGCATACGAGAAGATGCCTTCGAATACAGAATTGTCCAGCAGGATCGGATGTCCGCCTTTTCCCTCGCATACAGGGACCACGACTCTGGCAGACGGAGCGGAATCCATCATCCTCATCTCTTCTGTGAGAGTAGCCGCAGAGAAGAACGGAACACCTATTGGGCAGATGAATACCCTGTCACACTTTCCGTCAAAACCCTTTATCCCCAGCTTTACCGCATCGAACATCTCAGAACTCTCAGCTCCGGAGCGAAGGATTTTCACAAAGCGAGGCAGGTCTTTTGACGTTTCCGCATCAGACCCTGTCCGGCCCGCATTCAGCTCAACACCCTTAAGATCCTTTTCCAGCTGATCAGCATTATTGCCGGCAACTATCACGATATTCCTGACCCCTGCACTGAGAAAATTCACTATGACTCTCTCTGCTATTACGGAATCACCGGCTTTCACGTGGCGCCGCAGCTGATCCATTCTGTCTGAGTGCCCTGCAGCAATTATGACAGCCCCGTATATCACTCTAAGACCTCCCTTGTTTGATCACACATTACAGCGCACCCCATCAAGAGACGTGCTCTGTCAATTATCCCAGGTGTGAAGTACAGGCGATTGTTATCAGGCGATTATCTTTAGTCGATAGTTCGTAGTCGATAATCTTTAGGCGATTGTTTTTTCAAAACAATTCGGTAGCCTGTTTTATGCGGCGCCACGTATATAGCGCCGCAACCCTAAACCAATTTTAGTATAGCACGATTGCTTCATAAATATAACAGTTAATTTTGATTTCCCTCGCCGGGAAGGCAGCCAGCAGCACGTATCCCACGCTGCTGACGCCGGTTAGGGTCTTCCGTGTCGCTTCGTCAAGTGCTGCCCGACCGCTCTCATTTCCTTTATTGCGGTCAGCGTGCTGTCACTGTGACTCCGCTCCCGCTCCCTTCGCCTGCCGGAATGTAACGCCGCACAGCGAGGCGGATCGCGCGATTCTTGTATCTGAAGTGCCGGTAGTCTCTCTGCGTCAATATTCTATCTGGATTCCTATCGAGATTCGCCTCTTGCGCACGGATAATCTTGTAGATATGGTTCCCGCCCCTCTTGATTTTCAATAATTGGTCCAATTCGCATTGACAGATTGGATAGACAGGCGCCTCGGAAACAACAATTTTACCTGTTTTGCCCGTTTTTCGGGAAAATGCATTGACCACACATCATCCATCGATCAGATCTACAACATTGGTAT
>CADABZ010000036.1 GCA_902786355.1 uncultured Eubacteriales bacterium
AGCCGTATACAGCGAAAGTTGTAAGTACGGTTCGGGGGCGAGTGCTCGGAAACCTACCACAGCAATGTCGTAAAGGCGCTGAGCACTTAGCCTACTAAACTCGGTCTCCTTTAAGGATGGCAGGAAGTTCCATGACTGCAGGGACACATACAGACTTCTCCGTGACACATCGGACCGGATCTGCATCGAGCATGGTCTGTCTGTTGTGGAGCAGTCGAAGGGAAGAGGTGTGAGCCATTATCTGTATGATCTGGAGAGGTCGGGCAGACCGACCAGATATAGTCTCGCAAGGCAGGCAATCGATGAGGCGATCGCACTCAGTCTGAACATTGAGGAGTTCAAATCAGAGCTCAGGCAGAGAGGCTACAGCTACCGCTTTGATCCTCAGAGGAAATACTGGACGATCACGCCGCCGGGCGGAAGGAAACCTGTACGCATCCATCAACTGGGAAGCGATTACTCGCGTGAGAGTATCGAGAAGCGTATCTACGATAACGATCCGGAAATCAGATCGCAGAGACTGATCCGCCAGCCTTTCAGACCGAATCAGTACAAACTGCGCAGGCGTATCGACCGCATCATGATGAGGAGCGGACTCGAGAGGATGTATCTCAGATACTGCTACGAACTCGGCATCCTTCCGAAGTACAGGCAGAACCCGATGAGGCTGCACATCCTTCTCAAGGAAGACCTTCTGAAGTGCGACCAGTACTCAGAGCAGGCAAAGCTGCTGTCAAAGTACCATGTTAACACCGATGAGGATCTTTCGAAGCTTATGGATGAAATCAGGACAAAGATGACCGGGCTGAGCGATGAGCGAAATGAACTGAGACTGAAAGCCCGGCGAGCTCTTCCCGAAGAAGAGACTGAGAAGGCTAGATCCGATGCAAGGGAGCTCACCGCAGCCATCAGAGAACTGCGACATGAACTGAAGGTGTGCGGCGATGTCGCAGAGCGTTCCGGTCATGTCAGAGAAAACCTCGAGACCATTGACAGGGACCGTCAGCGTGAGAGGGATCGTTAACAACATATATCACATAAAGATGAATGAAGGAAGGAGATGATCAGATGAATCCGGGAGGAGATGCTGCAGAGCAGGTCGTGAGGCTGTCGCTTGAAGGCGTGGAAGTCGCGGCCAGGATAACGGGCAAAGGAACAGAGCATCTTGCGATGCTGCTGTACACCGCCCTCAAACAGGAGCAGAAGACCAAGGGGAAGGCCAGACTGACCAGCATGCTGAAGTCCGGCAAGGAACTCAAAGTCTACACCATCACACAGAAGGATCTGGCGAAGTTCTCCAAGGAGGCAAAGCGGTATGGCGTTCTCTACTGCGTTCTGAAGGACAGGAAAAACACTGACCCGAATGCTGCGGTGGATGTCATCGCAAGAGCAGAGGATGCGAGTAAGATCCAGAGGATCACAGAGAGGTTCAGACTTGCGACCGTAGACAGGGCGAACGTCTCTCTGGATATTCAGAGAGACAGAGACAGGGCAGTGTCTGATCAGGAGGTTTCGGCAAACCAGGAGAATGAAACTGAGAGGAATGAAGACCGGAGCGGATTTGATGACAGGGACACTGAAGCCGGTCCGAATGAACCTGAGCGGGGTCTTCCGCCTGAATACGATGAAGAGTCAAGAGAAGGCAGAAGAATCATGGGCGACCCAAACGGGGAGGAGCCGGAGATAAACCCCGATTTGGCCAGGACAGACCGAGACCATCTGTCCGAGCCAAGATCAATGCAAACAAGCCTGTCAAATGGCTCCCCTGGGAAAGCGGATAGACCTTCAGTGAAAGAGAAGCTGGAAGAGTACAAGGCTGAGATCGCCAGGGAGAAGGCTGAGAGGCTCGGAGAGCATGCAAGGGATATGGTCTCAAGAGGGATCGATGCAGCAGGACGAGCTGTACGTGCGGTGACAAAGGCACCGGGAAAGGAAAGGTAATTACAAATGGCAGACAGAGATGAGAACAGAACTATAAGCTCTGATGAGTATGCAGAGTTCAAAAGGCAGGAACAGGCAGAAGTATTCGACATGCTTTCGGATGCAACACAGAAGCTGCTCTCACCGGACAGGCTGAAGGAGTATGCCGACAAGCAGGCACAGCTCTTCAGGCATTCGGTATCCAATGTACTCCTTATCATGGAGCAGGCGCCGGAGGCTGTATGGGTACGCAGTTATGATGACTGGAAGAAGGACGGTGTGGCCGTTCTGAAAGGCGAGGCCGGCATCAAAACCCTGGGTTCCTATAGGTTCCAGAAGGAAGACGGCACTATGGGCATGGGTTCAAGGGTAGTGACGATGTTCGATGTGAAGCAGACCGCTATCAGGGACTTCGACATCGGCAGTCCGAGCTACAGGAAGGTTCCGGATGTGATCATGAACATGTACCCTGCAAGTGTGGAGGTGCAGGATCTCCCGAACGGAGAGCTTGCCGTCTATGACCCGAAAGACAAACTGATCAGGGTAAAGGAGGGTCTTGACCCTGCGACAAAGGTGTTCGTTATCGCAAGGGAGCATGCGATCGGAATCATGACGGGCAACGGTTACAACCCGAGAGAGTCCGTGCTTGCACAGGCGGAGATGTCAGCATATATCCTGACAAAGCATTACGGCTTCGATACACCGGATGTTGACTTCGGAAAAATGTCAGCGGGATATCCGGGAAAAGAGGAGAAGGAGGTCAGAGGACAGCTCGGCATCATCAGATTCTCAGCTGAGACGATCGACCGTAAGGTGCAGGAAGCGCTTGAACTCGACCGCAGCACCAGGAATAAAGAGGACAGGGAGGCGAGGTAGGCTATGCGTAATAGGACACAGAGACTGGAGCTTGATGAGTATGAGCAGGGTATCCTGATCAACGCTCTCAATCTCCTTCGCAGTCAGCAGATCAGAGAGAAACGTCCCACCGAACCGGTCGATGACCTTCTTGTGAAGATCATAGGAAATGGTCCGAAGACTCTGATGGCGGCTGAGAAAGGAGCAGACTACGGGTACGCAAGGTAATCGTCGGGACGAATACCTTATCGCAGCAGCCGGGGCACTTCCGGTTGTGTGGATCGCACTTAAGATTGCGCCATACTGGGAGGGAAGCGTTTTTGAACTGATCTCCCGGATGGAAGAAGTGTTCACCGAGCCCTGGCATATACAGTGGACAGATACCAGCCTTCGGGCTGTTTTATTTTGCCTCATTGTATATGTCATGGGTATCGGCATATGGCTTTCCACACGCCGGAACTACCGGCGCGGCATGGAACACGGCTCGGCAAAGTGGGGCGATGCCAGAGCCGTTAACAAAAAGTACAGGCAGCGTCCAGACAACATGAATAAGATCCTGACCATGAATGTGAGGATAGGGTTCGATGGTCACAAGCACAGGAGAAACCTGAACGTTCTGGTAATAGGAGGAAGCGGCGCGGGTAAAACGAGATTCTACGTTCTCCCGAACGTAATGCAGGCAAACTGCAGCAAGGTTATACTCGACCCGAAGGGTGAGATCCTGCGTGCTACCGGCTGGCTTCTCAAGAGGAAAGGGTATCAGATACGAGTGCTCGATCTCATAGATATGAGCAGGAGCCACTGCTATAATCCTTTCGTGTATCTCAGGGATGACAACGATGTGCAGAGACTGGTGACGAACCTGTTCAAGGCAACTACGCCTAAGGGGTCTACAGAAACAGATCCGTTCTGGAATACCAGCGCGCAGATGCTGCTCCTGGCGCTTATCTTCTATCTGAAGTACGAAGCGCCGCCTGAGGAGCAGAACTTCGCGATGGTCATGGAGATGCTGAGAGCAGGAGAAGTGGATGAGGAGGACAGCAAAGCACCTAGCGCACTAGATAATCTGTTCTTTGATCTGAGGAAGACCGATCCGGATCACATCGCTCTCAAGTATTACGATGCATATCACTCGGGATCGGGCAAGACACTGAAGTCTATCCAGATTACTCTGGCATCAAGACTGGAGAAGTTCAATCTTGACAGTGTGGCAGGACTTACGATCACGGATGAACTTGATCTGTGGAGACTCGGCGAGGAGAAGACCGCACTGTTCGCGATCATTCCGGATAACGACACAAGCTTCAATTTTCTGATATCGATCCTGTATACTCAGCTCTTCCAGCAGCTGTTCGAGGTTGCGGACAAGAAGTACGGGGGCAGCCTGCCGGTGCATGTGCAGTTCCTTATGGATGAGTTCGCCAATCTTTCACTGCCGGATGACTTCGACAAGATCCTTTCGGTCATGAGGTCGAGGGGAGTTTCGGTAAGCATCATCCTGCAGAATCTCGCACAGCTCAAGGCGCTGTTCGAGAAGCAGTGGGAATCGATCTGTGGCAATTGTGACGAGTTCGTCTACCTTGGAGGCAACGAGGCATCTACACACAAGTATGTGAGTGAGCTGCTCGGAAAAGAGACGATCGACACCAACACCTATGGAAAAAGTACCGGTCGGAGCGGTAGCTACACAACGAATTATCAGAATACGGGAAGGGAACTTATGACACCCGACGAGGTGCGTATGCTGGATAACAGGTACGCGCTTCTTTTTATTCGCGGAGAAAGGCCGGTAATGGATCTCAAGTACGACATCATGAAGCACCCGGAAATCGACCTTACATCCAACGGAAGGGCTGAACCGTATATCCATGGTGAGCCATGGGATGCAGGCTCATCCATCGAGCTTGTTCATGATCCGGAGCTTATCAGAACAGCAATGGAAAATGCAAAGGCAATGGAACTGCCGGATACAGACTATGTACTTATGTCCGAGGCAGACGTTGAGAAAATGGTAGCCGATGAGGCTGAGAAACAGAAGAACGGAGGTAAAAGACAATGATCAGGAGAGACAGGAAATTTATCGACCTTAAGGGCGCAAACAGCACAATGAAGCTGGGATTCATCATCTTTGCGGTGCTGGTAGCGGCGTTCGTGATCGGTGCTGCAGTATGCTACGCGGCAGGAGACCCTATTGGCACAGTCAATAAGCTGTCAGACTTTATTTTCAGTCTGATCAGAGCGATCGGACTCATCCTGCTCGGACTTGGGATCATGCAGGTGGGACTCTCCCTCAAGTCGCATGATCCTGCGCAGAGAGCCAACGGATTTCTGACCGTAGCAGGAGGAATCATCATCACATTCACACGTGAGATCTTGAACATGATCACGGGATAGAGGTGACTGCGATGAATAGTTTCAGGCTGAGAGTAATTAACGGAAAGGTCGGCGACGGTGTGAAGTTCGAGAGGATCCGCAGGATAACCGGATACCTCTCGGGTTCAACCGAGCGCTGGAATGAAGGAAAGACATCAGAGCTAAGTGACAGGGTCAGCCACTCGCTGGCAGGGAGCTCCGCAAAGACAGAACGCAATCATTAGCAGAACATAGCGCAAGAAGGGAGGTGTAAGCCGTGAACAGCGATAACTGGGTAGTACAGAATCTTGAGAACGCACTGAATACATGGAACTCGAAGATGGCGGAGGTGTGGACGCTTCTGACTACATCACCGCAGAGCTTCAAAGGAGGGAGCATATGGCATGTGATTCTGCAGATCAACGGAGCAGTGAAAGGCATAGGCCTGGCATTGCTGGTCCTGTTCTTCCTCGTAGGGGTAGTCAAGACATGCGGCAGCCTTACCGAGGTCAAGAGACCCGAGCATGCTCTGAAGCTCTTCATAAGGTTTGCGATCGCAAAAGGGGTCGTGACATACGGTCTCGATCTGATGCTCGCACTCTTCGATATAGCTCAGGGGGTCATGTCAACGATCATGAGGTCGTCAGGCGTCGGGTCTGCTGGCAAAACCACTTTGCCCGAGGAGATGATAACTGCGATCGAAGACTGCGGATTCTTCGAGAGCATACCGCTCTGGGCGGTCACACTGATTGGCAGTCTTTTCATTACAGTACTGTCGTTCATCATCATACTGACGGTATACGGGCGCTTTTTCAAACTGTTTATGTATACGGCAGTTGCCCCGATACCGCTCTCTACATTCGCTGGTCAGCCGACACAGAGCATCGGAATCGGATTTCTGAAGAACTACGGGGCAGTTTGTCTGGAAGGGGCAATCATCGTCCTCGCCTGCGTAATATTCAGTAAATTCGCATCCAGCCCGCCTGCAGTGGATACAGGTACTGCAGCTGCAACGATGGTATGGAAGTACGTCGGCGAGCTTGTGTTCAATATGCTCGTTCTGGTCGGAGCGGTCAGAATGAGCGACAGGATATCCCATGAAGTATTCAGTTTATAGGAGGAAGAAGCAATGAAAGAAAAGCAGACATCGGAACTTGCCGTGATCCTGGCGTGTCTTGACGAGGACAGGACGAAGAGGGTCAATTATTACCGCTCGAAGCTTAATGAGATGAGGAGAAAGGAGAAAGAAGATGGATGTAAGAGAGTTCATTAGTGAGATCAAAGGAATGATCAGAGACTATCTCCCGGATGATATCTATAAGGATGTAATCATAGACGATGTCGAGATTGTCAAGATGAATGATCAGAAGCTGCACGGACTGACTTTCAGAATGCCGGGAAGCGATGTAGCTCCGACTATCTATGTCGATGACCTGTATCAGGAGTACACGGAAGGAACAAGGCTGGGATATCTCGCTGTTGAAGTGGCTAACAGGTATACGGAGTCAAGGAATGCACCGGTACCGCCGGCTGTTGATCTGAGCTTTGATAACGTGAAGGACAGGCTTACTGTCAGGCTGATCGAGAAGAGCCGTAACAGGGATTTTCTCAGAAATATGCCTCATGTCAGTGTCGGAAACGGACTTGCCGTGATCTGTGACATTAACATGGGAGAGGACAGAGGCGGTGACTGGAGGATCGCCGTGAACAACAGTGTGCTTGAGCAGCTCGGGGTCGACAGTGAAACGCTGTTCGCTGAGGCAATGAGAAGTTCGATGGCTGCTGAGCCGCCGATGCTCATCGACATGACTTCAGCGTTATTCAGCCCGGAGAAGGTTAATCTTCTCGACAGAAGCGAACCGATCTCTCCTGAAGATAAAGGGAGCATGTTCGTGCTCACTAACGCCAGTGGATCACTTGGGGCATCAGTGCTCTTCTATCCGGAAGTGAAGGAGAAGGCTGCCGAGATCATCGGAACTGGGTACTACGTCCTTCCTTCAAGCGTGCATGAGGTCATCCTGGTACCGGAAGCTCCGGGAATCCAGGAGCAGGATCTCTGTGAGATGGTGAAGCAGGCCAACAGAACCGTGGTGGAGAGCAAGGATATCCTTTCGGATAACGTTTACCACTACAGCAGAGAAGACCGCAGACTGGACAAAGTGGATCCTGAGAAGGACCGCGGTGACAGAGTGGCCGAAGGGAGGTAGATTCCATGGAAGTCCGCATCAACAGAGAAATAAGAGAATACACTGAGTCGATGTTCTTCGGACTGTCTCTGAGGCAGTTCTTTTTTTCTGTCCTGGCATGCGGCGTGGCGGCCGGTATATATCTGGGTCTCAGTCCTGCCCTCGGGACTGAGACCACCAGCTGGCTGTGTATCGTAGCAGCGTTCCCGTTCGCGGTGATCGGGTTTGTGAAATATAACGGTATGACTGCAGAAAAAGTCATAGCCGCATGGTTCAAAACCACATTCATGATCCCGAAGGTGCTGACATTCGGGAATACAAACTATTACTACAGGATGCTGGTGGAAGAAAAGCCGGGATCCAGAGAAAAACGCAGGCTGTGCAGCAGAGGCTCAGGGAAGAAGAGGGGAGCAGCATCTTCCCGCAAGAAGGGAAGCAGAAGGAAGGAAAGGAGATAGCAGGCAATGATCAGGACACTTAATAACGTCCTCAGGCAGGACAAAGAGAAATTAACTGTACCGAAGAACGTACAGGAGATCATACCCGTCAAAGCCATCTGGCCTGACGGGATTTTTCTTGTTGGAAAAAATAAGTACAGCAAGATGTATCAGTTCTCAGATATAAACTATGCTGTCGCGTCGAGAGAAGACAAGAAGGGCATGTTTCTTGGATACTCGGAACTGCTCAATTCGATAGACCCGGGCTGCACTGCCAAGCTGACACTCAATAACCGAAATCTCAATATGCTGAATTTCGAAAGGCAGGTGCTGATCGAGATGAAGGGTGACAGGCTGGATTTCTACCGTGCAGAGTACAACAGCATGCTTATAGGTAAAGCAACGAGTTCGAACTCGATCACGCAGGATAAGTACATCACCATCTCGGTCAACCGCAAGACGATCGAAGATGCCAGGTTATATTTTGCCCGCGTAGGCGCGGATCTTGCTGCGCACTTCTCGCGTCTGGGATCGAAATGCACAGAGCTTTCAGCTGTCGAGAGGCTGCGCATCATTCATGACTTCATGAGAGCCGGTGAGGAATCATTATTCCGCTTTGATCTGAATGATCATATGAAGCTGGGACATGACTTCCGTGACTATGTCTGTCCTGACGGATATGAGAATCACAGCGATTACTTCATGATCGGAGACAGATACGGAAGAGCGCTGTTCCTCCGTGACTACGCCTCGTATATCTCGGACGACATGGTGGCTGAGCTTACCGGACTCAGCCGGAACATGATGATGTCTATAGACATCGTGCCGATCCCGACAGATGAGGCTGTGCGGGAGGTGGAGCAGAGGATGCTCGGTGTGGAAACCAATATTGCGAATTTCCAGAGACGCCAGAACATGAACAACAACTTCTCTGCTGTGGTTCCTTACGATATGGAGCAGCAGAGAAAGGAGACCAGAGAGTTCCTTGATGACCTTATGACAAGAGACCAGAGAATGATGTTCGCTGTGCTTACTCTTGTGCATACGGCAGACACCAAGGAGCAGCTGGACAATGATACGGACGAGATTCTTACGATCGTCCGCAGGAAGCTGTGCCAGATGGCTGTACTGAAATATCAGCAGCTGGACGGGCTCAAAACAGCCATGCCGTTCGGAGTAAGGGAAATCGAAGCATTCCGCACACTGACTACCGAATCACTGGCCGTTTTCATGCCGTTCAGGGTACAGGAGGTGCACGACACTAACGGTATCTACTACGGTAATAACGTCATATCCGGAAATATGATCATCGCCGACAGAAGACAGCTTCTGAACGGCAATTCATTCATTCTGGGTGTACCTGGAGGCGGCAAATCCTTCATAACGAAACTGGAGATCGTGAGTCTCATGCTGTCGGGAAACGCGGACATAATCATTATCGATCCGGAGGCAGAATACGGACCGCTCGTCAATGCACTTGGCGGTTCTGTCATTAAGATTTCGGCGACATCGCCTAATCACATCAATGCGATGGATCTTTCCGGCAGTTATGGCGAGACAGATCCGGTAGTCGAGAAATCTCAGTTCATACAGTCGCTGTGTGAGCAGATCATTGCCGGCCACAAGTTCCAGAAAGGACAGCTGTCCATCATAGACCGCTGCACGGATCTTGTGTTCCGTGAGTACAAGGCGGCGGGGTTCCAGGGACGTAACCCGACCCTGATCGATTTCAGAGATGAACTGCTCAGGCAGCCTGAAAAGGAGGCGCACGAGCTGGCTCTCGAACTGGAGCTTTTCACAAAGGGATCGCTCAATACATTCGCTCAGCAGACCAATGTTGATACATCGAACCGCTTGATCTGCTATGACATCCTTGAGCTCGGCGAGCAGCTCAGAGCTATTGGTATGCTCGTAATCCTCGATTCGATCCTGAACCGTATCACGAGCAACAGACAGAAGGGCAGGCTTACATATGTTTTCATTGATGAGCTGTATCTGCTCTTCCTCCACGAATACTCCTCTCAGTTCTTATATAAGCTGTGGAAGCGTGTCAGGAAATATGGTGCATTCTGTACCGGGATCACGCAGAACGTTGCGGATCTCCTGCAGTCATATACGGCGAGGACGATGCTCAGCAACTCTGAATTCATCATCATGCTCAATCAGGCTGCTACTGACAGGATCGAGCTGGCAAAGCTTCTGAATATCTCAAACGAGCAGCTCTCATATATTACCAATGTCGAAGCAGGGCATGGCCTTCTGAAGGTAGGATCCAGCCTTGTTCCGTTTGAGAACATCTTCCCGAAGAATACTCAGCTCTACCAGCTCATGACCTCGAAGCCTGGTGAAGGATACTTCGGCGGAAATGCAGGCGGCAGGGAGGAATTCCTCAGGAAGTATGAAGCAGTCACCAGGAGCAATTCGGAGTTCGGAGGGATGGTGTCGAAAATCATAGATCAGTAGACATAAGGACTGAAGGAAGGAGGGATAGGGATGGCGGACATTAAAACAAGAGAACTGGTAACGGGTACGATCAAGACCCTGGACAGATCGGTTAGCTCGATACACCGGATAAAGGATGACATCGTTCGTACGAAGTCCGATGAGATTCGGGGAAGCGATGACGACGGATCCGCAGAAGCATATGCACAGGATACCGCAGAACATTATGTCGGCAGTGGCGCGATGCTCGCAGCAGATTTCAGTATGGAGATGGCGGTTCACAGCAGCCGGAAACCGCCATCTGATCCTGATGTGCCTCCTGATAAAGATGATCAGATCCGGCAGGCATTCAGGGAAGAGGGTGCTAAAGCGATTCGTGAAAGACAGAACAGAGCGAAGATGGCAGATGCCGAAGTGATCGGAAACAATGAAGAATTACGAGATGAAGGACGCATCCTGCAGAACAAAGGGCAGATCGCACGTAAACGCAGGAGATCTCCGATATCTGCAGCTGACCAGGAGGCTGCCTTTCAGAGACAAAGAGAATATGGTCGCAGGAAGCTCATCTTCGAGAAGAGGAATGGAGGAAGACCGTTTTTCTCGGGTAAGAGGATTGTATACAAAGATGGTAAGATTGCTGAAGGGATCTCCAGGTTTCTTAAGGATCTGCTGGAAGGAACAAAAGTGTTGATCGCCTCGCTTTCTGCAGGCGGTGCTGCCGCGCTCCTGATAGTAGTCATAATGGTGTTATTCGGAGCAGCTCTGACGATGACTGATGATGGAAACAGGATCGTTGGCATAGGCGATGAAGCAATCGTGGAAGTTGCTAGAGCAGAACTGGGTAATAAAGGCGGTGAGAAGTACTGGAAGTGGTATGGGTTCAGCAGCCGTGTTGACTGGTGTGCGATCTTCTGCTCGTGGTGCGCAGACCAGTGCGGATATATAGAAGCAGGGACGTTGCCAAAATTCTCAGTCGTAGGCGATGGTGCAAACTGGTTTAGAAATCGGCACCGGTGGGCGGGCAGAGGCTACTCCCCACGACCCGGAGATTTCATTTTCTTCGATTATCAGCAGAACGGAGAGCTCGATCATGTTGGTATCGTTGAAAACTGTGATGGTAAGACAGTTACAACAATAGAGGGGAACAGCGGAGATGCCTGCAAGAGACAGTCGTATATAGTTGGAAGCAGTTCTATAGCAGGCTATGGATTGTCCGTATCTATGACTTCCATGACTTTTGAAAAAGCATGTGCCTGGGCAGAGAAAATCGCTGAAGACGGCAGTTATCACTATGTCGTGTACAGTGATGACCCTAAGACACAGGAGTGCCCGGTGTGCAACAATCATCCTGAAGGACGATATCGCGGATGGAATTGTATCGGATTCGCTTTTGCCTGCTGGAGACATGGGGCTGGTATAAATTGTAAATGCAGCTGTGATGTAATCAACAACGCAGGATGGGATTATCTGCTGACCTGCGCTTCAGATGCTGAAGCTTCTCAATTTGCGTCGAAGCAAATAGGGGTGCCATGTAAAGTGATACGAAATTGCGGTAAGGCAATACCTGTCAGCAGACTGAAACAGGGAGACATCCTGACCATGTATGAAGGCGAGACGAGTTATCACACTATTTTCTATGAAGGAAATGGGAAATACGCCGATTGTACGAGCGGCAGAGGTAATAATATAAGGGCGGGTAACTCATTGTCCCAGTCAGATCAGGCAGATATAAAAATCGCGATAAGATATGGGGGATGATTACGTCGTTATCTGATATAAGTACCACCGAGGCTAAAGTGCAATAGTACACTTTCAGCCTCGGTTTCTTTTTTTACAAGAACTTCACAAGACGTTGTTCCTCACAGATAGAAATGCTGAGTTTTTTTATTCCCTTCTTATCAAATCTTATGGAGACGATATCCTTGTCAACATTTATGATTTGTCCGGCTCCAAACATGTAGTGGAAAACCCGAGTTCCAATCCTATATTGGGATGCATTGCCTGTTTTCCCGGTTACAGAACTCTTCGGCTTTTCAGATGTCTTGTTCTTGCCAGAAGAGTGCTTAGGATTCTGTTGCTATATCTTTCAGAGTCATAGGCTCTGGAAAGCGCGTATTGAATTTCTCATAAAGCTCATTCGTGATTTCCACCATAACTTCTCCGGTTTATCTGGCTATAGTTTCCCGGCTATCGCAGAGTGTCCGCCTCTGTGGCTATTATCTCAGACGTAAAGACCAACCTTCAAGAACTGCAGACTTCATCCCGAGTCATTCACTCTTATATCTCTTTTATGTCGTAGATCATCGATTCATTCTTCATGTGCAGCCTTCTGGCAGGTGTTGCTCTGAACTTGTATCCGTCCTGTTCGAAAATGACACTGCCATCGCTTTCGTGGCTAATATTGGAGATATTCCAGCACTCGCCAATCAACATATTCCATGTTTCGCCACCGGCATAAGTAAATATCACTTCTTCAAGGACATCATCCTCAATGACATAGTGAGTTTCATCCGGAAACAGTCCGGTCGTGTTTTGTCCTAAGACATAATCCCATGCAAACGTGCCGGGGCCTTCATCATTGAAGTCTCTGAAACTCATTCTCTGCTCTCCCTGCCACTCACTCTATCCTTCTGTAAGATATGATTATTCTTTCTCACCATCAAGAAACTCAATCTCAGCATCTATTAGAGCCTTCAGCACTCTTAGTTCTTCCTCCGAAAGAGTTATTCCTTTGCCCATCTTCTCGTAATCCGGGCTCCATGTGCGTATATCATATTTAGGGTCATTCCCATCCCAACTGACCCTTGTCAGCTGTTTATTCCAACCCTTTGTGCCTTCGGATATTGTACCGAGTACATTCAGGATCTCAAATCTCACTTCTCTTTCTCTTGCCATTTCTATCACCTTCGTATCATTACTCTGTATGCCGGTTTCCCATTTGTAGCCATTGCCCCGCGCGATTCATATGCATATGAAACGCCATACTCATTAAAAATTCTTTCCAGATTAGTCTCATATGTAGTGACTGCAACACCGCCTGTTTTAAGCCATGACTGTATAGCGAGATTCCTGCCAGCACCATGGATCTTTGTGACATTAAGCTTGCTGTGTTTACGCACCTCTCTGCACCAGTTGGATAATACGCTTGCCGGACAGATCACAAGAAAGTGAGTGGCTCCTGTATTTCTAAGAGACACCATAGTTGCTATAGCCTGGATAGTTTTCCCAAGCCCCATCTCATCACCAAGCAGCACCTTCTCCTGATGAAGTGTGTATTTTACCCCGAGCTCCTGGTATGGTCTAAGCGTACAAAGCAGTCCATCCGGAAAGAATGTTTCTTCCTGTATTGCTATTGCGAGCTCTTCCGGAAGACCATAATAAGAATCACCGCCTCCGAGTATTCCCGGGATGATGCTTTCCAATATATTGTAATAAACGATAGGGCTTTCCCTGAAATCTGCCCACGCCTGATCTGCCGTGTATATTATCTGCTTATTGATTGCCTGCCTTGCTTCTTTAAGCGCAGATTCATACTTACCGGAATGCACCGCCTGAAGATATTTAACCGAGGAACTCGCATATCTTTTTTCATCATCACTAAAGAATAACCATTCCGTGCCATTGCCTATTCTATGGAGTATGCCTGCAGCTTTTTTTACTTTGTCACCATACTCAAGGTTCAGGGAATCAACTTTATCTATACAATCCTTTATGCTTCTATATGAACACAGTGCCTGGACAAGGCCTGTTGATTCTTTGTTTCTGTCATCTGCATTCAGCCGGATCCTGGCTTCAGACTGTGATGTCTTCAGAAATCTGTCAACGATCCGCTTCATCTGGAATGCGGAGTCCTCGCTTATCCCTCTTATGGAAGCAAGCTGATATACTGATGCAGCATAAAGATCCGCCATGGTGTCATATCCATAGTCATGCAACACCTTTACCCGTATCCCTCCGGCTCCCTGGTGATTCACCTCTTCTACCGGTACTTCCTCAAGTATGCGAAGGGCTTCTTTTGCCGCACAGAGATCTGCTGCCTTTTTTACCAGACTTTTCTTCTCCTCGATTTTGTCACTGAGGTTCGTTGATAGCTTGTCTATTTCATCCTGCTTTTGAAGAGTGGCAGCAAGTACCCTGATCGGCTTCTGTTCCAATTGAGCCGAGCCGGAAACAACAGAGTAGAACAACGACCTGTAGAATTTCAGATTGGTTCGAAGATCGTTATATGCTTCATCGAAGGATGGTGTGAGTGAAGAACTGTTTGTTAATTCAATCATTCTCGTCGCTTCATTTACAGCATTCACATATTCGCTGCTAAGCATGGCCATCAGCTTTTCATATGCCTGGATCGCAGCATTCTGATTGTCAAATGATGAGAAGATCCACCGCAAAGCACCTGTGGCCGGCTTCAGTGCGGCAAGATTTTCCTCTATGTCATTTTTGTATTTTTCCAGCACTTTTTTACAGGCATTATTGGCGATCTCGAATTGTTTGCATCTAAACAACTGGACAATCAGATCCTGAAGCATAAGGCAAATGGTAAAAAGGTATATGGCATCATATGTCTGAACGCTCCGGGCAAATCGCTGGTCGAAGCCGTTCGCAAGGATGACCGGATGAAACAGCGAGATCCGATGATAATCACGGAAAAGCACATGTTATAGATTGTCAAGTAGAATTGACCCACTTTTACGTTCTGTTTTGACCCACCTTAGTATCTCAGAATGAGATTTCTAAGGCGGGTCATTTCTATCTGTCAATCCTGATATTTACACACTGAATTGACCCACCTTGTTAATGAGTTATTATCCTGTAGCCGTCCTGTGAGAGCGACGTCCGGTCAATCAGGATAGTACGGCTTGAACCATCTAATGTTATGTATCTGCTGAGTGAGCAGCCGATCGTTGATCAGTTCGTTGACAAGCTTTTCCATAGCTATTTTTCTCGTGTCTATACTTCCTATGCTATACTGATTATTCTTGTCAATTTGGGACAGGGTTCTCGTAACTCGCGGACAGAGTTCTGCTAATATACGGACTCCATTCCTGAAACATCCGGACAAGAGTCCTCTCCCAAATTTGCAAGCTGGTTTCTTCAGTTGTGGTTGTTAATATATCATGCCGAAGGCATGCTGTCATCAGCCGCAGGCTGATGCTCAATGGTCTTTCTTCTCGATGGACCTTTAGCATCGATCCTGTAAGCATTGCGTACAAGCCGATCCATGATCGCGTCAGAGACGGTTGCATCCTTGAAGACTGACGGCCAGTCCTTTACCGGCAGCTGCGCCGAGATCGCTGTAGACTTGCATGCATGATGTCTCTCTTCTATGACCTCGAGAAGATCATGTGACAGAGCCAGATCTATCTGCTTCAGGCCGAAGTCGTCGAGGATCAGGAGATCCGGCTTGGTCATATTTACGAGAAGCTTGTTGTAAGAGCCGTCGCCGCGCCCTATCGACAGATCTGTCAGCATCCGTGGGACTCTGAAGCATCTTACCTCATGTCCGCGCATGCAGGCTTCTCTTCCGAAAGCTGAGAGCAGATATGTCTTACCTACACCGGTAGCTCCTGTGACGATCAGATTAGATCCGTTCGTGATCCAGCTGCAGTCTGAAAGCTGCATGATCAATGGTTTCGGCAGCCTGCGTTTCTCATCGAAGTCGATGTTGGCAAGCGATGCCGAAGGATCTCTGAGTTCAGCTTTCTTGAGTAGCCGGTTGATCCTGGATGTATGACGTGCGTCGACCTGAGCGGTGACGATCATGGCGAATCTGTCATCGAACGGCAGGTCGCCCATCGCAGGGAGCTCTATCTGCCTCAGGTATTCCTGGCGCATAGCTCTCAGGCGAAGTTCAGTTAGTTGTTCTGCGGTCTGGTAGTTCATGATGTGGTACCTCCTTATGACCATTCTCCGGTGCGGAGATTGTCATGTTCAGGAGTAGGCGTATCCGCATCGGAATCCAGAGTAAGGACAGGAGTAAGTTCCTGACCGTTCTTGAGGATATTCCTTAAAGTCGTGTAATTCACGGAATTAAGGGAAATAGCCTTATTGCAAGCGAGATCAACTCTCTCATTGCCGTATTTTTTACTGAAGCCTATGATGCTTTGGCAGGATTTGTAAGCCTGCTCTTCGAAATCTACGTTCTCGAATAGTGCGTCAACGAACTGAGCTGTGTGTATGCCAATAGCATTAGCAATGCTTCTGTAGGGGTAGAATATTATGAGCACTATATCTGTTTCATCAGATTTCCAGACCTTTTGCGTAAAATACTGCTCTTCATTATTTTTCAGTGTTTTCTGTGCCTCCTTATAAGAGAATTCAATACATCGTCGACGATCTCTCTAAGTATATCTGTAAGATAGACCTGTCAAAAAAAGCAGGATGGCCGTTGCCTACAGCATTTGCATTTGTTTATCTGCGTATTCTTTGCAGTAATTCATGAAATTGGCAGCTTCTTCGGAGAGGCAGCTTTTGTCCGGGTACACGAAGAAGTAGTCGATAGGATCTGTCAGCTCCGGAACTTTTATTCGTGAGACCTGGCCGTGCTGTGTAGCTCTGGCTGCTGCAATCTCATATATGAATGATATCGCTTCGATTTCATGCAGATATTCTTCTATGGCCAGCATACTGCCTGCTTCGATCTCTACTTTGAATTTGTTCCAGTCGAACCCATGCCTTGCAAATACCTGGCTGATAACATTATTAGCTGCAGCATTATGCTCACGGGAAATAACATCCTCCTTGATCAAATCTTTGAGTGAAGCAGTTTTACCCGCGAGAGGGTGGGCAGGGTTGCAGACGCATCTGAGGTAATCCTGAATAAATAATTCCTTTTCCATGCCGTCCGGCACAGCATATATATCTACAATCGCGTAATCAACTTTCCCCTCACTTATCAGCTGGCGCATCTCTTTACCTGATGCAATATATGAACAGATACGGTAATCCGGATGGAGCTTCATATAGTCAGATACCATCTTAGGCAGCAGATATTCACCCATAGTCATATTCGAGGCAAAAACTACTTTCTTGTATTTATCTGATCCTTCGATTTCAGCTATTCGCTTCTCGACACTCTTCGAAAGTGAAATGATCTTGCTAAGTTCTCTTCTCAGAAACTCTCCTTCAGGGGTGAGATATAGCTGCTTGCCCTTGTATTCTACTAATTTCACACCATAATGATTCTCAAGAAAACGTATATGCTGGGAAACCGCAGGCTGCGTGATATTCAGAATGTTCGCTGTCTGTGTGTAGCTTCTCGTCCCGCAAAGAGTCATGAATGTTTCGGTCCTGTAATCGATCATTTTGCGCCTCGCTTTCATATAATTCATATGTTTTCAAACTCAGATAACAGACCATTCGGTCAAAAAAAGCAACTCTTCATCTATGAGTATAACATAATATTATAGAACACAAAATATTTAAAATTTTCATTTATGGAAGAATGGTGATATTGTTCATTTAGGCATACAATACATCTTAGCAACAGAGGAGGTGGATTAGATGAAAATCGGGGCTGTAACTATCGGTCAATCCCCAAGAGTCGATGTGACACCGGATATTATGCCAATATTCGGTGACGAAGTCGAACTGCTGCAAATGGGGGCATTAGACGGATTGAGCAAGGAGGATATCGCTGCCATGGTGCCTAGAGAAGGGGATTATTTCCTCGTATCAAGACTGAATGATGGATCTTTTGCAAAATTCAGCGAATCGTATATAGCAGAGCGTATGCAGCAATGCGTGACTGCATTAGAGGAGCAGGGAGCCGTAGTGATTATGGTCATGTGTGCCGGCGAGTTCCCGCTATTCAAAGCGCGAGTGCCTGTGATATATCCGGGCAAGGTCCTTGATGGACTTGCTGCTGCACTGACACCACGCAAAAGGCTCATAGTTATCACGCCTGATGAGCAGCAGCTCTCACAGGCGTACAGACACTGGGGGCCGGTAATGGATGAAATATATCCATTCGCTGCTAATCCTTACGGACCGATGTCTGAGGTCGAGGAGGCTGCGGCAAAAGCAAAAGACGTAGAGGCTGATCTTGTGGTCATGGACTGCATCGGTTTCTCCGTCAAAGCCAAAGAGATCGTTGCAAAAGCAACAGGTCTGCCGGTCTTGCTTTGCAGGACAGTCCTTGCAAGAACTGCTTGTGAAGTTATAGCCGGATTACAGTGACAGGTAGATTTGTGGGAAGGAGTAAAGAAAATGAACGAAAATGAAAAGAACCTAAGGCAACATCCTAAAGCGTTGGATCCTAGTGTTCTCATACTCAATATCATACTTGCTGTTCTTGGCTCGATTATCGGTCTTGAGGTTATCGTTCGTATTGGTATCAGTACGAATACGTCGATTATCGGCGCGCTGTTTGCGATCATTATTTCAAGAATACCGGTAAGTATCTTTAAGAAATTCAAAGATATCAACGTCCAGAATCTCGTACAGACTAATATTTCGGGCGCTACATTCTGTACAGCAAACTCTTTGATCCTTGCAATTGGCATCCCGTTCCTGCTCGGAGAACCGGGACTTGTAGTACCGATGCTTGTAGGTGCCACTATTGCATCCATCATAGACGCAACCATCTTATATAAGACATTCGATACTGAAATGTTCCCTGCAGCAGAGCCGTGGCCTCCTGGAGTAGCAGCCGCTGAGACGATCAAGGCTTGCGCTGGACAAACAAAGCATGCCTTCCTGCTGCTGGTTGGTATTGCCGGCGGCGTTGCCGGTAAAGCTTTATTCGGGATCCCGATGGATATCCTCGGCGTAGCCTGGATCGGTGACATCTGGGCACTCAGCGCATTCGGCGTAGGTGCTCTTGCGATTGGTCTTTCTAATGACTTTGGATTCCCAATGGGACAGTACTACGTACCGCACGGAATCATGATCGGTGCAGGCCTTGTAGCTCTTATTCAGGTATTCATGATGCTGTTCAAGAAGGACAGCGGAAGCGACTCTGTAGCAGGCAAGTTCACATCCAGCATGAAGGATATGAAGAAGGCTATCTTTGGCGGTTACGGAGCATACGTTGCAGTAGCTCTTGTACTTGCAATATTCTGCGGCTTCTTCCAGCAGATGGGATTCCTGCAGTTCGTATTTTGGGTACTTTACGCAGCGTTTGCAGCTATCGCGTCAGAACTGATCATCGGTATGGCAGCCATGCACTCCGGATGGTTCCCTGGATTCGCAACCGCTCTTATCTTCCTGATCGTAGGTATGCTTGCAGGATTCCCGCCACTTGGCCTTGCGATTCTTGCAGGTTATACATCAGCGACAGGACCTGCATTCTCAGATATGGCTTATGACCTCAAGTGCGGATATATCCTCAGAGGAGGCGGAGAAGATCCTGAATTTGAGAAAGAAGGACGTAAGCAACAATATATTTCAGAGGTCATCTCATTCGTAGTAGCTATGATCGTTGTGGCAGTTGTTTATAAGACATATTTCGCAGCTGATCTGTTCGCTCCTGTATCACGTACGTTCCTTACAACTATTGAAGCAGGTTCTTCACCGGAAATCGCTAAGTGGCTCGTGATCTGGGCTGTACCGGGTGCGATCATCCAGTTCATAGGAGGCCCTAACAAACAGCTCGGAGTACTCCTTGCAACAGGTCTTCTGGTAGGAAGCACGATAACAGGTATCACTACTATAGCAGCTCTTATCATAAGAGTCATCGTGATCAAGTGGAAGGGCGAGAAGGGACAGAGCATCATGTACATACTCGCGGCAGGCTCTATCGCAGGTTCAGCGCTGTACAGCTTCTTCTCTTCAACATTGGCACTTGGCAAATCCTTGAAGAAGTAAAAATTATATAAATAATTCAAAATAAATCGATAGAAGAAAAAAAGGAGGCACTATTAATGGAACTCAATCTGGGTTTTGAAGCAAGAGACGAGTACTTGCAGCTGGAAACATTCAAGGGCGCCATGGTTCTCTTACGCGATGTAATGCTTGTCAAACCGGGACTTAATGTACTCATCACTGGTGATACATCTTCGGATAAGCGTGTAATGGATGCTTTTGCGGCAGCTGCTTATGCACTTGACTGCATACCGGTGACAGCGACATACCCTACGGCACCACTTTCACTGATGGATCCGCCTACAATGATCCAGGAAGCAGCTATGGAAGCCGATGTATGGCTTGAGTGCGCTTATCAGACGGTACAGCATACACCGTCCTGGCAGAAAGTCATTGCGCATGGAAGAGTACGCTACATGTGCCTGACAGGTATCGATGTAGACATGCTTGTAAGATGTGTTGCAAATGTCAAATATGACGCGATGGTAGAATTCGGCGAATATCTCAAAGCGACCATCGAGAAAGTAGATAAGATCGAGATCAAATCTGCAAACGGCACAGACCTCGTTGCATATGAGAGTGGCAGAAAAGTCCGTCACTCAGGACAGAAATACTGTATCGACGGATATCCATATATGCTCGGTGGACAGATTTCATGGTGCCCGCTTGAATCTACTATCAACGGAACACTTGTCTTCGACGGCGCTATCTGGCCACCTGCAGATCTGTGCAAACTTAATGAACCTATCAAGCTGACTCTTGAAAATGGTGTAGTTACCAATATCGAGGGAGGCAAGGAAGCTCAGAGACTTGCTGAGTGGATGGCATCATTCAATTGTCCGGAATCTTACAGACTTGCTCATTATTCGCTGGGATTCAATCCTGGAGTCAAGGCTCCTACAGGCAGGATAGTAGAGGACGAGCGTGTATTCGGCGGAGCTGAATTCGGAATCGGAAGTCAGGGCGCGGCTATTATGGGCGAGAAGTGGGATGCTCCAAGCCACACAGATGGAACTATCGTAAAGCCGACACTCATCTTTGACGGAGTAGTCTTCGAGCAGGATGGTGTATATCTTGATCCTAAGGCAAGAGAGTTCTGCAGAAAGATGGGCCTGCCTGGATACGAAGACTGATCAGGTACCAAGGCAATTTATAATGGAAAAAAAATTAAACGATTTGATTGAAAGCTATCAGGAAGATATGATAGCGGACCTCAAAAGGCTGGTCAGGATCCCGAGCATCTTTGATCCTGACACAGCCGGCCCAGGCGCCCCCTTCGGGCAAGGAGCCCGGGATGTACTGGACGAGGTCATCAAAATTTCAGAGGAACTCGGTTTCGAGGCGAAGGATTATGACGGTTATGCCGCTTCCGTCAGATATGGAAGCAGCGGCCGTGAGGTCGGTATGCTTTGCCATGCTGATGTAGTACCGGTCGACGATAACTGGCTCACTGATCCGTTTGATCCTGTTATCAAGGATGGCAGGATGTATGGCAGGGGAACGGTTGATGACAAAGGACCGCTCATAGCAGCAATGTATGCCATGAAAGCTATTAAGGAGAGCGGGCTTGAGCTGGATGGTCATATCAACCACATAATCGGCTGCAATGAAGAGACCGGTCATGAGTGCATCAAGTATTATCTGACTAAAGAGAAGTGTCCGGACATAGGATTCTCTCCGGATGGTAGTTTTCCGGTGATCCATGCTGAAAAAGGCATAATCCGTTACACTATAACTCATCCTGTAGAACAGGCTGATGGAACAGCTGTAATCGTCAAAAAGATTGTTGGGGGGACAGTAGTGAATGCAGTTCCGAATCTGGCTAAAGTCTGGCTGAAAGGGAGCAAAGAGGCTTTGCAGGAAGTAGCGGACAGCTTTGGTGGAGAGCATGCATGGGAAGACGGAGCTCTGGTGCTTTCATTCACCGGAGTCAGTGCGCATTCTATGCAGCCATGGCTCGGGAAGAACGCGATACTGCCTATGCTGGCATTCATGAAAGATGTCAATGGCCTCAGCGATGACGCAAAGAAATTCTTTACTTCGCTCGATTCACTTTATGCTGATGGATGGGAAGGAAAGAATATCGGTATAGCCTGTGAGGACCAGCTTTCGGGGAAACTTACCATGAACCTGGGAGTCATCCGGTTTGAGAACGGAATATCTGAACTGAAGGTCGATCTTCGTTGTCCTGTTCATATAGACCTTGAACAGATATGGAAAACGACAGATATAAACTGTCAGAAATATGGATTCCATCCTGTGTACTGGCAGATGAGACCACCTCTTTATATACCTAAGGAAGCACCTTTGGTCGAAACTCTGCTGGGAGTATATAACGAGATGACTGGTGAAAAAGCTGAAGCTATCACGATCGGCGGAGGCACCTACTGTCGTGATGTCACTAACTTCGTATCGTTCGGACCTGTTTTTCCTTATGAAAAGGAACTGGCCCATGAAGCAAATGAGTTCATCGGCATCAAAGAATTCATTATGGCATCGAAACTGTATGCGCAGGCGTTGTATGCACTGTTAAGACCGGAAGAGTGATTTCAATCGGCCAGGAGATCTAGAAAACTCATAAAAATCTCTGGGTCTCCGGGTTTTCCTATTTTATTCAAGCAATCATAAGGAGAAAATATCATGTTGATGAAACAGATTCTGGAAATATACGATATCCTTGACAGCATCTATGCGAGCGGTGCTGCGGTGGAAGAGTATCTGCGCGTCATTGATCCGGATGCGGATATTGACGTATATGAATTAAAGGGTGAAAATGGTGACGGAAAAACTGACATGATCAAGATCCGTATCCCGGGAACCAAAGGGAAGACAGTAGGGGGCGAAGCGCCAACCATCGGTCTTCTCGGGCGTCTTGGGGGGATCGGCGCAAGACCTGAAAGAATAGGCTTTGTATCAGATGGTGATGGCGCTCTGTGTGCTCTTGCGATCGCTGCAAAGATCCTGGATATGAGAAAGAAGGGCGATGCGCTTGAAGGTGATGTGCTGATTTCCACGCACATTTGCCCGGTAGCCCCGACTCAGCCTCACAAGCCTGTCGCTTTCATGGGATCACCTGTTGAGATCGCGCAGGTCAACAAAGAGGAAGTGTCTGATGATCTTGACGCAATCCTTTCCGTTGATACGACCAAGGGAAACCGCGTTATCAATACACGTGGTTTTGCGATTTCACCAACTGTCAAGGAAGGCTACATACTCAAAACTTCTGAAGATCTGCTGGATATCATGCAGATCACGACAGGAAGGCTGCCTTATGTTTTCCCGTTGACCACTCAGGATATTACGCCTTATGGCAATGACCTTTACCATCTGAATTCCGTGCTGCAGCCTTGCACGGCAACACCTGCCCCGGTCGTAGGAGTAGCTATCACGACCGAGATGCCGGTCCCGGGCTGTGCAACAGGCGCTACTCATATATGCGATGTTGAGGAGGCAGCGAGATTCATGCTTGAGGTCGCAAAATCATTCGGCCGCGGGGAATGTCAGTTCTACGACAAAGAAGAGTACGAGAAGATCGTACATAAGTATGGTTCAATGAAGCATCTGCAGACCAAGGGCAGAGAATAGAAGGAAATAAAGATAATTATTCGAGGATAAAAGGAAACAATTATGGAATTAAAAGAGATCGGCAGGAATATTCTGACAGGGTGTATGGGTCTTAGACCTGGAGAGAAGGTTCTTATCGTTACTGATGACGCAAAACTTCCAATAGGCACTGCATTATATGAAAGTGCCAGATCTTTAGGCAATGAGTCGGTGCTTATGCTGATGCCGGAGGGCAAGGTCTCAGGCGAGGAGCCGCCTGAATGTGTAGCACAGGCAATGCTGGCAGCCGATGTTGTACTTGCTCCTACTGCAAAATCGATCACACATACCAATGCAAAGATCGCCGCGCAGGCTAAGGGGGTCAGAGTTGCCACGATGCCTGGAATTACTGAAGAGATGTTTGGTAACGGCGCCATGACAGCGGACTATTCCAGGGTCGAAGCACTGACGGATAAAGTCACCGAATTGCTTACAAATGCAGATACAGCAACCATTCTCAAGGACGGATATAAGCTTACTTTGGATCTTAAAGGCCGCCGCGGCGTAGCAAGTCCAGGTGTATATAAAGAGCCTGGAAAATGCGGGAATCTCCCATCGGGCGAGGGATATATAGCGCCTCTCGAGGATGGTGTGAACGGCGATTTGCTTGTTGATGGCTCTATGGTAGGAGTTGGAAAGCTATCATCTCCGCTTCATTTTGTGATCAGGAATGGAAAGATAGAGTCTATCGAAGGTGAGGATGCAGACAAACTGGACATCCTGCTGGCGAATGACAACAATCGCACTGTGGCTGAGCTTGGGATTGGAACTAACGATGCGGCCATTCTGAACGGAATCATTCTGGAGGACGAAAAAGTTTACGGCACCGTACATGTCGCATTTGGCACGAATGCTTCTTTCGGTGGAATCAATAAGGCCGACTGTCATATGGACGGGATCGTGCTGAAACCGACTCTTTATCTTGATGATCTTCTGGTAATAAAGGATGGGGATTTTGTATATGAACAATAAGAGACTTGATGCGAGCCTTGATGTGGGGCTGATCCGCGTGCTCACAAGCAACGATCAATACTTTGTGGATACGCACGGTCGTCTTATCATGGAAAACTATCCCGGGATCAATGTTGAAAGCATCTGCATACCTGATCAATGGGAAGGCATACATGACGATGAGACGCTTGCTAAGGCACTGCCTAAGATAGTAGAAGCAGCGCAGGGCTTTGCAGATAAGGACATGATCCTTGTTAGCTGTGCTGATGATCCGGCAGTAGATATGATCAGGGAAGAAATGCCTGAAATGCCTGTTACTGGCGGGGGAGAGACGACTGTAGCCATGGCACTTCGGTACAGCAGCAGGGTCGGCGTGATCGGGATCACGGACAGACCGCCCAGAGCATATCTTAGCAATGCCGAGGGCAAGATCGCTTTGTATGAAAAGATAAACCAAGTAAACAGTACTCTTGATCTTCTTACCGATGAGGGCAAGAGGGGTGTGCTGGAGTGTGCGCGCAGGATCAAAGAAGCCGGCTGCGGTGTCATCGCTCTTGCATGTACAGGCATGTCTACGATAGGCATAGCCGGTCTGATAGAACGTGAGACAGGACTGCCTGTGGTCGATCCGGTCATCGCGGAGGGTGCTTTTGCATATCACGAACTCATTCGTAAGAAATACAGAAATACAGGGGACTGAAGAGACCAGGGAAATCAAAATGGATTATCTGATGATACTTATCCCCAAGCTTCTGAGGTTCCTTATCCTCATCGCGATCGGTTTCGTGGTCTCGAAGCTCGGGGTAATCAAAAAAGAAGGCCTGCCAACTTTGTCAGGACTCCTGATCAATGTTGCGATGCCGCTTCTTATCATATCGATAATGAACCAGCAAGCTACGTCTGTGATGGATCTGCTTGAGTTTCGCAGGATGGTCGGATGGCAGCTTTTTGGCTATTTTCTGCTTGCATTGACTGGAGTTCTGGTAAGTAAGCTTCTAAGACTCGATCATAGATCCGGCAATGTTCATCGTGGAAGCATGGTAGGAGGCAATTACGCTTTTATCGTGCTTCCTCTTATCATGACACTTTTCACGCCCGAGGATGGACAGCAGTATATCCCTGTCTGCTCCGCTGTAGATACGCTTACAGCATGGACTCTGGCGCTTTCATTCTTCTCTCAGGGAGTCGACAATGGCGGAAGATCCAAACTGGCAATTATTGGCAAGAAGTTCATAAATCCGATCATGGTTGCCATTGTAGGCATGCTGATCCTGAACTCGCTTTCTGTCAGGTTGCCTGAGCCTTTTCTGGCTGTCAGCGATGAACTGGGGAATGCAAGCCTTTGCCTGGGCCTGATCTACGTAGGCGCTGTCATCTGCTATATGGAGAAGGGGAATCTTACTACTATAAAAAATTCATCTATTCTCACTATAAGCAAACTCATCGTGGTACCGTTCGTCGTCTATCTCGTCACTTCGAGGTTTATGCCTGAGACCGAAAGCATAATCCTCATGCTGATTGCCGGATCCCCGACCTTTACCGTCAGCTGCGTTCTGGCTGAGCAATATCATCTTGATCTTGAATATGCAGCGACGAACGTGTTCTTAACGACGACCGGGTGCCTTCTGAGCATTCCGCTGTTGTTCGTTCTGATCACATTTGTATAGAAGGCGAAAAAGCATGGCTTTTTTTCGTCATTTTTCGATAGAAAGGATATATAAATATGAAGATTTCTAAAGCAATCGAAGAAAGACGAAGTATACGCAAATTCACTTCGCAGACGGTCGACAGATCGATCCTTCTGTCGCTTATCCGTGCGGGTGCGCTGGCCCCGTCCGCAAGCAACGCACAGTTCTGGAGATTTATCGTTGCAGATAACCAGGATCTGGTAAGAAAGCTGGATCTTTACTGTCCCGGGATGAGCGGCAAACCAACCGCAATCATTGTCATTGCCAGTGATCTTGAAGAAGTAGCCAGTAAAGGCAGCAAGAACAGCATTGAATATGGCTGTATGATGGATGCTTCCATGGCAGCTGAGAATATTATTCTGCAGGCGCTCGAGTTCGGCCTTGGAACGTGTGTGATTAAGAGTTACAATGATGGAGCGGTTCGCAAACTTCTTGGAATTCCGGATACACTTCGTATCGAGATCCTGATTTCTGTTGGATACCCTGATGGGGAACCCAGAGAGCGCAAAAGAAAGGATCTTGATCAGATCCTGCAGTGGAATGGATGGAATACCAGTGATACGGAGGGCAAGTGATGGACGGGCTTACTGAATTGTTGATTTACATGGCGACCAGCGCGGCAGGGCTCACCGACGAACCTGTAAATTACGGGCCGCTCAGAATGATAACAGCTGCGCAGAAACTCACAGAGTATATGCTGAAACAGGATCCGGATAATGCTGTTTTAAGAGCGATCGCGGATGATATTGAAGAGAATAAGGGCAGATACTCTACATCTCCTGACGCGTTTGCGGAAATGCTTAACAGAGTAGTAGAAAAGACAGTGGATCTGCTATAAATAATTGAGGATATGATTTATGGATAATAAGACTATTTACAGCAAAGGGTGGCCTGAAGGGCAGGAAGAGGGATTCATTCCCGTTGAAGGTGGCAGTGTTTTCTACCATTACTATGGCAAGGGGAAACCCGGAATCCCGATCGTCTTCCTTCATGGCGGGCCAGGCAGCACGGGACTATGCTTCTTCAAGCAGACTGCACTTGCCGAAAAACATCCGGTCGTGATTTATAACCAGCTTGGCAGCAAAGGGTCTGGTTTTGCTGATAATATCACTACTTCAGAAGAAGCCAGACAGTATCTGACAATAGACCATTTCGTCAATGAAGTCCAGACTGTAATAGACTTCTTTGATTTCGCTGAGTTTATGATTGTTGCCCGTTCATGGGGAACAATGCTTGCTGTTGAGTATGCTGCAGCCAGGCAGCCAAAAGGACTCAAGGGTATAGTACTGGATGGACCGTTCCTCAATGTTGATCAGTGGTGCAGTGATGCTGAGAGGCTGATCAAGTCTCTGGACAAAGGCGAGGAATATTGGCAGATCGTTCGTGAATGCGAGGAATCGGGTATTTTCGAGGATGATCCAAGATATGCAATGGTCAATGAGATATATTCCGCTAATTTCAATAGCCGGGTAGCGGGAGCAAATGACGGTACACCGGCTGATCCGGAATCGCAGCATACGATCCCGGGGTTATCAGTCTACAACTATATGTGGGGTCCATCGGAATTCTCTTGCACAGGAACCTTGAAGGGGCATGATTCAACAGTGCTTCTGAGCAGCATCAAAATCCCGATCCTCTATATCTGCGGACAGTACGACAGCGGAACTCCGGAGGCTGCCAGCTTGTACAATTCGATGACGCCAAATGGCGAGATCTGCGTACTTCCGGGATGCGGCCACAACGCTTCCCGCGAAAGGCCTGTTGAATTCAACGCAGTAGTCGGAGCATTCGCAGAAAGGATCATGGAATAAAACGCAGCTTTAAAGCTCGTTGCTGTTTTCGATGAGAAGAGGAACCGAAGTTAATAATCTATTGTAGATGTTCCGGACATATTGGGGGATCAGCTTAACGGATCCTTCTTCTGCCGCCAGTAGTGCTGATAGAGTTCTTCGGTTGCAAGCGCCATCTTGGTCACGGAGAAATCTGTCCCATGCGGGAAGATGTACCAGGTGTCTTCAAGCGTATTGAGGTCGACGCAGTCACCGTGCTTGCCCAGATAGTCGTGCTCGATGTGGCAGGAATAGAGGGAAGGCACGTCTTTTTCCATCAGAAATTCATCTCCGTCACGGTCGATCCCGCGGACGACAAAACCATCCATATTGTGGACGAGAATGCCTTCGCCGAGCCGGAAATGAAGCCTGCAATTGAGCGTAAGGGCGTTCAGTTCCAGTCAGAGAAAGTTCTTGAGGACGAATTGACGATGCGGCTGGAAGCCGGAATGGACGTGTTTGGAATACCTCTGAAGATATACAGACGAAGAGGTGAGTACGGCAGACAGTA
This sequence comes from uncultured Eubacteriales bacterium, assembly GCA_902786355.1. GTDB lineage: Bacteria > Bacillota > Clostridia > Peptostreptococcales > Anaerovoracaceae > Crickella. The sequence continues at coordinate 28,579 of CADABZ010000036.1, forward strand.
TATTTTTCCTGAAGGCAGGCTTGATATACTCGCAGAAGATCCTGACGGGAACCTCTATATCATCGAACTGAAAAAGGACAGCGGTTATGACGACGCATATAAGCAGACTGCTCAGTATATCGACTGGTTCCAGAAGCATAAGGCAAATGGTAAAAAGGTATATGGCATCATATGTCTGAACGCTCCGGGCAAATCGCTGGTCGAAGCCGTTCGCAAGGATGACCGGATGAAAAAGCACATGTTATAGTGAGTATTCCAGCGTAGTTTCCCGCACCTGTCCGGGATGAGGAAATCATGATTCTGGTCGTAGGAAATCAGCAAAATGATTTTGCTATATGCAGTATGTCTTATCAAGGTTGCAAGCACCGCCTTTGGCGGCAAGGCCTTGACAAGCCACACTGCATATGGTGCAAGGCAATTAAGCTGATTTATAGTGATTTCCTGTCATCGGACAAGCGATTTCCATTTCATCGGACAGATGCTTTCATCGCGCCGGAATATTCAAGCCGTCCTGTGAGAGCGACGTCCGGTCAATCAGAATAGTACGGCTTGAACCATCTAATGTTATGTATCTGCTGAGTGTGAGCAGCCGATCGTTGATCAGTTCGTTGACGAGCTTTTCCATAGCTATTTTTCTCGTGTCTATACTTCCTATGCTATACAAAAGGGGTACACTGAAAGAGTATCTTGATGATAAGGAGAAGTGGGCAACTATTTATAAAGAGCCAGATGCCGAACAAGAATCTGAACAGCTCAGATTCGACTTTGGAAGCTGATAGCAATGAATACTTTCATGAATAAACGATATAGGATATAGGCAATAGAATAACTGATATGCTATGACTAGCTGTGATTACTTTCCGTCTTTAAGATAAGCGACCGCTGATACAATAAGTACAGGAAATACTCTGAACAACTATCCGGATTGCGAGGATCTGTATATAGTGTCATCGGTCTCTTATTATGCATTATATAGTATAATGCTTCATTTATTTTGAATACGACTCGCACAATAGTCTTTCAAAATGAATAAAAATAAAAGAAAATGAAAGGTATTTGTTGCCGTTTGGCAAGCTGAGTTTTATAATTTAATCAGAAGAATGGGTAAGAAGCTGCCAAGGCTGTCTGGCGACATTTCTTCCGAAAAGAACGAAGGAACTGTCACCGGATCTTACCGGATTCATCATAAGATATCACTTTAATAATCAGTCAGATGAATGACGGAAAGGAGTGATTTTTATGAAAGGTGAAAGGCGGCATCGCAGGAAGCGAACAGCCGCAGAATAATCTGGTCCTGCGAATGCAGGCAGGGCCCAGGCTAAATATGATCTGCATAAAGTCAATGGTTATTCCCGGGAAACATAGCTGATTCGGCTATACTCGGCAGTAAAGCGGATATTTCCGGCTCACGGTGGTCAAAAGTAATACATAAGAGCACGGCGGAGGAGAGCGGAGGTGTCCATAGCGGCTGCACGATCGGATGAGTCCGATGCGGGGATGACTGACAGACAAGGGTTACAGGCAGAAGGCGACCTCCCCTCTGTTTCAGATTCCCGCCTCGAGGAGGATAAACATGATTACTAACACTGAATCAGCATCAGACATCGGCAGCAGAGCTGCACAAGGAGCTTCGCCGGTAAGGGTCTATGATCCGAAAATCTTTGGAGGCGTTCTGCGGGATATGAAGGGTACAAAGTCCTACCGCGAATTAGCCATAGAGACCGACCTGTCAGAGTCATTCATCAGCAAAGCGGCGAATGGACTTCTGGAGAAACGTCCGTCAAAGAGAACGGTCATGAAACTCATGCGTGCCAGGACCGATGATCTGATCGACCGGAGGGAGCTGGTGAGAGCCGCCGGATACGATGAACGGGAGTTGGAAACAGAACTCGATGCGGACAAGGCAGAGAAACAGCCGCTTTCAGCAGCTGCAGTCATCACCCGCTATTACGGAGAAGATCCGTATACCGCAATGAGTGAACTGCAGAAAGCACTCTCGGGACACGTACTTAAAGGTGACGTGGCTAGCTACTACCATCACGAAGCCGGTTATTTCGAAGTGACTGACGTTGTGAGCGGGCAGGTGTACGCAGGAATTAATGCCTACGTCAAACCTATCAAGCACAGGGGAGACGAGGCTCTGACTCAGGAAGAAATAGAAAATATCGCAGTGTTCTCTATCGGACTGTCTGTAGGGCTGACATTTAACCGTATAGTCGAGTCCAGAGACGCTAAAGATAAGATCATATATGTTCTTACAGATAACGAGAAAGTCTATGAGGCCTGCCGCAACACCCTGGAAGCGTACAAGACCAAAGCAACGGTGGTAGTGATCACGGATGACCATCAGGGATTCCGCGATGAAGCTGTACTTGAAGGATCAGAAGAAAGACCTGTAAGTCTTGTTGACTGAGGATCCGATCTGATACACGAAAGACAGCCCTTTGACAACTGAATATGAAATACACGTTCCTTATAGTCACGTTCTTCCTCATATGAGGCGGGAACGCAAACCGAAAGGAGATACAAAGCAATGAAGTGTACAGCATTCAGCTGTGCGACCAGGAGCTTTGATGAGAGAGTAGACTATTATGACGAGATCGTAGGAAAGACTCCCGATGTCCTTCTTGCCAGAGACAGGATCACGGACACACTGGGAAGTATCATTCAGGATCTGGAACGGCTGCAAGTCCCTCCCAGTATCATAGACCAGCTCGTTGAGCTGGAAGACTATGTGACCGAGCTTGAGAGCAGGGAGATACTGGTAATCGCAGAAGCTGCGACTGATGAGATCGGCCTTGCTATCCGCCTCGGAATGATCTGCAGTTCATGCAGAGATAATACAATCATGAAGAGAGGAGGTGCCGTGTCAGGTGGACGCAAATAATAGCGACAGTGACGGCAATGGAAACTCAAAAGCCGTCGTAAAGATGACAACAACATTCAAACAAAACAGAACATCTCTCTCATTTCCTTCTGTTCAATATCACCCTTCGGAGCATCTGCTGCATGCTCCGAAGGAGTGGTCGCACACAGAATGCATGTGACCTGATAAGCTTTAGATATATATGAGAAGGAGGTATCGATTTGATAAAACAGAATCTAATTACCCGACTGCGAAGTAACAGAGAATTGTGTTTATTAAAATGACCTTCACACTTAAATGGCGTGATAACAGAAATAGCAGGAAAAAACCGAGCTGCACATGTTTTAGAAAAAAGATTTTAGATTACATACCCCATACATACGATAGAAACGAAATATATTATATGAACCTGCCTTCAGACTGTTTGAGCGCAAATGGGACTTTGCTTTTTTCACTTGACATTGGCACAACTTTTAGGTAACCTACCCGAATATGCAAAAAAACACCGAAAATCTGATGGGAATGATGGAATCAGGAGAACAGCATTACAAATGCTGCAAATTCGTTTCCTGAAAATAACGGGAAACGCCCGGGAGAGTTTAAGATATTTCCGGCAGCAGGCTGATTCTGTGGTCATACTAGAGGAGGTTCCTTATAGACAAGGAGTTATGATCCCTGCAGATAACGGTACAGTGCCGACAGTTCATTATCCTGAATGCTTGATATGAGGTGCGCAGCAGACCAGCAAAAACCGCAAAGCATGAAAGGAACAAAAAATCTCCGCGATAGGAGTTTTGTGAAACTTCAAATCGCGGAGTTTTTTATTGATTATTATTACGACTGATTCTTCTTATCACAGAAATCCGCAAAGGCCGTCGCTGTATCCAGCATCTGGGTGATGTTATCGTCCGTCAGGTTCTTCGATGTTATCAGTTTTGCGAATGCGACGATAGCATCTTCCTGCTCCTTGCTGCTGATAGCAGGGAAGGCTCTGCGTACAGGAGTATCTGTCTCAGGTATTTCCATACCGCACAGAACAAGATATTTCTCTATAGGTACGCTGCAGGCATCGCAGAACAGGATCAGCTTTGCCACCGAATCCATCAGTCGGTCCCCGGATTCGATCCTTGTAAGATGTGTCGGGCTGATATCCATCTTCTCAGCAAGAGATCTGATGGTATAGCCCGCATTTTTTCGATCTTCACGCATTATTCGTCCAATCATTCTGGAATGTTCGGAACCGCGTTCTTCCATTCTGCTTTCCAGCATCTTCATTTTGTATTTCCCCTTGCTTTCTTATTGTCTGTGCAAAGATTTGCGCATATATGTTTCTGATTACAAGCCAATCATAACATACAAGTTGCCAAATGGCAAGATTTAATCTTAAAAAAGTGCCGTCCGTGGTATTTTTCTCTTGACTTCCATGATAACCGATTATAGAATGATGTTACACAGACAGCACTTTATTAAATGATAAAGTGCAAAAATGAAACAAATAAGGAGGAGCATCATGATCAATGTAGACTATGTCATCCGTATGATGGATGAACATTATATGTCGCAGAAAATTCTGGCGGTTTCCATGCACATGTCAGAGAGCTGCGTCAGCCGCATTCTCAGCGGACAGCGTTCAGGCAGCCTGGCCTTTCTTGAAGGACTCGCACGTGCATTCCCTGACGAGGATCTCCGCTCCTTCCTGAAGGAAGATGATTCAGCTAAGGCAGTCTCCTTGCAACAGGAGCAGAAAGGAGTCAGAGATGAAGATCAGAAGAGTCACTGAACAGAGAAACGTTTTCATCCTCTCAAGACCCTGTGGCGATGACAAAAAGGTGCTGGAACACGCACTTGCCTGCTGCAGGTATGCGGAGAATGCAGGGAGGACCCCGGTATTAAATCCGGATATTTATCCTCAGGTATTCAGGGATATGGAGATATCGGATATTACTATGTCCATATACTTTTCCGCAGCTGTCCCGCTGGAAGCATGTGAGGATGTGTGGATCTTCACACAGGCAGTAACAGAAGATATCAGAGACGTGAGGCATCAGGCAAAGCTGCTCGGCATCCCTGTGCTCGACCTTGTGGGGGTGAGACTTCCATGAGAAACATGACTATAGGAAAGTACATCCTTCCAGGCTTTATGAAGCCGAACAACAAAGAGATCCACGCGGACTGGCAGTGGATCGTGCTCTGCGAAGAGGAGACGAAGATGCTGCTCCTGTCCCGCGACATTATCGACTGGGACTTCTACTCGGGGGAGAACACACTGTTCTCCCCGCCGATCCCGTCGACCTGGGAGAAGAGTTACATGAGAGATCTTCTTGCCGGACTCTATGAGACATGCTTCGAGCCCGCGGATAAGGACAGGATCCTTACTAACGGGGCAGGTGATCACCTGTTTATCCTGACGGCAAAGGAAACAAGGAAGTATCTGCCGAAAGCATCTCTCCGGACGGCTGAAATACAGTGGGATGACATGAGCAGAGACAGATACTGCTGGTGGCTCAACACATACGGCTATAACAGCAGCATGATGCAGATCGTGACAGAAGCAGGCACTATAGATACGGAGGGTCGTGATAATGACAGCGACGAGATCGGAATCAGGCCTGCCATGTGGGTAAGGAGGCTGCCATGACAGAAATGACAAAGACTGACAGAAAGCAGCTGAAAGATAACTCGGTAAATGCAGAGAAGGATCTTTCCGAACGCAGGAAGCCGGCTAAACTGCCGGCTCTGCCTGCGAGTGAAAGAGCGGTGGAGTACATTCTGGAGACAGGCGTTGATGCACCGATATTCCTCTTTGAAGGGAAATACTACCGCAGGAAGAAGGACTCCGTTTACCCGATGACTAACTTCCGCATCGAACCTGTCGAGATGGTATATGCCGAGGACGAGACGGAGATCACGGCTGACTGTATCACCGCAGGAGGGAGCAGACACAGAATTTCGCTCCTTGCGACCGACTTCAGCAACTCGCAGCGATTCAAGAGTGTCCTCAACAGGAGGACGATAGAGCTTGCCTGGTATGGCGGCGAAGGTGATCTCGAGCTCTTCAAGACATACCTGTCGGAACTGCCCTGGCCATCCCGCATCGGGGTAAAGGCGATGGGCATACACCGGTTCGACGACCAGTACGTCTTTGTGGATACAGAGTGCACAGTGGATAAACACGGTGAGAAGATCGACGGTATAGTGCAACTTGAGAAATACAGAGTAATCGAGTCTTCGATCCTCGATGCGGACTGTCTGTCAGCAGATGAGCTCAGAGTACTCGGGAGATGCATTCTCACCTATAATGAACCAGCCAAGACCGTTGCGGTGCTGGCGTGGTGCAGCGGATGCTTCATCAAACAGCACCTCAGATCCGCGGGACACAAGTTCCCCAGCCTGATGCTTGTGGGAGAGGCGGGCAGCGGGAAGTCGACTACGCTTGAATACATGATCCTTCCGATATTCAGCACAGATAACGTCCAGGCGTCAACACAGGTCACGGCGTTCACGCTTATGAAGACCGCCGCATCCTCGAATCTGGTGCCGATGTGCATGGATGAATTCAAGCCCAGCAAGATGAATCCGAGCAGGCTCAACAGTATGTATAACCACTGCAGAGACTCATACGACGGACATACCGGAGTCAGGGGCAAAGCAGATCAGAGTGTTGCGATGTACAGACTCGATGCACCCATCGCAATAGCCGGCGAAGAGTCAGCTGATGAGACCGCTATCCGTGAAAGGATGATCGAGATCCTGTTCTCGAAGAAGGATATACGGGGACCGGAGCACCGCGATGCATTCGTCCTCATATGCAGCAGCAGGGAGCTTCTCGAAAAGCTCGGCCGGACACTTCTCGCGGAGGCGCTCGGAACAGATGACTCTGAAGCCGATATCTGGTATGCGGAAGGTTATGGGATGTTCAACGGCGAGCTGCCGGGAAGAGTCGTAAACAATCTGGCATGCTGCTATGCGGGCCTGCGGCTCATCAGAAAGATCTGTTTGCGTTTTTCACTTGACTGGGAGGATGTCTTCCCCCTCTCTCCGGAAGACTGCATAAAGGCTCTCGGGTACGGTGCGGAGGAATACCTTCTTGACGGCGGGAAACACAACAAAAGCATCGTGGAACAGACCTTCGAGATAATGTCCAGAATGGGGCTGCTTTACGGAGAAGACTATATTATCAGCCTTGATAATAAAGAGCTTTTCATCCGTATCCCTCATATCTATGACAGGTTTACACGATACAGAAGGGAGTTCGCGGTTGAGGGAGAGGTCCTGACCTACTCACAGTTCAGAAAGCAGCTCAGACATTCGGATCTGCTGATAGCATCCAACGTTCAGAAGCGGTTACGTTCGGGCAATGCGAAAGGTTACATCATCAACTATGAACTCTTGAAGGAGCGTGCCGATGTGGAAGGCTTCGAACTGAGCTGATTTCAAAGACTTTCCGCGTAAACTAGAAGTTTTCACAGACGCCTTCGATGAAGCAAGTGTAACCAGAATACTTAATGTAACCATGTAACTGTTAATTAATACACTACGCACGGAAAGGGATGGAACGATCGTGGGCAGTATACTGCTCCGGGACACAGACCCCCTGTACGAAAAAGCGGTTACATGGTTACAGGGATGCATATAAGCCATAGGAGAAACCGGCAGAAAGGAGACGTGCGGTTATGAGAGCAAGGCGCTATGTTGATAGTATACTTGAATATAGTGAGAAGCTGGACCGGCAGAAGACTCGCGCTGAAAGACTTGAAGCACGTGCCGCAAGATCCACAAGTTCCCTTTCTGATATGCCCAGACCTGCATCGAGAGATAATCAGGCTCAGGAAAAGAGAATTATAGAATATGCAGAAGCCAAGAAGAAAGCGGATCTTATGGAGGAAGAGCTTGACAGGAAAAAGGATGAGGCTATGGAACTCTTCTCCAGGTTCAGCAGCGATCGTTATGAGGATGCATTTTATTACAGATATATCGAGGAAATGCTATGGAGTCAGGTAGCAGAGGCCATGCATATCTCGGAGACCTATGTCTATAAGCTCCGGGATAAAGCTATAATTGAACTGGATCGAATCCTCTCGGAAGAATCTGATAATCAAGCTAGTTAACCAGAACGATTCTCGAAATATCACCCCGGATATCACTCCGGGGTATTTAATTGACTTGCAAGGTTTGCAATACATATAAGAGAAATGCTTCAAATTGTATAGTAGGAGTATAGTTGCTGTCGAGAATGATACAGTTTCAGTATATGTTGTCCCAGTGGTAAAATGTATTTGGTAAAGAATAAGTAAATCGATATTGCTTTGGGTGTTTGCCTCGGAGTTTGTTCCGGGGCTATTTCTTTTTCGCCTGAATACAACACGGTAATCATAGCTATCTGTGTTTCAACGCAGATGGCTATTTTTATTTTCGCTATTTCTATTAGGCATATATGAAAGGAGAAAAACAGATATGCGCAAAGAACAGTTTAAGACAAAGATTTTTGCAATCTTCCTGGTGTTCTGCATGTTGGCGGCATCCATGCCGATGCTTGCCTATGCGGCAGAGGGCGATGAAGCTGATCCGATGCAGCAGGTCACACAGGAAGAGCAGAGTGAGGCTGAGAAGCAGCCATCACAGGAATCAGCCGAAGCAGCCGGGGAAACAGTGACGGATATAGTGGAAGAAGCGGTATCTGAAACTGTCGAAGAACCGGAAACAGGGCAGGAAGCAGAGCCTGCTGAAACGACCGATAAGTCTGCATCACCGCCGCTCCGTGCACCGGCAGCTGAATCTGGCGAACCTGTTGAAGAAGATGATGACGGAACAGGCATTGAGACGGATGAACAGACTGATCTTCCTGAAGGCGGGCAGGAAGTAAAGTTCGTCTTCGATGGAGCAGATAAGCTTGATGCATGGATCGAAGGCGTAAGCCAATCAGCGTTCAGCATGGATCCTGAGACCGGAGATATCAATATCGACTATGACGTCACCATCAATAACAACGATACACTGACCCTGAACGCCAACACTGACATCATTTTCAAGGGCATCGACGGTAAGTGCCTGAACATCGGCGTCGGAAATGATCTGGACAATGCGAAGACCATCATCACGGTCAGCCAGCCTGGCAAACTTGCGACAGTCGGAACCACAGGCGAGTGTACTGTATATGTCAAGGTAACGGATACGCCGGAAGACATCGGAGAGACGATCGACGGAGATCCTGACGATCCGAACTCAACGGTCTCCTACAGCTTCATCACTGCAGAAGATGATGAAGGCAAATACTACGGCGATGGAGATCCTGAGGTCCATTCCTCGATCAAGAAGGGCGACAAGTTCACAGGATCCGCTGTTTGCGTATCCTGGACATATAACTGGGGTTCAGGTCCTTCACATGCAGATATCAAGTGCACGACAGGAAAACTCAAGGGCAAGGTCATAGGTACTGCATGTATCTCGGGTAAATCGAAGGCGCTGGCACTCAAGGGCGCTAAGTTCTCTTATGTCGCCAAGGTCGTAAAAGTGGACAGCAAGACGGGCAAAGTCACATACGATGTCACTTTCTATCCAAGAGACCGTCATAATGTGTCTTATGGAGAACTGAGTAACTTCCATGTAGCTACTCAGACTATGGCCGGCACAACAACACTCACATATACTCCGCAGATAGATGTAAAGGTGAAAAAAGTAGACCCGCAGACTCACTACAATCATCCTGAGAACTACAATGTTGGCGGTGCAGCATTCCAGATCTATACGGATGAGGCATGCACAAAGAAGGCAACGGATATCAAGGGCAACAATGCGCTTCTCACTATTAAGGCGGATTCTACAGGTCACAGCGGAGAAAGCCAGACCATCACTCTGAAGAAGCTCGACGGTATGGAATACTATGTCAAGGAGGTCAGCTGCCCGAAGGGATACAAGCTTGCAGGTATCGGTACCATCCAGGAAGACATGACCGTAGAAGAAGCGGTCGTGACTCCGCAGGTCAAAGTAGTCAAGAAAGCAGCCCAGACAGATGTAGACTATCTGCAGTTTTCAAACAACTACACGCTCAAAGGCGCAGAGTACACAATGTACTGTGATGCTGCATGTACAAAGGTTGCAAAAGACATCACCGGAAAAGCGGTAGTGTTCAAGACGGATCTTCTGGGTCAGACTTCACCTGTAAGAGTGGATATAGGCAGCTACTGGGTCAAAGAGACTAAGGCATCCAAGGGATTCAAGAAGGACCCTAAGACTTACAGCTTCACACGTGCGGACGCTCACGAGGACGAGCCTTATGTTGTGGATTCCACAGAAGAGCCGACATATAAGAACCCGGGCCTCACAGTGTTCAAATTCGATCCTACAGGTGCAAAGGGATGGAAGCGTCTGGTCAATGCCGAATTCACTATCAAGTACTATGATGTAACTGTGCCGTATGGTGATGAGAACGATATAGATCCTGCAGCAGTCGATCTTTCAGGAAAGACACCTGCACGTCAGTGGACATTCAAAACGAGAAAGATGCCTACAGACGATCCGACTGTGATCATGGCCGGATTCGACTGGAACAGTGATGACCCTGTCAGCGGTGATGCGCTGCTCACAGAAGGCGGCAGCCGCATAATCCCATGCGGATTCTATACGATTGAGGAGACCAAGGCACCTACAGGTCTCTCACTTTTCGAGAAGATCTATCACGGCAAGATATACCAGCCGGCGAACGGTGCAGCTGCGAGCATCTATACTGAGGATGCAACGCCGGACGGACAGATCATTACAAAAGTCAACGTCCCGAACAAGCCGCAGCATGTCACTATCGGCATCAGAAAGCTCGATGCTGAGTCAGAGGCATCCGAAGCCAAGGGACAGGCAAGCGATGAGAGAAAGAGCGCTTTCGGATCTCTTGCCGGAGCAAAGTACGAAGTCTACTTCGATAACGATGAGACATCGAAACCGGAGATCGTGGGAACTATCACTACGGATGAGAATGGCGAGGCATATCTCACCAAGAGGATGGCAGGCAGACCTGAAGCGATCGGTGACGACCTTGAGCCGGGAACATACTATGTCAAGGAAGTACAGGCGTCTCCGGGATATGTCATGGATAAGTATGTCCTTAATGACGGAGTGACCGAAGAAGTCAGATCTGGTGAGATCGAAGTGATCTGCGGCTACAGGGAAGACGGCAAGGCCGTAACCAAGACCATCACCGGTGAATATGGTGATGGAATGCATCTCTTCAGAACGAGAGCAGAAAATGAGAGCACGGAGATCTTCAATTATACAGTCACTTCAAAGGACTGGCCGCATAAGACGAACATCAGGAAGACAGATGCAGCTACAGGTGAAGAAGTTCCTGGAGCAAAGCTCCAGATCATCGATGAAGATGGTGAGATCGTCGAGGAGTGGACATCGACATCAGAAGAGCACATCGTATGGGCTCTGCCTGACGGCAAATACACCCTCCGTGAGATCACAGCGCCGTACGGATACGATGTAGCCGAAGATATCTCTTTTGAGATCATAGATAACGTGATCGAGAACACCGTTGAGATGAAGAACAAGCCTGTCACTGTCGGTACTACAGCACTTGATGATGCAACTCAGTCGCACCAGGGAGTATTCGCTGAATACTCTACTATCGTGGATGAGGTCAAGGTAACCGGACTCTACGAAGGCAGAGAATATGTCATCAAGGGGATAATGATGGACAAGACTACCGGCGAACCGCTGACAGACTCTGAAGGCAATAATGTGACTGCTGAGTCTGAGCCATTCATTGCAACCGGTGATGAGATGGAAGTGGAAGTTGAATTCACAGTTGATTCGTCAAAGTTCACTACTGACACAGTTGCGGTAGTATTCGAGACTCTGTACAGAACAAGTCAGGTACACGATGAAGAGACACCGGTCGAACTGCAGAAGCATGAGGAGATCGGTGATGAGGAGCAGACGATCCACTATGGCGGCATCGTTGCTACGACAGCTCTCGACAAGTCTTCGAAGAGCCATAACATCCTTGCAGCAAAGAACGTCACGATTGTGGACACTGTAAAGTTTGAGAATCTCTCGCCAAACAGCGAATACGAGATCAAGGGTACCATCCTCGATAAGACAACCGGTAAGATGACAGATATAACGGCAACGAAGAAATTCACTCCGGAGACTGCTGACGGGACAGTGGATGTCGAGTTCACATTCGATGCCACAGATTTTGCGAATCATGATCTTGTTGTTTTCGAGACTCTGCTCATCAGCAATATAGAGATCAATAAGCATGAAGAACCGGATGATGAGGATCAGACGATGTATGTACCGGAGATCAAAACGACAGCTACAGATGTCGATACGGAGGATCACATCGCTTATGGCGGTGAGACTGTCAGGATCATCGATGTCGTTGAGTATCATAACCTGATCCCGGGCACGCAGTATACCATGAATGCTACACTGATGAACCAGAAGACCGGTAAGCCGGTAAAGGAAAACGGAAAGCATGCCACTGCATCCAAGGCATTCACTCCGACCGAGAAGGACGGGACAGTAGAAGTCGAGTTCGTGTTCAACGGGATCGACCTCAGGGGAGATACGGTAGTCGCATTCGAAGAATGCACGATCAACAAGATCCCTGTCGCTGCGCATACGGATATTAACGATGATTCGCAGTCAGTGGATATCCCTAAGATCGGAACGAAGGCGGCGCTTGTGGACGAGTGTGTCGAGGATACCGTAGAGTACGAGAACCTCATACCGGGTCAGTATTTCATGAGAGGCTGGCTTGTTGACAAGGAAACCGGAGAGAAGATAGAAGGATCCGATGGCGAGACACTGCTCAATGTGACAGCGGGTACAACTTCCGGTACTGTTACGGTCAACCTCTGGCTCGATGACTATGATAAGCTCGCCGGCCATAAGATCGTAGCTTTCGAGGAGTGCTATTATATCGTGACTAACGATGACGGTACGCCTGAAGAGAAGCTCGTAGGCGAACATAAGGACATCAAGGATAAGAAGCAGACTGTCAGTATCCCATCAGGCGCACCGAAAACAGGTGACAGTACACTTCTCTGGCTTTACCTCGGTATATTTGCCGCAGCACTCGGAGGAGCGCTCTTCTTTGTGATCAGAGAGTATGCGGAAAGACGCAGACAAGCCAAAGAGGATGCAGAGATGTTTGTCTGATAAACTATACAGCTCATTCAGAAGTACAGTATGAGTACAGTTGCTGTCGAGTAAGATATAGTATCAGTACATCTTACACCTTTGATATAATTATGATGTAAAAGAATAACTGAACATGAAAATACTTCAGAAGGCTCGGTCAACCGGGCCTTTTGTAGTATGTCATTTGTTCGGTTTTTGTCGGGCAAAGGCGAATATTACTTGCAAGGTGAAAAGTAGCCATACTATCACTTTGAGCAAGATCATTATACAAACACAGTTCAAATATGCCGAGGGTGCGATTTGTACAGTCGCAGCTTCGCTTTTTTTTGATTGTAAGGATAGCATTTTACTATCTCAGAAAGGAGGAAGCTTATGGTACGTATGAGAACAATCAGACAATGTGTAGCTGAACTCAGGACTATTGACCCGAATACAGCAATCACTGCCTCCGCTCTGCGCAGATGGGTACGTGAGGGGGAGATCAATGTGGTTCAGGTAGGCAATAAGCAACTTGTAAGTCTCGAGGCTGTTGAACTCTATATATCAAAACAGCTTGAGGGAGGAGGCGCTATTTAGACTATGGCTGAGAAAAAGAAGCGCAGGAATGAAGTGTGCGTAGGAGGTTATTCATATCAGAAGATCTGCCGGAAGGTTGGAATGAAGCAGAATAAAGCTGGTAAATGGGTGCCTGAATATAAGAACTTCTATGGGAAGACTAAGAAGGAAGCTATTGCAAAGTATGAAGCATATAAGAACATCAGGAGCAACGGGAAGTTTAACAGCAACACGTGTCTTGGTGAATTTATAACCTGGTGGACAGACAATGTGTATCTTCAGGATAGTTCGGTCAAGCCGGGAACAAGAACGCTGCACATCAACAGCTATCACAATGTCTTCGACGGCTGCGGTGTTCTCGGGATGTCCGTATCGGAGATCACGGGTGCGGATCTGCAGGCAGTTATGTCAGCTTCATCCCGCGGTGCTACAACAAAACGTCATGCGCGGAGTTTTATCAAGAGGTTCTATATATATCTTGAGTCTCAGCACATAGCAAAGAATATCACTAACTGCTTAGTGCTTCCTGAGGCGGAACACAGGAAAACCGATCAGGCTATAGAAACCTTTACGGATGAGGAAATAGCCAAGTTCCTTAATAAGACTCCTTCGGATCATCGCCTGAGGCTGTTGATAGTACTCGCTATCTATACGGGTGCAAGAATCGGTGAGCTGAGTGCACTGACATATGCCGATCTGGAGAATGGTAAGATCAATATCAACAAACAGCTTGTTGAGATTGATCCGATCATCACTGAGCGCGGAAAGACAAAGGCCAGAGCAGAGATTTCCGAGACGAAGACGAAAGCGTCTGTACGGACACTGCCGCTTGAACCACTGGACTTCATCCAGAAGGAGATAAACAATCACCATAAGTGGCATAGAGCCGAGATGCTCAAGAGAGGATACCGAACCCAGTACGTGTTCACAACATCAAGCGGGGAACTCTATTTCAAAAGCAGTATTCGTACTGCCTTCACTCGTTTATGCAAGAGCATCGAGGTTGAGAAGAAATCTATTCATGTGTTCCGTCACACGTTCGGATCGAAACTTGCCAAATCCGGAGTGCCTATTCAGGATGTCAGCAAGATGATGGGACACGACAGCATTACCGTAACGGCGAAGTACTATGTCAACATCGATGATGATCAGAAGAGATCAGCTTTGAAGAAGCTGGCATTCGGATAGACGCTGATATCGGTTAAATATCGGTTAAAACTACAGGAATGAATGATGGGATGCAGTAATTGCAACGCCTTGAGACTGTTTTGGGCATTACGAGGCGGTTGGGGGTTCGACTCCCCCCATCAGCTCCAAGACAACCGTTGGCCTATAGTGGGCTGACGGTTTTTTCGTTGAAATTCCAGCACTTTCCGACTGTCAAGATTCGCGTGTTGCTGTTCAATATCGTCTGTTGGGAATCGCCCGATAACGCACAAAGTGCAATATTTTCGGTTAAATATCGATTAAATTCGGTTAAATTTTCAGAGCCCGGACAGGCAGCAGAAGGCGAATATCTGAGTACTGGTTACCCCAGAGGCAGAAATGGCTGAAAAAGTGTAGCAACTTTTCTAACCATTTTCGTCCGGCATGGGATGAGGATAGAACTTCATCGAGTCGGATACGGAAATGGACACTGAAACACTCTATCGATTAAATATCGGTTAAAACTACAAAGGCGAATTATGAGATGCAGTAATTACAAGGCGCACAGGCAGTTTTGAACATTACGCTGAGGTTGTGGGTTCGACTCCCACTATCAGCTCCATAGACTCCCTCGGGTTCAAGGACCTGGGGGATTTTTCATTGGAATTTCAGTACTTTCCGGCTGTCAAGATTCGCTCGATGTTGTTCAATTACGTCCATTGTGCATTGCCCGGTAACGTGCATATTACAAATTATTCGGTTAAATATCGATTAAAATCGGTTAAAAAATCCAGGGGCAACGCGAGATCAGGCGCATAATACATGCAGACTGGATTTCCGGGGTAATACACATCGGCTTCGGTTAATTATCGGTTAAAAGCAAAATGCCGAAAGCTGAAACACTACAATTGCAAGGCATAGAGGCTGATTCTGACATTACGAGAAGGTTGTGGGTTCGACTCCCACTATCAGCTCCAGAAATTGGTCTCCGAAACCGGAGACCTTTTTTCGTGAAGCCGTTGATTTTACTGCGATACACGATTTTCATCATTGTCATTGTGCGCAGTTTCTTGTAAATGTATCCAGGCGCATGGATACACCTGGATACACTTGATTTTGTGTGTCAACTAGACAAAGCGTAAGTGATCTGAGTGAGCTTCTCATCATCTTCGCTTCTGTCAAAGCAGTAATTGTTAAGAGTAGTTCTTTCGTCAACATGCCCGGCAAGCTGCCTGGTTGTATTGATGCTTACACCATTGCTGATAAGGGTAGATGTGAAAGTCTTACGCTCTTTGTGCGGGCTGCGCTCGTCTATTCCGAGGTCCCGGCAGTATTTCTTGATCGCTTTTTCAATCGCATTGTAGGTGCTGATTGGCTTGTCATTAGGGCAGAAAATAAAGCCCTTGAGTTCCAAACCTTTTTCCTGGCGGTGATTTTTAATCTCCTCAATGACCTCTGCTGCAAGCGGAATGAGCGGGATCGTCCTGCTGCCATATGTTCCCTTGGTATGCTCTACGATTTCTCCTGTCGGGAAGCGGACCAGTCTGTTTACTGTCATACTGTTCCCTGTAATATCCTCAAACTTGAGAGCGGATATCTCACCAATACGCAGACCCGTATAGAACATGAAGATTATTGCCAGCGGTGTATACCACTGAACATAATTTTCGTTCTTTCTGAATGCAGTCCATGCGCGGTCGACGATCATATTCTCTTCAGCCTTGGTAAAAACTTGCGTATGATCAGGTTTCTTGACTTCGGGAACAAGAACCCTTCGCCTGTTTACTTTAACATCCAGGAATAAGTTCTTGTTAATGATCTCGCTGTCTACTGCAAAATCCAACAACTGCCTGATTATTGCAGAGAAGTTACCATACTGGTGAGCATTCATATTGTGCTTACGGATCATCGTATGAACCCAAGTATCGAGCTCAAGCTTTGTAATGCTTTTAATCGGCTTCTTGACTATGGCGTCATTTTCATAATATCTGCACCAATCATACTTGATGCGTATTACTGTAGTTTCACATACATGAAGACTCTTAAATTCGATCCATGCGGGGTATAAGGCTTCAAGTGTGCAGGCCTCTCTGACAAGATCCTTATCATGAGAAGTGTAGTACTCGCATATCAAATCAATCAAATCATCTTTTTTGGATTTGACTATGAGCTTACGACCTTCTTTCTTGGTTTCGTCGGGCAGGTGAGAACGCCACCTGCCATCACTGCCTTGATAAATTGAATATGGGTGTTTTTCTAGGATCTTCTCCTTTCTGGACTTTCTCATATCTTTTTCGACGTCCCTCAGGTCGATGGTACCATTTTGAGAGATATACGACAAGATTTCGTCCGGAGTAAAATGCATCTCAGGGAGATGCGTGTCGGTCGTGAC
>CADABZ010000037.1 GCA_902786355.1 uncultured Eubacteriales bacterium
TGTATTATATGCGGCATTGTGCCAGCCTGGGCATTGCCGCTTAAGCAGGACAGGTTTTATCCTCAAAAAGACTGTCCGTTAACTTGACAGAGGACCAGTCAACGTAATACCCCCTGCACCAGAATGATCTATTGCGATATCTATACTTCAACTCGCCGAATTGCTCATAGATCATTGTGCTGCTTTTGCCCTTCAGATATCCCATGAAGCTCGATACTGCCATTTTGGGCGGTATCTCGACAAACAGATGGATATGATCCGGACACGCTTCTGCTTCGATGATATTTACACCTTTCCACTCGCACAATTCTCTTAGTATTTTGCCTATCGCATTCCTCTTTTCACCGTAAAACATTTTCCGTCGATACTTCGGTGCAAACACGATATGATATTTGCAATTCCATTTGGAATGCGATAGACTGTGAACGTCATTTAGATCCATGATCCTCCTCCTTGTCTTGTTTTGCAGTTGGCAGACCGCAATGCAATTCTAAGGTTTGGAGGATTTCTGGTCAAACGCATAGCGTTCACGGAACCCCGCGTCCAACGCGGGGTTTTCTGATAACAAAAAGGCCGCCGGATCGCTCCGGCGGCTTGATGCATATCAGCATATTATGTTGATCTTAGGTCGTGCGGCTGGTTTTTCATTGAGACCAGGTCCTGCGGCTAGATCTTCATTGCTACATCCCAAGCTCCCCAGATAACTTCTCTGAGTGCGCCCCACTTTACGCAGGTGCCGCATCTGTGGAGGTGCTTGTTCTTGACGGATGCGAACTGGTCGTTAGGAACGAATCCGAGGCCGTTGACTACGCAGTCGCATTCTTCTTTCCAGGTGTCGCCTGTCTCAACGTTCTTGATGGTGCACCATCCGTCGCCTACCTCGGTGACTGTGCTTCTCAGATGTACAGGAACGTTCTTGAACGGCAGTGCTTCTCTGAGGAATGAAGAGTTGGCAAGGCATGTTCCAGGTGCTGTGATCAGGTCATCAGCAAACTCGACTACTACCGGGTGCTTGCCTGCAAGTACTGCGTCATATGCAGCTTCGCAGGATGAAAGTCCGCCGCCGAGGAATACGATCTTGTCGTATTTCTTTCTGTTCTTGCCTGTCAGCAGGTCTGTGAATGTGATCGTCTTGTCGAATCCAGGGATCTGGATAGCCTTAGGGAATGTTCCTACGGAAACGATAACATCGTCATATGCCTTGAGCAGTGAGTTGATGTCCTTGATCTCAGTGTTGAGTCTGACGTCGATATCCCACTTCTTGAGCTCTCTCTCATACCACTTCATGAGCTGCTTGTCAGCATCCTTGAAGGACATAGCGCTTGCTGTATTGTAGAGGCCGAACATCTTGTCGTCCTTCTCGAATACTACAGGCTCATGTCCTCTCTTCTTGAGTACGAGAGCTGCCTCGAGTCCGCCGAATCCTGCACCGACGATAGCGACCTTCTTAGGCTTGCTTGTCGGAACGATCTTATACTTGTTGTGCTGCATTGTCTGAGGTGTCAGTGCGCAGCGGGCAAGCTGCAGTGAGTCGAACAGAGGCTGTGTATTAGCAGTATGTTTGGACTTAGCGAAGTTGAAGCATGCATTGTGGCATCTGATGCAAGGCTTGATCTCTTCCTCTCTGCCCTCTCTGAGCTTGGTTACCCAGTCAGGGTCAACGAGGTTCTGACGTGCGATACCAAGAGCATCGATCTTGCCTGCCTTGATCTCCTTGGCAGCAACCTTGATGTCCATCTTACCTGCGCATACTACCGGCTTGTCAGTGAACTTCTTGATGTGCTCTACATCTTCGAGGTTGCAGTTGTCCGGCATGTAGACAGGCGGATGTGCCCAGTACCATGCATCATATGTTCCGTTGTCGCAGTTGAACATATCGTAGCCTGCGTCAGACAGGTACTTGATAGCCTTTTCGGACTCAGCCATGTCACGGCCGAATTCTACGAATTCCTCGCCTGGCTGTGCGCCCTGAAGCCATCCCTTTGTCTTGGATACTACGGAGTATCTGAGAGCTACAGGGAAGTCTTCTCCGCATTCCCTCTTGATCGCCTGAACGATCTCAACAGGGAATCTGAATCTGTTTTCGAAAGAACCGCCGTACTGGTCAGTTCTGTAGTTCATGTTGGCAATAGTGAACTGGTCGAGCAGATATCCTTCGTGTACTGCGTGGATCTCTACGCCGTCGACACCTGCGTCTTTGCAGAGCTTAGCTGTCTTAGCGAAAGCCTCAACCATCTCATGGATCTCTTCGATCGTCATCATTCTTGACTTGATCTCAGGATACCATCTGTTAGGTGTCTCACCTGCTGAAGCGCAGCAATATTCGATATCTACGAAAGGCTTTGCAACAGCGCCGAATGCTTTGTTCTGGAGCATCTTGACGAACATGTCGTTGATAGCCATCGAACGGCCGAATCCGCCGGCAAGCTGAATGAACAGCTTTGATCCTGTCTTGTGGAACTCAGGCATCCACTCTGCAAGATCCTTGAACATCTTCTTGTTCTGATACAGCCATCTTCTTCCCATTGTGTCTCTTACGCACTGCATGCCCGGAAGCACCAGTCCGACACCGTCCTGTGCACGGCCGAGAATGTGATGAGCTGCTTCTTTGTCAAAATGACAAGGCTCAAGCCATCCGAACAGGGAAGTACCTCCCATGGAAGTCTGCACAATCCTGTTAGGGATCTCTACGTTGCCGATCTTCCAAGGCGTGAATAGAGGTTCATATTCCTTTTTCATCCTTCTTATCCTCCTGGAATCCTAAAGCTGGCCGCCTGGTCACTGATGCCCTGTGGCATAAGGATAAACGGCCACATCATATTGATTCTATTGTATAATCATCGTCCTGGTTAGTCAATTATCATAAGGTCCGTAATCAAAAATAAAATGCCGCAAGACTGACCAGAAGGTAAATGAATCAGTCTGCGGCACTCCCTCTGCCCTGCCGCCTTTCATGGCAGCAGCGGCTCATTCAGTATTAGTCGTTGTCTCTGTCTACGTCCTTCTCGAGGATATCTCCGGTATAAGCGTCGATGGTGTAGTCATACTCAACATTACCCTGCATGAAGGAGACCTCATATCTATTGTCAGTTTCACTCCTGCGCCTTCCAGATTCCTTTGTACTGCCTGTACTTGCCGATATCCGAGAGTGCGTTCCACGGGATGAATCCCCCGTCCAGCCCGGCGTCTTCGAGAGCCTCGATCTGCTCTTTCAGCCTGGCTTCATTGTAATCTACACTCGGCGCCCAGTGAGGTGTGTTGTAGCCCGTGATCCAGGTCCTGGCTGCTGCAGGATCCTGAAGTCTGTCCTGCTGCTCCGCTGCTTTCTTCGCCCAGCTGTAGACAGAGCCGTAAGGATCTTCCCACGGCGCATTGCCGGAAAAATGATCTGTATAAGGCATGGCGCTGATCGCATCTGCAATGTTGGAGATCGCTGTCCAGTACTGACCGTACGCCGTCACGTAGCTGTATGCACTTTCCCCGAACACATCGATAGATATGTAAGAACCGGATTCTCTCAGCTGGTCCGCAGCGTAAAAGCAGAAATTCTGCACGGCCTGGGCCTTCGACTCACCGTAAGTGTTGCGGAAGTCCGCCTTGCCTGATTTTGACATCTCGTATGAAGACTCAGGGAATCTCACATAGTCGAACTGTATCTCATTGAATCCGAACTCGCGCACGGCTTCCTGCGCAAGTCTTACATTGTATTCCCATACATCTCTCGAATAGGCGCTCGGCCATCCGGATGACTCTGCATACTCGATGCAGTCTTCAGGATGATCCTTTGCATAATTCGGATCATTGAATGTAACTATCCTGCCTATGAGATATACTCCGGCGTCCCTGTATGCCTGCACTCCGGCCTTCATCTCTTCTGCGGTAAAATAAGCGGAGTCATATGAGGACGGCGAGAGTTCCGCCGCAACTTCTGACTCGTATGTGAGCGGACCGTCTTTTATGTCTATGACTACAGCATTGCAGCCGCTTTTCTTAATTAGGTCGACATATGCGTCCGGATGGGTCGCTGCATATGCATTGATATACATCGCTCTTGCATGTCTGCAGAACTTGTTGCCCTTGATGGACGTTCTTTCATAAGGATAGAAATCCAGATCTGCTGCTTCTCCGCCATAGAGTTCGAAGCGGAAGCCGTCTTCCGAGGCCGTATCGTACTCTCCGTTCTCGTTGTATGGCGCATCAGCCGCTTCCTGTGTCCCTGTCATGTACTTGCCGTATACAAAGCCCTCTGCATCTTTGCCGTCAGAGTCAGTGTAGCTGACTTTGTACATATTGATGTAGCCGTTGGAAAGGAGCCTGTCATGACCTGTTATCTTAAGCTCGGTTCCCTTAGGAGCGAATGATGCTATGCCCGGGCCGTCAGATGTCTTGTATATAGTTGCAGGAGTCCTGACGAAAACATTCTTCTCCTTCACAGCGCCCTCGCGTGTAACCGAGAGATCTGACTCTGCCATGTACAGGTCTGCTTCGTCCGGCCGCTCGTCAGTCTTCACCTTGTGGTACGTAACTCCGTCTGCCGTCACGCTTTCCAGGTAGCGCGTGATAGATGAGCCTCTTGTCACTGTGCCCGCATCTTCAGGCTGCAGCTTCTCCCCTTTTTCATTTTCTGCGATCTTATATATCCTTACCTGGCTGGAATTTCCCGCAGCAAAAACATCTGTATGCCACTGGCCCAGCAGTACCCAGTAGATAACGCCGGCTATGGCAAACAGAAGAAGTGCTGTTATTATTCCCGCTCCAAGTCCTATTTTTCTCTTCATTTTCGTGACCTCGTCCACGTATTATACTCAAAAGTCTGATGCGAAACAACAGTGCTCATTTTCTTCGGGTTTGTGATAGAATGTCTGAAGCAATGATTACAACACTCATGGAGGTCAGCAATGAGACAGATCGACCCGGCATCTATAGCCAAAATCCAGACTATGTCTGTATTGGTTCTTGATTTCAGATGCACATCAGCAGACAGACTGTTTTTCAACGGTTACCAGACATGGACTGTTTCGCACGAAGTAAGTCCTTCGGACAGATTCGCTTCGGCGCATCCTGTCTTCCGCACCCTCGGCGCTCCTTTCGGCACCCAGAGATACGGCGATGAATTTTTTGTCAGGTACTCCGGCAAACAGGGCTGTTTCCATGGTTTTTCATATATGTACCGCCGCAGAGGCGATATCTATACTCTTGTAGCATCGACGGACGAGACCAACGGCTACACGATCTTCTATTATGATGCGGTAACAAGCGAGCTCAAGGTAGTCAAGGATGCGGGCATCGGGCCTGAGCATGATCCTGCTGTCCATATCGCTATCTTCGAAGGTACCGAGGACGAGGTCTTCGATGCGTGGTTCAAAGCGGCCGGCATCACCCGCCGTCCGGCAGAGCCTATGGCCGGCTACACAAGCTGGTACAACCGTTTTGCGAATATTAGCGACCAGACGATCAGTGAAGATCTCGAGGGCTGCAAAGGCATACTCAGGCCGGGAGATATGTTCCAGATCGATGACGGCTGGCAGACCGCTGTCGGCGACTGGGAAGTAGACAGTGAAAAATTCCCGCGCGGTCTCAAAGCATCCGCAGACGACATCCATCAGGCAGGTTTCAAGGCCGGACTGTGGCTTGCGCCTTTCTCCGCGCAGGCAAAATCCGAGCTCGTCAAAAATCATCCGGACTGGCTTCTCAGGCACAGAGGCAAGCCATGGTATGCAGGCTGCAACTGGAATGGTTTCTTCTCACTTGATATAGACAATCCGGGAGTCCGGGAACATATGAAGCGGGTTTTCGACAGGATCTTCGGAGAATGGGGTTTTGATCTGGTAAAACTTGATTTCCTCTACAGTGCGGCTCCGTGGCCGACCAGAGGAGGCGTTCATCACGGTGAAAGCCGCGGCGCGAGGATGTGCCGTGCTATGGATCTTCTGAGAGAGTGGTGCGGCGATGGTATGATACTCGGCTGCGGCGTCCCTCTCATGCCGGCATTCGGCAAGGTGGAGTACTGCAGGATCGGCTGCGATGCAAGTCTCGACTGGCAGAACACGCCGCTTATGAGGCTCCAGAACAGAGAGATAGTCTCCACCCGCAATGCGATCGGAGACTCATATTACCGCAGGCAGCTTGACGGCCGGGCTTTTCTCAATGATCCAGATGTATTCTTCCTGCGCAGAGATAATATAAAGCTCACAGACGAAGAAAAAGACATGCATGCCAGAGTCCTCGCTCAGTACGGCAGCTTCTTCCTTACTTCGGACAACATGGGCGCCTACGATGAGGAGCAGCGTGCCCGCTACGAAGAATACCGCGGTATATGGGAGCGTAAAGACTGGCATGACAAGTCTTTCATAGATAAGATCTAGATCGCTGCCATTCTGAAGCTCTGCAGTCAGAGCTAATATGCATACAACTACAGAAGCCGGCCTTACCGTAAGTAAGCACCGGCCTTTTCGCTTCTCCTGTTATTATCTCTTCGACGGATTTCTGAACTCGCACGGCACTCCGACCTGGCACTTGCCGCAGCCGTAGCGCGGAGCGTATTTTGCCTTCATCGTCTCGACGTGCCTGTTGCATTTGATGTTGTTCTTGCCGTGTTTCAGCGAGATCGCATTCGCAGGGCAGTTTCTGATGCAGGCGCCGCACCTGATGCAGTAATCGCAGATCCCTGTATACGGGCGCAGGGTCGGATCGAGTTCTTCAGTGATTATGATGCTGGCGAACCTGCCAGCCATGCCCTTCTCTGTGATGAGCCCGCGCGACAGGCCAAAAGTCCCGAGTCCGCATGCATATGCCGCGTGTCTCTCGGACCACTTGCTGTCTGCGTGAAAGTCAGGTCTCAGGCCTTTTGCCGTGAACTCTATCTTAACACCGAATCTCTCATCGAGCGCCGGCACGCAGGCTTTCATGCCCCTCTCTTCGAAGTGCGCCTTAAGTGCAGCCATGAATCTGCCGATGAACTCCTGTCCTTCGATCCTGGCATACAGCCACTCGGCCGACGGGTCCGTGCTGTTATACTTTGTGCTGTTGCTGCTGCGCACGGCTTCGGTGAACGGCAGGAAGAAAGATACCACTGTCTTCGCTCCCGGCAGCCATTCAGCCGGCCCCATGAAGTTCCTGCCGATGATTTCTTTCCTGCGGAAGGTCTCAAAGATCCCATCCTCCGCTACTGCGAATCCTGCAAGCGGCTCCTCGTACATCAGCACCTCGCCGATACCCGGTATGTCTGCAGTGTTGCCCTCGGTCTGTCTGAATATTCCGAAGCATTCGTTTATAAACTCTGTATTGGTATACATCTCATATACCCCCTGGCTCTATGCCCCCGGGTCTTTGACCCTGAAACAACGTATCCTGGCCGAAGCAGCTTAACTGCTCACACAGAGATGCCCGTGAGAATATCTGCCTGCCTCTGCGTTGCTGAGTTTCTGCATCGTAGTTCTCCTTTCTGCTGAAGGGGAATTGACTGCCTGTTATACAGAAAAAGCACACCAGGGGACCTCCTGTCCCGCAAGTGTGCTGTGTCGCTCATCTCGCTGCCCGCTGGGGGCCCGGCTCCTTCTAGGCCTGTTCAGATCGAGTTCCATATGCTCTTCTGATTCCAATATACAGAGGCTAAGATGAGTTAGTCAAATATAACCCGTTAGTGAAAAATGCTAACTTTTGCGGAGTATTTCCTTAAGCACTTCAGCAGTGTCTCCGTCTATGCAGATCGCCTGATCAGTGAGCTGGATCGGTGCGAACGCTTCGTTGTTCAAAGCCTTTGAAGACCGGCTCTCCTGTGTAGACCAGAGGCTCTTCTTCGCCTCTTAATACGCGGAGGGCGCCGGCAGCCATTGCCTCGTGCTCGACCTCGCCCGGATAGAAGCTGACCGGCGCGATCCACTCGCACCGCGAGCGGATCTTCTGCTGCAGATCATCAAAGCGCAGCAGACCTCCGCCGCATACTATCCCGTCGACCTTGCCCGAAAGCACTGTTGCCATTTCTCCTATGGCTTTGCATATATTGTAGATCATGGCATCCCAGACCCGATTTGCCATCGGGTCGCCGGATTCTGCCATTTCATGTATCACATCCGAGTTCGATGTGCCGAAATAACCGGTAAGACCGGCATTTCTTGTCAGCACCTCTCTGGCCGCCTTAAGCGAGTCCTCAAGGCTTTCGAAGCTCGCATCAGCTATACCGATCTTGCTTTTGTGCTCATTATCGAAGAAATAGTCGATAACTGCGCTGACAGGCAGAGCGCCTGTGCGCGTCGGAGTGAACGGCCCCTCGCCTGCAGCATTATTGGTGGCATCGATCATCCTGCCGTGATCATGAGCGGATACGGTCATGCCTCCGTCTATGTGACAGACGATATAATTGCCGTCCTCATATCTGACATTATTGTTCCGGCAGTGCATTCTCACCGTTCCCTTGATATTAAGAGCGTGAGTGCTCGATGTCCTGTATATTCCCGGAACACCTGTGATTCTTGCAAGATCGCAGAATTCATCCGTCTTAGGGCTGTCGACCATGAAGACCCTGCCTCCGTATTCCTTCTGGAGGGCAGCAGCCAGAGGCAGGCCGAGATTAGCCGGATGGTCGACACCGGATACAGCCTCGATGTTGTCATTCAGCAGCAGGTCATTGAGCTCATAAGTGCCGCTTATGCACGGCATATTGGCTCCTCCTCTGCCGACTATCGCATCCACGCCTCTTAAGTCTATTCCATTCTCATCAAGAAATTCTTTGATCAGCCTGAGCCTGTAATCCAGCTGATTGCTGACCCTGCCCAGACTTGCGAGGAAAGGAGCATCATGGAAGACACTTGTCTCGACGAGCTTCTCCTCATCCTCAAAATACGCCAGTTTTGTCGATGTTGATCCCGGATTGATAACGAAAATTCTGTAACTCATTGTATTTGTCTACTGTATCTTATTGATCATCTGTGTTCCCGCCGCGCGGAAACCTGCTTTATTTCCCAAGCCTGTCAGCAACATGCAGAAGCCAGCTTGCGTTGCTGATAAGCTGCTTTCCTGTAACTGTGCCGTCTTTGAGGCCTGCCATGACCTCCCTGAGATCCTTCCTTGAGCCAGGCATGAACAGGCTGTGTCCGGATGCTGCGACCTTAGCCGCATCAGGCATGCCGTATTTTGACCCTCTCTGAAGCAGCAGCCCGCCGCCGACGACCCAGTCTGTCATGACAAGACCATCGAAGCCGTATTCATCGCGAAGCAGCGCAGTTACAAGCTCCCTGCTCTCGGATGTATGAGTGCCGTTGATCAGATTGTATGAAGTCATCAGAGCCATCGGATCTGATTCTCTGATGCAGATCTCAAAGCCTTTCAGATAGATCTCCCTGAGTGCACGCTCGCTGACAGCACTGTTGTTGCCGTAGCGGTTGGTCTCCTGATTGTTGGCGGCAAAATGCTTGATAGTCACGCCGCAGCCGGGATGCGCCTGCACGCCCTGTGTCACTGCCGCAGCCATCTTTCCGCTGAGGAGCGGATCCTCCGAATAGTACTCGAAATTGCGTCCGCAGAGTACACTGCGGTGGATATTGAGCGCAGGAGCAAGCCAGAGATCGACTCCGAACTCACTCATCTCAGATCCGACTATATCACCGCACATGCGAACAAAATCTGTATCGAAGCTCTGAGCGAGCGCCGTTGCAATAGGTATCGCTGTCGTATACTGCTCGAAGATCTCAGCACCCTTCTTAGCTTCAGTTGTTCTGCTTATGATACGCTTTGCGATCTTCGGCATCAGCTCGATCATTCCGGCAGGTATGACAGAACCTATAGCGTGCTTGCCCTTCTTGTCCACGTAGTACTTAGCTGCGATCCTGACTCCTGCAGGGCCGTCAGCCATGGTGATCCTGCTGATTCCCTTATCCTCGTAGAGACTGCAGCTCTCGCCTGCTGCACCAGGCACCGTAGTGCCGGCATCTCCGATCACACCTGCTATGGTTCCCTTAGGATCGAAAGCCCCGATATTGATATGTGCAAGATCCTTATCATCGAAGCCCTCAAGTCTCGGATCGTCATCGATCACATTCGTGCCGTATGTGATGATCTCTGTCTGCATATCCTCGATATCGAACTTTTTGACAGGAGCTGATCCTTCTGCGGCCTCGCAGCTCTTCTCATTCTTCGCATCCTCGAATCCTGGATCTCCGAAGAGATTGCTCACCTGTCTTATCTCGAACTCTTCATCAAGTTCAAATACAGCGGCAACCTTGAGGTCACGGCTGTCAGGACCTGTCATGATCACATATCTGCCAGGCTCAAGAATGTAGCAGGACTTCTTATCGTCATAGCTTGTAAGATCCGCTGCGGAGAACTTTACAGTTACGGTCTCCTCTTCGCCCGGAGCGAGCTCGCCTGTCTTGGCGAATCCCACAAGTCTCCTGACTTCCTTGTCAAGCCTGCCCTCAGGGCACGAAGCGTAGACCTGCACGGCCTCGCGGCCCTTGAAGTTTCCTGTGTTCCTGACACTGACGCTCACGCTGAACTCACCGAAGGCGCACTCAGCGCTTTTGTTCTCGAGCTCAAAATCCGTATAGCCAAGTCCGTAGCCGAACGGGAAGAGCAGCTCTGTGCCTGCCATGTCGAAGTATCTGTATCCGACGTAGATCCCTTCTCTGTATTCTGTATCATCCCTTTCGCCAAAACTCCCGAGACTGCTGTAGTCCTCGCAGCGCGCCCAGGTGGTGGCGAGTTTTCCGGATGGATAAGCCTTTCCGAGGAGGATATCCGCAAGAGCGCTTCCGGTCTCGACTCCGAGCTGAGAAAGCACCAGAATATTGCCGACGCTCATTACAGGAGACAGGTCGACCGGTCCGCCTGCGTTGATCACGAGCATGAATTTTTCGTATTTCTCATCCAGTGCGAGGATATCCCTGACCTCACTGTCTGTGAGCATGAAATCGCCTTTTTGCGCCAGTCTGTCATTGCCCTCGCCGGATATCCTTGAGACGACATATATCGCCGCATCAGCATTGAATTTGAGAGGTATGTCGTATTCAGGCTCTGTCATCACAGCACCCATGGAAGCAGAGATTATACTCATCTTCTGCTCTCTGGCCTTCTTCCTGATGTCCGCTATAAACTTAGCTTTGGCTTCCTCTCTGAAGCTGCCGTAGATAGTCGACCAGTCCATATTGAAAAGCTCAAAGCCAGCATTCCTCAGGCCCTTCTCTATATTGTCAAAATACCTTGAATTGACCTCGCCGGAGCCTGTTCCGCCCTTGACGGTATATCTGACTCCGCTTCCGACTGCCTCGATCCTGCACGGATGCTCGAGCGGGAACGCGCCGTTTTTCTTAAGCAGCACAGTGCAGCCCGGAAGGTGTTTTCTGAGCATACCAAGATGTTCTTTCTCGTATTCTTTCATCATAACAAAGCGCCTCCAGTCCTATAGCACATAGCGGCCGTATTCATCGAAGAAAAGGTCATCGTACATAGAGTTCTCAGATACAAAGGACTTGTGTATGGCGATGAGCAGATCGGCAAAATACCAGAAGCCGAATCCGCCGAACGACAGCATCTTAAGGATACCGAGTCCGACCTGTCCTCTGGCAAATCTGTCTGCTCCGTACATCCCGAGGAGGAAAGAGAAAAGCCATGTGAAGAGGTGCTTGTTCATCCTTCTCGAGTACCGGATAGTGTTCCGGTCATTGTATCTGCCCCGGTAGTCTTGCTGCGGCTCTGAATAATCATCGTACTCATCTGAGTAATCATCATGATCATATCCGTAGTCAGCCGGTTTTTCGGCCATTCCCGCGCTTTCGACTTCCCATTCCATATTCTCTATATCCACATCGATGGATACATCGTTATCTTCCGCTTCAGTTCCTTCAGAAGCGGTCTCCTGCGCCGGCATCTGGGTTGCTGTATCAGATCCGGTCTCCTGCGCCGGCATCCGGACTGCTGCGTCAGACCCGGCCTCCTGTTCAGGCATCTGAGCCGCCGCCTGCCCCGACTCTGCATAGGCAGTATCCTGCAGGTCGTCAACTATTTCCGGAAATGCAGCTTTCTGTTTTTCCTGTTCTGCAGTAATAGCCATTATCTAAGTTTCTCCTTCTGGTTACAAATGATTCATTTTCTGGATATATCTGTATTGATTGTAATACATTTTTCCCCAGCGTGACAATCAGTCTTGTTAAGTTCTGCGTGTTTGGATATAATAACCGGGCTATGAAAGAAATAATCATCGAATCTTTACTTGATACCATTAAGGACACGGTAACACTGATCCCGTTCCTCTTCATCACCTATCTCGCGATGGAGTGGCTCGAACGCAAGACCGAGGATCAGTCTGTTGCCCTGCTTTCGCGTATCGGAAACGCGGGTCCTGTCATAGGTTCAGCTCTCGGGATAATCCCGCAGTGCGGTTTTTCCGCTGCAGCAGCGAGCCTCTACTCGGGCGGAGTTATAAGCGTTGGCACTCTTCTCGCTGTATTCCTCTCGACGTCTGATGAGATGGTCCCTATATTCATCTCCTCTTCAGTCGGCGCAGGAACCATAGGAAAGCTCCTTCTGGCGAAATTATTCATAGCGCTCTTCACCGGCATATTTGTAGATATGATGGTCCGTTTCGTGCACTACACATTCAAAACTCACAAGCACATACACGATCTGTGCGAGCAGGATGAATGCGGGTGCGAGGATGAAGAAGGCGGCATCATCCACTCTGCTCTGGTCCACACTGTCAAGATCACAGCATTCATATTCCTTGTGTCTCTGGTTATCAGCCTGCTCGTCGGACTGATCGGAAAGAAAGCCCTGGCATCTTTCATGACAGGCATCCCGGTCCTCGGAGTATTCCTTGCCGCACTGATCGGACTCATCCCTAACTGTGCAGCATCGGTCGTAATCACTCAGCTCTATCTTGAAGGGCTGCTCACAGCGGGCCAGCTGATGGCAGGTCTGCTCGTCGGAGCCGGAGTCGGAATAATCGTACTGATCAGGACCAACCGGCATATGGCTGAGAACATCAGAGTTATATCTGTACTGTATCTTGCCGGAGTCGCATGGGGAATACTTATCGATCTCCTCGGCATCACATTCTGACATACAACAGACAAAGCCCCTTTTGCAGGATCGCAAAAGGGGCTCTTAAATTGCTGTATCTATGTAATATCAGCGTTCTGTCAGTCTGCAGGATCACTCAGTGATCTCATCAGCAGCTTCCTCGTCCTTATCGAGATTGTCATCGATCTTATCGAAAGCTCCTTCGAACTTGTCTTCTACAGCATCTGCCTTCTTCTCGGCATCTGCCATAGCTGCCTCAGCCTTGTCCTTGAGTTCTTCGAATTTATCAGCTGCCTTTTCCTTGATCTCGTCATACTTTCCGTCGAGATCCTCACCGAAATCCTTGAGGATGGATCTTGCCTTCACGCATGCATCGCAGTCGCAGAATGCCTCGCCCTTATCCTTGAGAGCCTCGGCATGACTCTTCATCTTGCTGGCAAAATCACTGCCGAACTTCTCTGCAGCGTCCTTTGATCCGAAAGTATCGAGCAGGTCGCCGACACTGCTTACACCTTCCTTGAGCTGCTTTATAAGCTCGCTCTCAGCAGCCTTATCATAAGCTTCGCTTACGTTCTCACTTACAGATGACATCTTCTCGTTGAATTTCGCAGATGTATCTGAAACCTTATCTACCGCTTCATTGAGCTTGTCCCATGCCTTGTCAGCCTTATCCTTGATATCATACTTCTCGTCAGCGGTATTGAGCCATTTCTCTGCTGCCTCTCTGAGCGGTCCGTAGCAGTGTCCCTCAAGAAGCTCTTTTACTTTTTTTACAGTTTCTTGTTTAGCCATCTTATACCCTCCTGTAACAACAGCGGCGAAAATTTATCAACTACAGTATAGCACAATTGCATTCATGTGGCGAACAAACCATTTCAGAACACGTGTCAGAAATCCCGTTGACATTATCTTTTCCCGTTGTATAATAATCGAGGAAAAACTTAAGCCAGGGGAGCTGATGCTGAGATTTCCCGCTATCACGGGATAAACCCTCATACCTGATCCGGATAATACCGGCGTAGGAAGGTCCACGCTTTATTCAGAATGGATATCAACAGATGCTCTCCTTAATACTTATTTTAAGGAGGATTTTTTTATGCAAGAGTTTTTTGAATCAACCGGCGGCAAAATAGCTGTCATCGCTGTCATCGTGATCCTGCTCCTTCTCATCATGAGAGGCGGCAAGAACGAAAAGAAGATGGATACAAGAGCACTTACCGTATCCGCTCTTATGATCGCACTGGCCACAGTTCTCGGAATGATCAAGATCTTTGAGATGCCTCAGGGCGGCTCTGTCACCCTTTTTAGCATCCTGCCTATAGCCGTATGCGGTTACCTTCTCGGTACACGCCGCGGTGTCATGGCCGGCTTCTGCGTAGGACTGATCAATCTCATCTTCGGACCGTATGTCATCCATCCTGTGCAGCTGCTTATCGACTATCCGCTCGCTTTCGGAGCAGTAGGTCTCGCAGGCATCACACGCAACTCATCCAACGGGCTGACAAAGGGCTACCTCATCGGTCTCCTCGGCCGCTATATATGCGCCGTCCTCTCCGGAGTCATCTTCTTCGGATCATATGCCCCGGAAGGCTTCAACGCATGGACATGGTCTCTGTGGTACAACCTGACCTACCTCGCAGCAGAAGGAATCATCACAGTCATCGTGATCAACATCCCTGCAGTCAAAAACATGTTCATCAGATTCAAAGCTCAGATGAGCAACTGACAGAGCCCCACGCAGCTATTCAGATACACTGCAGAATCTCCGCAGCTTCTGAAACATTGTACAATTCAGATCAAATCGAAAAAATGACAAGATCGGAGCCATTTCAAGGCCCGAAAATGCCATAATTTCAATGAAACATTGTACTAATTGTATCTGAAATTTAAAATGACAAGGTTTTTTCGAAAAACCTTGTCATTTTTCCTCTGCCACCTCAAATCGTACAATGTTGAACCAACTCGGGAAATCGCCAAGGAGGCGCCTTCCGATCAATGTTGTTTTTTTAATGCCGTTCTTCGCGAGATACAATACCAATGTTTAATGCTAGTCTAAATAACGGACAATATTTTTGAGAATCTATCCTGTGTAGTAAAATGGCTACAAGGAGGATTCATCAATGGCACGAATTTACACACC
>CADABZ010000038.1 GCA_902786355.1 uncultured Eubacteriales bacterium
CTCAGCTGTGTAGATTATTACTTATTGGGTTGAACCGCCGTATGCCGAACGGCACGTACGGTGGTGTGAGAGGGGCTACAAGTTAGCCCCTACTCGATCCGGTTATTTCAGCACTGCTCTGCTACTCTGCCTGTGCGAGGGCCTGCTCGAGATCGCTGATGAGATCATCAGGATCTTCAAGACCTATAGAGAGTCTGATAAGTCCGCCAGGGATTCCTGCTGCGATCAGTTCCTCGTCGTTATATGTCGAATGCGTCATCGAAGCAGCGTGCTCAACGAGAGTCTCAGGTGCTCCGAGTGAAACAGCGAGTGTAGCGACTTTGACACTGTCAGCTACTCTGGCTGCATTATCTCTGCCGCCTCTTACGATGAAGCTGATCATTCCGCCGTAAAGTCTCATCTGTCTGGAAGCAATGTCATGACCCTCATGGCTCTCAAGCCCCGGATAGAATACCTTCTCGATCTTCTCGTGCTTCTCAAGATAGCGGGCGATCTTCATCGCGCTGTTGCAGTGGCGCTCCATGCGCAGCGAGAGTGTCTTGAGACCCCTCATGAAGAGATACGCTTCATTCGGAGCAAGGACCGCACCTGTCATATCCTTGATGCCAACCAGCAGGATCTGGTTGATAGTCTCCTGATCGCTGATGACAGCACCTGCGATGAGGTCTCCGTGGCCATTGAGATACTTGGTAGCTGAATGAACGACTACGTCAGCACCCAGCGAGAGCGGTTTCTGCAGATAAGGCGTAGCAAATGTATTGTCACAGATAACTTTGATCTCAGGATTGAAAGAATGTGCGATCTCAGCTGTTCTGGCGATATCCGTGATCTTGAGGTTAGGATTGGCCGGAGTCTCCAGATATACGATCCTGGTCCTTTCGTTAAGAGCAGCTTTGAGCTCATCCTCGTTCGACATATCGATAAAGTTGATCTTGACTCCGAATCTGCTCAGATGATGCTGGAAAAACTCAAAAGTGCATCCGTAGAGAGTCTTGTCGGCTACGATCTCTTCACCGGCCGAGATGAGAGTCCAGATAGTTGCTGTAATAGCCCCCATACCTGAAGCTGTTGCGATCGCGGCCTCACCGCCTTCAAGCATAGCCAGCACTGTTTCGAGCTCCGTGCAGGTAGGATTTCCTATTCTTGTATAGATGTATCCCGGCTCTTCAAGGGCAAAACGTGCTGCGCCCTGATCGGTCGAGTCGAAAACGAATGTCGAAGTGTTATATATAGGAGTAATAAGTGCTCCGTACTGATCCTTCATGCCGCCTGCATGCAGGATCCCTGTTGAAAAATCATCTGTCTTATGTGCCATGTAAAAACCTCCATCTTCCCAAAATTCCAGCACATTCTATCACAAATAAGCCTCTGAATAAACTAAAAATCAATTAAATAACAGATGACTTTGCAGTACTGTCAATGGTGCAGCACGGCCTGGGCATCGCGGTGCTCCCTGAACTGATCACGGAGAAATTCCCGGGCGATTATGATACTCGTATGCTTGATCCTGAAGCATACAGGACACTCGGTGTCGGAGTCAGATCGATGCAGGAAGCAGGTCCTCTTGCACGATTCGTGATCCGGTATATACAGGACAACATCAGGAACTGAGGATATGAGCCGGCGAGTGACCGAATCGTGAAACTGTCGCTTGATCCGCCGGAAAAAGTCAATTTTGGAATTGCTCTGAAGTCACACGACGCTCTTTCCGGCATAGCAAGCCACTTCCTCGATCACTGCGTCAAAAAACTTACCCGATCCTGTTGACCATATACAGACCGGTGAGGATCAGAACTATTCCGATGACTATAACGAAAGAGAAAGGCTCGCCAAGTATCAGAACACCGGCAGTGACGGAGACTACAGGTACGATGTTGGCAAAGACCGCGGCCCGGCTGACTTCAAGGTAAGTCATTGAATAATTAAGGCAGAAGAAAGCGCACACAGAGCAGATCACTGAGAGGAACAGCACCGGAAGTATGACATATCTGTTCTGTACAGCCGAGAGGAGTGCCGCACCGTAGCCTGCACCTTCGTGTACGAGAGCACTTCCGGTGAAAGCGATAAATCCCATCAGCATCATGACAAAAGTCCGCTCGAAAGCCGAGAACTTATCAGATATAGATCTGCTGAGTATCGTGTAAAATGCTGCAGAGGTCACTGCAACAAGCAGATACAGAACACCCTTGAGTGTTATTACTCCTTCGCTGGAGTTATCCAAGGATATAAGTATCACACCGGAAACAGAGACCAGGATCCAGAAGAACCGCTTAACAGATAGATGCTCATGCAGCAGTACCGCAGACAGCAGTACTGTGATAAGCGGGATCACAGATATCATGAGACCTGAGAATGAGGAAGTTGTATACTTGATCCCGTTGGTCTCAGCGATAAAATATATAACAGGCTCACACAATCCCATCAATACGAACAGACCGACAGGTTTTCCCTTCAGTTCGATTTTTCCTACTCCTGCGATCGCAAGCATCGCCATTATTAAGAAACTTATCATGAATCTTAAAGACAGCAGCATGTGCGGTGCTGTGTGCCCAAGCGCGACCTTGGTCGCCATGAAGCTAAGTCCCCATACACATTCTGACGCGACAGATGCGATGATCGCTTTTTTGACATTGTTGTTGTGATCCTGATTATTCAAAACATTGACCCCTGGGAGCATCTTTTTTGGACTGCCGGCTATCAGCGGCAGCGACATATAGTATAATCCCTTTAAGGATGCAATATCAATGAAGGAGAAGCTGTTAAATGATAAAGCCAATAGTAAGAGATGCATTTTTCCTTAATCAGAAGTCTGAAAGCGCAACAAAGGCCGACCTTCCTATAGCGCAGGATCTTGAAGATACGCTCAGGGCCAACAGAGACCGCTGCGTAGGAATGGCTGCGAATATGATCGGCTACAGGAAGAATATAATAATCGTAGCTGCAGGCCTTGCGGATTTTGTCATGATAAACCCGTCGATCACAGATAAGGCTGAGCCGTACGAAACAGAGGAAGGCTGCCTGTCACTGCCCGGAACACGAAAGACAACAAGATACAGACAGATCACCGTAAGATATATGGATAAGAAATTCGAGGAGCATACCCAGAGCTTCAGCGGGTATATTGCTCAGATAATACAGCATGAGTGTGATCATCTTAAGGGCATTCTGATCTGATCATGCCCGGGCCAGGATCAATGATCTGTGCAGAAACATAAATGAATGACGGAAAAGTGACGGCAGCTCTGCCGGGACAGGATCCCTGACAGAGCTGCTTTTGTCATTGGTATTGGAGTATTTGTATGGAGTTTTATTATGAAGAAAAGTTTTTGTCTTTCGTTCTGACAGCTATAGAATAACGCCTCTGCCTTAAGCGAACCTAAAGTATATCTCAATTATTGATCTCTTTTTGACAGTTGGGTTAGTTATATCTAACATATATAGAGGTGGTGATTTTTTTCTCAAGGAAGAGAGTACAGGAGCGCAGCGATAGCCTTTCTGAAGGCCCGCGGCATCAAAAAAATTGGTATTACCGGTGCATCTACTACCGGAATGCTCAAGCCGTTGAATACAGGCTGGTCTCAGGACCTGGACTTTTCGTTCGCGCATCGCGACAAAGTCTGCAATAGCCTGAAACTATTTTTGCAGCAGTTATGATAATATAGAAGAAGCAAAGATACACAATAGATGTCGATGCAGGCTGATTCGCAAATACATTGTGTTACGGAGTAAATCTAAAATGGCAGAAATAATAGATCTTTACAATGCTGATCGCGAACATACCGGAAAGACTGCAAAGCGCGGAGAACCGCTCGAGGAGGGGACATACAGGATGGTAGTCCACGTATGCATCTTCAATAGTAAGGGCGAGATGCTGATACAGAAGAGAGCGGATGATATAGTGCGCTGGCCGGGACTCTGGGATGTAAGCGTCGGCGGAGGTGCGAGCGCAGGCGATACAAGCAGGCATGCAGCTGAGCGTGAGACTGCCGAAGAACTCGGGCTGCATATTGATTTCAGCGACAGAAGGCCAGTCATCACGGTCAATTTCTCTGACGGGTTTGATGATTTCTATGCTGTAGAAGCAGACATACCGCTTGATAAGCTGCATCTGCAGACTGAAGAAGTTGCTGACGCAAAATGGGCAGCCCGTGAAGAGATTGAGACAATGATAGATGAGGGCATCTTCATTCCATACCAGAAGGATCTGCTGGGATATCTCTTTTTCGCCAGAGAGGGAAGAAGTACATGGGATCTGTAGTACTTCAAATAAACTCTTACAGTGGGGGATACGGCATTGATTGCAATTGAAAAAGAACATATAGAAGAACTGAATTATTGGCGGGAATTAGCGTTAGAGGAAACGGATGGAACAGACCGGGAATACCAAAGGCAGATACTCTTTGGATGGCATGTATTAGATTGCCCGGATGAAGATGTGCTGCTGGCTGAGCTGAAAACCGCATCCGAAGCCGAAAATTATAGAAGGGTGCAGCAGATCTTCTTCACACGAAATAAAAAAGAATTGTCATGGTTTCTCTCCAGCGGTTACGATCACTGTTTCTTAGTATACAGAGTAATACCTTACTTATGCTGCGCGGTATATGATGAAATCTACAGAGCATTTCCTGATAGTTTGCCGTTAGCTGCGAACGGGCATTCCATGCTGGTAAATGCCACTGCTCTTCTGCAATGCATTTTGTATAAAGGCAAGTATGATGTCCAAAAGGTTATATCGAAGGCTGAAAAATATGTGTCATCGAAACAGCCGAAATGGTACAGAGCTTATGTCGCCTGTTTTCTGGCGATGCTTGAAGAAAATGATGTAATGTTTTCAGATAATCTGCAGATTTTATGTGATTATCACTCCAGACAGGATTTTTCGATGTTTGAAAAATATAAAAGTCAATATGCCTATGGCTTACTCGTATTCGCAAAACATAACCTGCCGGAGAGTGTATTCCGGAAGGTCAGGCTTCCAGAGCATAAGACGTTTGATCAGGGTTACATGAAATGGTTATATGATGGACAGTTTGTGAGACGGAGCATATACGATTACAAAGACCCTTTTGAGGAACTGAATTATGTATATGAAATGCCTCTTCCAACGACGGCTGTATATCAGCCATACCTGGACGCAGAGAATGTACAGGTCAGTCCGCAGGAGAAGAAAGCGTATCACATGGATGTCGAAGCGATGAATGACCAGATCCTGGATTATGTGATAAATAAAAAACTGAAGCTCTGAACGGGCTTCAGTTTTTTGGTGTCCCCGAATCGAGTGTAATAGAACTATCGTTCGGACTTTTGTCAAAATAGTGTTCTATATCGGCAGCCTCACTATTCGAGACTCTGCCTTTCCGGCCTGAATGGTTCAGAAATATGCTAAAGTGATCATCATATAGATAAATACGGTCTATGAGTGTGTTAACCAGTAGTTTCTGATACTCAAGATCGTCACGGCTCCCAATTTTTATTGATCTCATGAAGATGCGAACAAGGTCGGGTTCTATAATCCTCTGCTTTGCTTGTTCTTTCTGCAGCTGCTTTTTTAGCTCTTCGAGCTCATCCTCCCGTTGCTTCAGTCTGTTTACTATTCTTGCGGAATTCACACCTTCTTCGAGCTGATCCAGCAGGACTTCTATTTTACTCTCAATAGATTTGATCTTTTCGCGTAAACTGATCGCAGTGGGGCTTTCCTGATCCATATGATTTTGTTCTTCAACAGCCTTTATGATATTATCTATCATTTCCTCGGATATGAGATCGCGACAGGCGTCAAGAACAAGCGGCTCTATGACATCCTT
Source organism: uncultured Eubacteriales bacterium (assembly GCA_902786355.1). Taxonomy (GTDB): domain Bacteria; phylum Bacillota; class Clostridia; order Peptostreptococcales; family Anaerovoracaceae; genus Crickella. Next base: position 5,805 of record CADABZ010000038.1, read on the forward strand.
TCTGACATTCTTCTTGGTACATTTCTTAGGAGAGTTCAGGCACTTATAGTATCTATAAGTCTTTCCTGTACCTGAGGTACCTGAGACGCCATCCATAGGATCTTTGCAATGTCCACAAAACAACTTACCGGAAAGAAGATAATCCTCAATTGCCGGCCGATGGCCGTGCTTGCGCTTTCGTGTGATTTCCTGAACTTCTTCAAAGAGTTCGTCGCTGATTATACGAGGGACACCGTCCGGGATGCGTACATCTTTGTAAATGTAGATTCCTTTGTACATTTCGTTATGAAGGACCGTGGATAACGAGCCTCGTTTAAACTGATTCCCAAGCTGGGTTTTGATGCCTCTGTCATTGAGATCATCCATGACAGCTTTTATTGTTTCACCAGAAGCTACACGCTCATATATCTCAAGCACTATTGGCGCTCTTTGCTCATCCAGAATAAAGTGATCATTTTCATCGACGGCATACCCCAATGGAACCGTGCTGCCGTTGTATTTACATTGCGCTGCTCTCTGGAGCATTCCACGAGTTACCTTTTCGGAAAGCTGAGCGCTGAACCACTGGCTGATAGTCTCAAGCATACCCTCTGTGATGATGCCAGAGCTATCTGTGGCAATGTTCTCTTTGGCAGATACAACTCTTACTCCGTTGTCGGCAAGTATCTTCTTGTAGTAACCGGAATCATTCTTGTTGCGAGCAAAGCGATCCAGCTGGTATACAAGTATGACTTCAAAGTTGCCAAATTCGCTGTCAGCGATCATACGCAAAAATTCCGGTCGCCTGTCGGTCTTCGCACTCTGCGCCCGGTCGATATATTCCTGCACGATAAGAAGATCATTGGAAGCCGCATAGCGCTGGCATTCTTCGATCTGTCCTTCGATGGACATTTCATTCTGTTTATCTGAACTGTATCTTGCGTATATTACTGCGTTTTTCATGTGATCCTTTCTGTGGTTTAGTGCTTTGATAATATCACTTCTCCCATTCTACTGACGTCAGTAAAATGGGAGATATTCAAGACTTCCAGTGGGCATACGTTTACTTCAGTATCAGCTTATTGTTACTCAGGAGGGATGCTATCATTCCTTGATATTCCGTTACTTCCGAGAGCTTTGATATTGTAGTTATCCGCTTTCCCGCGTCCTTACTGCTGGCTCCGCAATGGTAGACTTTCATCTCGGCAGTGCCATTATCGAGAATGATGTATCTGTCATGAGTTCTATCCTGCGTCTTGATAAAGTCAACAACTTTTGAAGGATATTCCTTCAGGAAATCATTATATTCCGAGAGTTTTAAGAGTCGGAGCTTATTGTCACTTATAATTGTCAGTTTTACGCCTGGCCTGGCATGTACAAGGTGCTGTAATGTCTTTACTCCGATGTAATCATCGACTATGATGATGGATTTCTTTGCACTTCGATATATCTTCTGATATGCGACATCTGCCTTGAAAGGTTGACCATCAAGGATAAGAATTTCTTCATTCTGTATGCCTTGATCGAATAGCTTCATAAATTTCGGAAGGTCGGACTTGGTCAACATGTTTGATTTGACTTCATCCAATTCTTTGTTAGTTTCATTCATCTGCTGAAGCAGATATGCATATGCATCACCACTAAGTAATGGCTGGCTTTCAATTATATATTCCTTCATAGCACGGAAGGTGCGAATCAAAGCGATGCTTTGTGCTACTGCAACATCGCTTTTTAATATGGTCATGAGCATATATACTCCGGACTCTGTATAACACCATGGCAAGTACCGTGAGCCACCTGATTGCCCCTTGAAAACATTGTTTCGTGAGGTAACTTTTTGTGACCTCACCAGGTTATCCAGTTCTTCTCTTGTAATCTGGAATCTGAAATCCTCCGGGAATTTATCAACGTTCCTTCGCACCTGCTGGTTGAAAGACTTAGTCTCATATCCATAGAGCTCAGCAAGTTCAAAATCAAGCATGACCTGAACTCCTCGCACAATATAGATTTTATCTCTTAGTGATTTCTCATCAACAATAGCAACTACCGTTGGTTCTTGCCGCTTGTTATCACTAACAGGTTTTGCTGTATTACTCATAAAACTCCTTCCGGGATACGGATCGCACCTATTTGTCGTTTGTTTTTTCCATTAATTGGTCTTTGTAAAACTGCAGGATTTTTACGACATCACTTTCGCTGTAAATGGCGGTGTTATCTCGTACTTCCATTGCTGGTGGCTGAACACCGGAATTCTGATTGTAATAATAGCCTTCTTTGCTTCCCGCATCCTCTCTGAGCATAGGATATTTATATCTCCACTCATCATAATCATCCTTGGATATGCTGCCTGTCGTAAGCTTGTTCTTCATGACATACCATGCACGGAGGTCGTCAGCTACTTCCTTGTTGTACTTCGGATGGTTGATATCCTGCTTCAGACAAATGTAACCGTCAAGTACTGTTACAGTTAGTCCGTACAGATCTTCCATCTGGAAAAGTGTATGCATAAAGCCAATCTTTGTATCGATTTCCGGGCTCTGAATAGCTTCCGGTGCAACATCAAAGATTTCTGCGAATTGCTCTATTACATCTCTCTTCGGTTCACGTCTATTCCATTCATACTGAGCCACTCTGACATTTGTCGATTTCCCGGCAAACCCCATAGCCTCTCCGAGTTCTGCCTGTGTCAAACCCTTGCGCCGCCTGAAAAAACGTATCCTTTCGCCTATTGACATGTTAGTTACCTCTCTTTCTGGAAGGATTGTATCATATTATCGAAACATATACAATAAAAATATAGCAAAAAAGATTATTTTATCGCTTGACTATGTCAGAAAAAGTTATATAATAATCTACTTCCCAAAAACGACTGTATAAAAACAGAAATACATGGAGAGGCTACGCCTTCCAAAAACGATACAAGTTATCACTTTAGAAGAATCGAAAGGAGGTTTTATGGAGCTAAGCGAAAGACAGATCAAGCAAATTGTCAGAGTGATTATGCCGGAGCTGTACGAGATGCAAGCTGGATGCGACAAATGGTATGACATAATCGCTGAACTTTGCAGAGAAAGTGAGAGCGGGAGCACTTCTGAACAGCAAGAGGCATAGATCTATTGTTATGAATCTTGTGACAAGCAATATAGAGAGGAGGATGAGAGTGACAAATATTACACCTATGAAAGCAATCAGAGCTAAATGTATCGACTGCAGCTGTGGAGAGAAGAAAGAAGTAAGGTTGTGTCCGATTGAACGGTGCCCGCTATGGCCGTATAGGATGGGAAAACGTCCGGCTAAGGATGCAAACATCGACAAGGAAAACTAGGAACAAAAAAATTGAGATAGCTAGCATTTTTTTCGAAAAAACACCCTCTGAGATAGCAGTTTTTGGACAGAGGGTGGAAACAATAGGAATGATTATAAGGAGGGTAGTGAATGACAGAAAACAATTACAAACTTATCAATATGGAAGACATAGAAGCAGAAGATGTCGAATGGCTCTGGGAAGGATTTATACCGGTAGGAAAACTGACAATTCTTCAAGGGGATCCCGGCAAAGGCAAAACAATGGCTATGCTCAACCTGATCGCAGCCTTTACCACAGGCAGAGGGCTGCTGGAGCCTCCGGGAAGTCCAATGATCAGAGAGCCCATCAATGTCATCTATCAGACTGCAGAAGACGGACTCGCCGATACCATCAAGCCAAGACTGGTTGCGGCAGGAGCAGACTGCAGCAGAGTCTCGGTCATTGATGAAGGAGAGGAGATGCTTAGTATGACAGACGAGAGACTGGTCTGGGCGATCAGAGAGACAGAAGCAGGTTTGGTGGTCCTTGACCCTCTCCAGGCATATCTTGGAGAAAAGGTTGATATGCACAGAGCAAATGAAGTCAGACCTAGGATGAAGCATCTTGGAGATATAGCTGCGGAATATAAATGCGGCATGGTGCTGACCGGGCACCTGAATAAAAAGGAAACTTCAAAAGCTGAGTATAGAGGTCTTGGCTCAATGGATTTCACTGCTGCAGCACGTAGCGTGATCCTGTGTGCAGAGTTACCGCGTGACAAGGACGTGAGGGTGCTCGCATCTACTAAGTGCTCCCTTACTTATCCGCCGGAGCCTGTGGCATTCCGCCTTAGCAAGGAGCGAGGCTTCGAGTGGGAAGGCAATTATAGCATCACTGCTGAAGAATTGTTGCAAGGTGCAGGTGTGAAAGGTCAGAAGACAATCGAGGCGAAGGAGTTCCTTGCTGCAGAGCTTCCTGCTCCCGGGGAGTATATCCCGAGTACAGTACTGATGGAGAAAGCAAAGGAGAAGAAGATCGCTGAGAAGACATTACGCAATGCCATGAAGGATCTTGGGATAACATCCCATAAAGAAGCAGACAGATGGTTCACAGGATATGCTGTCTGATATAAGATGGTAAGGCGGCAATCCTTCAAAGAGAACGGCCTACCTACCATCTTCTTCATAACAATTGCAACTTTGCCATGTTGCTATCTTGCCATCTTGGCATAGGCCTCGCCGACTGAGAGCGAAATACACCCATCGCACAAACCTTGCGGTTCGTACTCTGTGTATTTCGCCTCGCGGGGCGGCACCTTCCGGTGCTGGCGATACAGAATATGGAGGGAAATAGCATATGAGAAGAGCAAGTTATATAAGACATGAGAAGCTTCCTGACCTTATGGGCAGGATAAATTATATAAGCAGCGGCGAGGAACAGGAGCATCTTTATGCGGTTTATCAGACACAGCCGGAAGAATACTGGAGAGAACTCGTGAAGGAAAACCGTGACAGTTTCTTTAGATCCGGCACTAGTGGAACGTGCATCGAGGCCAGAGAATTTATCATCGCTTTGCCGGAAGTCTATTATAAATATGGCTGGGATCCGGATAAAGTGCTGAAGCATTTTGTAGAATCTTTCAAAAAAGAGTACGGTGCAGAATGTATTGCCGCTCTCCATCACAATCATGATATGAACAATTATCACATCCATCTGATCTATTCTGAGAGAGAAAAACTGGAAGAACCGGTGATAAAAATAGCGACCAGAAATATGTATTTTGATCCGAATGGCCGCCATCTGAGGACTAAAAAGGAGGCGACTGCAGACGGCAAGCTGCTGCCGGGATATACGATGATAGCCAAAGGAGAAGTATACGAGCAGCACCTTTTCGATAAGAAAAGCCCTGTCTTCAAACAGAAAAACTTCACAACTCAGGCAAAGCATTTCTTCACTGACCTGATGAACCAACCGTTGAGAGATGATCAGAAGCTGCAGGTTTTCCCGAAGAACAGTCCCTATCTGGCAACGAAAAAGATCGGGAAGAACAATCCGAAGGCAGATGAGATACGCCGAACCAATGACATCAGGCGGCGCTGGAACAATCAGGTGGATCATGCACTGAAGCGCGGTGCTCCACCTGAGAGCCTGCTGACGGTAAAGAGTGAACTCATAACAAAACCGGTTGCTGAGTCGATCAAGAACTCGGAAGGCAAGAAAGATCCTGATAAGTATGACGGCATTCTTGTAAGAGCTGTGCTTATAATCACAGAAATGTGCAGGTCGTTAAGTAAATATGGCCCTGAAACCTGGGCGGAAGCATGGGGCGAAGCTTTTGAAAAACTAATGCAGTATGCTATTGAAAGAGTTGGCCTTAGGGTAAATGATCCGGTGAAAGGTTTACGAATTGATAGGGGCGCAAGATAGTCAGCCAAGCCTCGTCATAATAAATACCGGGGACAAACGATCCCCGGTACTTTTGTATGAGAATGCAAATCAAATACTTTCGTCAACAACCAAACTGTCGATGATTGAATGGATCTGATCCATGGATAGCTCGCCGGTTATGGCAATGTATGTTCCATTTTTCTCCATATAAACCATAGTGCGAGGGCTGCTTTGATCACGATATACGACAAGTTCATATTCGGCATATGTTTCCCTAAAGGTGTCATAGCCTTCGTTATCGAGATATACCAACCCGTCTTTGGTTTTGTTCTCCCGGATAGTGTATTCTTTACCGGCATCATCCGTGTATGTATAAATCAGGGTTTCGCCTAATAGCAGTGTGTCTTGATAGGTGTA
>CADABZ010000039.1 GCA_902786355.1 uncultured Eubacteriales bacterium
TGATAAGTGGAGAGCCGTATACCTCGAGAGGGGTACGTACGGTTCGGGAGGGAGTGGATGCGAGACCTCACTGAGGACTCGCCGAAGCTTACCTCATGACGAGTTCGTGTATCTTGGCGGAAATGAGAAGGAGACACATAAGTACGTATCTGAGCTCCTTGGCAAGGAGACGATCGACACTAATACCTACGGCAAGAGTTCAGGGCGTAACGGTAACTATTCGACGAACTATCAGAATACAGGGAGAGAACTGATGACTCCTGATGAAGTGCGCATGCTGGACAACAGATACGCACTTCTTTTCATAAGAGGCGAAAGACCGGTCATGGATCTCAAGTATGACATCCTGAAGCACCCGGATGTGAGAATGACGGCAGACGGGAAGATGGATCCGTATATCCACGGAGAACCATGGGACGCAGGATCATCGATCGAGCTTGTATATGATCCTGAGCTCATAAGAGCAGCTTCAGATAATTCTCAGGTAATAGAGCTGACAGATTCAGATTATGTGCTGCTGTCAGAAGAGGATGTTGAGAAGTATGTAGCAGAAGAAGCTGAGAAGAATAAACAATCACAGGAGGAAACAAATGACAGAAGACAAGAAGAAACTAATTGATCTTAAGGGGGCCAACAGCACGATGAAGCTTGGACTTGTGCTCTATGCAGCAATAGTTGTTGCCCTCATAGTCGGAGCATGCCATGCATATGCGGCAGGTGATCCGATCAGCACAGTAAACAAACTGTCCGAGTTTATATTCAGCCTTATACGAGCAATCGGACTCATACTGCTTGGCCTGGGGATCATGCAGGTAGGACTTTCACTGAAGTCTCACGATCCATCACAGAGAGCCAACGGATTTCTTACTGTAGCAGGAGGCATCATAATCACTTTCACTAAGGAAATACTGAACATGATCGTCGGTTAATTGAAGGAAGAAGGTGAGGAACTATGATGACAAAACTCAAACATACAGCTGTATTGCTGGCAGGCGTTATGGTGATCCTTTTGATAGTGGTCTGGGGGATCAAACATAATCTGAGGTCTGCCGAAACACAGCCGAAACCTGATCCCAAAACAGAAGCAGTCAGTGATGAACTGGAGATAGCGCTTGCACCACAACCAGACTATGATATTGCTTCAGGCATGAAGCTAAAAGAAAAGGATGGAGTGAAGACTCTGAAGACAGATCATTTCACACTGATTCTTTCGCACGGCAAGAGCTGGGATGCAAAAGTGAACAGCAAGAGGTCAATAACGGTATATAACAAGGCTCTTAATAAAGCGAAGCGGGGAGGAGAGCTTGTGACTATCCTTGCATATGGTGCCGGTGATAAAAGCTATGAAGTGCTTCCGGAGTACAACATTATTGGAACGAGCAATAATCAGGTATATATAGCGGCATTCCCTACAGACGTGCAGTTCGACGAAAGTGATAAGAAGTCATATAACGACTATATGGCGGTATTCGACGAAGTGATCAACCTCAAGGAAGGTGCCTCTGGCTGCCCGCTTACTTTCAGTAATTAGGACATAGAAACGGAGGAATGGAATGAATATAGCAAAGGTGAAAAATGAAGACGGCAAGGTCGGTGAAGGTGTCAGGTTTGAGCGAATCAGAAGAATCACAGGATATCTCGTAGGCACGCTCGACAGATTCGGTGATGCCAAGAGGAGTGAGGTTGAGCAAAGAGTTAAACATGGTCTGTCAGGTCCAGAATCCCCAAGTTACAGAAGGGAACACTGAATAATATGTTTATACGAAGACAAATGAAGGGAGGTGCTGATGTTTGGATAGCGATAACTGGGTAGTGCAGAATCTTGAGAATGCACTCAATACGTGGAACAGCAAAATGGCTGAAGTATGGTCGCTTCTGACCATGTCACCTCAAAGCTTTAAGGGAGGAGGTATATGGCAGGTCATACTCCAGATCAACGGAGCTGTTAAAGGTATAGGGCTGGCGCTGCTGGTCCTTTTTTTCTTGGTCGGAGTCGTGAAGACGACAGGAAATCTTACTGAGGTCAAAAGACCGGAGCATGCCTTGAAGCTGTTCATAAGATTCGCCATTGCAAAAGGCGTAGTGACATACGGCCTGGATCTTATGATTGCGCTCTTTGATATAGCCCAGGGAATCATGCGGACGATCATGAATGCTTCGGGTGTTGGACGAGCGACAAAGACTACGCTGCCGAGCGAAATGGTGACAGCAATAGAAGACTGTGGCTTTTTCGAGAGCATACCGCTATGGGCAGTGACGCTCATCGGCAGCCTGTTCATAACGGTGCTGTCGTTCATCATCATACTCACGGTCTATGGGCGCTTCTTCAGGCTGTATCTGTATACGGCAATCGCACCGGTACCGCTTTCGACATTTGCCGGGCAGCCTACACAGAACATAGGAGTCAGCTTTCTGAAGAGCTATGCGGGAGTATGCCTGGAAGGAGCAATCATAGTCCTTGCGTGCATCATATTCAGCAAGTTCGCAGCCAGTCCGCCTGTAGTGGATAAGGATGTAGCTGCAGCAACTATGGTCTGGAAGTACGTCGGAGAGCTGGTTTTCAATATGCTCGTGCTTGTGGGAATGGTCAAGATGAGCGACCACTTAGTCAAGGAAATGCTGAGCCTGTAAGGAAGGAGGAACAGGAATGGAAGTTATTACTAAAGATGTGATCCGCCTGGACAGAAGCGGTCAGGAAAAGAGGATCGAAGGGTATCGTTTCAAACTGTGGATGATCGAAAGGAAGAAGAAAAATTATGGATGTAAAGGAATTCACTAATATTATCAAGGAAGAACTGCCGGATTTCCTTCCGGAAGAAGTGTACAAGGATCTGGTCATTGACGATGTCGAGATCGCCAAGATGAATGATCAGAAGCTGCATGGCCTGACATTCAAGCCGAAGGGAAGTGATGCAGCGCCAACGCTGTATATCGATGATCTGTATGAGCGCCATGAGAACGGAGAGGACATCGGATTCCTGCTTGTGGATCTTGCCAACAGATATGAGGAAGCGAGAAAAGCACCGACTCCTCCTGAGGTCGATCTCAGCTGGGACCGCGTAAGGGATAACCTGAGTGTCAGGCTTCTCGAAAAGAAGCGTAATATTGACTTTCTCTCTAATATGCCATATGTAGATGTGGGCAACGGCCTTGCAATGACGGCGGATATCAATATGCCGGGAGACATGCACGGCGAGTGGAGGATCGCTGTCAATCATGGTGTGATGGAACAGCTTGGAGTAGACAGAAACGAGCTGTTTATTAATGCAATGGAAAGTGCGGTCAGTTACGACCGGGCTACACTCACTGATATGACCCAGGCCCTTTTCAGCCCGGATAAAGAGAACCTTCTCGACAGGACTGAGCCACTCGAGCCTATGGAGGTAGGAGGCATGTATGTGCTTACTACCGAGAGCGGAAATCTCGGAGCATCTGCACTTTTCTATCCGGATGTGAAAGAAAAGGCAGCAGAGATGATCGGCTCAGGGTACTATGTGCTCCCTAGCAGCATTCACGAGGTCATCCTTGTTCCTGATACGATGGATCATGATGCGAGGGATCTCTGCGATATGGTAAAACAGGCAAACAGAAGTGTTGTAGAACCTAAGGATGTTCTCTCGGACAACGTGTATCACTACGATAAGGATTCGCGTGATTTGAGCAGAGTGAATCCGGATCGTGAGAAGGCAGACAGAGTAGCTGAAGGGAGGTAGCCTCCATGGAAGTTCGCATCAACAGAGAAATAAGAGACTACACTGAGTCTATGTTCTTCGGACTGTCACTGAGACAGTTCTTTTTTTCTGTCCTGGCATGCGGCGTAGCAGTTGGTATCTACCTTGGTCTCAATCCCATCATTGGGACTGAGACCACCAGCTGGCTCTGCATAGTAGCTGCATTTCCATTCGCCGTTCTTGGCTTTCTCAAGTACAACGGAATGACGGCAGAGAAGTTCATTGCAGCCTGGGTAAAATCCACGTTCATCATCCCAAAGGTGCTGACATTCGGAAACACGAACTATTACTATGCGGCGATGGCTGACGGGTCACCTGAAACTGTTAAAAAGCACCGTTTCCACAGACGCGGATCAAGACACAAGAGGAAGACATCCCGAAAGCAGGATGCAGGTAGTAAGCTGCAAAGGAAGGACAAGGGAAGGAGCTGATGGATATTGATAAAGACACTTACTAATGTCCTGAAACAGGACAAGGAAAAGTTCGCTGTGCCCAGAAAGGTACAGGACATCATTCCCGTCAGATCCATCTGGCCTGACGGGATATTTCTTACCGGCAAAAACAAGTTCAGCAAGACCTATCGATTCACGGATATAAACTATGCTGTTGCATCCCGTGACGATAAGGCGGGGATGTTCCTCGGTTATTCAGAACTTCTGAACTCTCTGGATTCAGGCTGTACTGCAAAGATCACCATCAATAACCGCAGACTCAATATGCTGGACTTTGAGGATCGGATACTTCTCCGGATGACGGGTGATCCGCTCGATGTATATCGGAAAGAATACAATGATATGCTCACTGAAAAGGCGACCGGCAGCAATGCGATCATACAGGACAAGTATATTACCATTTCAGTGAACCGTAAGAGCATCGAGGATGCGAGACTGTACTTCGCCAGGATAGGTGCTGATCTCATAGCGCACTTCTCAAGACTTGGGTCCAAGTGCATAGAACTTACGGCCAATGACAGGCTTCGTATAATCCATGACTTCATGCGAACGGGCGAAGAGACGTCGTACCATTTTGATCTTAAGGATCACATGCGGAAGGGACATGATTTCCGTGACTATATCTGCCCGGACTGCTACGAGAATTACAGCGACTATTTCAAAGTCGGAGATCGGTTTGGCCGTGTACTTCTTCTGAGAGACTATGCATCATATATTTCCGATGACATGGTAGCAGAAATCACTGACCTCAGCCGCAATCTGATGCTGTCCATAGACATAGTGCCGATCCCGACCGATGAGGCAGTGAAAGAAGTAGAGCAGAGACTTCTTGGTGTAGAGACCAACATCACCAACTGGCAGCGTAAGCAGAACATGAACAACAACTTTTCTGCAGTAGTGCCTTATGATATGGAGCAGCAGAGAAAGGAAACGAAGGAGTTCCTTGATGATCTCACTACAAGAGACCAAAGAATGATGTTCGCAGTCCTTACTCTGGTGCATACTGCCGACTCAAAGAAGCAGCTGGATAACGATACCGAGGAGATACTCACCATAGTCCGTAAAAGGCTTTGTCAGATGGCTATACTCAGGTATCAGCAGCTTGATGGGCTAAAGACTGCACTGCCGTTCGGTGTAAGGCGGATAGATGCATTCAGGACGCTGACTACTGAATCGCTTGCGGTGTTCATGCCTTTCAGAGTGCAGGAGGTGTATGACAGTCACGGGATCTACTACGGGAACAACGTAATATCCAAGAACATGATAATTGCCGACAGAAGGAGACTTCTCAACGGCAATTCTTTTATTCTTGGTGTTTCCGGAGGCGGAAAGTCTTTCATGGCGAAGAACGAGATAGTGAATCTTATGCTGTCTACCGATGCAGACATTCTTATAGTCGATCCGGAGCGTGAATACAGCCCGCTTGTAAAGGCGATGGGGGGATCCGTTATCGAGATATCTGCAACATCACCAAATCACATCAATGCGATGGATATGTCGAGAGACTACGGTGAGACGGATCCTATAATCGAGAAGTCTCAGTTCCTGCAGTCGCTCTGTGAGCAGATAGTAGCAGGGCATAAGTTCCAGAAGGGCCAGCAGTCTATAATCGACCGCTGCACGGAGAACGTGTACCGCTACTACAAGCAGGGCAACTATATGGGAACTCCGCCAACACTTCAGGACTTCAGAGAAGAACTCCTGAAACAGCCTGAGCCGGAGGCACACTCACTGGCACTTGAGCTTGAACTATTTACGAGAGGCTCTCTCAACACATTTGCCAAACAGACGAATGTGGACACCAGCAATCGTCTGATCTGCTATGACATTCTTGAACTTGGGGAGCAGCTCAGGGCAATCGGAATGCTGGTCATCCTCGACTCTATCCTTAACAGAATCACGAGAAACCGTCAGCAGGGAAAGCAGACATATATAGTGATCGATGAGATCTATCTTCTGTTCATGCATGAGTATTCAGCACAGTTCCTGTATAAGCTGTGGAAGAGGGTCAGGAAGTACGGAGCCTTCTGTACAGGTATCACTCAGAACGTGGCGGACCTTCTGCAGTCGTACACTGCAAGGACGATGCTCTCAAACTCTGAGTTCATAGTCATGCTGAATCAGGCGGCAACTGACAGGATCGAGCTGGCGAAGCTTCTTAATATCTCGAATGAGCAGCTGTCATATATAACGAATGTGGATGCAGGCCATGGTCTTCTTAAGGTCGGATCCAACCTTGTACCTTTTGAGAATAAGTTCCCTCGGGATACTAAGCTATACAGTCTTATGACATCCAAGCCGGGAGAGGGATTCTTTGGAGGCGGCGACCAGAAATCTGGGTCTGGCTTGCCGAATAAGCAGTCAGAATCCGAACAGAGAGTATCTGCGGAAGAAGAGGCTGAATTTATGAGAAGGATCCAGGAAGTCGCGAAGAACAATGACGGATTCGGAGAACTGGTAAAGAGGTATATGGGACAGAATGGGCAGTAAGCCTTATGAGGCAGAGTATTCTGCCTCGTTACATAAAAAGTGCAAGAAAAAACAAAATCAGGCACGAGGGAGATTAATGTCGGATCGAGGGAATATATTGTCGAATTTCGGCTAAAAAATGCAAAACTGGCGGTTTTTCGCGATGCTCACAGAGGTCTCAAGCCCTTGAAATTCCAATGCTTTGTTGCTGTATTGAGTTTGCCCCGGGGGAAGACGTTATAGATGTATAACAGGAGGGCAAACTATGCTTGAAATAAGATCCGACAATAAAGAGATAACAGTGAAAACCTGTAATGGAGAATCATTGTTATCTCAGCTGAACGAATTGAGACAGGTCTGCGCAGCAGCTATAGGAACGATCGCATACGATCATGACCTGCCTATGGATAAAGTAATGGGTGGATTCCTGATACTGCTAGAAGAAGATGACGACTGGAAACCGATACTCATGGAAACCAGAGAGTTAAATAACAGGGAGAAGATCAATGAGCAGAATAGAAGTTGATAACGGATATATTATGATCAATTTAGCACCGGGAGAAACTATAACTGAAACTAAGTTCGGTCCAAGAGGTGCGGAAATAACCTTTGATTCAGTGAAAGCTGCCAGAGAAGCAATGGATCTGCTTGCAGCAACATTATGCGATACGGGACAGAATAATGATGAAGTGATGTCATAGGACAATATATAAAACAATTAATAGATAGAGTCAGTGCGGTCAGATGCAGAAATGTATCTGACCGACTTTTTGTATTACGGAGGTTTAGATGGCGAATATAAAGACGAGAGATGTTACCAGGGGAAGTATAAAGACTCTGGACAGAGCGGCAAGTTCTATGCATCGCCTGAAGGAAGAAACCATCAGGAGCAAGATGACGGAAATACGAAATCATGATGATGGTAATTCTGCAAACTCATATGCTCAGGAGACTATTGAGCATTATGCAGGTGACAGCGCAGCGTATGCTGCTAAAGCAGGTACCGAACTGATGCTGCGATCCAGAGCTGGAGAAAGCATTGGTGAAGTTTCACATATCATTCCTGAAATAAGCGGAGAGACGGAATCTGCTGCAGCTGTTCAGCGAGCCTTCAGAGAACAGGGAATCAGGAATATACGCAGTCAGAAAGCAAAGTCCAGAATGACAGAAGTAGAAGTGGATCGTACTGCTGAGTCTGTCAGGAACACCAGACGTATAAGGAGTGTGTCAGAGAAAAGACTAGAAGATATATTTCGGATTGGACGAAAGCCATCGGTGAACATTCGGGTCAGCGGCAGAGAAGATGTCATACAGAAGCAAAGAAAAGCTCACGCTATTGACCGGATCATAAGTAGGCAGAGCGCCAGAACACAGAATCTGATAATGATGTTCAGACGAAGCGGTAAAGATGGACAAGGAACCGCTGCTGCAGCGAACAGCTTTGTCCGATATCTGTGGGCACACGCCAGAAGCTATATCCTGACACTTGGCGCTGGTGGTACTGCAGCGGTGATAATACTGACATTATTTGTTTTCTTTGGAATAGGTGTAATTACCTTCAGTAACAACAGCCCTGATTCGGGGGTGCTCGAAGATCCTGAAGCGATCGAATACTTCATCCCTGACCTTGCGGGAAGCCCAACAAGACAGGCAATAGTAAAAGCTGCTGCCAGGGAAGTTGGCAATGTTGGAGGTGAAAAGTTCTGGCGCTGGTACGGCTTCAACGGGCATGTGCATTGGTGTGCATGCTTTACGTCGTATATAGCTGCTGAGTGCGGATGTATACAGTCTGGAATTTGCCCGAAAGATGCAGGGGTAGAGGGGTGGATAAATTTTTATAAGAAGCAACATAGATGGGCCCCCGGATACTATATACCACATTCAGGGGATTTCATTTTTTTTGATTGGAATGGCAATGGAAGTCCGGACCACATAGGGATAGTTGAATCTTGCGATGGCAAGACGATCTACACTATCGAAGGCAACAGCAGCAATAGATGTAAGCGCAATACGTATACTAGAGGATCAGTCTTCATACTTGGATATGGCTGCCCGAACTACTCCGGGACATAAGAAAAGTGAGCGGATAGGATGTGTTTGACGTTCTCTATAACGCAGTACGGTTGACCATTGAAGGAATGATAGGATTGCTGAGCCTTTGCTTGACATATTTCGCTCTCGGATATGCCATCGGAAGCAAGGATAATAATAAACCACAGAAATAGCCGCCCGTGAGTCTTGCAAACCTAGGCGGCATTTCTAATGTTAGATATGTTTCGGGCTGACCGTCTATCGGTAGCCTTTATCTATGATTATAATAATCAAATGCTGCTGCTTTTTCAAGTACTTATGAACTATATCTTAATTCGCTTTGATCCAGTCACCGACCCACTTATTTTTGGAAAGATTGTATAGTCGTTTATATAGAACGCCATTAATCCATTTATATCTCCATTGAAGCTTGTCTGACTGAATGACAGCTGATATTGAAGGATCCGATGAGCAGCATATACAAGCGTATGCTGCTCTGCTACAATCTGTCACGTTTTCACTATCTGCATTGACGCATGTGAGCGACATCGCACTGCTAGTGATTATCATCAGGGATATAAGGCAAACCATTCTCATTGAACGCATAATCTTCTCCAATCGTAATGCTCATAATTTTTGAAGCTTCATCCAGATCATTGAATATTTTTATATCCTCGAACTCCTCAGTAAGTTCAGAGAAATCTGCAAGTTTGTGTCCATCAATATAAAGTGTATAAGAGGTTCCGTTGTCTATGAAAAACGAATTATCAGAATTCATATGAAGATCATCTTCGAGACTGAATGTCATTGCTGCAGTCTCCGAATCAATGCTGGCGGGCTCCGGAATTATTATGAACGACAGGATAATAATTATCGGCATCAATATCAGAGCCCAGCGCATTGTTCTGGTCAGTCTTTTACCATCACGCTGCCTGTCTTGAAGAATTGTTTTAATTCTAACCCTGACGATGTTGCTTTCAGCGTGAGCGAAAGGGATAACTGCTGCATGAACAGAGCATTCGGTGC
>CADABZ010000040.1 GCA_902786355.1 uncultured Eubacteriales bacterium
TACAGACCTACGATTTGGTCGCCAAAATGGTCGGCAATTAAGGTGACCGTTTGCCGAGATGCAGTAATTTCAACAGGTTGGTTGATTTTAATCAGCACGTCGTCTCCACCACTCAGAAAGCCTGAAATTTCAACGGTTTCAGGCTTTTTTCGTGCTCGCGAACGGACCTGCGCAGACCATTTTCAGACCTACAAAATAGCACACATAGGAGCCGAAAAAACTCAAAATTCCCAGCCTCAGAGAGATTCGAATTTGGTGCTCTCGCGTACAGACCATATCTGCTTCGGCTAGATTGGCATTTGTTTGACCTCATCGAAATCTACCTACTCAAACCCGCCTGAATCACGCTCAAACCTACAAAAAAACATACATCTGAACAAATACTTTTTTGCCAAAATCAGCCAAAAACAGCGGCATACTTGACAAGGACTCTCCGATCATACTCGTGGAGAGACACTTTTCAGCCGCCAAAAAACGCATAATTGTTGCATCCCTGGCTTTCATATAAACTGAAATCAAAAAGAGAACAAGGAGGTGCGCCATGTTCAAGCCTAAATATAGATTCACCTACGATGAAATCAGGATCATCGTGATGGCACTTGTCGAACTCAAGAATCAGCTCATATCTGAAGGAAGATATACCGATGCAGTAGACGACCTGTTGATCAAATTTGTAGACTGACCGGTTTTCTTCTTCATGCTCTTACATACCCTGCTCAATTCCGGGCAGGGTCTTATTATGTGAAAATCCGGCGATCCGGTAGAAAGGAAACAAAATGGTAAGAGCAACAACACTGAAGAGAATCCCATATTATGCTGATTCTGTAGCACAGGCCTTCGTTGAATGCATAGAGGAGGGTGCCCTCGAGGATATACAGGCAATGTGGTATCTGGAACTCGTCCGAAATATGCATGAATCAGGTGCAGACATAGCTGCATACAATATCCTCAATGGAGTGTTCTATTATGCAGAATCCCCTGCAGCATTAGGAATGAGCGCGCTGTTCAATCACCTGGTAGAAGCTTCCAGACTCGATGAATTCCTCACGGCGTTCCTGGGCAATGATTATATCGACGACTATCTTATGGAACTTACGATTCACAAGGCGTTGATCGATGCTGGAGGCAAGCCGCTGAGCTGATGGAGGTGTGAATGAATAAATGTAAGACTATAGCAATATGCAACCAGAAGGGCGGTGTCGGCAAAACAACGACAGCTCTGAATCTCGGTGCAGGCCTTGCAAGAGAAGGTAAAAGAGTTTTGCTTGTCGATGCAGACCCACAGGGCGATCTCACAGATTCACTTGCGATAGAGTCTGACAGGATGGAAAAGTCCCTAGGCAGGCTGATGTATCTGGCAACAGAGAACTACAAGCCTGATGTCAGGGATACCGTGATACACCACAGAGAAGGGATGGATATCATTCCTTCTAATTTGGAACTGTCTTCGATGGAGACGAGGCTTGTCAATGCCATGAGCCGTGAAAAGGTGCTGGATAATCTTCTCAGAGACGTTAAATCTGATTATGACTATATCCTCATAGACTGCATGCCTTCGCTGGGAATGCTTACCATCAATGCACTTACGGCAGCAGACAGCGTGATCATTCCGGTCCAGGCACAGTATCTGCCCGCAAAAGGAATGACTCAGCTGCTCAGGAGCATCGATATGGTCCGAACGCATACTAACGAAAATCTAGCTATAGATGGTATAGTGATGACTCTGGTTGACAGCAGGACCAATCTTGCAAGAGATGTCATCGACGCTATCAGAACTAACTATGGTATGAACATCCGCATCTATAATGCTCAGATCCCCATTGGAGTTAAAGCGGCAGAGGCAAGCAAGTCAGGGACAAGCATCTTTACCTATGATGGTGACAGTAAACCGGCCAAAGCATATGAGGCTTTAACGAAGGAGGTGATTGCAGATGCCGAAAGAACGAGAAAACGGGATAAAACTGCCATCGCTAGATGAGCTGTTCTCAAGTCAGAAGGAAAGAGATGAGGCTAAACTGAAGCACATTTATGAGATTCCGATAAATCAGATCGACGCATTTCCTGATCATCCTTTCAAGGTAAGAGACGATGAGGATATGCTGAATCTGATTGAAAGTATCAGGGCACAGGGCGTCCTCACTCCTTGTATGGTAAGAAAGAAAAAGGATGGAAGATATGAGCTGATCTCCGGGCATAGAAGAAAGCGGGCCTGTGAACTGCTTGGAATGGACACCCTGCGATGCGAAATTATGGAACTGTCAAAGGAGCAGGCAACCATCCTCATGACAGAATCAAACTTTCAGAGATCCACGATCCTGCCTTCTGAAAAAGCATTTGCTTATAAGATGCGGCTTGACGCTATGAAGATGCTCGTATCAAGAATGGTAGAAAATCAGAAGAAAGGCCGTAACTTCGGAGGGCAGCCGGTGGAGCCTCAGCTTGAAAAAGCTAGAGAACATCTTATCAACTCATACGGTGTCACAGAGGATTATGCTGGGAATTTGGGAACTGCTGATTCAAGAAAGCATGACCATACCTTTGGCCCAGTGGGCCAAAGGTATAATTCTCGAGAGATGATTGCGGGAGATGTTGGAGAAAGCAGTCGACAGATACAACGCTATATCCGCCTCACTGAACTCATACCAGAGCTCCTTGATCTGGTCGATGAAGGTAAGATTGGGCTGAGACCAGCTGTTGAGCTATCATATATAGGCCACAAGCAACATGATGTCTATGAGATGATACAGCAAGAGCAGGCAACTCCAACCCATGAGCAGACTCGGCGCATGCGGAAGATGTTTGATGAGGGAAAGCTCACAAGAGAAGCAATCGAAGCAATCATGATGGAGCCAAAGAGCAATCAGCAGGAAAGAATAGTTCTAAGGACAGAGAGGATAAGGCCCCTCTTTCCACCTGATCTCCCAGTATCAAAGCGTGAGGACTATATCGCTGCAGCTATGGAGTACTATGCAAGGCACCGCCAGAGACAGAAGGAGAGGGACGATGCAAGGTAGCAGGAGCAATGGCATATTGAATGCGGAGCAAATTTGCCCGCCTCCTCCCCTGTAACCCCTCCTCTACAACTACCAGTAACTACCCGAAGAAGAAGTATATATAAGATATTTATAATAATTGCAATAAAATGACACCTCAAGGCGTCCGGTTCTACTCCAGAGTCGGGCGCCTTTTTGCGTGTTTCCGTTTTGCAGGAAAGGACTCAGATGACGAAGAGCAAAGACATAAAAACCAAAGACGAAGTGATCATGTGCACAGATGAGACAGGAGTGCAGCTCTATCTAAGTGAGAAAGCAGCTAACAGGCTCAGTTGGATACTGACAGGGATCTGCGTAGTTCTCAGTCTACCAGTGATCATCCTCGCATTCATGTGTATCTAGCAGAAAGGAGAATAACTAATATGTGTAAAGAACGAGTAAAGACAAGGCTTTTTGCCATTCTTCTTGTTTTCTGCATGCTGGCTTCAACCATGCCTCTGCTTGCCTACGCGACAGAAAGCACAGAAGCTGATCCGATACAGCAGGTTACAGAAGAAGAGCAGAGTAAGACCGAGACTCAGCCTCCCGAAGATAAGACCGAAACAGAGGCGGAAACAGTAACGGATACTGCAAAAGAAGCTGCAACTGAAACTGCTGGCGAGGCTGAAACAGTTCAGAAAACAGAGCCTGTAGGAGCATCCAAACAATCCGCATCATCTCCACTAAAAGCTGCTTCATCGGATCCGGCAGAGCCTGCTGAGGATGATGGAACAGGCGTGGAAACGGATGAAAAGACTGATCTTCCGGAAGGTGGTCAGGAAGTAAAGTTCGTATTTGATGGAGCAGACAAGCTTGAAGCCTGGATCGAAGGAGTCAGCGAATCGGCTTTCAGCATTGACCCTGAAACAGGGGATCTAAGCGTCGAGTACGATATCACCATAAACAACAATGACACTATGACACTGAATGCCAACTCTGACATCATCTTCAAAGGCGTTGACAGCAAGTGTCTGAACATCGGTGTTGGTAATGATCTGGAAAATGCGAAGACTATCATCACAGTCAGTGAGCCGGGCAAATATGCGACAGTAGGTACAACGGGCGAATGTACTGTATATGTAAAGGTTACTGACACGCCTGAGGACATCGGAGAAACGATCGATGGAGATCCGAATGATCCTAATGCAGCAGTATCCTACAACTTCATCACTGCGGAAGATGAAGAAGGTAAATACTATGGAAATGGTGATCCTGAAGTCCATTCATCTATCAAGAAGGGTGACAAGTTTACAGGATCAGCTGTATGCGTCTCCTGGACATACAACTGGGGTTCAGGTCCTTCACATGCAGATATCAAGTGTACTACAGGAAAGCTCAAGGGCAAGGTGATCGGTACAGCTTGTATCTCCGGTAAGTCCAAGGCACTGGCTCTCAAGGGAGCCAAATTCTCTTATGTCGCCAAGGTCGTTAGCGTGGACAGCAAGAAGGGCAAAGTCACTTATGATGTCACCTTCTATCCGAGAGACCGTCATAATGTATCTTACGGAGAACTTAGTAACTTCCACGTTGCTACCCAGACGATGGCCGGAACTTCAACACTAACCTATACACCTCAGATCGATGTAAAGGTCAAGAAGGTTGATCCGCAGACTCACTACAATCATCCTGAGAACTACAACGTTGGTGGAGCGCAGTTCCAGATCTATACGGATGAGGCATGCACTCAGAAGGCAACAGACATCAAGGGCAACAATGCGCTTCTCACTATCAAAGCTGACTCTACAGGTCACAGCGGAGAGAGCCAGACCATTACTCTGAAGAAGCTTGATGGTACAGAGTTCTACGTTAAAGAAGTCAGCTGTCCTAAGGGATACAAGCTTGCAGGCACCGGCACTGTACAGGAGGACATGACCGTAGAAGAGCCAAACGTGATTCCGCAGGTGAGGGTAGTCAAGAAAGCAGCTGTTACAGACGTTGACTATCTGCAGTTTTCGAATAATTACACTCTCAAAGGCGCCGAGTACACTATGTACTGTGATTCTGCATGCACAAAGATCGCAAAAGACACCGCTGGCAAGGAAGTTGTTTTCAAGACTGACGTTCTTGGACAGACTTCACCTGTAAGAGTGGATATGGGTGCTTACTGGATCAAGGAGACGAAGGCATCGAAAGGATTCAAAAAGGATCCTAAGACCTATAGTTTCACCCTTACAGAAGCTCATGAGGAGAAAGCTTATGAAGTCACATCTACAGAAGAGCCAACATATAAGAACCCCGGATTTACAGTATTTAAATTCGATCCTACCGGTGCAAAGGGCTGGAAGCGCCTTGTCAATGCTGAGTTCACTATCAAGTACTACGATGTGACCGTGCCATATGCCGATGAGAACGATATCGGTCCGGCTATAGTTGATCTTTCAGAAAAGACTCCTGCGCGCCAGTGGACATTCAAGACAAGAAAGATGCCGACAGACGATCCGACTGTGATCATGGCAGGATTTGACTGGAACAGTGATGATACTGTCAGCGGTGATGAGTTCCTGACAGAAGGAGGCAACCGTATCATGCCTTGTGGTTTCTACACGATAGAAGAGACACAGTCACCTACAGGACTTTCGCTTTTCGAGAAGATCTACCACGGCAAGGTATATCAGCCATCAAATGGTGCAGCTGCAAGTGTATATACAGAGGATGCGACTGCAGACGGAAAGATCCTTACAAAGGTCAATGTTCCGAATAAGCCTCAGCATGTGACTATCGGCGTCAAAAAGCTTGACGCTGAATCAGGGACATCTACTGCCAAGGGACAGGCAAGCGATGAGAGAAAGAGCAAATTCGGATCGCTTGCTGGCGCTAAGTACGAAGTATACTTCGATAATGATGAGACAGAGAAGCCTGAGATCGTGGGAACTATCACTACAGATGAAAAAGGCGAAGCATATCTCACCAAGAGAATGGCAGGCAGACCTGAAGCCATAGGTGATGACCTTGAGCCTGGAACATATTACGTAAAGGAGATAAAAGCATCCCCTGGGTATGTGATCGATAAGTATGAACTTAAGGGTGGAAAGACCGAAGAAATCAAATCCGGTAAGATTGAAGTGGTCTGCGGTTACAGAGAAGATGGTAAAGCTATAACTAAGACCATTACCGGTGAATATGGTGATGGAAAGCATCTTTTCAGAACGAGAGCTGAAAATGAGAGCACTGAGATTTTCAATTACACA
This sequence comes from uncultured Eubacteriales bacterium, assembly GCA_902786355.1. Lineage (GTDB taxonomy): Bacteria > Bacillota > Clostridia > Peptostreptococcales > Anaerovoracaceae > Crickella. The sequence goes on from CADABZ010000040.1 coordinate 6,221, forward strand.
GTAACATCAAACGACTGGCCGCATGAGACACATGTCAGTAAGACTGATGCAGCTACAGGTAAAGAGCTTCCGGGAGCTAAGCTCCAGATAATCGATGCTGATGATCAGGTAGTTGAGGAGTGGACATCGACCACAGAAGAACACATCGTATGGGCTCTTCCTGACGGAAAATACACACTTCGTGAGATCACAGCTCCGTATGGCTATGATGTTGCCGAAGACATCCAGTTCGAGATCAAAGAAAATGTTATCGAGAACTCTGTTGAGATGAAGAACAAGCCGATCACAATCGGTACTACTGCTCTTGATGATGCAACACAGTCACATCAGGGCATATTCGCTGAATGTTCAACCATCGTAGATAAGGTCAAAGTTACCGGACTCTATGAAGGCAGAGAGTATGTCATCAAGGGAATCATGATGGACAAGGCTTCCGGTGAAGCATTTACGGACTCAGAAGGAAACCCTGTGACAGCTGAGTCGGAGCCATTCACTGCTACCAGCGATAAGATGGAGGTGGACGTAGAGTTCACAGTTGATTATTCACACTTCACTACTGACACTGTTGCGGTAGTATTTGAGACCCTGTACAGAACAAGTCAGGTCCATGATGAAGAGACGCCGGTCGAACTTCAGAAGCATGAAGAGATCGGGGATGAGGAGCAGTCGATCCACTACGGCGGCATCGTAGCTACAACTGCTCTCGACAAGGCTTCTAAGAGCCATAATATCCTTGCAGCTGAGAATGTTACGATCGTAGACACTGTCAAGTTTGAGAATCTCTCGCCAAACAGTGAATATGAGATCAAAGGAACCATCTTCGACAAGACGACCGGCAAACTTACGGATATAACTGCAACAAAGAAGTTTACTCCGAAGACTGCTGACGGAACCGTAGATGTTGAGTTCACATTCGATGCTGCAGAACTTGCAAACCATGATCTGGTTGTATATGAAGTCCTGCTCATCAATGGAATCGAGATCAACAAGCATGAGAATCCGGATGATGAGGATCAGACGATGTTTGTACCGGAGATCCATACTACAGCAACTGACATTGAAACCGGCGATCATATCGCATATGGCGGCCAGACAGTAAGGATCAAGGACGTGGTCGAATACAGGAATCTGATTCCTGGTAATTCTTATGACATGGTTGGTACACTTATGAACCAGAGGACAGGCAAACCAGTCAAGAACAATGGCAAGCCTGTTACAACTACAAAGCGATTCACTCCATCCGATACAGATGGCACAGTTGAGATCGAGTTCGAATTCAATGGTGTGGAGCTGCAGGGTGAAACTGTGGTTGCTTTTGAGGAGTGCAGGACGACTTACGGACCTGTTGCGGTCCATGCAGAGATCAATGATGCTCCGCAGTCTGTCCGCATCCCTAAGATCGGAACAAAGGCTGCACTTGTAGGTGAAGAAGTCAGAGATATCGTATCCTATGACAATCTGCTCCCTGGCAGTTATGTCATGAAGGGCTGGCTTGTCGATCAGGAGACTGGCAAGATAATTGACGGATCAGGAGGAGAGACTCATTTTGAAGTAACTGAAGAGAATCGTTACGGAGTTGTGACTGTAACTCTTCCAATCAGAAACTATGACAGCTCAAGTGGCTGCATGATGACTGCCTTCGAAGAATGTTATTTCATTGGTACGACTGACAATGACGCGACTGATGAAAAACTTGTAGGTGAGCATAAGGACATAAATGATGGCAAGCAGACTGTCAGGATCCCATTCGGCGGTCCGAAGACAGGTGACAGCACACCACTCTTGCTCTACCTTGGAATATTTACTGCAGCGTTTGGAGGAATGCTCTTCTTTGTGATAAGAGAGTATGCAGAAAAACGCAGACAGGCGAAAGAGGACGCAGAGATGTTTGCCTGATTGCAAATAGCACAACTGACGCAGAGGCGGAAGCTTAAGCAAGCAGCCGCCTCTTTTCCTTTGGAAAACATGGAGGGTAGTAACGATGAATTACAACGAGAGGAAATTCAACATGGACATCGCAGCTGTGTGTGGACTCAGAGAAGCGGTCATTGCTGATTTTATCAGGGATCTGCAGGTTACAAGTGATGAAACGACATACAGACACGGATACTTTTGGGTCAAGTGCACTCAGAAAACAATAACAGTTCACATACCATTTCTGACTGAGGATATGGTGCGGCACTCAGTCAACAAGCTGGTAGAAAAGGGAATCGTGAAGGTCGGAGTATTCAATGATGACAAGTTCGATCATACCTACTGGTACACGTTTACAGCTTATGGTAACGAACTGCTCGATGACAGCAGGTGCTTTGCATAAAACCAATAATGAAAAGAAACAAAACGGAGGATAAAGAAGATGGAAAAATCGATACAGAAGCTTCTGGACAAGCTGGGGAAGAAGGGCTTTGACACCGAGAAAAAAGTAAATGCTATCGATATGCAGGTTGCTT
>CADABZ010000041.1 GCA_902786355.1 uncultured Eubacteriales bacterium
TGATATTGTCTAAGTAATGTTTTCTCATATATTTCTCACTTTTGCAATTATTTTTTACATTATCATAATTGCAAGGCATACCCATGTCTACCAACCAAACCGAACATTTATATGCCTGAAATGTTAAGGCTGGTTGCGAAATCTAAAATTCCTTCAGCACAAAGCTCAATCGTTTGTCTTGAAACAAAGCGAGCTGCAGATCTCGGATCACTCCCGCATCTGCAGCTTCTCTATTCAAATTCCTATTCGATTGTGAGGCTGAACCTTAGGTGGTAGAGTTCTACCCTTTGTTTTTTCGCGACCACCTGCCGTCCCGCGGTGCCCGGATCGTGCATCGCTATCGCTTGCACTCTCCGACCGCTCTGGCAAACTGTGTCTCTAAGTTCATACTTCGCTAACGCTCGTATTCACTAAGAGACAACATGTTTCGATGTGTGTCGGTGTAGATAGAAAAAACGTTTTTGACCGGGCAGACCTATATGGAAAAAATACACGTTTATATGCATATTTTTGCGCCAATGTATATCGATGTATAAATATGCAAAGGGGCTGAAAACCAGCCATTTGCACTTCATTGACTGCTTCAATCGTCTGATCCTGGGCATTGCTATTCTTTTCAGGAAAACGAAGCCTATGAATTACTTGCCTATTTTTCTGTATTTGATTTTCTGAACTCTGTTGGCGTCATCCCTTCTTCTTTCTTGAAGTGCTTCATGAAATAGTATTCATTATTATATCCCACAAGGAAGGCAATTTCTTCTATCTTGATCGATGTTTCTTCAAGCAGTTTTTTTGCCATTTCCATGCGATATTTCCTCAGAAGCTCAGTAAAGGTCCTGCCGGTTTTCTTTCTCACCAGATCAGAGAAATACGCTTCGCTCAGCTGAAAAGATGCCGCTGCGGTATTTGTATTCAGTGACTGATATTCCCTCTCGATCAGCTGATTTAGTTTATCTGTGAAATCCAATGTAGATCTGACTGAATTCTGTTTAATGCTGTCTCTGAGAAATTGCACTATTTCCTTAGTTATGAGTGGCAGAATACCGCCGTAATAATGATCCGTCAGATATCTTTTCCAAATGACATTGGTTTTCCGTGAGTCCTTTATGAGTTCCATGAAAGGTATCGTGTGTATGTACTCCGGAGCATGCGGATCATTATAGCAGCTGACCCAGAATATCGGCTTCTGTGCAAGTTCACAGGCGAATGGATAATACGAATAGTAGTCAGGATCTGCTTTAACCTCCTCATACAGATCATCACTGTTTGTTCCCGGTATGAACATGGCAACCTCTTTGAGAAGTGTTCTCAGACTGCTACGGGCAGAGGCATCAGTCACTCCTGCCTGATAATGCCTTCCTATATCATACGGCATCATGAAGACAGCCCCTCTGATCTCCTTCCTTTCCATCATAGCTTTGGCAGCCACATAGCAACCAAAGCTGTGACCTATAAGGAAAATGTTGCTTTTGTCCAGGTTGTACTTATTGTCATTCAGCACAAAGTCTACAATAGCTATCTCATCCTCCACACAGTTTGCAAAAGAGAAATGGCCTTCGCTTCCCCAGCTTCCGCTGTAAGAATAAATCAGGACATTAAAACCGGACTGTCTCAGTTGCTGAGCCAAAGCAATATTTTTCTCATGTCCCGGTATTCCGTGTGCAATTATGATCACTGGAGCAGATTTCTTATATCCCGCCCTGTACATGAGCGCATATAGTCTCCTCTGACTACTCTGGATCTTAAGGGAAACCAGTGACTCTGAAGAGCCTTCGGTGTTAACATCATTCTGATTCATTTCGGTACCCCCCGATATGCCAAATGGGCTGTCCTATGGCAGCCCACTGCATAATTCATTTGTTTTTGCATTGCTCCAGAAGGAAATCACTTATGTCTTTCGCCACTGTCAGACGATAATCCGAGAAAAAGTGGTCGGTAGGATAACTGATGTGCCTGAGCCTGGTTCCTCCATGTTTTATAATAACATTTCTCATTGGTCTGCAACATATTTCATTAGGAGTTATTTCATCAAGAGTTCCTGTAAAACATAGGAGCGGCACATCTGTCAGCAGCGGGGCTATGGTCTCAAGTGCGAAGTTGTCTGCATTTTCTTCGGCCTCTTTACGCAGGGCCTCTCCGCTTGTCCCATGAAGCCAGTCAGCACTCTCATCAAGAAGCGCTATCAGATCATCATATAGTTTTGGATTCTCCTTCTTTATGGCCGGAAGTCTCCCGATATCACACGGCATCAGCAGTGCTCCGGCCTTGATTTCTCTGCGGTGTGCAATCAGCTGTCCGCATACGAAACCACCGAGGCTGTGTCCGACAGCGAATATTCTGTCCTTATCGAAAGAATACTGTTCATTCTCAATTATGTAGTCAAGGACTGTATCAGCATCTTCAAGATTGTTCTTCAGTGAGTAATCTCCATCACTTCCCCAGCTTCCGCTGTAGTGGAATACAAGTACATGAAAGCCCTGTCGTCTGAAATACTGTGCAAGGTCAATGTTCTGCTCGGTCCCCGGTATTCCATGGAGAAGCAGGATCACAGGATGCTTTTCCCTTCCGGCTGTAAGATACAGTTTAGTAAGAAGCTTGCCCCTTGCTCCCGGAATTAGGATTCCCGTCAGGTCTGGCCGAGCAATGAATCTGCCATAGTGGTTTTCTGTCTCATGGCTGTAAAAGATTGCTGTATCGCTCATATGACCATCTCCCTTTCTAAGCCACATTCTGCTCATGTTCTCCTGTAAGATGCTTCCTGAACCAGTCTTTTCCGTACAGGAAGCGTGTAACAAGCATTGATGCTACAGTATCTCCGCAGGAGTTTACAAGAGTACATCCTGCATCAAACAGCTGTGTCATCATAATCAGAACAGGCAGTACGTTAGTAGGGAATCCGAAAGATGATATAATCATGGTCTCCATGGCAGCTCCGCCGCCTGGTACTGATGAAACAGCAACGGATCCTGCTACAGCTACTACCAGTGCGAAGAAGAAGTCCCCGATGCTGTGCAGTGGATGTCCAAACATTACGCAGCAGAATACAATCTCATATATAGTCGCTATGCAGGCACCATCCATGTGGCATGTAGCACCTACAGGAACAACTACAGAGCTTACTTCTCTAGGTACTCCCAGCTTGTCGCAAGCTTCGAGCTGAAGTGGGATAGTCGCTGCGGATGAGCGTGTTCCAAGAGCTGTTACAGCCGGTACAAATATTACTTTGAAGAAGTTCTTAACTCCCCATGATCCCCCGGCTACAAAAGCATAAAGTGCAAGGAACACGAAGAAATATACTATAGTTGCAGGATAGTAGATCAGCAGTCCCTTGCCGTAGCTCTTGAGAAGATCCGCGCCATAGGTTCCGGTCAGATTAGCAAAATATGCCATAAGTCCGAGTGGAGCTACCTTCATGAGCAGGTCTACCATTTTGTAGAAAATCGCAGACATGTTGCTGAGCCATTCTGCAATCGCCTTGCCCTTCTCACCTAGCTGTGAGACTGTAATTCCAAAAAATACTGTGAATACGATCAGAGCAAGTATGTGTGAGCGTGAGATCACCAGTGGAAAGTCATTCACAGTGAAAGTATCAACTATCTGTTGTCCGACTGATGATTCAGCAGCATCTATCGCAGCCTCTTCAGCAGACATCTGTACTGAAGTGTCTACTCCAAATATCCCGGTCACGATGAACATGAATATTCCGGCAATAGCTGCTGTAACAATAAATATAAGAATTGTCAGTCCCAGAAGCTTACCTACTTTTCTAGTGTTCGCAATACTAGAGATTGAGCTTGAGATTGAGAAGAAAATCAGCGGCACAAGCAGTACGAACAGCAGGTTGAGCCATATCTGACCAATCGGGAAGAGGAATGATGCTTTATCCCCCAGTACAATTCCCAGCACTGCACCGATAAGTACAAAAGCTATCAATATGATAGGGTACCGGTACGCTGCAAAAGCACTTTGCTTATTCTCAGTCATATGTACCTCCTTATGTAATATATGTGAAATATTGTTTACTGAAAGAATAAAACTAAGTCCGGAAAAAGTAACTGTATTTTGTTTAGTTGCCAGATGTAATTATTTTCGAATTCCGCCAAATAGAATCACATCGGATTGAGCTTTGTGGTAGTGAAGGCTGGACTTGAACCCGGCATTTCCAGATTGAGAGTCTGGTGTCCTACCCTTTAGACGAGGGGACCTTATTGGTGCGCCTTCGTGGATTCGAACCACGGACCGCTCGCGTATCAGACGAGTACTCTGGACCAACTGAGTTAAAAGCGCATGGCACCCTGAGAAAGATTCGAACTTCCATCTGCAGTTTTGGAGACTGTTGTTCTGCCGTTGAACTATCAGGATAAGTGGCGGTCTCTGCAGGAATCGAACCTGCAGCCCTCACCTTAACAGGGTGCCGCTCTGCCTATTGAGCTAAGAGACCGTATTAAACATTTTTATTTGGGGATAAAAGCACGAGATTTCGCTTTCTTCCGGCTCGTCAGTATCAACAGCGATGATCTCATCGATCGTAGTTCCCAGTACTGCTGCCAGGATGATAAGGTTATCGATCGTTGGCAGGCTGTTGCCGTTCTGACAGCTATAAATCGACTGCGGATTGGTAAATCCGAAGATTACCTGAAGCTCTCGTACCGAGATGCCTACTTCTTTCCTCATTCTTCTGATATTCTCACCTGTCTTCTTAAGATTTACGGCCGGGATCTTGTCGCCGTTCAATCCTGTTCTCATTTCTTTTCCTCCGTAAAAAAATCCGCTTATCCCAGATATGAGACAAGCGGACATAATGTCATTATCTATTAGGCCGGCACTAACTCAGCTGCAGCACATCTCTCCATCTCATCTCATATTTGCACACAAAGTCATTCTCCCAATCTATGATATGGAAGTCTTGTTCGAATCTATTGATCTGTACGCATATGAGTCTGTAAGTCATTTCTTTTTCCTTTCCGGCCCTAAGGCCTGTTTTCTGCAGTTAATATAGCATGGGTGCAGGCCCTTGAATAGTAAAGCTATAGTTTAAAAATGGTTGCGGAGGAGAGATTCGAACCCTCGACCTTCAGCTTATGAGGCTGACGAGCTTACCGCTGCTACCACTCCGCAATAATTGGTGCTCCTGACCGGATTCGAACCTGCACTGTGCGGATTTTAAGACCGCTTCCTCTACCTGTTGGGATACAGGAGCTTCTTCATCGAATACCCGCTAATGCCTTTCATCCTCCCCTTCGGGATGCCGTATGATCCTCGATAATATTCGTTCAGTGGTGATGTGACGCTGTGCTTCGGGGAGCGACCCCTGGCATTTCCACACCGCTTTCGCCGTGACCACATGGGATTGGCGCCCATATCTTTCACTTAACTTCAGCATGACTGTCTATCGGTTGACAAAGACCGATTTCTTGCTGAGAGTTTAGGCTACTCGCACCTGTTTCTCGTGTTATAGCCAGTTTCCTGACATCAACTCTCGGACGGTTGGTGGCTTTCCTGCTGTTTCATTATCCTGCCAGTGATAAGGCATACAGGATTATTCTCCACTGGAGCGTCTATTGCCCGCCCCACGAGTCCAGTAACTTTTATCTCACTATCACACGGTGCTGCGACTTTCCTGTTGGCAGTTTCTGCCTTCCCGCATATCATCGCTGATATACAGCAGCTCCTCTCCCAAGGTATCCCTCGGGATTCTCACTGAGAAATTCATCGCACCTCGGCCGGTTGTCAAGCCTTCTGCACCGAGTTGGATCAAAAGCATTAGCGGATATTCGATTGTAATGGTGATCCCCGTGAGATTCGAACTCACATCTCCCGGATTAAGAGGCCGGTGTCCTACCAGTTAGACGAGAGAATCATGGTATCCCGTGCAGGAATCCAACCCGCATTCCGGAGTCCGTAGCTCCGTGTCCTTTGCTTTAGACGAACGAGATATGCTTGTCACAAGGGGGACCGCTTGCGGCAATGTCATTAAGTTAAGAGTACTATCGGCGAGTAATTATCGCCCTCATCTTCACATTTATAATACCATCGATATTATTCATATCGTCATTATATGGAATATTGTTTTGTCTACACCACCATTTTAATACTACAGCTGCTTCCTCATCAGTCATTCCCGGACATTCCGGCATCAATACATAGTCGTCAGAATCATTAAATCCTTTTAAGCGTGCTTCATTGAAACATATATCATCAGGTGAATTTGCTGTTCCGCAGAAATATCTTCCGCTTTTGCAAAAGTACCAATTGTAAGACGGTATATACTGTTTACAATTCACTACAAGGATACTGAGATTTACCGGTTCCATTTTTGTCCTCCTTATACCATACAGTTCATAATTACTTTTACCATCATCTCTTTTTCTTCGGGCTTGGACTCTGCAATCATGATCGTCAGAGCGACAAGCGTGAAATCCGCTATTCGCTTAGATCCTTCAACAAACAAGGCTTTATTTTTATCCAGAAAGTACAGAAACATCGTAGCCGCAATTCTCTTGTTGCCGTCTGAAAAGCTGTGATTTTTAGTGACAAAATACAGGAGATTGGCAGCCTTCTCTTCCAGTGAAGGGTACAGATCTTTTCCGTCAAAGCTCTGATATATCGCGCCTATTGACCCCTTGAAAGAATCATCCTTTTCATTCCCGAAAAGGTCGCTGTCTGAGGCGAATTTCATTTTGTCTATGACTTCCCGGCACTCATCATAAGACAGTACATATGTTGCCTTATTTCCTTTAGGCTTGGACATCGTCTGGTGATCATAATCATCCAGCATATCCAGAGCAGCTGAATAACTCTCTACAACAGAAAGCACCTGCTGTGCATCCAGCTGATCCTCTGCACGCTTCATGATCTGTACAATCTGACCGAGCTGGCTGATTCTTCTGTCATTAACAGCATAACCACGGAGAATATAGTCTTTCAGCACCGAGTTTGCCCACCGGCGGAATTCCACGCCACGCTGAGACTTGACTCGATAGCCGACAGAAATGATTACGTCTAAATTGTAAAATTCTGTCATATGCGTTTGAGTCTTTCCTGGAATAGCACCATGCTGAGTGGTGGTCGCAAATTTTGCGACTACCACTTGTCCAGCAAGTTCTTCTCTGATTGCATTGTTGATGTGCTTGCCGATTGTTTTGACATCTCTGTCAAACAACTCAGCCATCTGATTGCGTGACAGCCACACAGTCTCATCCTGCATCTGTACCTGCAATGACACTTCATTGTCGTCAGTTTCAAATAATATGATTTCATTCTTGTTCATAATGCTCCTCCTTTTCGCTATAAATGAAAAAGCCCCGGTTTCCCGAGGCATAAAAAAATCGGAGAGCCCTGTCTCCGATTTGCTTGTATCGATGGCTCGATTATATCAAGAAAAACAGTTTTTTCAACCGTATTACTGTGAAGATTTCAGAAGTGTCTCATGAGTGAGACACATTCGATGTGTGTCGGTTATCCCAGAACGGAAACAATTGTCTGATCTCAGTTATCTCAGAAAAGATACAATCTTATTGGTCCGACTACATTCTGATTAGTATTTATGCAACGCTCATCTCCAATAGTTGTCTCTCTCTTCAAGTTCAACTAACGCGTCATATAATCGCTCTCGCAGTTCAGCTTTGCTAAGTTGATTTACATACTTGCGGAGGTCTTCATAGTGTTGTTTTTCTCGTTCCTGTTCTTCGGCTTCCCATTCCTCAACTTGTCTGAGAAAATCGTCAGCTGCATTCGGCACTGCGGTAAAGTACAGCGCTATCATATGCTTACAAACAACCCTGCGTCCTTCCGCAAACGGACAATTGCAGGTAGATCGTCTCGGATGATTCGTTTCGATATGAACAGTATACTTGTTTCCTTCCGAGCCGGAGACAATGCCATCATAGGCAAATGTTCCTGTTTGCGCCCACGAAACAACTTTCCTGTTTTCATAATAGTCCATTCCACGCCAAACTGAATTAGCACTTGCAGTTTCAATCAGTCCCATGTCAGTTTCCCTTTTTATTCTTATCTCGAATCTCCTCACTTACGCTTCGATCTATCTCTTCGATGACGCGAAGATAATCTCTCTCGACAGGACTTAATGTCTTTACCTGATACTTTCTGTATTCATCGATTGCTTTATCAACAGCCTGCTTATGACTGATTTTTCCAGCCCCGTCAAGAACAGGATCTCCTTGTGCTTCCAGAAGCCTATCAAGTTGTTCAGCATAGTCGTTCATGTGCATTACATTATGACGCATTGCTTGAATTTCAGCAAAATCGAAATATCCTGACACAAGATTGTTCAGAATCTTCAATTCATCCTCAGTGAGATAGTTCTTCGCGATTGTTACATCCTTCTTTGCCGGATTACTTCCTGAAAAACTGGTGAGGCCCATAAAAGGTTTTTCCGCATCTGCTCTTTCATATATGACTTCCGCAGCTGTATGTCCATGAGCTGCATAATGAAGTTTATTCTGGACCATCTTAAAAAAGGCTATTGACTCTGCACTGTCACTCTGAAGATCTGATATCACGGATACGCTCCAGAAGCTCATGCCAATAGTCCCCACCACCAAGATTCTTCAGTTTCTCATCATTCATCGTAAATCCTTTGATGAGATACTCTTTAAGATGCTCGGTTGCCCATCTTCTGAACTGTGTAGCTATGTGTGAATGGACTCTGTATCCAAGGGATATGATCATATCAAGATTATAATACGTAATATTTCGTGTTACTTCCCTTGATCCCTCATTTTGAACTGTTCGGATTTTCCGAACAGTTGATGCTTCATCAAGTTCTCCCTCATCGTATATCGATTTGATATGTTCACTGATATTAGCCTTACTGCTCTGAAACAGTTCTACTAGTTGCTTTTGCGATAGCCATACTGTCTCATCCTCAAATCTGACATCAACTTTTGTTTGCCCGTCTTCAGATTGGTAGATCACAATTTCTGTGTCATAGTTGCTCATCATTTCTATCCCTCATTATCTATTATCTCACTCCAATTATAATTATAAATGTCATCGTAAAGTGCATCAACAATATCATTTTGCATTGAGCTGCAGTTGCACTTTTTCATACAATTCTTTACTTACGATTGCAGGATGTGTATCTTCGTAGTAATACTGCTTTATCTCCCCACGATTCTTCTTCCGTTTTCCTGAAAGCAGATCCTCGCCATAGGTTTTCTGCATTAATGTGCAGCCCTTATATTTTTCATTATGCAGCATCTTTCCTATGACATTCGGCGCCCACTTTGTTTTGCCCGTTTTGGTTTTTATTCCGTTGTCTTCAAGATAACTGCAGATTTTACGAATTGAATACCCCTCTGCATACAGGTCGAAGATTTTCTTAACTATTGTCGCCTCCTCCGGAACTATAACCAGTTCTCCATTCTACTACAATATATTTGTGGTTAATACTCCTAACATCCAGTTAGGATGTTATCCTTCTTGTTGCTTAAGCTGTTAGAATGAGCAAGGCAATCGGTCT
>CADABZ010000042.1 GCA_902786355.1 uncultured Eubacteriales bacterium
TCGATCATCGAGTACCGCTCACTCCATTTGTCTCCGATCTCATTTTCAGTATCAAGCCAGTCCTCAGTAGGTTCATCCTCAAGGATCTGCTCGAAAGTAATCATATAGTGCAGTATGAGAGGATACAGTATCTCGACTTTATAGTAGAGGTTGCCGTTCTTGAAATCCTTGTACAGCTTCCTGTATTCTTTTCTGCTTTCGGCCGGGAGTCCGTAATCCGGAGATCCATACGCCTCAAAGCGGTCAGCACAGTTATCTACTGCTTCATATCCCCTGTCTCCCTGATAGCAGTGGCGGATATCATAATTAAGTGAGAGCATGTATTCATACTCAGGATATGGGAACCATACGCTGTTATCCTGATAGAATGCCAGATAATTGCTGATACTGTCATAGAGCTTATCCAGATCATCATAGTCACCCATGAGGGTCACGCCGTATAGATTAGGTGTCGATCTTACCTTAAGCATTTTTATATCTCCTCCCACGGTTCATCCGGGTCAGTAACAAATTGATAAGTGTTTCTCAGATAGTTGCGGACAGTGCGCTCGCTGCCGGTATATCCTTCATCTGCAAGTATCCTGGTGATCTTTCTGCTTATTTCGCATATCCCCGGTTTCTTATGCAATGTCTGCTGTATGAGAATGAAGTCCTGATATAAGCTGTCTATCTGCTCAACATACGCTGCAAGCTTTGTTGGTTCAGACTGTTTGCCAATTGCACTACTGGACTTGTTTGTCATTATGCATTTTCTGACAGTCCTCGGATCACAGAAATACTTCTCAGCGATCATCTTAAGTGTCATACCAGACTCATAGTCACATCTGAAATCACTCCACTCTTTTTCAGGAATATCCGGTGGATGCAGCCGCCTGCTTTGCGTTGCTCTGTTGTAGATGATCTTATTTTCCTTACACATGTGCATTCTCAAAAACATAACGCGTTGTCTTGTAATCAGAGATTAGCACGCAGGGGACATGTCAGGCAACGACAAACATTTTTCCAAGAAAAATGCAGACTCTTAAAGCAAAAGTCTGCAGCCCTTCCCACGCATTATATAAGGTATTGTAAGGATTTTTTATTCCTTATGATTTGTATTCTTATTTTTGTTATAGAAGAAGATCCATGATGAGACTGTCAGTACGATCAGTCCTCCGGCTATTGTGGACACGGATGGGGTCTCTCCCAGGCATATCCACCCGATCAGTACAGACATCACTATGCCCAGCTGATCATATATCGATATTTCAGATGCCGGGGCCAGCCTGTACGCAATGGTAATTGAGATAAGGCCAAGGCAGCCGGTCAGTGCTATCATTGCCAGCATGAGAATGTCCCGTGCACCGGGCATCGTAAAAGCCTTGATAACAAACGGCAGAGCGCATATGACGCACACTACCGAGAAGTGCATCACCACAGTCATCGCAGGTACTTTGTCCCTGAAATGCGCGAGGAGCGTATATGCTATCCCATTACACACTGCAGATGCCAGTGCGAGCAGCATTGGCGCCATAGATGAGCTCAGGCCCGGGTTCCCGGCAATAAGTCCGCCGCAGAATACAAGCATCAGCGCTATCCACTGCGGAAGCCTGGTCTTCTCCTTCAGGAAGATCACCGAGAACAGCGTGGTGAAAAAAGGTCCCGTCCTGTTGATGATCGTAGCGTCGGCAATGTCTCCGAGTCTCGTGGCGCAGAAGAACGTGACGAGCCCCAGGAATCCCGCAATCGAGCGGGCAAAAAGATATGGCTGCTCGGCGGCCGGTCCGAATACCGGCAGACCTTCTTTCCTGACATAATAGCCTGCGATGATCATTCCCAGAGCATTCCGGCAGAGCACCTGCAGATAGACCGATATGTCTTCGCCTGACAGCTTTACGAATAACTGCATGAATGAGAATCCCATGACAGAAACTATCATCCAGAATACAGCAGATTTCTTTAGTCCAGAAACCATTCTCTCTCCCATCCCCTACGAACTGTACTCCCCGACTTTCGCTTTGAGCCTTTTTTCGGTTTCTTTTGCATTCTCCATCGACAGCAGCATCACCCGGATGTCACCGACATCAACTATCAGATTGATCTGGTTGCGGTGCACAAAACTTACATCGGCGTAACTGAACTGTTCGCCTTCTTTGACATATCTCGGCTTCTTCCCGCGCTGCAATGATCCATACATGCCCTTGCAGGTAAAGTAATCTTCATACATATTTATGTAGCATTGCCGCTCCGGAGCTGCTGTTTTGTTCCTGAGGAAGTAAGAGACAAAAAGGAAGCACGCTGCGTACAGGTATACCCGGTCCAGCAGCAAACTGTGGAGCGACCACGCAGTCAGGCCGTACGCGATCGCTGTCATCGAAAACCCTATTGCCAGTGCCTTACCCCAGGACATTACTCTGGTCTTGTCTTCATATATCTTCATTACGAACGGCCTCCACTATAGCTATAAGTCTTATAGTTCCTCAAAGGGGAGCGCAAACTGTAAGCGTATGCGCTCCCCCGATAGTAAGGAGGTGATTTATTAACCCATTATGTATTTGAGCAGTTCTTCCTTGCTCATTCCTTCGATACCTAGCATCTTTCCGGTCCTTCCCTCTGTGATCTGACCGGCGAGAGTGACTCTTCCGATAGTTATGATCGCATCGATGCAAGGTGTAGGAACGCCGGCAACCTTGCCCAGAGCTCTGATCGCCTCCAGTGAATAAGGGATGTCCTCGAGGCAGTATCTCGTGGATAACGTATTTCCGCACATGATGCCTTCATATCCCTTATTATCTTTGCAAAGTCTGTAAAGCGGTGTCGTTTCATCTCCGCAGGAATACATATCTATATATTCCTGACATATCGACCTCTGATGGAAACCGAATGCTTCCGCAATAGCGATTCTTTCTTTGTCCATCGTTTCCACGAACTTTCCTACCGACGGGGTTATTCCGTCAAGATAGTACTGGAACGGGACGAAAGGATCTGCCTCGATACGGCTGGTATTAAGCAGCATCGGTGCCGGATGCATCATAGCATTGAGGTTGTCGATACTTGTCTCGAGTACACTGGACACCAGTTTGAACCATGGCAGTTCCGGTCTGATTGCAGCAGCCAGCTTGTCATTGTCACATGCCGGCAGAGCGGCCATCGGCACCTCGTTCTTGATGCTGAATATGTACACTTCACCAGGTGTCTGTATTCTTGTCGAGTACAGGAGAGTGCAGGCTGCACCGACTACTACGTCTGCCGTACATCCCATATCCTTCATCACCTTGCGGAACGCAATAGCTCCGCAGGATGCTTCAGGATGAAGGAATACCACCATTCCGTCTTTAAGATGAGGAGCGATCTGCTTTGCCATGCTCTCATGGTAGATGGAAGGGAGAGTCATCATAACGACATCTGCTCCATCCATGACCTTGCCCATATCAGTAGAAGCGAATTCGAGTTCTCCGAATGCTTCAAGCGCGTGATGTATCTGTATTCCGCCTTTTGCGTTAATGGCATCAACAGTGGCAGGTACCACATCGAACAGGCGGACTTTCTCACCCATTGATGCAAGGTGTCCGGCGATAGACTGACCACCGTTACCACCACCTATAATTGCCCAAGTCTTTTTCATTCTATAGCTCCTTTCACAATTATTATGTGATTGTCATCTGTGTCCGCAGCCTATGCGACCGCAGGCTTTTCATCAGGCATTGCAATAGATCCGATGATGAGGGCCACTAATCCTACAGGCAGTCCGACAAAAATCGCATTGAATGAAGCGAAGAGTGTGCAAAGAAGCGTAGCGGTGAAGCCAAGTACCATCGAGAGGACGACGCCTCTGTGCGAGGACTTCTTCCAGAAGTACGAGACTACCATCGGGCAGAAGAGTCCGCCGCCGAGTATAGCCCAGGCTTTCTGTATAACAGTCATTACTGAAGCAGCAAAGAGTGCGATTACAAGTGCAAGACATCCGATAACGAACGATGATAATCTTGCGACCTTGAGTTCTTTTTCCTTGCTGATTACCTTACCATTGATCTTATTGATGATGCCGTAGATATCTCTTACGAATGTCAGGGCGGCTGCGTTAACGAATGTATCAGCCGTTGACATGATGCATGCTGTGATAGCACCGAGTACTACAGCTGCAATTACTCTTGGCATTACCTCTGTGAGAGCCCATGGCATTGCTCCTTCAGGATTCTCAAGAGCGTTGTTCAGCATGTTTACACCGACACCGACGAGTACCGTCCATATAGCTACAACCACTAGGAAGAGTGCCTGCCAGAGCATTGAGTTTCTGGCTACCTTAGGGCTCTTGGATGCGAACATCCTCTGATAGTAGTATTGACGTACGAACGGAGCTACGGTCATAGTGCAGATCATTCCGAGTCTCCAGTCAGCAGTTGACACCGACATTACTCCAGGATAATTGGATCCCGCATATGCCAGCAGGTTTGCGAGGCCTCCGACTTCCGGTCTTGCGCAGAGCATAGGCAGGAAGACTACCATGCCGAAGATGAATACAGCTGCCTGCAGGAGGTCAGTCCACATAACCGACATAAGACCGCCGAGGGAAGCGTAGATGATGATGATGATTGCTCCAATCAGAAGTCCCCATACCGGGTCGATATGAGCAATTGTCGAAAGCGATGTGCCCATAGCTTTGAACTGCGATGCCAGGGATCCGATGAATCCTGTCAGCATTACGATACCGCCGATGAGACGGATATCGTTTTTGTCGCCAAAACGGCCTGACAGCCATTCGAACATCGACAGATAGCCTTTCTCGTCTCCTTCTTTCTTGAGGCGCGCTCCCATGATCAGGCCGAACAGTACAAGTCCGATTGCCATAGGTGCGAGATACCAGAGTGCTCCCCAGCCAAGGGAATATCCATATCCTACCGATCCAATCATTACTCCTCCGCCTACTTCGGAAGCAAGCAGTGTAGCTACGATCAGGAATTCAGGTGTTTTACGTCCGCCGGCGAAGAAGTCGTCCGCGTCATTAACTTTCTTAGATACTATGATTCCAACGAGCAGCATGGCCGCAACGAAGAATATTACTGAACCTAATATTAGCCAATCCATTTCTATTCTCCTTCCATTAATATTCCAAAACCTACATATCTAATATCTACTCAACGATATACTTGGCAACTGTGTAACGGTTTACAGCCTCTTCATCGATTGTTATACCAAGGCCCGGCTCATCTGAAACAAACGTGCATCCTTCTTCAGGATGGATCTGTTCATGATAGCTGCAGATATCGCTCGCAAGTCTGTTAGGCGAGAAATATGCATGCCCGATAGTATTGACGATGTTCTTGCAGGTAACACCTATATGCAGACTGGCCGCCTCTGTGATCCCTTCTTCTATCATAGAGTTGAAGAAGACCTGGATCCCATTGGCGTCAGCATACTCACAGATTGCCTTGGCGGGCATAATGCCGCCGTTCTTTGTGACCTTAATACTGAAGATATCAACCGCTTCGGCCTTGACGAGCGCTCTCGCATCCTGCAAAGTCATTACTCCCTCGTCTGCGGACAGTGGTATGTCGATTGCCCTGCGGACGCGTGCCATACCATCCACGTCCCAGCTCTGCAGCGGCTGTTCATAGAACAGGATGTCACAGTTTCTGATCAGCTTCCAGTACCTTATTGCAGTATCTACGTCCCAGCCCTGGTTGGCATCCACGATGAGCGGATAATCCTTACCGACAGCCTCGCGCACTGCACAGGTTCTGGCCGCATCGAGCTTGTAATCCGGCCCGCCGATCTTGATCATGCAGCCGTCGTATCCCAGATTTTTGGCCTCCAATACTTCTTTCGCACTCTCTTCCGGAGTGCTTCCTCCGATTGACCACATACAGCGCATCTTGTCTCTGCGCTTCCCGCCAAGGAGCTGGTGTACAGGCATATTGCGGGATTTGCCCCAGATGTCATATACAGCCATATCGATGGCGGACTTGGTAAGATGCTGATTGCGGATAGTTGCATCCATAGTCCTGTGGATCTCGTTGATATTCTCAGGATCTGCGCCTATAAGCATCGTTCCGAGATGTTTCTCAAGAATGAGGGCAGAACTAGCTGCGCTGTCTCCGGTGAAGAGTGGCCAAGGATCGCATTCACCGTAGCCGACTATCCCCTCATCAGTAAAGACAGAAACGATTATTGGCGTTGCCGTACTGAATATCCCATATTCCTTGGACAGGTGATACGGGTGGAGAAGCGGTACCTCAAGTGAATTGATTTGAATTTTAGTAATCTTCACTTCTGCTATCCTCCAACTGATTCCCAATAGTTTATTTCGGCCGTTCCCCGGGAGTCGCCTGTCACGGCGCTCATGGCAGACCCTTTCCGGACAAGGGACACTGCCTCCGGTTAATTGCAGATTATCATCAGATATTTATATTTGGAAATATATAGTTTATAATGTGTTTTATAACTTCAGTGTTATAAAGTTTTGTAGCTGTTGATTTTATTATGTTCTTGGAGAAATACAATGTTTGAAGCAAAAGATTATGTACTGGAAATATACAAAACCGGAAGCTTTTCACAGGCGGCAGCTAATCTATATGTCTCTCAGCCGGCGCTAAGCATGGTGATCAAAAGACTGGAAAAACAGATAGGCGAGCCTCTTTTCGACCGGTCCGCTCATCCGATCAGGCTCACAGACTGCGGCAAGCAATATGTAGCATCAGCTCTGTCCATAATAGAATCCGAGAAAGACTTCCTGTCATACCTCGATGACTACCGGAATCTGACAAAAGGAAGCATTATAATAGGCGGAAGCAATATGAACATCTCATATATACTTCCGCCGATAATAAAACTATTCATTGCGAAGTATCCTGCGATAGAGCTCAAGCTCGTCGAAGGAAATATTGATGTGCTGCTCCGCAAGCTAGCGGATGGCGAGCTTGATCTGCTGATCGACAGCTGCGAAGTGGACGCCAAAGTGTTCCAGCACTATCTTTATGTAAGGGAGAACCTATTACTCGTCGTCCCGGATAATCTCAAATTCAAGCGTGATGTAAGCAAATACGCCCTTGATCATGATGACATAATGAACAACCGGCACCTCTCTCCGGACAAAAAACCTCTTCCAATCAATTATCTCGGCAGCTTGCCTTTCGTTTCGATGAATCCCGAGACCGACACATATGTGAAATCCCGCCAGCTATTCAAACACTACTCATACCAGCCTAACATCATAGCCTCATTCAGCCAGTCCGCTACAGCATTGAATGTAGCCTACTCAGGCATCGGCGCCACATTCGCAAGCGACGAGCTCATCAAAGCCATGCCTATCAACGCCAAAGCGAGCTTCTATAAAGTACTGCCTGAATATGGAACACGATACATCAAGTTCTACGCCAAGAGAGCACACCGCATCACCTACGCAATGCGCGCACTAATAGCCATCGCCCAGGACGGCAAGCAATACAACGACTACGAACTCCTCGACCCGGATATGATTATGCCGCCGCTGGAATAGAAGCAAATGGAAAAGAGACAGGAAAAGCCTGCATTGATCGTAGGTGTTATGTTATTGAGTTTGGTAATCTAAGATTCATATCAAGAGTTATAGCCGGCAATAACTACTATTCATGCTTTTGCCGCAGTGTCTAATCGTAATGATTGGTCTTCCTTAGAAAATTGTCTTTGGGCACTATTATTCCGGTCACAATGAACATGTATATTCCGGCAACAGCAGCTGTAACAATGAATATAAGAATTGTCAGTCCTAGAAGCTTGCCTACTTTTCTCGTATTTGCAATATTAGAGATTGAGCTTGAAATCGAGAAGAAAATGAGTGGCACAAGCAGGACGAACAGCAGGTTTAACCATATCTGCCCGATTGGGAACAGGAATGATGCTTTATCCCCCAGAATTATTCCCAGCACTGCACCGATAAGCACAAAAACTATCAGTATGATAGGATACCTGTATGCAGCAAGTGCACTTTGCTTATTCTCAGTCATATGTACCTCCTTACATGATTTATGTGAAAATCTTTTATGGAAAGGATAAGTCCAAGACCGAAAAAAGTAACTGTATTCTGTTTAGCCGCCGGATATATTTTTTTTCGTTTCTCTGGCAATAGGAATCACATTTATCCAAATAAAATGACGTAGTCTGTCTCCAGGAACAGGCCACGTCAAATCATTTATCTGCTCATGAGCCGTCATAGAGGGATCTGGAAAACTGCCTCGTCCTTGGTTCCGCAGACCGTTATGCCTTACCTTTCAGATACTCAATCACATCTATTTCGAAAGCCATATCATAAAAAGCTTAATTTTGGCCTTCGTATACTGACAAAAACCTATTCAGCCTTCCAAAGCGAGTGCAGATTGCAGTAAGCATAAACTGCTTCCACTTCATCACCATCGCAGATACGGAAGCATGCCTTAGGTGGCTCTCCCGGTTCAAGA
>CADABZ010000043.1 GCA_902786355.1 uncultured Eubacteriales bacterium
AATCTCTTTAATGATAGTGTAGCCTCACATCTGCTGGAATCTTATTCCTGTCCATAAGAAAACTCCCTTCGCGATTAACAGTGTT
This sequence comes from uncultured Eubacteriales bacterium, assembly GCA_902786355.1. Classification (GTDB taxonomy): domain Bacteria; phylum Bacillota; class Clostridia; order Peptostreptococcales; family Anaerovoracaceae; genus Crickella. Next base: position 86 of record CADABZ010000043.1, read on the forward strand.
TTGTTTTTCACTGTCTCTCGTAAAGGGAGCATATCAAAGGCGAGGACTTCTCAGCTGTGTAGATTACTACTTATTGGGTTGAACCGCCGTATGCCCAACGGCACGTACGGTGTGTGAGAGGGGCTACAAGTTAGCCCCTACTCGATTCTATATTCGTATTGAGTTAAGGTATGGTGTCAATAGTGCGTCGACACTGTCCACCAATGAATACTGGCAGTGTGAGAGCAGCCAGTTGTATGTCAGACCGCGGTGCAAAGCGGCAATGATCCTTGCATAGTCGAGCGGCGAACGGTTATCCCTGATCTGTCCTGCATGTATCCCTTCTCTGAAAAGCTTGTACATAAGCTGGAAATACTCACGGCGCTCATCCATGATGTATCTGTTGCCTTCGGTCATTACCTGGAATCCGTACAGTGCTGGGAGGAAGGACTTATACCTGGAATTCTCAACAGCTTCTGTTGAATACAGGACGTAATCGTGGAGAAGATCGACTCTGTTGCGCGTCATGTCCTGTGTCTCGGTCCAGTCAGTATAGTTCCTGTCAAAGTACCATGCCATCCTGAAGAGCAGGTCCTCCTTGGCACGGAAGTGGTGATAGAAAGCTCCCTTAGAAGTGCCTGCGCGCTCAATGATTTCATTCAGAGTCGTATTATCGTAACCCTTCTCCATGAACAGCTCCCATGCGGCTTCTATTATCTTTTCTTTCGTGCTGATTCTCTTAGTCGCCATCTTGTACAAATCTCCTTGAATAATTGCTACAGGCAATTAGGCTCTAACAAAAAAATAACATTTCTGCACTTTCATTTAAAGAACATTTTTCAAAGCAGGGGCACGTTAACAATATTGGATTTCAAACCATACAATTATTGACAAGTTGGATGCTGAAAGATACAATGATTTTGAAAAACAGACCGCAGTCCGTACATGAGTATGCGATGCGGTCTGCAATTACTGAACAGTCTGATCCATGATCAGACATCAAATGAAGAAAGGAGGAATAGTTACGAATAAGCAGCTTAAAGACAAGATAAGACTTGAGCGCGGCATGGACTGGCATGCTAAGGAACTGGCAGTTGAATATGCACGCGCAACAGGCTTCCAGACAGAGGCAGCTGAATTCCCGGTAACTTCTTATACAGAAGGAACTCCGGTACCGGCAGACTTTGCGCACTTCGCAGCTATAGAGCCCAAGACAAGTCAGGTTACAGTACCTGCTGATTACGTAGCATCTTCGGACTCCGCAAAGCCTATCCAGGACTTCGACTGGCGCAGGAAGAGAGGCCTTGAGCGAGTCTTCTCCAAGGGAGCGATTCTTGAAGACAACAACATGGATCAGCTGCCGGATGAGATGAATGTACATTTCGTCATGGCAGAGGATGCAGATGACAGCATTGTCGCTGCAGCATGCAACCTTGCATTCCGCTTTGGCATGGAGACTACCGCATACAGCGGAAGACTTCTCTGCAAGGAAGAGCCTGCAGGCAACTGTATCGTCTTCAGGAACGCAGATACCTGCAGCATGGTCCAGGAGAACAAGGATGGTGGAGTAAGAGTAACAGTCTCAGGCAGTGGTGATGAACTTGTCGGATTTGTCGCTGAAATCTGTGAGACATTCCCGCAGCAGGGATGCTTTGACACATGGACTGACCGTGTAACAGAGATTGCTGACGCATTCCAGATGAGGACTCTCGACGGACAGCTCGCTGCACTCGGCATTCTGGGTGATACTGAGACAACTGCGTATGTTGATCCGGATATCAAGACAAGGAAGGCCATCGCAGAGAAGGCTTTCCCTAAGGCAGAGTTCGTAAGCTACAAGGATGATGAACTCAGATATTCCAAGGAATATGACATTGAATGGGAAGTTGATACCCTTGACAGAATGCTTGCTGAGAAGGTCTATCCGTCAGTTAAGAGTGGAGATGCTGTTGAGGTAAGGATCGCTGTAAGCGAAGACAAGACTGTCAGAGCCGAGATCGCTGATAAGATCACGAAGTCTCTGGAAGCAGCAGGTGCAGCCTCGACTGATGTACGTGTTTTCTGCTCCTACAAGCAGGGCTACTCATGGATCGATGAAGACATCCTGCCAAGACTTGCAGGCAAGAAAGTTGGCAAGTTCGAGATATCCTTCAAGCCTTTCCTGGCACCGGGAGAGACCACATGGAAGGACGAAGATGGTGCTATTCCTAATTATAACAATGTCGGCGGCAATCCGGACCACTGGTATGACATGCCGATCAGATTCCTGCAGGAGCTGTACCCGGTAGAGGATACTATCGTTGCAACTACAGGCATTGAGGGAGATGACGTAGTATTCAGAGCCTATGAGGGCGATCAGGACATCACATATCTCGTCAGAGTTACTGACACTGATGGCAATGAGATCCTGACAGATACATACAAGGTCGCTTATTCAGAGAGACCTTACATCGACCAGTACAAGGACATGGGCAAAGTTCATCCGATGACTGGATACCTCAGGGTCAGAGTCAACGGCGCTGAGACCTTAGATGAGCGTGTTGAGTCTGATGTAGAGAAGGTCTGGGATATCATCCAGGGCGATGTTCTGACTGAGCTCCGTGCTTATGTGGATGAGCATACGGAGGGCAAAGACCTCATGGCTGCTCAGCCGTTCTTCGGAAGACTTCAGTTCGATCTCGATCTGAGTGAGCCTGACGAGAGACTCACATCAAGAGAGGATCTGAATTCATCACTTGATGCACTTCATGAAGATATCTACTTCATGATCACAGACTACTTCAAGAACTACGGCAACGAGAAGGGCGGTGTTCTTACAGATGCTCCGGGTCTTGTATATCCTAAGATACGCAAGCGTACCGGCAAGCCGTACATGAAGGTTTCCGTATTCGGAAGGAAGGCTGATGAGCCTTGCGTCAAGTCAGCGGATCGCCGGATTTGCGCGACACTCGGAAGAGAAGACGTCGATGTATATGTCACAGGTATTTCAAGAGGTGATGCAGGCAACCGCATTCATATTGCTGTAGAGGGAGTTCCTGAGGAATTCATCGAGAGTTATGCAAAGCTCTTCGCAGACGGAGTGCTTGATATCTCAGAGCGCATAGAGCACTTCAGTGAAGTTGTTCTTGAGGCCTGCGGCAAGGAATATGTCATCCTTGTCACAGCACCGGCAGAGATTCCTAAGGACGTAGATATCAGAGATATCGATATTTCTGAGTTCGATCTTATCGGATATGACAGGTGCATGGAGATCATTGACCAGCTCAAGCACGTCAAAGGTCTCAACGTATTCCGCACTACCAAATCCTACACAGGCAGGGAGCACTATGCTATAGAGCTCAGACCTGACAGGACCGGATATATATCAAGAACCAAGAGGATCACAGCTCATCAGACAGAACTCATCATCTGCAGACATCATGCTAATGAGGTTTCGAGCACCAACGAGGCATTCATGCTGCTCAGAGAGCTCCTGACCAATGACAAGTACAGTGATCTGACAGAGCAGATGAACCTGACGATCGTCCCTATGGATAATGTCGATGGTGCGGCTCTGCACTATGAACTCCAGCAGGACAACCCGACCTGGAAGCTTCATATCGCAAGATTCAATGCTATCGGCAAGGAGTTCTATCATGATCACTTCAAGATGGATACTATCCATACCGAGGCGCTTGGTCTCAGAAGGCTGTTCATGACACTTCTGCCTGATGCGCTGATAGATAATCACGGCGTTCCTAGCCATGAATGGGAGCAGCAGTTCGCCGGCTATACATCACCTTCATTCAGAGGATTCTGGCTGCCGCGTTCACTTCTGTATGGATACTTCTATCACATCACCGGAGATGAATACGCATACAACATCAAGCTGAATGAACGCATCCAGGATGTTATCGCTGACAACTATCTGGATAACGAGGAAGTAACCCGCGAGAACAAGCTCTGGGCAAGACAGTTCGAGAAATACGCTCACGGCTGGATGCCTAAGATGTTCCCGGCTACTTACTATAAGAACATGATCAACTACTGGATACCTAGTCCGTATAATCCTGAACACAGATATCCTTCGATTAGATTCCCATGGATCCTGAGCCTGGATTATGTAAGTGAGGTTGCAGACGAGACGGCACAGGGTGAGTACCTCAACCGCTGCGCAAGAGCACATCTTGAGCATGACAAAGCCATCATCGGCAGCCTGCGCAATGCTCACAAGGTCTATCGTGAAGAGTGGAACTTCTCAGATTCTGATGTCAGGGCTGAACTGACAAGGAAGAGACCAATCTTTGTGGATTGATCAGAGTTCATATAATCCTATCCGTTATTTCTAAATCAATATCACAACTCTACAAGATTTTATAAGGAGGAACACAATGGCACTAATCAAATTGTTGGGAGTTCTGATCGTAATCGTAGGATTCGCACTGAAGCTGGATTCGATCCTCATCGTAATCTCTGCTGCTATCGTAACAGCACTTGTAGGCGGCCTCGGTGTAACAGGACTTCTTGAGACACTTGGAACAACATTCGTTGCAAACCGCAGCATGGCTATCTTCATTCTGATCATGCTGGTAACCGGAACTCTTGAGAGAAACGGTCTGCGTAATGCAGCTGCTGCACTGATCGGTAAGGTCAAGAACGCAAGCCCTGGCAAGATTATTGGTGCATACGGAATCATGAGAGCTGTATTCGCTGCATTCAACGCAAGCTTCGGTGGTGTAGCCGGATTCGTAAGACCGGTTATCATGCCTATGATGGAAGGTTCCATCGAGTCCCGCGGACTTAAGATTAACGAGGATTACATGGACAACCTCAAGGGTATGGCATCAGGTATGGAGAACATTGCGTGGTTCTTCTGCCAGGTACTGTTCGTTGGTGGAGCAGGCGGCCTGCTTGTTCAGTCCACACTCGAGCCACTTGGATATCATGTTGAACTGATCGACCTCGCTAAGGCTGAAATCCCTGTAGCTATCTTCGCTGTTATAGTTGGTATCGTATATTACTACATCAGAGACAAGAAGCTCGCTAAGAAGTACTATGGCGAGGACATCGCGAAGATTGCAGTTGAAGAAGAGAAATAAGAAAGGAGGCTCGTACAATGTCATTTTTCACTAGTGCTGACGTAACAACTGGTCAGAAATTACTGGAGATCATCTACATCGTAATCGGTCTCATCACATTATATACAGGTATCAAGAACGCAACAGACAAAGAGAATCCGAACAGAGTAGGAACAGCTGTATTCTGGTGCACACTCGGTGTTGTACTTGCTTTCGGACGCTGGATCCCGCCAATGGTAGACGGTGCTCTGATTATCATCATGACAATCCCTGCTATTCTTCACAAGGTTGGCGTTGGTAAGACTGCAAACCCTACAGAAGAGTACTCCAAGAGTGTATTTGACAAGATCGGAATGAAGATCTTCCTGCCGGCTCTGTCAATCGGTATCGGCGCAGTAGGTTTCGCTATTTTCCTGCCACAGCTCGGAGCTATGGTTGGTATCGGCGCCGGAATCATCATCTCCATCATCCTGCTGATCGTATTCAACCCTGACAACAAGCCAGCTGTATTCCTGACAGACTCAGAGAGACTGCTCTCACAGGTAGGACCTCTGTCAATGCTCCCTATGCTGCTCGCTTCTCTCGGTGCTATCTTCACAGCTGCCGGAGTTGGCGATGTAATCGCAGGACTTGTAGGAAAGGTAATCCCACAGGGCAATGTAAATGTCGGAATCATCGTTTTCGCTATCGCTATGGCACTGTTCACAGTTATCATGGGTAACGGATTCGCAGCTATCACAGTTATCACAGTAGGTATCGGAGCTCCATTCGTACTCGCATACGGTGCAGATCCTGTTATCATCGGAATGGTAGCACTTACCTGCGGATACTGCGGAACACTGAGCACACCTATGGCTGCTAACTTCAACATCGTACCGGTAGCTATGCTCGAGATGAAGGATAAGTTCGGCGTTATCAAGAACCAGCTCGTTCCAGCCGCACTTCTCCTTGCATTCCAGATCGCATACATGATCATTGCAAAGTAATAAATTCAAGAAGAGTAAGGCCCGCTTATGAGTTATGAGATTCAGGAAATTGTCAAGATGAGTGAGGGCGCAGACATTATCGCCAAGGACTGGCTTCACCTCAAGAGAGGCGAACGCTGCCTGATAGTGACCACGACCACACACATAGAAGAAGCTCACCTCATGAAACAGCGCTTTGAACTGTGTGCCAGAAGCGTTGATCTCATGGTCATGGAAGAGAAAGGCAAGATAGTCAGCGATTTCTTCGATGAGAAAGAGACAATATTTGATGATTACAACGTTATAGTTGGCGCAGCGGATTATTCAATCGTAACCACTAAGGCGGCAAAGAGAGCAATCGGAAGGGGCAGCAAGTTCCTGTCCCTTCCGCTCTCAACTAACAATGGCAAGTCGATGCTCGGATTTGAATTCATCAAGATGGATACCAAGAAGAGCAAGATGATCGCCAATGTTATCAAGAGATATATCGACAGCGGTCAGGTCGTACACGTAACAACCAAGCTCGGTACAGATCTTCGCTTCTACAAGCGCAACCGCTACGCCGGATTCTTCAACGGCGATGTCAAAGCAGGCAGAGGATTCTCTTCCGCTTCGATCGAGATATATGTCGCAATAGAAGAAACCGAAACAACGGGAACACTGATCCTCGACGGATCGCTGGGGTATATCGGCAAGGTCGAGAAACCTTTCCGTATAGAGATTAGGAATGGACAAATCACTGAAATAGAGCAGACTCCGGATGGAAAGCGTCTCAAGGAGTACCTTGAGAGCTTTGAGGATGAGCGTATGTATATAGCTGCAGAGCTCGGCATAGGACTCAACTATCTGTCTAAATGTGAGGGAAACTGCTATATTGAAGATGAATCGTCCTACGGGACATTCCATATAGGATTTGGCCGTAATGTCGCACTTGGCGGAGTGCAGGAAGCATGCAGCCACTTTGATCTGGTTACTTTCGAACCAGACATATTTGTTGATAATCGTAAGATCATAGAAGAAGGCCGGGTCATTATCCCTGAGCCTCAGGTCTATTGAAAGGAGAATTATCATGAAATTACTGATCACAGGATTCGATCCCTTTGGCGGTGCGGTAATCAATCCAGCATACGAAGCAGTCAAGCTGCTTCCGGATCATATCGCAGGTTTTGATATCATCAAGCTGGAAGTACCAACAGTATTCGTTGATGATGGGCTCGTTCTCTCAAAGGCAATCGAAGAGAATCATCCTGATGTTGTCATCTGCGTCGGACAGGCAGGTGGCCGCTCCGGCATGACAATTGAGAAGGTAGCTGTAAATCTGATGGATGCCAGGATCCCTGACAACAAGGGACAGCAGCCACTTGATGAGCTGATCTGCAGGGACGGGGAGAATGCGTACTTTGCAAAGCTTCCTGTCAAAGCAATGGTCAAAGCCATGAAGGACAAGGGAATTCCGGCAAGACTGTCATATTCAGCAGGTACTTATGTATGCAATGACATCATGTACAGACTGCTGTATCTGATCGACAAGAAATATCCTGACATGCGTGGAGGATTCGTTCATGTACCGTATCTGCCAGAGCAGGTACTTGAACTTCCGGACGGCACACCAAGTATGTCTGCAGCTTCTATCGCAGAGGCGCTTGAGGCCGGCATCGAAGCTGTTGCAGCCAATGACTACGACATCGTAGCAGTCGGAGGCGAAACACATTAAGGATCTTCCAATTGCATGGACAGAGAAACATTTCCTTGGAAGGGACTTCGAAGAGGTAGAGAAAGAGCTTACTGATTTTGGATTCTATGATATTGAGATGATCAGAAGTCAAGAGAAGTCCTTGCGTACAAAGGAACGTGCAGTTACAAATGTTGCTATTAAAGGTACCGATAAGTACAAGGATTGACACTTTATATAACAAACCTTTTGAACTTATCTTTGATGAAAAGTATCTGTATTTGAAATAAATTGCTCATTTGGGCTTGTACAGTAAGTACTTTTGGAAGACGCTCAAACTGCAGGCAATTATTCACAGGAAGGACAAAAAACGACTGATTTTCAGCCCTTTGCATATTTATTCATCATTATACATTGGCGCAAAAATATGCATAATAACGTGTATTTTTTCCATATACCTCTGCCCGGTCAAAAAAGTTTTTTCTATCAAGGACGACACATTACAGGGCAATTCTGAAAAGCACACCTGGAGCAAGGAAATACAATAAAATACATAAATACTATAGTAAGATGTGTCAAATGGCATGTCTTACTTTTGTTTTATGGAAGTTATTCTTATACCAGCAAAACCAAAAGAAGTAAAAAAGCAGAAACTGAGGGTTGCAGCGTATTGCAGAGTCAGCTCCGCAGATCCGGAGCAGATTGCAAGCCTGGAATCACAGGTTTATTACTATGAGCGTAAGATCAAAAGTAATAAGAGCTGGCTCTATCGCGGTGTTTACTATGATGTCGGCAGCGGATTAAGGACGGAACAACGAAAAGGATTGGCAAAGATGCTTAGGCAGGCAGAAAAGGGCAAGATCGACCTGATCCTGACCAAGTCGATAAGCAGACTTGCCAGAAATACAGTTGATGTACTGGAGGCAACGAGAATGTTAAAGGACAAAGGTGTAGACATGTTTTTCGAAAATGAGAACTTAAAACTCTCAGATCAGCAAACAGAATTTGTATTAACAGTAATAAGTGCAGTTGCTCAAGAGGAGAGCAGGAACATCAGTGAAAATATCAAATGGGGTTATCAAAGAAAGTTCGAACGAGGCGAGATTCAGACGAAATATAAGAATTTCATGGGATATACAGAAAAGTCTGCAAATAAATAGTCAAGCAGATTTTGAGGAACTTTGATATTTTTATACAGGTTGAATTCTATGCAATCAAACAAAGCCAATGCAGTGCAT
>CADABZ010000044.1 GCA_902786355.1 uncultured Eubacteriales bacterium
AATTAACAGACTACTTCAACACCACAATTAGGCCGGCCGCCAGGCCGCATCGCGGCCGTTTAGATCCGCATCAGCGGCCGCTGGCCGCCGCAATACGCAGTTTACTATTTCCATACAAGAAAGGGACAACATAAACTGCTTTCGAATGCGTCTCAAGTGGGTGTTCCTGCATTAGCGAGAGCATCTACAACGTTTCAAGAAATAGAGATTGAGGTGCCGTCTGTAATTGATCAAGAAAGAATAGTTGGTATTCTTGAGGCCATTAGGGAAAAAGAGGAAATCAATAATGCTATAAACGAGAATTTATCTGATCAAATTCAAGCGATTTACAGTAATGAATTTGACCCTACCACGCATACGCCCTCAGGCATATTGGCTGATATTTGTAGATACTCATCAGATCGAATTCCTGTATCTGAGCTGTCAGTATCGACATATTTCTCAACGGAGAATATGCAGCCAAACAAGATGGGATCTGTTGATGCAACAAGTCTTCCGTCCATAACACAGACTACTGGATGCCATAAAGGAGATGTCCTTATTTCCAATATTCGCCCCTACTTCAAAAAGATTGTCTATGTTACGGATGACCATTGTGGTTGCTCTACCGATGTCCTTTGTTTTGTCCCAAAGGAAAACCAATACTCGGCTTTCCTTTTCGGAACGCTTTATATGGATCGCTTCTTCGATTTCATGGTTGCCGGATCCAAGGGGACCAAAATGCCTCGTGGAGACAAGCAACAGATAATGAATTATCCTGTTGTATTGCCTGACACGGAGTCTCTCAATCTCTTCAATGGGCTTATAGGCCCAATGTTGGATCAGATTGCAACTAATCGAATTGAAAGCAGCAGGCTTGCATCATTACGTGATGCATTATTGCCGAAGTTAATGTCTGGCGAACTGGATGTCTCCGAACTGGACCTCTAAGCCACTAAATTCTCGTTTATAAACTCCTACCAACGGCGGGAGTACCACCAACGGAACTGCCGTTGATGTCGTTCTCTGGAATAACAAAATGAAGGAGAAACGACAATGAAAAACGAACTGATCGCAGAGATCATGCAACTCATGCTGCCAGTCCTTGACAACACCCAGCTGAAGCAACTGAAACAAGTAATGGAGCAAGCGCTCTTTCGTTACGAAGTAACCGGCAAAGAGGCTAAGCCGGAGGAGAACGACAGCAATGACCTCATAGCAATGTTCATAGCCGCAAAGCGGATCGAAGGATGTTCGGAAAAGACACTCAAGTATTACCAAACCACGATTGATGCAATGATATCAGCTCTGGGCAAGAATGTCCGACATGTTCTTACTGAGGACTTGCGGACTTATCTGACTGAGTATCAGAGCAAGAATCGGTCAAGCCGGGTAACCATAGATAACATCCGGCGCATTCTCTCCAGTTTCTTTTCCTGGCTAGAGGATGAGGATTACATCATCAAAAGCCCGGTACGTCGTATCCACAAGGTGAAGACGGCAATCAGCATCAAGGAAACCTACTCTGATGAGGAATTGGAGAAGATGCGCGATAACTGCGAGGAACTGCGAGACTTGGCAGTGATTGATATGCTGGCGTCAACAGGAATGCGTGTCGGCGAGATGGTCCTACTGAACCGCGAAGATATTGATTTTACAGAACGGGAATGTGTGGTATTTGGTAAAGGCGATAAGGAACGGATCGTGTACTTTGATGCCAGAGCGAAGCTGCATCTGCAGGAGTACCTTGAAAGCCGGACAGATGATAATCCAGCGCTCTTCGTAACATTGAGGAGTCCGCATGAGCGGATACAGATTGGCGGCATCGAGCATAGGCTCCGTGAAATGGGAAAACAGCTAAACATTCCCAAAGTGCATCCGCATAAGTTCCGGCGGACACTTGCGACAATGGCCATTGATAAAGGAATGCCTATTGAGCAGCTTCAGCAGCTCCTTGGACATCAAAGAATAGATACGACCTTGCAGTATGCAATGGTTAAGCAGAGCAATGTGAAAATGGCTCACAGGAAATACATTGGGTAAGGAGGCATTATCAAATGAAATGCAAACTCAGTGATATCGCAATAGTAACAATGGGGCAATCTCCCAAAGGTGATACTTATAATAACCAAGGGAATGGCATGCCTTTTTTACAGGGTAACAGAACGTTTGGTGATAGATACCCTGTTTTCGACACATGGACAACGTCTCCAACAAAAATAGCAGAAGCTGGAGATGTAATAATGAGCGTTCGAGCACCTGTCGGGGACTTGAACATTACTCCGGTAAAGATGTGTCTTGGACGAGGGGTGTGTTCTATTCGCGCGAAGAATGGATGCCAAGACTTTATCTATTATTTGATGAAGCACTCTATGAGCCAGCTTCTCTCCAAAGAAAGCGGAACAGTTTTTGGCTCTGTGAATAGAAATGACATTAATGGACTTGATATTAACGTTCCCGAAACTGATGAAGAGCAGAAAAAGATTGCCCGCTACCTTGCAGCAATTGATGAAAAAATAGAGACTAACAAGAAGATAAACGAGAATTTAGCGGCTTAGAGGCCCAGATTGGAAACGTCCAGTTCTCCTGACATCAATCGAGGTAATAAACTATCACGCAGGGCCTGCAAGCGGCAAATTTCATCATAATTATTACGGATTGCCGCATCCATAGGGGCAACGATATCCTCGAACTGGTCCATGATCTCCTGTGGAGGGATATCAATGGGCATAGAATTAAGGGCGTCGCGATTAATGGAGCCAAATACAGTTCCCTCTCCGTTAAACACATTCAGTTGCTCACGCAGAGCAAGCATTGTGTAAAGGACAAAGGATTGGTGCCCGTCTTTTGATCGGATTGCTCCAAGACCACGTCCGATGCAACAGTCCTCATAGGCGACATTCATATCACCAACAGGGGCTCTGACGCTCATAAGTGCATCGTTTGCCTTGGCCATGCGTTTAGGATCAGTAGTATAAAGTCTGCGAGTGGGAAATCTGAATCCGAACTCAGCTCGCCCTTGGAAAAAGACAGTTCCAACCCCATCCTCATTGTAGGATTCACCTTTTGGAGACTGTCCCATGGTGATCACAGCAATATCAGATAAAACGCCAGGAGTCCACGAATCGTCAGCGTTATCGATAATCATGTGTTGATAGATTGCCTGGGCTTGCGCCTGTAAATTCTCGTTTAAGGCTGCATAGCCTATCATATATAGGAACTAAAGGACGGACGAGTCCTGACGACATGTAGGAGGTAGACAATGCCAAGTTTGTTTACAGAAGACACCTTTGAACAGGCTGTCATTGAATTATTAGAGAATATGGGCTACGGCCATATCTATGCTCCTGATATGGATCGGGACTACAGCAGCCCTCTCTTGGATTCAGTGCTTAGGGACAGCCTGGTTCGGATCAATAAAGGTCTTGCAATAGATGCTATTGAAGAGGCAATCTCAAAACTGAAGAACTTTGATTCCGGCAGCTTGGTTCAAAAGAACATGGCTTTCATGGATTACCTTCAGAATGGCGTCACGGTCAAGTTCTATGTCAAGGGTGAAGAGCGGTCTTCGATTGTGAAGCTGGTCGATTATAACCGGACGGAGAACAATACCTTCTATGTCGTGAATCAGTTTACCTTCCTGGAAAACGGGAACAATCGCAGGCCGGATATCATTCTCTTTATCAACGGCCTTCCTTTGGTACTTATGGAGTTGAAGAGCCCCTCTAAGGATGAAGTCGGTGCGGAGAACGCCTTCAACCAGATCCGCAACTACATGCAGGACATCCCCTCGATGTTCTACTATAACGCTATTTGCGTCATCAGCGATCTTTCCACCAATAAAGCCGGTACTATCACATCCGGATTTGATCGCTTCATGGAATGGAAGACCAAGGATGGCGATTATGAGAATACTGCCTACGCAGCATTTGATACTTTCTATGAAGGAATGTTCCAGAAGGATCGCCTGCTGGACATTCTGAAGAACTTCATTCTCTTCTCTCACGATGGCAAGCAGAACATAAAGATCCTTGCAGGCTATCACCAGTACTTCGCGGTCAAGAAGGCTATAGAAAAAGCAAAGATTGCTACAAAGACCGATGGTAAAGGCGGTGTGTTCTGGCATACCCAAGGCAGTGGTAAGTCCCTTTCTATGGTCTTTTATGCGCATCTGCTGCAGGAAGCTTTGGATAGTCCCACGATCGTAGTGATGACGGACCGCATCGATCTGGATGACCAGCTTTATGCTCAGTTTGCTCATTGTGCTGCTTTTCTCCGTCAGACGCCGGTTCAGGCTGAGAGCAAAGAGCATCTGAAATCCTTGCTGGATGGCAGGGAGGCCAATGGCATCATCTTTACAACAATGTTTAAGTTCGAACGCGGTGAACGGCCACTGTCCGAACGCAGAAATATCGTAGTTATGGCAGATGAGGCCCACCGTGGCCAGTATGGCTTTGATGAGCGGATTGTCATTTCTGAAAACGAAGAAGGCGAAAAGGAAGCCAGAACTGTTGTCGGCAATGCGTTGATCATCCATGAAGCTCTGCCTAATGCAACTTTCATCGGCTTTACCGGAACGCCTATCTCTTCCAAGGATCGTAATACCAGAGAAGTCTTTGGTGATTATATTGATATCTATGACATGACCCAGGCGGTGGAGGATGGTGCAACTCGCCCGGTTTATTATGAGAGCCGTGTTGTTCATCTGAAACTGGATCAGAATACCCTGGCGCTGATTGACTCTACATACGATATTCTTGAGCAGCAGTCCGATGCAGCCACCATCGAAAAGAGCAAGAAAATGCTTGGACAGATGGAGAGCGTTCTTGGCGCGGATTCCACGATAGATTCTCTCTGCAATGATATCGTCGAGCATTATGAGAAATACAGAGCAAACCTTCTGACCGGCAAGGCGATGATCGTTGCCTATTCCAGACCGATTGCCATGAAGATCTATCGGAAACTGCTGGAGCTGCGGCCGGAATGGAATGAAAAGATTGGTGTCGTCATGACTGGCGGCAATAACGATCCGGAAGACTGGAAAGAGATTATTGGCACCAAGTCTCACAAGGAAGAGTTGGCCAGGAAGTTCAAAGACAACAACGATCCGATGAAGATCGCTATAGTTGTCGATATGTGGCTGACCGGATTTGACGTTCCCTCTCTTGCTACAATGTATGTCTATAAACCGATGCATGGCTATAACTTGATGCAGGCGATAGCCCGTGTAAACCGCGTCTTCAGAGACAAGGAAGGCGGTCTGATTGTAGACTACGTCGGTATTGCGTCAGCCTTGAAGGCAGCCATGAAGGAATATACCAAGCGCGATCAGTCCAAGTATGGTGACATGAACATCGCTCTGGTTGCCTATCCGAAGTTTAAGGAAAAGCTACAGGTCTGCAAAGATTGCAATGGCAAAAGCCGTCACTGGCGGTGTGAACTTTGTCCTGGATCCTCATGCTCCGGATCGAAAGGATCTGTTCCTGAAAGAAGCGATGCTCCTGAAACAGTCTCATTCCCTCTGTTCCAGTATGGTTACTGATCAAGAGCGGCATGAGGCAGCCTATATGGAGGCTGTCAGATCCACTGTTATAAAGATCACCTATGGTGGAACCGGCGGCAAAACCCTTTCGCTGAAGGAGATCAATGCTCAGATTAATGAACTCCTGAAAGCAAGCGTGCAGAGTGAAGGTGTCATCAGCCTGTTTGACAGTAAATCTGTCGGTGAAAATTTCAACCTGTTTGATCCGGCTGTCCTAGATGAGATCTCTAAAATGAAGGAGAAAAACATAGCAGTTGAGATTCTGAAGAAGCTGATGGCGGAGCAGGTTGCTATCTATAAGCGGACCAATGTCGTGCAGTCGGAGAAGTTCTCTGAGAAGATTACCAAGCTGATGAACGCATATTACAATGGCCTGATTACCAACGAAGAGGTTATCAAGGAGCTATTGAAGGCTGCAGAGGAAATTACTCAGCTTTATAAGAACGGTAAAAAGCTTGGTCTTACGCAAGAAGAACTGGCTTTCTATGACGCCTTGACCAAGCCAGAGCATATCCAGGACTTCTACCAGAATAACGAGCTGATTGCTCTTACCCGGGAGCTTACAGAGTTGCTCCGCAAGAACCGCACCATAGACTGGCAGAAGAAAGAAACAGCCAGGGCAACCATGCGGAAAATGGTCAAGCGGCTGCTGAAGAAATATAAGTATCCGCCCGAGGATTACGAGGAGGCCATCAACACCGTCATCAGCCAGTGCGAAATGTGGACTGATAATATGGATGCAGCGCCAGCACCGGTTGTTTATAACTTCGAGAAGCCGGATTTGCAGATGGTGGCAGAATCTACAGTTAAGTACGGTAAGAAGGACGGAGAATAAAATGGAACCTTATATTGCTATCGTTATAGCTGTCATAGCGGCTGCCGTTATTGTCGCCGTTATTCTATACAGTAAAAAAACGAGGAAAACAGCTGTGGCATCCTTCGATAACCAAGAAGATAGTGCGCTTTCTGCTAATTCAAAAGGAATTCTTGCGCCAGATGCAAAAAAAGAATTAGCAGTGAGATTTGAAGATCTTTCTGCTTTGACAGAAACTGAAGAGGCAGCACTTGTTGAAATAAAAGACCCAAAACTATTGGCCAGAATTGATAATGCCGTACCAGGAACTTTACGAGCAGTTGCAAATGCCGGTGCAGTACATCAGTATCAGCAGGCTGTGAAAAATGCAGGACAGTTATATCAAGCTATAATTCCCAGAGGTGCTGTTCTTGCTGATTCAAAAGCCATGGAAGGCGCTGTTAGAGGAATTTATCACGGGGCAGATGGAATTGCAGGTCATGCAAATTTGGTGGCTGTTGATGGGAACATGGGAAGTGGACTCGCCGCAATGAACGTCGCAAATGCTGCGATGGGTGCTGCTGCAATGGTTGTTGGGCAGTATTATATGACTCAAATCAATGACCAGCTTGGAGAGATCAACAGCGAGCTTGATAAGATTTCCACGTTCCAGGATAAAGAGTATCAAAGTAAAGTATATGCGCTTGTAGCAGAGGTGCAAAAGTGTTCTCAATTTCAGATAGAAACTGTTGAAAACGAGGAATTGAGGAAACGTGAGCTCGATCATCTTAAGGATCTCGAACATGAATGTGCTCAGCTGCTTGGGCAGGCAAATTTGACGCTGAAAGAGTTTGAGAAGAAAAAAGATCTGGACTATTCGAGCTATGAGAAGCTCGTGGCTGAAGCTCAGACCTGGTATCAGTATCAGCAAATACTTCTGGAAGTTATGCTAAAAATCGAAGAAATGACTTACGCTTTGAACCTTGGAAAGGTATCAAAAGAAAACTGCTATTCGATGTTTATGCCTTACTCAAAGCAGGCAGATGGCGCCTTAAAAGCTCTTGAATCCTGGCACAAGGAAATAGGCCTCGCTTTAGAGATTGATCTTGATGCCAGTAGGAGACGTCGCCAAGGTCTTGAAGGCTTCTTTATGAACATCCCCGCACTGTTTAATGATGATCTTCACTATAGAGATGTTTCAAAGAGAACTGTATCAATGATTACAGGACAGCGTACAGGGCAGCATACAGCTACAGGACATAACGATACAGATTTATTCCAAGAAGATGTCCGCCTGATAGCTAAAGACGGGAAGCTATATTACCTTCCAGAGGTGAACCATGGATAAAGACCCCAAACTTCGCCCGTTATATCTAGCTCAAATCCTATATGAACGCACTGACGAGGATCATTATCTGACCACTGCTGAGCTGATGGAGATCCTCGAAAAGGAGCACGGCTTCAAGGTCCACCGGCAGACGATTCCTGCTGATGTCGCTGCATTGCGCTCTTTT
>CADABZ010000045.1 GCA_902786355.1 uncultured Eubacteriales bacterium
TATCTCGGTCAGCGGCATCGGGCCTGATTACGTTGACCTGACCCTGAGAGCCGTAGGAAAAGTTACGGACTATCTATTTGATAACTTCAAGGCAGGCGACAGCCTCTTCCTCCGCGGACCTTACGGAAATGGCTTTGATGTGCATGAGTTTGAAGGCGGAGAGCTGATCATCGTTGTCGGCGGTACTGCAGTTTCACCTGTCAGAGGTGTAGTACAGTATCTGTGCGAGACTGAAAGCGCGAAAGACGTACATATGATCGCCGGATTCAAGGACCCGGGAGAGATCATGTTCAAGGCAGACCTTAAGGATTGGGCTGAGAAGATCGACCTGACGCTTACTGTCGACGGCGCGCCTGAAGGATATGAGGGCAAGGTCGGCCTGGTCACCAAATACATTCCGGACATCCCGATCAGAGATATCAGTAAGTGCAAGGCCATCGTAGTAGGCCCGCCTCCGATGATCAAGTTCTCTATGATCGAACTCGTCAAGAGAGGTCTAAGTGAGGATAACGTCTGGATCTCGGATTCGAGAAGGATGAGCTGCGGGATCGGAAAGTGCGGTCACTGCCGCATCAACGACAAGTATGTCTGCATCGATGGTCCTGTATTCAAGTTCTCTGATCAAGTTCTCTGAGCACAAGACACTGATCGATTAGCGGGAGGTGGAACCATGAATAAAACGACTACAGATACTAATTTAAAGAAACTGAAGAAGAACGCCTACCGTGTATCCAAGGTCAGAGGAGAAACCGCTTCCCGTGTTCGCTGCCCGGGCGGAGAGATCGATGTTGATTCGCTGCAGCGTGTCGTCGATATAGCCAGAAAATACGGCAAGGGCATGGTAAACATCACGAACCGCCAGGGATTTGAGATCCCGGGGATCGATCTGAAGGATGTTGAAGAAGTCAACAAGGCTCTTCAGCTGATAATCGAGAACAGAAACATCAATCAGGAAGAGTATAACGGCGGATATCCTGCTTCCGGAACACGTAATGTCGTGGCTTGTCCGGGCAAACAGCTCTGCCCGTTCGCCAACTATGATACAAAGAAATTCGCGCAGGAGATAGATAAGGCTATATTCCCGAACGATCATCACGTTAAGATCGCCTTCACAGGCTGCTCGAATGACTGCGCACACACACGTCTTAATGACTTTGGTATCATCGGCATGAGTGAGCCTCAATACAACAAGGATCGCTGCATCAGCTGCGAGCAGTGCGTCAAGTACTGCAAAAAGAGATCAGTCGGAGCTCTAAAGGTTGTAAATGGCAAAATAGAGCGTGATGTCAACAAATGCGTAGGATGCGCACTCTGTGTCAATTACTGCCCAACGAGAGCATGGACAAGAAGCAAAGAAGAGTATTACCGCGTCGTGCTGCTTGGACGTACTGGCAAGAAGAATCCTCGCATGGCAGAAGACTTCATGAGGTGGGCAGACCATGATACCGTGAAGAAAGTCATCTGTAACGTATATGCATATCTGGATGAATATCTGGACAGAGAGGCAGTTGAGAGCAAGGAACATATCGGCTATATCGTTGACCGTACCGGTTTTGAGGAATTCCTGAAATACATCATGAAGGATGTCACTCCGAATCCGAAGTGCGAGATCCAGGGAAGAATCTACTGGGGCGGCAAGCGCTACGATCAGAACAACGAGCTTAGAAACTCAATGTGGCGTTTTTCCGAGAGAGAAGATGCGGTAGTTCTGAAGCAAGGAGAATAATATGTTCAATGAAGAATTCACAGCTGCTTCCAAAGGAGCAGCCGCAAAATCCGCTCTTCTGAAGAAGAATCCGGGTGGCTACTTTCTGCTGTCCATGCTGGCAGGAGCATACATCGGCTTTGGTATCCTTCTGGTATTTACATTAAGCGGAGCACTTGCCGGAGCACCATACACCAAACTTGTGATGGGTTGCTGCTTCGGCATTGCACTGAGTCTTGTGGTGATAGCTGGCGCGGAATTATTTACCGGTAATAATCTGGTAATGACCGCCGGTCTCCTTCGCAAGACCGTAACACTTGGCGACGCACTGAAGCTGTGGGGAGTATGCTGGGTCGGAAATCTTGCAGGCTCGGCGCTGCTGGCATTGGTATTCAGCCTGACGGGACTCTACAGTGACGCGACTCTGAGCGCTATGACAGGCGCTGCGGCGGCAAAGATGACGGCAGGCTTCATACCGCTTCTGACAAGAGGCATGCTGTGTAATACACTGGTATGCCTGGCTGTATGGTGCGGCTTCAGAGCTAAATCGGACGCAGGCAAGCTGCTTATGATCTTCTGGTGTCTGCTGGCATTCTTTGCAACAGGATTTGAGCATAGTATCGCCAACATGACATTGCTGACGCTGGCTCTTATCAACAACGGAGGCAACGAGGCAATCAGCATGGGAGGTTACTGGTACAACCTGATTGTAGTAACTTTAGGCAACATGATCGGAGCGATACTGTTTGTTGCGCTGCCGTATCATTTCGCATCAAAAGAAAAATAAAAATACAGGAGGACGGATGTGGCATACTTTCCGTTCATGACAGAAGTCAGTGACAAGGATATTCTGGTCGTTGGCGGCGGCAGGAGCGCATTCCATAAAGTCCGCGCATTTTGCGGATTCGGCGCGCATCTTACCGTTATTGCTGAGAACATCTCTCCGGACATCATCAAAGTGTCCGGAGAGTTTGCTATGGTAAGGAAACCATTCGAGATCACCGATCTTGAGGGAAGGGATATTGTAATAGCCTCGACCGATGACAGGGAACTCAACAGACGCATAGTTGATCTTGCCAGAGAAAGAGGCATTCCGGCAAATGCGGTCGATGACAAAGAGCACAGCGATTTTATTTTCCCCGCAGTACTGAAGAAAGAGAATTATTCTGTTTCGGTCTGTACCGATGGCAGAAGTCCTTTGCTTGCCGGCAGGATCCGCAGCAGGATCGCGGAACTGATTCCTGAAGAATTCGACGAGGCGGTCGGTGAGCTTGGCCGGATGAGAGAAGATGTCCTCAAAACGACAGACTCTCAGGATGAAAGAGCCAGATTGTTCCGAGAAGAAGCAGATAAACGGATTGGGATAAGAAAGATCCGTATCGGTACAAGAAGCAGTGCTCTTGCGATGGCTCAGACGGAGATCGTGATCAGGACACTTAAGGAGCAGGGAATCAACTGTGAGGCAGTGATCATTCGTACTGAAGGGGACAAACAGACAGACAGACCACTATGGGAATTTGGCGGCAAAGCAGTCTTCGTTTCTGAATTTGAAGAAGCGATATTGTCAGGACGCATCGATATTGCTATCCATAGCGCAAAAGACATGCCCGGTGAGCTTCCTCAAGGGATCGATATACTTGCGTGCCTCGAGAGAGAAGAACCGGGTGATGTGCTGGTTTCGTTATCAGGGAGAAGGCCTGAAGATATCAGGATAGTCGGAACCAGCAGCCGCAGAAGGCAGGCTCTTATTGAAGAGCTGTCTTCAAATTATATTACGAGACCGCTAAGGGGGAATGTACCAACGAGGCTGACCAAGCTGAGACGGGGAGAGTTCGATGCACTGGTGCTTGCGAAAGCAGGCCTTAAGAGGCTTGGACTTGATGATGAACCGGATCTCAGATATGTCGACCTTGATCCTGAGAGGTTTATTCCTGCAGCAGGTCAGGGGATCATAGCGATAGAAGGACTTGCTGTAAGTGACATCAGTGATGCCGTGCGCAGCCTGGATGACAGAGAAGCAAGTGCAGCTCTGAGGGCAGAACGGGGCTTTATGAAGGCGATCGGTGCCGATTGTCATGCTTCGGTAGGAGCCTGGGCGACTGTTCAGAAGGACGGAAGTATGCTTCTGCGGGTCATGAAACATGACGGCGGAAATACTGCGCGTGTATGTGCAGAGGGCAAGGCCGATAATATCGAGAGCATAGTGGCTGAGGCTGTTTCAAAGATGCCGGAGGTGCCAGGTGAGTAAAGTGTACATCGTCGGAGCAGGCCCCGGACACAAGGATCTGATCACAGTGCGGGGCCGCGAACTCATAGGAATGGCAGATGCCATCCTTTACGACAGTCTTATTGACAACAGTTTGCTGGATAATGCAAGGGATGATTGCCTGCTGATAAATGTCGGCAAGAGAATGGGCAGTCACAGCATGAAGCAGGAAGAGATAAATGGGCTTCTGATCAGAACAGCAAAAAGTTACAGGACGGTCGTAAGACTCAAGGGCGGAGATCCTTTTGTCTTCGGGCGCGGTGGCGAAGAGGCAATGGCTCTGATTGGTGAGGGAATAGATTTTGAGCTGATCCCGGGAGTGTCGTCTGCGATAGCTGTACCTGAACATGCAGGGATACCGGTCACACACAGAGGCATTGCACGCAGCTTCCATGTAATAACCGGGCATACCATGGATGATGAAACAGACTTCGGCAGATATGCCGGCCTTGATGGCACATTGGTGTTTCTGATGGGCCTTTCCAATCTGTACAGGATCACAGGAGATCTCCTTAAGGCAGGGATGGATCCCGAGACTCCGGCTGCAGTTATATCCTGCGGATACTCTGAAGATGAATATACAGTACAGGGCACACTTTCGGATATTACAAGAGCTTCTGACATCGCAGAGATAAAAACGCCTTCTGTCATAGTAATAGGAGAAACGGCGGGATACAGATTAAAGAGCCGGACGTTTGAATTTTTCAGAAAGCGGAGATTTCTTACAGTTGGAACGGACAGGTTCTATGAGCATTTCAGTTCGGAAATGGCCAGACTGGGATTACGCACTTCGCACTGGCTGAGAATACAGACCGAGATAATTCCTGAGGGCCGCATAAATCTGGAGCGTGCGCTGAACAGTATAGAAGAATTCGAGTGGCTGATATTTGCGAGCGGAAATGCTGTCAGATTGTTTTTTGAGATCGCTGACGAGATCAGATTTGACAGACGGCGGCTTGGCAGAATAAGGTTTGCGGTCATAGGAGAAGCGACTCAAGCTGCGCTGAACGAATATGGATACTATGCAGACATAGTGCCGGGTGTCTATACCGGGAAAGCTCTTGCGGAGAGACTCGTTAAGGAAAAGCAAGCCGGACCTGCGCTGATCATACGCGCAGAATCCGGGAGTGACGAGATGTTCGATGTACTGGACGGATCGCATTGGGATTACGAGAAGGTGATCCTTTATCGTGCAGTCATAAATAAAGAGAAGATCAGAGAGGCTCCGCGTAGGGATGATCATATAGTTCTTGCTAGTGCCTCAGGCGTGAGAGCATTTCTTGAAACACGCGATATAGATGAAGATTCAGCTCCTCGCTTTGCCTGTATTGGCAGCAGTACGGCTGAGGAGTTGAGAAAATACGGTTATGAGGCTGATATCATAGCCGAAACACATACTGCCCGCGGGCTGGCTGAGAAACTTTCGGAAGCAGTCGGCTGTCATCCATAGAGAGGAAATAATGAATGATGGAAAGACTAAGGAGATTAAGAAGAAGTGAAGGCATCAGAAATCTGGTACGCGAGACCAGGCTCAGCGTGGATGACTTTATCCTGCCGGTTTTCGTTACAGAAGGGACAGATATTAAAAACCCTGTGGAATCGATGCCGGGAGTGTATCAATGGTCTATAGACAAGCTCGAAGGATTCCTGGAGCCTGTTATTAAATATGGAATCCCTGCGGTAATGGTTTTCGGCATCCCGGAGCACAAAGATGAGGTGGGCAGTGAGGCATATAAGTGTGACGGTATAGCTCAGAGAGCAGTGAAGCGCATCAAGGAAGTGGCGCCTGATCTGATAGTGATAGCAGATGTCTGCCTTTGTGAATACACATCTCACGGACATTGCGGACTGGTACATGAGGGGAAGATACTCAATGACGAAACACTCCCGCTGCTTGTGATGGACGGCCGTGTAGGCTTTATACGCAGTTACCTAGATGAAAATGGCTACACGGATTTACCACTGATGGCTTACAGCGCCAAATACGCATCGGCATACTATTCGCCTTTCAGAGATGCTGCTCACTCTGCGCCGGCATTCGGAGACAGAAAGACTTATCAGATGGATCCGGCAAACTGCAGGGAGG
>CADABZ010000046.1 GCA_902786355.1 uncultured Eubacteriales bacterium
ATGCTGGAAAAATCAGAAGCTTCTGCCTTAATCTTTCCACATAGTTCTATTGCAGAAGCAATCTCATCCTGACGGGTGCGAAGTTTCTCTATGTTGTATGACAGGACATCGTCCAGCTCAGCCTTGCCATCTATCAGGTCTCTTAACTCCGTCATACTTAATCCCAGCTTGCGCAGCACTATGATCTTCTGGAACAGCTGCACATCTTCATCACTGTACTCTCGGTATCCATTCTCAGTACGCTGTGGTGTCACAAGACCCTGATCTTCATAATATCTGACAGTCGCCTTAGAAACCCCCAGCAAGTCTTCAAGCTCGTTTATCTTCATAGCTCTTCACCTCCTGTGACTCCATCGTAAACCGTGCTGTTACATCACGGTCAAGGCTTTTCTACTTTTCTACAAACTTTTAAAATAATCCAAGGAAAATTATAACGCATCTTGTAGCGTGGTGGTTTAATACCATTGACAAACGTTTGTTCGATTTTATATACTTGCATCATACATCGTAGGAGTAAGTCAGAAGCATGTTGCAGCTCGTCCTTGTCCTATGGTATAGCGAGCATCGGATTTTGGCACCCAAAATCCATTTCCCGGTAATTACCGGGAGGGGGGACACCCCTCAGCCCCCGTCATTATTGAGATGAAAACAACTGCGTGGACACGCTGTGGATACAAGAAAAATGAAAAAGAGAGAAGAAAGAATCAGAAAAACTATCAGGCTTTCAGAAGAAGAATATGAAAAACTGAAAGATAATGCGGCACTTTGCGGACTCACTGACAATGAATTCATCCGTCAGCTTTGCCTCGGATTGTCACCAAAACCACTTCCCGGAGACCGGTTCTGGGACAAGATGAATGAACTTTATGAGTGCCATAGGCGCCTCAGTATGAGAGCAAAACAATTTGAATATGAACCAGCTCTGCATGACTTTTACTCAGAAAGAGCAGATGAACTTCAGAATCTTGTGATGAGAATCATAGAAAAATTCACTCAGCCTGAGCCAATTTCATCTGAAAAACACTAACGGATGCAGCAGTTCCTGATCAGAATGGAGCATAAAAATGGCTACAACAAGTCTCTGGCATGTCAGCAGAAGGCTGACAGACCTCATTAAATATGTTGAGAATCCTGAAAAAACTATCGCCAAAGATGCAGAACTCGGCGAGCTTTTTGATGTCATAGATTATGTCAGACGTGACGATGCTACCGCTGAAGGGGAGTATGTTTCAACCATAAACTGTATGAGAGAAACAGCTTTTGAGCAGATGATCATGACAAAGAAACAGTTTGGAAAGACATCGGGATACATTGCATGGCATGGATATCAGAGTTTCAAACCAGGCGAGATAACTCCGGATGAATGTCACAGGATCGGACTTGAACTTGCAAAAGAAATGTGGGGAGAACGTTACCAGATCATAGTTACAACTCATCTAGATAAGGATCACATTCATAATCATTTCTGTTTTAATTCTGTCAGCTTTCGAGATGGAAAGAAATATAACTACTCAAAAAAAGAGCGGCAGAGAATGATAGATATCAGTGACAGACTGTGCATTGAACATGGGCTATCTGTTATTAAGAATCCTCACAAGGCAGCATCAAGACCAATATGGTTTGATGAAAAGCAGGGTAAAGATACTCTTTATAACATATATAGAAGGGATATCGTTGATGCAGTCAACAACTCAAAGAGTGTGAATGGCTTCGAGAAATATCTTAAAAGACTGGGGTATCAGGTGGATCTTAACAAGAAACACTGGCGTATAAAAATGCCGGGACGGGATCATTACACCAGAATGGATACATTGGATGAGAGGTTTACTGCTGAAAGTATCACAGATCAAATAGTTCATGCCAGAGGTCGCTTTGCAGAAAGGCCTTATGCTGTTGTTACATATCCGCCGGAAATGCCTCAGGAATACAGACAGCCGGGATTCATTGAGCGCATGATACAGGGCACCAATCTATACAAACTGTACCTGTACTACTGCTATCAGCTTGGGATACTGCCAGACAAAACCAGTTACAGACCTACGAGTCCTATCCTGAAAGAGGACTTGCGTAAGGCAGATGAGATAAGTGCTCAGGCAAGATACATGGAAAGAAAAGGTGTTTCAACAATGGAAGATCTTCTCGCAGACAGAGAGGAGATATCTTCTGAATTGAAAGATTTGTCTGCCGCACGCACTAAGATTTACAACAAAATGCGCCGTGCGAAGCCGGAAGAACTACATGATCTCAGATCAAGGCGCGACGAACTGAGCAGAAAAATAGAGATCCTGAGGAGGGATCTCAAGTGTAACCACAAGATCGAGGAACGGTCAGCAACTATCAAAGATAAACTGCTGACCGTGTTAGAAAACGAGAAAACACATTCACTCGATGGCAGAAACAGAAGCAGGGCAAGTGGGGACCGAAATGAAAGATAAGTTCTCATATAAAGTGCCTCCTTCTGAGGATTATGTATGATAGAAGCAGTAAATGATAATCTGCTTCTACCGCCGCGGCGATCAGTTATTTGCTGCTAGAGCTCCCGGCGATCCCGTGGCATTGGATGATTCCTCATCCTCTGCCGTACCGTACACTGCTTCGAGATCTTCATTGTCCTCACATACATATGAGTCGCTATACTTCTGAAACAGGTAGAGATCCGGCATGATCGTCCTGACAATTGTCTGGATCTGTCTGTCGTTAAGAGTGTATGTTTTGCTCACCTCCAATCCTCGATATTGTGCCTCTTTAGAAGAGTATTACAGTATACATAGAACATATATTCTTGTCAATATGCTTGACGGCGAGGAGAGAAGGAAGTATTATTAATGTGGGATTTCCCATTGACCCACATAAGGAGGAAAAGAAAATGAACACAGCAATCAGGGAATACGATGCAAAAGTAGACTCTAAGAAGCGTCTCACTTTGCGAGAAAGCCCTTATGAATACTACCATGTTGAGCATTATGCAGATGGCAGGATCATGCTGCAGCCAAGAGAATTGGTGGAACCATTCAGGGTATCTGAGAATACTCTCAGCATGATGGACAAGTCCATGGAGAACATGAAGGAAGGTAAGGCAGGAAAAGCGATAGATCTTTCAAAATTTGAGGAGTAGTCAATGTTTACGATTAGAATGGGAATCCCTGAAATGGAAGAATTCTGGGAAGAGCTTGAGACTAAAGTTGATACCGGAATCGCAACCAAGGATGAAATAAAGCTATATAAAAAGATTGGAAAAGCGCTTGTCCTGCTGGCAAAAGATCCCCGTTATCCAGGGCTCAATTCACATGAAATATCCTCTCTTTCTGTGCGCTATGGGCAGAAAGTATGGGAATCATACCTGGAGAACAGGACTCCTGCAGCAGGCAGGATATTTTGGACTTACGGCCCGGGTCAGGGTGATATAACAATAGTTGCTATTGAACCTCATCCTAATGATAAGTCCAATGCGTATAAGAAGATAACACTTTCAGCCATGGGAGAAGTATTGAAATAACCATGAAGAACGCAGTCATCTATGCGAGATACAGCTCGTATAAGCAAAATGAGATGTCAATCGAAGGGCAGATTGATGAGTGCAGACATTATGCTGAAGAGCATGATATGTTTGTCATACGTGAATATATTGACCGTGCTCAGACAGCGACTACTGACAGGAGACATGATTTTCTCAGAATGATAGATGACAGCGAGTATGGCAATTTTGAAGTTATCCTTGTATACCAGCTGGACAGATTTGCACTTAACAAGAATGATTCAGGCTATTATAAGAAAATACTTGCAGACCGCGGAGTCAAGGTTGTTTCTGCTAGAGAGTTCATAGCAGAAGACAGTTCAGGCGTCATAACTGAAGGCATGATAGAGTCCTATGCTGATTATTTCAGCAGACAGCTGTCTGAAAAGGTTGTCCGTGGAATGAGGCAGAGGGCAAAACAGTTCAAATATAATGGCGGCGGTCTTACTTATGGCTACAGGATAGATGAGGACGGCCACTATCAGCTGGATGAGAAGACTGCCCCAATAGTCAAAGAAATATTTGAGAGAATAGCTTCAGGAGAAACCTCAAAGTCAGTCATGGATGACCTCAACAGCAGGGGCATCAGGACCGGAAAAGGGAATCCCTTCGGAAAGAGCTCATTTCAGAATCTTCTCAAGAATGAAAAGTATAAGGGCACATATAAGTATGATGACATAGTCTTTCCAAATGCTATTCCCCGGATAGTGAGTGATGAGCTGTTTGATGAAGTGCAGGAGGTAAGAAAGAACCGTACCCATGGGCACAGGCCAGCAATAGAGGATTACATTCTTTCCGGGAAGCTATACTGTGGCCATTGTAAAACTTTGATGATAGGCACATCAGGCACATCGCGGCATGGAACTACATACAGATACTACACCTGCACGCATGCGCCCAAAACATGTGATAAAAAGAATATACGTAAGGACCAACTTGAGCCAATTGTGCTTGAGACGTGCAGAAGCCTCCTTTCTGACGCGGTCATAGATAAAGTAGTTAAGGCTGTTATTGCACAGAACAGAATAGATGAAGAGAGCCCTGAACTTATCAGACTCCGTGATGAGATCAAAAGCACAGAAAGTAAAATAGAAAGGCTTCTGGACCAGATAGAAGAAGGCCTTAATTCTATAAGAGCAGCAGAGAGACTAAAGCAGAGAGAACAGGAACTTTCCGAGCTTAAGCGACAGATGAAGAAAGAAGAGGCCAAGCAGACAAAACTTGACCCAACAATAATAAGAGATTTTCTGGTTATGATACGTGATGGAGATTTCGAAAATATCCAGTATCAAAAAATGCTTGTAAATACCCTGATAGACAGGATATATCTGTATGACGATCATTTCCTGATCATGCTCAATTATTCAGGCAGTAAAGGGAAATTGAGTTCAAAAGAAGCGGCAGATATAGTACATTATTTTGACAGCGAAGGTTCTGCTACAGTAGAGAGCGGTCTACCAAGTAAGCCCTTTCGGTATATCCGGAAGGGCTTTTTACTTTGCCTGAGATAACCCTTGTAAATCCAAGGGCGTTTTCCTTTTTTGTATATAACACGCGCCGCTGCCTCCCTTCCACATCTGAAAGCAGCGGGAGATATCTCTGGCTCTGCCGCCAGCTTCACATCGGCTTGCCATAATCTAATGCTAGTCTAAATAACGGACAATATTTTTGAGAATCTATCCTGTGTAGTAAAATGGCTACAAGGAGGATTCATCAATGGCACGAATTTACACAC
>CADABZ010000047.1 GCA_902786355.1 uncultured Eubacteriales bacterium
GAGGCATCCTGTACTTTTCAGTGAGCCCGTCTCCTTTTATCTTCCTCTTCTGCCATGTGGCAGGCTCTTGTGATTTTCTTCATGACCTTCCTGTCCAGCGTGCAGCAGTAGCTGATAAAGCGGTCGCGTGATAGTGTGAACCGCTGCTCGGCGCAAATGAGTGTCTGGCGTGGAAGCCCTTTAGTCTTGGGAAGCAGTACATGATACGGAAGATCCAGCCGCTTGATCTGGCTGGTTCCTATAGCGACTACAACAGTCGTTGCAGTCCTGTTTTGTCTGTTGCACTGTGTCACAACGACCGGGCGCACCCCTCGCTGTTCACTGTTGTTTTCGATTCCGTCACTGTTTTTGCTGTGACTCCCAATGTTTATATCGGCCATATATACGTCACCGCGCTGGATGTGGAAGGGTTTCTCCCGTTTATCTATTTTTTGCATTTCTCCCTCCTGGCATGCTCCGCTTCGATCTGCTGATCGAGGTTATAGAGCAGTTCTTCAGGATCAAGACCGCACATCGTTCTGAAGGTGTCAGACTCTATAAAGTCTTCACACTCCTGCATCATTGAATATGCATCCTTGTCTTCCGGATCCCTGAGCACTCTTCTGTAGGCCCGGGTATAATCTTTTACAGCCTGAAGGATTATGCCCTCAAGAAGTGATTCATACCCGTTGGAGTTATCCATTTTTATTCTGTTCATACCCTGGCCTCCTACATTGCAGCAACGAGTGCTGTTCTCATGTCTTTTAATTCCATACGGATCTCAGTAATAGTCAGATTCATTTCTCTGCGTATATCCGTCACCGTCTTGTCTTCGAATATCAGCTCTTCTATCATTCTGATCTGCGTCTCGGACATGTTCATGAGAGCGAATCTCAGACCTTCATCTCCAACTCTTCTGATCCAGCTACGATCATGCTTCTTCATATATATGTAGCGAATACCCTGAACTGTTATTAGAAGGTCCGCCATCTCGCTGATTTGATCCTCGAACCAGATAAAGCCATCTTCTCTGTAGTTTTGTTTTGCCATCTTTTCTTCCTCCGTTTTTCTCCTGAATACACAGGTCTCCCTTGTGATCAGGATCTCGAGTCACAAGTCGAAAAATGTAATATCAGCAAGGCGTGCCGGGGATGCAATTCGTCCCCTGACACGCCGTTGTCTTTGTCTTTTCCGAACCTGTATTTATCCTCGATATCCCCAGAGTTCACAGGGAGACCATCAGGCAGGAGTGAACTATCTCCTTCATGAGCCGTTACGCTCCCGCAGGGGTCTCCTGCGGCCGCCCCCATTGCGATGTCTGTGGCTGGACGGAAGTATCATTGTCCCCTGAGATGGTCATCGCACATTGAAGTCGCCATCTTCCTTTTGAACCCTTAGTGTTATCGCTCGCTCACTGAGGTGAGGTCCTGGCGCACCGGTCCTGCATGCTTACGGGTGTTAGCCGCATATCCCAGGGAAGGTACCTGATAGAATGTGTATTCAGTTTTGATAGGTACGTGAAAGGTTTTCTGTAATACCCTTTCACCCCCTAAGTACAAAACAGGGCTTCCCGTTTCACTTTTCTGAAAACTTTTTCAAATTTTTTACCAATACAAATGGCCTGCTGCTTTTTGCAGCAACAGGCCACTCATTATCTAGCCTGAGAATCAAAAGAGATATCAGAAGTTATTCCTGAAATAGTAATCTATTGCCAGTGAGGTCACTTTGTTTGACCACCTCCAGACAGTCGCTTTAGACTTTCCGATCTTTGCAGCTATGATTTCACAGTTGAAATTACCATTAAGGCGTTCTCTGAATATCTCGCCGTAGTGCTCATGGATGCCTTCCAAATAGTCGATCATTTTTTGTGACTCTGTGAACGCTTCTTTATCAATGATGAGCTGCAGTGGATCCTCAAAACATTCGCTGGCGATCGCTTCATCCATTTCCGAAGTGAATTCGCAATCTATTATTCCAGCCTTCATTCTTCTGCGTTTTGGTTTGTCAAAGTTCACTTCCGCCCAAGTAAGAGACAGAAGATCTTTTGCCAGTTCTATTGGGACTTCTGTGAAGAAGACTGTCATCTCAAAATCTCCGAACCACATCGTTCTTAAATCCTCTTTCTTTACCCCTGCTACCATCGACTCTGTCATATAGTGTGCAGGGACCGGGATGGTAACGGTTTTCTTTTCAATATTAGTCATTAGTAAGCCTCCGTGTTTTTCGAAATGTTGATGTAACCTGTGAAAAAACACGGTGCCTACGGCGATCTGCACTCAGGCAGTACGATTGAATGTATATGCATGTCTGCCATGCTCCTTTCGGTAGTGTCTGGCAGACATGCAGCGGAATCCGGGCATAGAAATAGCCCCGCACCCACTTTCGTGAATGCGAGGCTGTTTGCCCTTCTTATTTAATTGTATGCTGCTGGTCTCCCAGCATATACAGTGTACCCCTTGACAATTCTCTTGTCCCTACTTGTTTCCTCTCTGTTTTCTTTTCGATAACTATCTGATAATTCTCTGATAATTCTCCGTTTTTTCTCCGAAATCTCTCCGGGAACTCTCCGTTTGCATATAGTCCTCAATAGTCATCTGCTCACCATGCCATTCTGCAGGCTCCTTTGACATTATCAGTGCGTTCCTGAATCTCTCGAACTCATATGCGAACAGTATTGTCGCGTACCTTTTCTTCTTATAGAAGTTCTGCGTGGACATATTCAGTTCCTCAGCCATCTCTTCTACAGTGGAATTAAAGCTGCTCGTATAAGCAAGCGTAAGTATAGAGACGAACTGCGGACCGTATTTTTTGAATGTATATATGTTGTCCTTTACAGTATCTATGACCTTTATCATCCATGCAGTGCGAAAGATCTCGTTGATCTCAGCCTGATATCTCTGCCGGGTCGCCTCCGGCGTGAAGAACTCAAGCTTTGTCAGCCCTACACACATCTTCCTGTACTCATCGCTTTCATAGGAATCACTGCAGATATTATCTACCATTTCCTGTGCATACAGTCCGGTATCCCTGCAGGCATCGCTTACAATGCTGAGAATGAACTCTCCCTCCTGCTGCATGTCATCAGTTGTTCTTCCAATCAATTTGCACAATCTGTCTATTCTTTTCTCCAGACTATCAGCCATTCTATTTTCCTCCCTTGTGAATGGTCCTGCGCGTATGTCCCTTCCGTCCTTGAGCCAGGGTGTATGGAACAAGGGAAAAGGCCCCGTATCATCCCAGCCTGTAACTATGGTCCATCAGGCGCAAAATCCTCTTTTGCTTTAAGTGTGTTTTATTGGTATTGTCAGGATATTCTCCGTCCTGGGGTCACGATTGGACCATCCATTTCCATCTCCCACCGGATATCCTGATGTATGAATTTAAGCTTATAGTTTATCATCTGTCCGTTGCAGCTTCTGGATGCACAGTTATATACGATCTGCACTTTACCATCCAGCCGCATCCATTCGGTGTTGTATATCCTGTCCACATTGACGGACTTCCAGTGCCCGCTGTCATATATCTTGAATCTGACAGGCTTAGGCTCTCTTATCATTTTGTCGAAGATCGCGACCACATCTACTGTCTGTACCATGATCATTCGCCTCCTTGAAGTCGCTTGAGGTGACTCTCGGGACATCACCATTTGCGAAAGATCTTTTACTATTGCTGTCCATCGCTTTCAGATCAATGCCTGTTCTGCAGAGCTTGATACTTCCGTCTCTTTTCCCGTTCTCATCAATAGAATCTATCATCCAGCCCTCTGCTTCATCATATGCAAGGACGCATTTGCATCCCTCAACCATATTGATAGCAGCAACGATCTTTCCTGCATGTATATCTGCGAGGTAGTATCTCGGTTCCGGCCCATATGTGAATATCATGAAGAGCTTGTCCTCAATCTCTGCTACAATACCATCCGATCTCAGTTCATATTTCTCAGCCGTATCAGCTGTTCTGTCTATCATCATTTCCATTGTATCGTTCCTCCTGCCCCATACGGCATGTAAGCAAATTTGTCAATTATTACCGCGGTCATTAGTTCTTTATCAGCTGCAATTGAATTATATATTTGAGAACATTTGTTCGTCAATATATCCTGGATTGGTTTTTTGAAAGCACAACAAAAGAGGTAAATGATTACCCCTTTCGCATTACACAAATATTGTTATTGTTCACTGGTCTTCTATATTTTGGGGCTCGCCGGAAACAGCTACCAAATATATCCCTTTATATCACCACTCAAAGTCACCAGTCTCGAACGGATTCGGATCAACGCCGTATCTGTCATTAAGGAACTGATCAAATTCATTGCGGTACATCGGCTTGGATGGATCAAAAGCCTCGTCCATTGCTTCATAGAAAGCCTGCCTTACCGGGAATCTTCTGTGTTTTCCTGTGTTCAGCCGTTCGGTTGCCGCGTTGTAAAGATCTGCATCTTCCTCGTGCTCATCCGGATATTCCTCTATATCTTCGACACCCATTATTTCGTAGGCTGCCGCAAGAAGGAAATCGAGCTTTTCTTCTCTTGTCATCTCTTCAAAATTGACAAGCTGGCAATGGATTAATGCGTCGCAATAGATCGCAGAAGGTATAGGGCACTCGTTTGTGATGTAATACCTATGGAGTGCTGCCGCCTTTTCTCTTCCCAGAACATCCTGCAGGTTCTCCCAGAACAGCGACACAAGATGGCTAATGGCCGCTCTGTCTCTCATAGCATCGATCATCGAGTACCGCTCACTCCATTTGTCTCCGATCTCATTTTCAGTATCAAGCCAGTCCTCAGTAGGTTCATCCTCAAGGATCTGCTCGAAAGTA
>CADABZ010000048.1 GCA_902786355.1 uncultured Eubacteriales bacterium
ATACCCGAAATGCTCTTCTTTTCATTACAAATCGACTAGGAAAGGATGGATTTTCAATGAGTTTAAGAAAACATAAGCATTATGGAAAAATGAGCATAAAGCTTCAAATGTCATTATTAACATTTGAAGCGGAGAGCATTGCCTATACGCTATGTCAGCATTATTCCTTGGATTCTTCTGATTATTCCTTCTCATATATTGCAGGATATTCTTCCGACAAGGACATAAAAGAACTCAAAGCATCACTTGAGAGGATCCGTTCTGCAGCTGATGAGATGATAACCGACATAGATAAATCGCTTGAGAAACAGATGAAGCGAGAGCAGTCAAAAGCTGTTCGTGATGAGGCGAGGTGATGCTCATGGGATTCTATACTGAGGAGCAAATAAAGAAAGCCAGATCGATAGATCTCATGACATACCTCCGGACATGCGACCCGACTGAACTCATTCACGTGAGCGGGAACACTTACTGTACCCGAACACATGACAGCCTCAAGATCAATGCTTCTAATGGCAAGTGGATGTGGTGGAGCAGAGGCTTTGGTGGGTATTCTGCACTGGATTATCTGATCAAAGTCAAAGGTCTTCAGTTCATGGACGCGATGAAGATCCTGTCTAATGAAAACGAGCTTGCCCTAAGTGATGCGTCTTCTTTGAGCGAAAACAGTCAGAATAATGAAACCAGAAAGCTGCTATTGCCTGAGAAAGCTGAGACGAATTTCGAAGTGATCAAATATCTCTCCGGCAGGGGAGTAGACAGAGATATCATCCATAGTTGCATAGATGAAGGCCTGCTGTATGAGTCCCTGCCTTATCACAACTGCATATTTGTAGGGTTCAATGAATCGGGTAATGCAGCATATGCATTCTATAGAGCTACAACCGGAGAACGACTGATGGGAGAAGCTGCAGGATCCAACAAGAGATATTCCTTCAGAATCGATTGTGCCGGCAGCACACTCCATGTATTCGAGAGTGCTATAGATCTGCTCTCATACGCGACAATAATGAAGATGAGAACAGGTGAATGGAGAGCAGAACCTATGCTGTCACTTGGAGGAGTATATGCACCGAGTTCCAGCAATAAGCAATCGAAACTGCCAATTGCGCTTGAAAAAATGATGCAAAATCAAGCGCAAAT
The DNA here is from genome assembly GCA_902786355.1 of uncultured Eubacteriales bacterium. Taxonomy (GTDB): domain Bacteria; phylum Bacillota; class Clostridia; order Peptostreptococcales; family Anaerovoracaceae; genus Crickella. The sequence goes on from CADABZ010000048.1 coordinate 1,144, forward strand.
AAATACGATTGCCCTTCATCTGGACAATGACTTTGCCGGCAGGAATGCAGCTGCTGCAATAGCAACAAAACTAGAAGAAAGATATGTCATCAGAGACGAGCCGCCTCCTTATGGCAAAGACTGTAATGACTATCTTCAACATATGATAAGACAGAAGCACTCAAGACAAATGGGACGAGAATAATCTGAAAACTCGGCTGCTTGTGATAATATAAAAGCAGTCGTAATACATTCCGAAGACAAATAAAAAATCGAAGCTTGTGAGGATAGAGCGGATCAGATTTTGACTTCAAGGAGATGCTTTAAGCAACAAATACAGGGTTGTGGAGGAAAAGAAAGTGAATGAATCGGATCTGTATAAAGATCTTGGACAACTGACGAAAGATAAACGCAAGTGGAAGGAAAATATCCCGTATGTTTCTTCCCTTCTCAATCATGAATCTGTAAAGATAAAGGCAAAGGCTCTCTGGCTTCTTGGCGAGATGGGGCTTGCTTATCCTGCGGAAATGCAGGAGGTTGTGCCTGTAATAGCATCTTTCCTTGACAGTCCTGTACCGCTCTTGCGTGAACGTGCACTCAACGCACTCGGCAGGATCGGACGTGGCAATTATCCACTGATCGAATCGTATTGGTCTGGTCTATTTCGCTTTGCTTTTGATGAAGAGCCGAAGGTCCGGCTGGCGTTTATCTGGGCATCAGAAAACATCGCTACAAATACTCCTGATATTTATGAGGATCATATGCCGGTTTTCGAAACACTGCTTTACGATGACGATGACAAAGTAAGAATGGAAGCGCCGGAAATCTTCCGGGTCCTTGGCAAACGAAGGCCGGAATATGTAATACCTTATCTGGCACAGTTGCAGCAATTATCACAAACCGATGATAACGATGTAGTAAGGATCCATTGTCTGGGAGCAGTCAAGGCAACAGAAGCAGAAATATATAACGATGACGAAGACATTCATGATCCATGTCTGCGCTTTCAGAGGTAATAATAGAGAAAACTGATATGAAGACGATCAAAACGGACGGCATAACATATATTGAATTGATACCATACGGAACTGATGAGTGGTATTACGGCATCAGCTATGAACACGGAGATCTGTATGAAGCAGAGGAGGTGTTCAAGGCAGGACATGATGTTGAAGGCAGAAACCTTTGCCTGATCCATTATCCTGATGGAGAAGTGTACAGACCGGTGCCAAAACAGCCGGGCATTTATCCTGCGGAACCTGTTTACTATGAAGGCGGCATCTTCATTTTGAACGTGAACTTTCTGAAAGATCTGATACAGATAATACGGTTCGACTGTGACAGCAGGGAAATCGAAATCATAGAGGAATTACCGCTCGGCAGCGTGAAAGACTGCTATAATCTGAGCCTGGATATTGCTCCGCTGACTCTCACAAGACAGTGCGTCGGCTCAAATGAATTCGAGATCATCTGGCCGGAGAAAGTCCATTTTTATATGGGCGATCATGACAGCTTCTTCCTCAGAGACAGTGACAAGCTGTACTTCAGCAGATGGCATGAGGATGGGGATGGATCAAATTATTATACTGAAACAGTAGTTACCAATTTTCAGGGAGAAGAGATCGAAGTATTCCCGGGTGATATACAGATCATGCCGAACGGAGAAATGTGGCATATAAAATGAGCACATATGCATTTGAGGAACCTCTTACCAGAGGAACGATGCTAAAAAGGAAATCTGGAGGGAAATACGGTGAAGGAAGTTCTGCTTGATGCAGATATAAGAGAGCCGCTGTTTGATTATCTGGAGCAATACTGTGGCAAGGTCAGATTCCTCGAGGAAAAGGTGACAGGTAAAGCAAGAGCTGATGTCGTCATGGTGCTTCCGGACAAAGTTTGCGGTATTGAGATCAAGAGTGATGCTGACAGCTATACAAGACTTGCTGCTCAGGTCAGGAACTATGACAAATATTACGACGAGAATTACCTGGTTGTAGGCTCAACACATGCGCTGCATGCAGCTGAACATGTGCCTGCATATTGGGGGATCATATCCGTTGAACTAATCAAAGGCGAAGTGGATTTCTATCGTGTCAGAGAAGCAAAGCCTAATCCTAAAGCGAAGCTGAAGAACAAGATGAGCCTTCTTTGGAAATCTGAATTCTCACATATACTGGCTGAGAACAAAATGCCCAAATATGCTCAGAAGAGCAAGAAGTTCATAACAGAAAAGCTGATTGACAGGATCCCTGAAGAAATCCTTCATGAGCAGATCAGTGATGAACTCTTTGAGAGAGATTACACCATATGGGAACAATAAAGGATAAACTTAAAGGTAATAGAATAGCTAAGGTGTTATCATTGCTGGCAGCATTGGTGATGCCAATCTGCGTAGTGGACATGGGTACTACAGACGTTATTATGGACTTGATTAATCCATACTATCTGTTGTTTTGCGGGTTTTACGGCTGCATACTCCTGTGTCTGTCATGGGAAAGAAAATGGTTGTGGCTCAAAATAGTACTCAGTATCTTCAATGCAGTGATCAACCTTTTCTTCATATTCGTAGCGTTTATGGGCAGCGTAGGTGGTCCACTACTGGCGCTATTGCAGATGGTAATACCAATCATCCCATGGCTTCACATATTTGGATAAATGACAACAGCCGTGTCTGAGGATCGATACTCCCCGGGCACGGCTGTGATCGTTATTGGTATTGAAGGTATTTTATGGAGTTTTATATGAAGAAAAGTTTGTCTATTTCGTTTGACAAATATAGAGTAACTCTCCTGCCTTAAACGAAACTAAAGTGAAAAGGAATTATTACATTGACTTGATCTGCTATTACATTGACTTGATCTGCTATAAGAGGTCGAGTCTTTTTCTTTGCAAAAATTACGGAAGGAGAGTGATTACAATGACAGAAAACTATGAAAAAGAGATGCTCAGGGTGATTCTTTGCAGGCCCGGTGAGGCAGCAGAAATTATCGAAATCGAAGACAATCTTGAGTCGATGCAGGAACTTGTCGGAGGTCTTATCGAACCATACGATCCGTTTTATTCAGAGACTGATCCGAGATATGAGAACGTGATCGTGGTCTGTAATGAGGAAGGAAAGCTTATACAGCTGCCTCCATGTAGGGCAATTGTTGGTGAAGACGGACATGTGATGGATGTAATCCAAGGTCCTTTTTTTCTTTGCTACGCACCGGTTGAGAGCGAAAGGTTCCTGTCGATACCGCCGGATCTTGAGGAAGAATTTCTAAAGAAATACGAGCTGCCTGAGAAGTTTTACCGCTCAGAAAATGGCATCGAAGTGACCAAAATCGATCGCAGAGCACATGAAAAAGAATCGGTAAGATGAGACATGCAGAAATAAGGAATTTGATCGAAACAGGGGTAGCTGACGCGTCGCGTCAGTTTAGCAAGCACTGCCAAATTCCTCCTCCGAGGACCTTGGCGATACTTGGTGGCGTAGCCCCCAAACCCCCGACAGTTACTGACCGAGTATAGGAGTAGGTCAGGAGTAGGTCGTTACGATTAAGGAGGCAGAGATGAAGGAGGAGCAGAGGAGGAATGAAGAGAATCTATAAGAAAAATATCTGGATGAATCAGACTGAGTCTGATGAGTTGAAAGCAAAGTCTCAGGCTGCATGCTTATCCGAAGCTGAATTCATCAGACAACTGGTAAAGGGATATACACCGGTCGCCAGACCTGATGAGAAATTCTGGAGAGCGATGGAATTTATAAGAGAGTTCGCTGACAAAATCGATGAAGTAGCTGTGAAAGCAGATAACTCAGTAGACATGATAGCTCTCATGACAGAGGCGAAGAAGTGGCGTCTGTTCCAGAGTGCGATAGAGAAGGAGTTCCTTATACCTAAGCGGGGTGAAGGCTAATGGCAGTCACAAAGATATGGAACATAAGGGGCAGAGCCGAATCTCCTCTCGAGTATATAGCGAACCCTGAGAAGACGCAGCGCGAATTCACTGATGCACAGAAACAGGCACTTGAGGACGTTATCGCATATGCGGCTAACGAAGACAAAACAGAGAAGCTCTTTTATACGACCGGCATCAACTGCAGCGTTGAATGCGCACGTGATCAGTTCGATATTACCAAGCT
>CADABZ010000049.1 GCA_902786355.1 uncultured Eubacteriales bacterium
CTAAAACCACATTTTCAATATTCAATTGTAAACGCGACCTTAGGCTACGCTTTTGTCGGTTATTCCTACCGTTTTAGGCGTAGAACGTGTCGCACCATTCGCGAACTCATCCATCAGGAACTGGACAGGTACCGGAAGTGATCCTCCATACTTTTTATCAGCTACTTCAAAAAGCTGCTGGAACAGCTGCGTGTATAACAGGCTGACAAGAAAGTTGAATGAAGTGTCATTGTCCGGGATGATGGCAAAGAGTGCTGTTTTCTCCTCTCCGAGCTTCCAAAGGTCGAGCTCATCGGTTATGGTGAGACTCGCAACACTTTCAAGGTTGAACTTCTCGAGTCTTGCAGCAAGTGTGATCTGGATCGACTTGAGTGTCTTACCCGAGCCTGAGTGATAAGCATCATAATACTTCAATGCTATGTGATCCGGATCCGTCTTCCTTAGGTCATAGAAAAGTGTATCGAGAGCACTCATCGCCTTGCTGTCTTCTTCATCCACATCGCCGGCTCTCAGCATCTCCATCACCATCGCGAAGTTCTGCTCGTCTTCAGGAGCCTCATACTTCAGATAGAAGATAAGAGCCAGGAGAAGCATCTGTGCAGCTGTATCCCAGAATGGGTCTGAGCTGGTAGCGCCCTTCGGTGTTGTCGCTTTGAACATATTGGTTACAAGTCTTTGAACGTCATTATCATCTCTGAGATAAACGAAGGGATTGTAACAGTGGCTCCTTTGCATATCTATGAGATCGAGGACTCTGACCTTATAGCCTTTCTTCATCAAAAGGTATCCTGTGTCTCTTAATATCTCTCCCTTCGGATCGAGTATGACCATGCTGCAGTTGGCCTGCATGACATTCGGCTTTACAAAAAACCTTGTTTTACCTGCACCGGATCCTCCGATGACAAGTACATTCAGATTGCGCCTGTGCTTATGTGCATCAAAGCCTATCTTCACGTTCTGTGTCAGGATCTTGTTCATATTGTCAGGATGCTGTCTGTATTTTCTGTTCACGGCTTTTGCATCGCCCCATTTAGCTGAGCCGTGTTCCTCACCTCTTCTGTAGTTGCGGCGTGTGGACAGCCAGATACCGATACCCATCGCATATACAAGAAGGCATAATAAAACAGCCTGAAGGCTGTGCTCTGTCCACTGTACATCCAGAGGTTCTGCGAAGATCTCATCAAACTTAGTGACCATGATGAATACACTTCGATGCCAGTACGGTGCTATCTTAAGGCCTATCCACACTACCGGCAGAACTCCGGCTGCCGCTATGAGGTATTCATCTTTATGATTACCTTGCGTACCCGTAGTCTGCTCCCTTCTCAGCTACCATCAGATTCCTCGGTCCGTGCTCGATGATCTTCATAATGAGTTCATCTATAGGATCAGTGGGGCGTCTTTCTCTGATCTGCTGATTGCGTAGGAGATTGAGAGCATTGATCAGGATCCCCTGCTCATACTCATCTATCTCCAGCTTCTTTGTTTTTCTCATACTCTACCTGTCCCTTCCTGGCTCTGCTGCCGACCTAGCAGCATTTGCTGCTGCATCAATGCCTCTTGAGACCGCTCTGCCGGCAAGCTCCTTCGCACGCTCTGTTCTGGCCTTGACTATCTCTGCCTTGTACCCTTCGAGCTTTTCTCTGACTGATTGTCTTTCAGTTCTCCCAGGGAAGCCATTTGAGCGGCTTGCTTGCATTAAGTTTGGCTCGGACAGAGGGTCTCGGCCTGTCTTTGCCAAAGAGGGGTTTATCTGCGGCTCTTCCTGCAATGGTGCGTGCCTGACAGGCTGACCTTCATGAGGCTCCTCGCCATATGCCGGAGGTAAACCTCTTTCAGGATCAGGATGCATACTCTCTTCTTCTGCCTTTCCGCCTCGGAGAGTTTCCTTTACCGATTTCTCTTTAGGGAACAGCTTATCTTTGTCCCTCTGGATATCCAGTGAGACATCTGCTCTGTTGACTGTAGCAAGCTTGAACCTCTCTGTGATCCTCTGGATCTTGCTGGCATCCTCTGCTCGTGCTATGACATCGACAGCTGCATTCGGATCCTTGTTCTGTCTGTCTTTTAGCACGCAGTAGAGTACACCATATCTCTTGGCTTCCTGTGAGAACTTTGCAAGGTCCTTGCTTGTGATCGTATATACTTTGAGTTCCTTGCCGGACTTCAGCATGCTGGTCAGTCTCGCCTTGCCTTTCGTCTTCTGTTCCTGCTTCAGAGTCGCGTATAAAAGCAGTGCGATATTCTTCGCACCATTGCCGGATATCTTTGCTGCGACCTCTACCCCTTCAAGTGATAGTCTTACGACTTGTTCTGCTGCATCTCCTCCCGGATTCATTCCTCACTTTGCCTCCTTCCTCTTTCTGTCCTTGTATAAGTAGTGTGGGCAATACATAACAACGGCACGGAAGCTCTGCTTGCAGTCTCGCTCACAGAGTTTGCACTTCTCTGCATATGCAAGCTTGCCATACTCGTTAAGGAAGAACGCCCACTCTTTCTTGAACCTCTTTGTATACCTCTGTGCCGGACTCACCTCCTCTCAAAAAACTGTCTTCTCAGCGTACGATTTTTTACATTTTTGCCTCTGTGAGCGACTTTTTTATTGCGAATGACATATTCCTTATCCGGACTATCTCCGTTGCTGAAAAGCGAGCTAGCTGAGTGTTTTTTGTATTATCTGTTCCTTTCAGCCTGACGATCTCTATCGATGATCTCGAGATTGTCCCTGACATGACCGGACCGCTCCTGCACCTGTCCGCATATTCTGAGCTCCCTTCTGAGATCTTTGATTGCACCTGTCAGCTCTGCTATTCGAGCCCTGCTCTGATCAACATCTATCTCCGGCTTCACCCTTCTGATCATATTTCGCAGATCATTCCTGTCTGCAGTCAGTTCAACTATCTTCGATTCCATCTTTTTCATAAGAAAAGAAAGATCCTCATCGGTGTTCACGTGGTACTTCGACAGCAGCTTTGCCTGCTCCGAGTACTGTTCGCACTTCAGAAGATCTTCCTTGAGAAGGATGTGGAGCTTTGTTGAATTTTGCCAGTACTTCGGAAGATATCCAAGCTCATAGCAATATCTGAGGTATAGCTTCTCTAGTCCGCTACGTCCCATGATGCGGTCGATGCGTCTTCGAAGGTTATACTGATTCGGCATCCTGTAATTCTGTCTGAGCCTTTCCTGCCTCACTGACGGATCGTTTTCATAGATGCGGCGTTCGATACTCTCGCGAGTGTAATCATTGCCAAGCTGATGGATACGTATGGGTTTGATCCATCCGGGTGGCGTGATCGTCCAGTACTTGCGTTGTGGGTCAAAGCGATAATTGTAGCCGCGTCTTCTGAGCTCAGACTTGAATTCCTCGACCGTCAGGCTTAGTGCCAGTGACTCATCTATCGCTTGTCTGGCAACATTGTACCGTGTTGGCATGCCGGCCTTCTCCATCTTGTACACATACTGGCTTACACTTCTGCCTCTCGGATTGTCGACTATCGACAACCCATGTTCCAGACAGATTCGGTCTGATGTCTCCCGTAGCTGCCTGTATGTGTCTCTGCAGTCATGGAATTTGATCCCGTCTTTGAAAGAGACCGAATTTAGTAGGCTAAGTGCTCAGCGCCTTTACGACATTGCTGTGGTAGGTTTCCGAGCACTCGCCCCCGAACCGTACTTACAACTTTCGCTGTATACGGCT
>CADABZ010000050.1 GCA_902786355.1 uncultured Eubacteriales bacterium
CATCCCACAATTCATTTTCATATCCAGCGCATCTCACGAAGATACCTTTCAGCATCTCTGCCATGTCACGGCTGATACTCTTCTATCATGATCGATAAGTAATGGCGCTTCCCCGCATCGGTGCAGTACAGCTCTCAGCTTTGTCAGACAAGAGAAATCTGCTTCCATCGTATCGTTCAGATTTGTATATCCTGTGTCACCGATATTTTTTGCTACTTTGTTTTCTTTATTTCCTGCAGATGGTATATCTGCCACATGCGTTCTTCCCTGACTACTTCCAAACAACCAGAGTGCAGTAAACTTATCACTTGTATTGCATAGTCAGAGGCTACCATTGCATGCTCTCTCATATGAGCTGCAGATCAAACAATTCCCTTATATCTTTTTCTTTTGCTATTTCATAACCACTACTCATTATTTCTTCCATAAATCCCGATTTTGCTAACTCTTTTTCATGTATCGCGGTATCTATGCAAATATTATCACATTAGATACCGCTCTATTTGAACGAAAAAAGAACTATCTTCTGTAGTCTATGTTATCAGGCTGTCTCTGCTTATTCTTTTCTCTCTGGACCAGCAGCTGAGCAAATCTGATGCCCTGCTGTTCAGTGAGTGTTATGCCCCTCGACATCCTGCTGTGGTCAGGCGACCATTCACGTACATCGAGTTTTGGCGCTCCGCCATTCCAGGATACGAGATTGAGTTCTCTTGTCCAGCCATTGTCGTTTGGCTTATCAAGAGCACCTATCCTCTCTACAATTTCGACTTTGATCTGTTCTCTATCTGCCATAAATAATCCTCCTTATCTTTCCCATTCTCTGTGTGAAGGCCTGAGTCTATCCAGTTCGCCTTCTGCTCTGAAGCTGTATATACCGCTGTTTCCGGAGCCTACTATCACATGATCCAGGAACCTGACTCCTATAACATCACACGCTTCCATCAACCGTTTTGTAACTTCGCGGTCCTCCTGGCTCGGAGTTAGTTCAGCTCGATCAGCACCGGGATGATTATGCACAAACAGGCACGCTGCGGCCGATGAAAGCACAGCCGCCTTCATGATCTCGCGTGGGCTCACCATAGCTGAATCCAAAGATCCGATGCTGCATATATTGAAGTTGATCGGCTGCCCGTTTGTCTTGAGATTCAGCACGGCAAATACCTCCCTGTCATACGTCGCAAGATCCTTTGCTATGACCTTGACCGCATCCTCCGGTGAGGCTATCTTTTCGGTGCTGTAAAGCGATGGCTCCCTGACCAGCCTTACATTGACCACTTTAAGTTCATTCGGATTACCCATCTTCCTGCCCATCATTCACCTCCTCCAGATCAACTGAAAGGATCGTTCCTTCCGGGAGCTGATCTACCAGTTCCCGCAGTCTCGCGAGATCAACTTCTTCAGTAGCCTGCGTTTTCATGTGTCTCGGTGAATACTCCGGCTTTTGCGGTTCTATCATCATCTGCATTGCGTCTGACCTCCTTCTTCTCAGGCTTTGGATCAGTTCCTCCCATTATGAATGCATATGTGCTATGGCTTTTGATTGCCTTCTGCAGAGCGAGGATACCTCCAAGCTCATCTGCAAGGCCGTTATCAAAGGCCACTTGCATATCTATTGCATTCACCTTCTTTTCCGTGTCAAAGCCTTTCTTTCCCAGCTTATCCAGCAGTTTCTGTATCGATTTTTCCATCTTCTCTATCCTCCGTTTGTATCTTTCGATTCAATATTTCCAGCATGCAGTAGCCGCAGAATGGTGCGAGTCTGTCGCGGTATCTGCAATTATCCGGGCACTGCACACGCATACCCGGCGGCTTTGGAATTGGCTTCAATCAAAGCACCTGCTGTCATCGAGCAGTTCATTACCGTAAGCTGTGAATGTGTACCAGTAGGTGTGATCGAACTTATCTTCATTGAAAACATCGACCTTTATGATCCCTTTCTCCACCAGCTTATTTACTGAATGCCGCACCATATCTTCAGTCAAAAATGGTATGTGAACTGTTATTGTTTTCTGTGTGCATTTCACCCAGAAGTATCCGTGTCTGTATGTCGTTTCATCACTTGTTACCTGAAGTCCTCTGAGAAAATCTGCAATTACTGCTTCTCTGAGACCGCAGACAGCTGCAATGTCCATGTTGAACTTTCTCTCGTTATAGTTCATTGTTACTACCCTCCATATTCTTTCCAAAGGAAAAGGAGCGGCTGCTGTTAAGCCTCCGCTCCCGGTCTTATTTGATTATTCAGTTATCAGGCAAACATCTCAGCGTCTTCTCTGGCCTGTCTGCGTTTTCTTGCGTACTCCTTAGCTACAAGGAAAAGCATGCCGCCCATTGCAGCAGTAAAGAGTACTCCGTACAGCCACAGCATGGTGTTGTCACCTGTCTTAGGAGGCACGCTCTTGGCTGTCTTGGATACTTTGACAGTCTGGCCTTCATCATTAAGATCCTTGTGATCAGCAACGACTGTTTTATCTGCCTTGGTTACATCATCGCCCTTCTTGTACTCATTGAGTCTGTAGCAGTTCTCGAATGCTACGAGTTCCTTGCCGTCAAGTTCTGTAGTGTCGATGATGAAGCTTACCTTTGCTGTGCCGTCAGGTCTTGCCGGCTTGAATGGCTCGCTCATTACGGTAACAGGCTTGCCATGCTCAACCAGAGGATCACCGCTGTCCTTTACCATCAGCGTTCCCTCGAATACATACCACTTGGAAGTATCGAGTCCAACATATGCAATGGTATCGATCAGCTGTGTATCCTTGGCAGCAGCAACAGTCTTGTCACCCTTGCCGTTAGCAAGAGAAGTTCCGATAGCCGGCTTCTGAACAGGAGTCTGAGCTACGTCCTTCTTAGGTTCGAGCTTACCAGGCTCCTCAGGCTTCTCAGGGTTAGGATATGTCACGTTCACGCACTCTGCAGTATTCCAGTAACCATCCTTATCGTCTGTCTTGTTCTTCTGGTATGCCATGTTGGTATCATGGTTCTTCTCATCAAGAGAGTCGGAATCCTTGGCATTAGCTGCGAGATATGCCTTCGCCTCATCCTTTACAACAGCTGTATAAGTGACAGTAGCTTTCTCCCCTGCATTAAGAGTGATGTTTGCTACCTTGTCATCCTTGCCCTTGTTGTTCCATGTTCCCTTGCCGCTGAACTTAACATCTTTCAGTACAGGAACAGTGAAGTACTCAGGGTTCTGAGTGAACTGGTCAGTAACATCCATTGTGATCTCGATGTTTCCGGTATTCTCTACATGAACCTCATACTCTACCTCGTCCTGTGCGAAGAAGCCGTACTTGTCTCCTGCAGACGGAGCCTTGGTAGTACGGATCTTATACATCTCGTACTTAGGATCCAGCTTTTCCCATGTTACAGTCTGTCCTTCGTCATCGATCTCTTCGTGTCTTGCAGCAACGTGTCCTTCACTGTCGAAGACCTTTTCAAACACTACTGTGTCCTTGCCATAGAGACTTGTAGCATCGAATGTGAATGTGACCTTTACCTTGCCGCTGCTCATGAATGTCTTGAATTCCTGCTCAGCAGTGATCTGCTTGCCGTTCATGTCGAGTACAGGTGCCTTTGTTGCCTTGTCCATCAGGACTCCCTTGGCTGTATAGGTCTCACCCTTCTTGAGGTTCTTGTACTCGATAACGTCAACAAGTTTGATCTCCTTC
>CADABZ010000051.1 GCA_902786355.1 uncultured Eubacteriales bacterium
ATAAGCGCTGAGTCGCAGCCGGGCAGGGGGACAACAATAATACTTGATCTCACGGCCGCAAGACTCGTGACAGATGATTGATATTAAATGTGACAGATATGTAAGAAATACGTAAGCAGATCCGATGGAACGGCTCTGCTTATATTATTATCATCAGACTGTAATCAGGCAACAAGGAGGTTACAGTAATGAGTTTACTTGAAGCAAGAGGAATAAAGAAAACATACAGGACTCGTTTCGGCGGAGCATCCGTTGAAGCGCTGAAGAACGTCAATTTCACAGTTGAAAAGGGCGAATATGTCGCTGTCATGGGAGAATCCGGCAGCGGCAAGACCACCCTGCTGAACATAATCGCGGCTCTGGACAAGCCGACAGAAGGAACGGTCATACTTGACGGCATGAAGCTGAGCGCAGTCAGGGACTCGGATCTTGCAAAATTCCGCAGAGACAATCTGGGGTATGTGTTTCAGGACTTCAATCTGCTGGATACATTCTCTCTCGAAGACAATATCTATCTTCCACTGGTTCTGGCCGGAATGAAGCCGGAAGATATGAAGAAGAGGCTGGATGACCTTGCATCACCGCTTGGTATCGAAACCCTTCTCAAGAAATATCCTTACGAGGTATCCGGCGGTCAGAAACAGAGAGCGGCGGTTGCGAGAGCACTGATCACAGATCCGAGAATAGTTCTGGCGGATGAGCCTACGGGCGCACTTGATTCAAAGTCATCGGACGAGCTGCTTGATCTTTTCGCTAAGGTGAATCAGATGGGACATACCATCCTGATGGTAACTCATTCCACAAAGGCAGCGAGCAGGGCTTCCAGGGTGATGTTTATACGCGATGGAGTAGTGTTCCACCAGATATATAAAGGCGATGCCACTGATCAGCAGATGTATCAGAAGATTAGCAATACACTGACGCTTCTCGCACAGGGAGGTGACAGATAATGAAGCTGGGATTCTATCCAAAGATGGCTGCGAACGGCATGCGTAAGAACGGCAGGCTGTATGCACCGTATCTGGTGACATGCATCATGATGGTAGCTGTGTATTACATCCTTCACTTCCTCGGGTATTCAGGGATCATGGACGGCATGCCTGGCGGGCACACTGCTACCGATATGATGCAGATGGGCACATATATAATGACGCTGTTCGGGCTTCTGTTTCTCTTTTATACACAGGCAACGCTGATCAAAGGCAGAAAGAAGGAGTTCGGTCTTTACAGCATTTTGGGGATGAACAGATTCAACCTGGGAAGGATACTGTTTTTCGAAACGCTGTTTACATGGGCAGTCGCGATATTCGGCGGACTCATTGCCGGCATAGGGATTTCCAAGCTGGCAGAGCTCGGATTTACAAAGCTGATAGAAGTACCTGTAAGATATGCTTTCTCTGTTCCGTTCACCTCTGTCATCATGACAGTTGTAACATACAGCGCGATTTTTTTGCTGATCTATCTCAATTCGCTGAGACAAGTCAGTTTTGCAAGTCCAATAGAGCTGGTGACTGCAGATAAAGCAGGCGAGAAGCCGCCGAAGTCAAACTGGCTCACAGGCGTCCTCGGCCTTGCATCTCTTGGGTCGGGATACTATATCGCGCTTAAGATACAGCAACCTATGTCAGCACTCATGTGGTTCTTTGTCGCCGTGATACTGATAATGATAGGTACCTATCTTCTTCTGATCGCAGGCTCTGTCATCCTTTGCAGGATGCTTCAGAAGAATAGGAACTACTATTACCAGACAAATCATTTTGTATCGGTGTCTTCGATGGCATATCGCATGAAGAGAAACGGCGCGGGACTTGCGTCGATTTGCATCCTTCTGACGATGATCCTTGTAATGATGTCCTCGACTTCAGCGCTTTACACAGGTGCAGAGCAGTGCCTCAATGTGCGCTATCCTAACGAGATAGGTGCCTTTGCGTGCAAGTACGGTTATGATGAAAGCCTTGAGGATCTGGGTGAGAAGCTGGATGCTGACCTTAAGGCCGCTGCTGAGGAACACGGTGCGGAGATAATGAACAACAAAACATATTACGAGTGGTCGATCAGCGGTTACTTCGATGACAGCAAGCTGGATGTCACACTCAACTCAAAGTCAGATCTTGCTTTCATCAATTATGACAAAGTAGCGCAGATACTGTTCATTGATGTGGATGTCTATAACAGAGTATTTGGCTATAACGAGACAGTGGCTCAGGGTGAAGCATTGGTCGGAACCGCAAAGGACATAGAGATCGGCGATGTGATAACTATCGGGGATGTTCCGTTCAAAGTCACAAAACGTATCGATGACAGGATAGAAGAGATAGATCCGGCTGCAGTGGTCTCGGCATCTCCGGGCATCTTTGTGATCGTGAAGGATGCTGGTGAGGTCGCGAAGAACTACACAAAATATGCAGATTACGACGGCGAGCCTATGCTGGCGTGGTTCTGGGACTGCCGTTTTGATACCGGCCTTGACGCCGACGAGCAGGTGGCTCTGGCAGCCACACTGGATAATTTGATCAAAGAGGAACTGAAGCCGCTTGACTTTGACAACTGCTACTGCGAGAGCCATGAAGCAGAACGAGGCGACTTCGTCAGCACCTTCGGAGGACTGTTTTTCCTCGGCATTATGCTCAGCATCATCTTCCTGATGTCCTGCTTGATAATCATGTATTACAAACAGGTCTCGGAAGGTTTCGAGGATCAGTCCAGATTCGACATAATGCAGAAGGTCGGCATGACGAAGGATGAAATAAGAAAAAGCATCAATTCACAGATGCTGACGGTATTCCTTATCCCAATCATCTTAGCCTGCATACACTTGGCGGTGGTACTGCCTATAGTAAACAAGCTGCTCATGCTGTTCGGACTGTTTGACATACCGCGCCTGATCATTACCTCCAGTGTATGCGTACTGATCTGCGGTATAGTATATGCGGTCATATACAGAATTACATCTAATGCATACTACCGAATCGTTTCGTAAAAAAGGCATTGACTAACGAACGAACGGTAGGTAGAATGGTGATGTCCAATATATATTTTACTGCCGGAGGAATGCTATGGATAAGGGCAATACAAGAGATGAGATACTGAATGTCGCGCTGGATCTGTTTTCAGTTAATGGTTATGAAGCTACGAGCATTTCGCAGATCGCAGATGCGGTAGGGATCAGAAAGGCATCTCTTTACAGCCACTTCGGAAGCAAGCAGGAGATACTGGATAATGTCGTAGAGTCGGTGCTAAACGGATATGCAGAGCATTCCATATTCACTAAAGCCGACTGGGACGATCCTGAATTCACAAAGGACAAAGAGGGGATGACTGCGGATGATGCCGCGAAGATGATCCAGGGTCAGGTCAGATATATAGTCCATGATCCGGCCATCAGCAGGGGCAGAAAGCTGCTCTTGATCGAGCAGTTCCGCAACCGGGAACTCTCTGTTCTGCAGACCAGAATGAATTACGAAGGGATCATGAAATACTTCGAAGGCATGATCAGATACCTTATCCGCAGCAATACGCTTAGGGAAGCGGATACTGAGATCATGGCAGCGCAGCTCTCATCACCAATCACTGTATGGATCAATCTGTGCGACAGGGAACCTTCCCGCGAGGAAGAAGTTATGGAACTGGTTCAT
>CADABZ010000052.1 GCA_902786355.1 uncultured Eubacteriales bacterium
ATGGCAGAAATGACTAGAATGAAGTGCCGGGATGATTTTGACAGAAGTGTTAAAAAAAAAAAAAAAATGACAGAAGGTTACATGCCTTATAAAGGCTTCAAGACATGGTACAAGATCGTAGGAGAACCGTCAGAGGACAAGACCCCGGTGATCCTGCTTCACGGAGGCCCGGGCGCCTGCCACAACTACATGGAGCCGTATGAAGCTCTCGCGGAAAGGTTCGGTAGACAGGTCATAACGTATGACCAGATCGGCTGCGGCAAGTCGCCGATACCTCATCAGGAGGATGACTTCTATAACATCCAGCTGTGGGTAGACGAGCTTGACGAGCTCCGTAAATACCTCGGTATCAAAGAGTGCTATCTTCTCGGCCACTCATGGGGAACGATCCTTGCTATGGAATATATCCTCAGAGGGAAGGGAGAAGGCGTAAAGGGCATCATCCTCGCAAGCGGACTTTGTTCGATCGACCTCTGGCTTGAAGAAGCTGACAGATATGTGGATTATCTTCCGGAAGACCTCGCAGAGGCTATCAAAGAAGGGAACAAGACCGGAGATTACTCATCTGAGAAGGCACAGGAAGGAATGGCGCTGTATTATGCCAGACACGTGGAAGGCCCTGGCGAAGAACCTAAGTGCGTTCAGGAGTCGTTCGAAGGCATAGGCGAGTGCTATGTCGTGATGCAGGGCGAAGCTGAGTTCGTCGTAACAGGCAAGCTGAAAGACTGGGATATCAGAGACAGGCTTAAGGACATCAACGTTCCTACGCTTATGCTCTCAGGAAACGACGACGAGTCGACGCCTCTGATGAACAAGACGATGATGGACGGCATCCCTGGGTCCAAGTGGGATCTGATCCCGCACGGAACTCACATGGGACACTGCTACGATCCGGAGCCATACATCCAGTCCGCAGAGAAGTTCATGGAAGAGCTCGACTGATCAAAACCCTCACGGGTGATTAGGTAATATGAAGAAAGAAGGCACCCCGATGGGGTGCCTTTTTGCGTGGAAATGGCATAAAACTATGGAAAAAGTAGGGGAAAATGCATTTTGCGCCGCTCAGCGGTCATAGATGCGTTACTCGGCGGCCGCTCTGCGTTTGAGAACGGCCGCTTTTAAAATTGACAGTTTCTACTCCGATTTCGGATTGATAACTACTGTATAATGTTTCGTTGCACGCTTAACGATAGCGTCAGCAGCGACTTCATCATTCAGCATCATTGCTTTCCAACTTGTAGGCTCACGCTGTGAGCACACAACTGTGGATCTTGACAACACGCTGCGTTCTTCCAGTAGTTCGTAAAGTATCTTCAGCTCATCTTCATCAGAGATCATGTGCAGCAGGAAGTCATCAATAATGAATAATTCCTTCCGTAAGCATCTCCTCATCTTCTTCTGATACTTGGCAAAGTCACTCTTTTTGAGAGCTGTCATCTCTTCAAGAAATGGTGCACAATGCTCATATCCGACCTTGTGATCAGCACATGCTTCTATGCCCAATGCTCTGGCAAGATATGACTTCCCACTATCTGATGGGCCAAGTATGCATACATTCAGTCCATCATTGATGAACTCCAAACTTGATAACGTGGATGTAATATCTTTTGGAAGATATTCTCTTTCGTCTGAATCGACACATTTGTCGATCTCCTGCGGAGCACCAGTAAGATGCGCTTCTTTAAGATGGTTATTCAATCTCCTGTCTGCACGTATCTGGAACTCATCACTGACTATTCTTGAAATGATCGTAAGACAGTCCTTTTCGATGAAGTCGGCAGAGTGGTAGATCTCGTCAAGGGATTCTGACATCTGCTTCATGCCCAGTAATGACAGTTGCTCCTCAACAGCAGACAGCTGCTTATTCATCCTGCTCATCAGATGCCTCCTTTCTGCTCGACTGCGCAAGATCATGACTGCGCGACAACAATCTGTCCACATCCATTTTCTTTGTGTCCATCGCAAGAGCACCCTGATTTCGAGCATTGATGTTTTCACTTACATGCTGCTCTGTACTCATATCATCAGCTACTGATGACACCGAATTCTTGATATATGAATATGTCGGGCGATCCACCTCCAGTGCCTGCCTGCAACACTCCTCAAGAACAGCCTTGCCGTACTTTTTGGAGAAGTTAAGGATGCCAACGCACATCCTGTATGTCTGTACCTCTATCGTTCTGCTGCGAAGTACAGCATTGATCACATCTACAGTTGATGATCCGATAACAGCTGCTTTACGAAGGAAATACGTGCTGTTCCATTCAGCATATTCCTGGTAATCCTTCGGAAGATGCTTCGGATCCGTTGACCACTGGCCTTTGTGAGTGGCTCTTGGCCACTCGTATAGGAATGTACCATCCATTCCGTATATTTTTACGACTGTATCTGTGGCTCTGATCACAACTTGTTTGTGCACAAATGCTTTGTCTATGCTATAGTAAGCATTGTCAAAGCGAACATGGAAGTCGCTGGACACTTTGGCGATGCTTCTCTCCATGTACTGGTACTGCATGGAGGGAAGCGCCATTAATTCCAGACGTTCCTCTTCCCAGTAGTAATGCCTGTTGTGCTCTTTTTTCTTGAACGGCGCGTTGTTCAGCTCATCAAGCTTTTTCCATAGATCTTGATTGAACTGATCCAGTCTGAAATACTTACGCTCCTCCAGATCATGAAACAATCCTTTTTCCAATATCCCAACAGCATTTTCAACACTGCTTTTGTATTTCGGTTTTCTTACCTTTGCAGGTAATATTGCTGTATGATTGTGATCCGCCCATTCAGCGTAGTCTTTGTTGAGAACAGGTTCTATCCAATCCTTGTTCGCTGTTACAGCCTGCTTGCAGTTGTCACATACAACTATCGAAGGCACGCCGCCAAAATACTGAAGCGCATGATTGTTCACTTCTATCCATTGCGGCTCTTTCGTAGAGACCATGCCTTCTGCATATATATACTGCGAATATGGTAGTATCGCTACGAACACTACAATCTTCGAGATCTCACCGGTGACATTGTCGATCAGGTTGAATGTTTTTCCTGCAAAGTCGACCTCCATTGTCTGTGCGATCACAGCATTGAAATGTGCCGTCTCGTAGTTTTCTTCACACCATTTACTATACAGTTCACAGAACTGTCTGTACTGATATGGTTTCTTCTCTTCAGCACGGCATTTCCTGGTATATCGATTCCACAAGAATACTAGAGTCATGTTGTCCCTGTTTTCCATCTTGTTATTCACATCTTGGAAATCAGGGAGTTCGTAGCTAGTGTCACGGACTCCTTCACCAGGACTCTTACCATACACTTTTTCCGCAATACCGTAATTTGTTATTCCTTCCGGCATCGGGAAAGTTAAGCCTTCGCATCTCTCGAAAGCTCTCAGGAAATCATTTACTCCTGACTTGCTCACGCCCATCATCCTGGCTATTTCACTGCCAGACATTCCAAGGGCGTAATGCTTTGTAACTATCTCTTTGTAATCGAGCATGTAACTTGACCTCCTTTCGATTACTCGGTATTATTTAACCGACAATCATTATGAGATCAAGTCAGTGATTATTCAATTATTTCGCGGCCGCTGTCGCGCCGCATTCAGGCCGTTTTGCTCCGCAAAGCCGGC
>CADABZ010000053.1 GCA_902786355.1 uncultured Eubacteriales bacterium
ACGGTTGACTGCTACGATCTCGTAATCATTTGCATTGACTCTCTGAACTATCCTGTCTAGTTCATAATCCTCACCAAGCCGGTAAAGCCTTACAGCCTTCTGAGAATTTACAGATCTGATTGTCGGATACTTTCTTGTATAACTGTAGCTGATGATATATCCCTGCTGCTTCATCAGACTGATGAAAGTAGGGAAATTGGTACTGAGTGAAACAGCATTATCTATGGCTTCACGCATCAGATTGTATCTGGTAGGCTCACCGTTCTTCTCGGCAAAGTGTATCTGCCTCGGAGTTTTCCCGCGCGGTTTTTCTATAACTGAAAGTCCGTTTTCAAGGCATATCTCATCAGATAATCTGCGCAGTCTGCTGTATGCAGCCTTGTTGTCATTGAATTTCTTTCCATCGATAAAGGAGACAGAACAGCATACAAGGTGGTTATGTAGATGATCGCGATCCAGATGGGTAGCAACCAGTACCTGATACTTGTCTCCCCACATCCTGCGTGCGAGTTCTACTCCAAGCTGATGACATTGCTCAGGTGTTACTTCGCCCGGTTTGAATGACTGATAACAGTGATAGGCGACATTACCGCCGGTCTTCCCGAAGAGAGTCTGCGTGTTGATCATCTCCTCAAGAGCTGTATCAGCGGAGCAATTAACACCTGTTACATAGCATGCTTTTTCAGATTCTCCTGTAGTATCAGCGACCGTTTTGTCTCCATTCATCGCGTACCTGATGACTGAGGCAAGATCATCTTCTGATGTTTTTTCAGGATTGGATGCATAATCAACGACACGTTTAAGGCTGTCTCTGACGGGCCATATCTTAGTCGTTGCCATCCGTGTTCACCTCCGGCTTTGGGTAAATATGCCTCATAAGCTGCAAAGTTTCGACCATTATTCTGAGCAGATCTGCATAAATATCATCACAGAATTTCTGCGTTACTGGATCAGAAGATCGTCTTTTCATGTCGCTTACGGCTCCGATCACTTCGTTGATCCTGAGAAAACTCTCTTCGATCTCTTTCGCAGGAAGCTCTTTCGGTACGACTTTCATTGCTATCTGCCTGAGGTATTCTGAGACGCTCAGGCGACTCTTTTTTGCATTGCGTTCTATCTTTTCCTTTTCTTCCGGGGTCACTCTGATGTTGATCCCGAGATTCCTCTGTCTGTTTGCCATATAATATTTCCTTTCCTTAGACAATTATTTTCATACATGATTCTTTTGTAATAACTGATAGGGGTTGCAGGGGCAGAGCCCCTCCCGGTATTGCCACATGTGGCAGTGCCGCGGCTATTATCACGGGCGGAGTCTCCGGCTGGCGATACATAGCCTATGCTCGCTACTCTTATGGACAGACCTCCGGCTGCCCATAGTGGCAACACCCGTGGCGATACACGTATGTTGTTCCTCTTTGAAAGATGGCGATACAATGTGGCAATACTTGCATGCTGCCTATATGACGGCAATGACGCTAATGACGGCATCTCGCTCCTAGAGCAGAGAAGCGTCATAAGCGTCATGAGCGTCATCACTATAAGCAGAGTCCAATTTGACAGATGCGTCTGTTAAACTGTCTGAGCCAGTGCAGGAATCATCTGCGACCGTGAACACATAGTTGCGCTCGCTGGACACGCGTACACTGCTATAGGTGATCCCAAGTGGGAGCAGCACTTCATCATGGAACTTCGAGAGCGCCCGGCTGAGAGCATGCGGCTTGACATGAGGAAGTCCGATCTCTTTGAGCAGTGCTGACATGGTGCCTGTGAATCCTCCCTCAGCCATCAGGTAGTCGACCACCTTATATACGATTTCAGGGACATTCTCTCTTGCGATGTCTTCCTCTGACTTCTCTTCGATGACCTGCCACTCGGGATGCTGCCACTGCATCACAAGTTCAATATCTGGTGCATCACGTCCGCTTACACTGAGCGTGCCGTCAGTGCCTCCGCGGTTTTTCCGGAGAATGAGAATCATGTCTGCTGTTCCGGTTACTGCTGATGAACCAAGCACATCATTATTGCCATCTTTCGAATCGTGCTTCTTGCGTGTATGGTGGACAAACACAATCGCAATCCTGCGATAATCAGCGATCTCCTTGAGCCTTGCAAGTTCCTCATACTCGCAAGCATATTGATTGGCATTCGATGTTGGGTCACCGTGCCGGATCTTCTGCAGTGTGTCAACGATCACAAGTCTGACTCCCGGATTACTGTCCAGACACTTTTCCAGATCACTGATGAAGTCTCCGGATGGATCCAGCAGTGATGTGGCATATATCATTTCTTTCGGTGGAACAGTACCAATATCCAGTATCCTGCATTTGAGCCTTGCATCTGTGTCTTCAAGTGCGTAGTATGCAACACCGCACTGTTTGACATCATGACCGAGGAACGGCTCACCAAGGCTGACAGATAATGCCAGCCTCAGCATCAGCCAGCTTTTACACGACTTTGGAGCACCTGCTATTATGGTCAGTCCTGTTGGGATGAGACCTTCGACTATCATGTCAGGCTTGCAGCCGCCGACAGGGTTATAGAAGAGTTCTTCTGCGCTTTTGAAATTAGTGGTAATTTGTTTGTTTTCAGGCATAAAGCCTCCTTTCCCGGCATCATTGCCGTTTCTTCTTGCTTCGTTTGGAATTGTATTCAGGGCATTGTATTATCACTGCTCTGAAGCTTTGCTTACAGTCGCGGTCACATTTACGGCACAGCTCGTTATATGTGATGCGCCCGCGATCATTCAGGAAGTAGTTCCATTCTTCCTTGTCGCGCTTTGACATTCTTGGCATTGGTATCACCTCCGATCTTCATTGAGATAATTGATATTTTAGTAATAACGTGCAAAACAATAACGCCTCTATACCCAGTGATAAGATGTACGATCTCGGGGCGAAAAAAGGCGTTTTTTCCTGGTTATGACCATGTTTTTTGCGAGCAGAATACATCGGGCCGACTCATATATCCTATGAGTGCGTAAGGGGAGATTTTGATGTGTCTCGTTTTTTGCCCTCAGTCATGGGATGACTGAAATACATGTTGAAACAGGGACGTACAAGCCTTATAATAAACACATGTTCGGAACAAATGTTTATTTTTACGGTCGACACACTGAATGCTTCTTAATCTCCCTCTATTAATAGGGAAAAAATAAGGGGTAAAACGGAACTAAAATTTCTGAAATCGCAATAATATTTTCAGAGGATAAATAAATGGCAGGATTATCTCGCGAAGCATGGTATGAAGAATACATGCTCATGATGGATGAAGAATATGGTGACTATGGATTCAAGGATGATCCGATAATTCTCGAAGAGCTTGCGCTGGAGGAAGAAGAGGAAAGTGAGCCTGTAAAAAAGTACGTTATAGTCAGCGATGATGACGAGGAATGCAACGTACCCGCTGAAGTC
>CADABZ010000054.1 GCA_902786355.1 uncultured Eubacteriales bacterium
GATTTCAAAGGACAGTATTCTGCCATCAGCATGTGTTCTGCTGTAGTCGTATACTATCCCTTCGTCCAGTAAGAGGCTGCCTTTATACTGATTGACATATTTTGTAATGACATTGGCGCCGACCGACTGATCACCAAGTTCATTAAGCAATTCAGTAGCTGAACCTCTCCAGGCTCTTCTCTCTTTGATGAAGTCTACAAGCTCGTGTATGACTTCCGGTGTGTTCGCAGCAGCGATCTCCTCCTGTGTCCTGATGCTCACAAGCTCCCACTTGCAGTCATTAAACTCTATCTGCATCTCTACAGGCTGAATGTCTCTGCCCTTTACATACAGGGTAGCCCTGTTACTGTACTCATTCTCTTTATCAAGGATGACCATGGTGTCTACAGCACCATTGATCCCCTTGGTGCCGTTGAGCCTGTTGAAGATATTATGAGCATCACCTTGCTTCCTGAGATGGTGTACCAGGAATACTGAAAGCCCGTGCTCTCTGGCAAAGTCTTTGAGCTTGGCAACATCTGAGTAATCATTAGCATAGCTCATGTCCTTGCCGTTGCTCCTGATGAGCTGCAGAGTGTCGATTATTATGAGCTTTATGTCCGGCGTTTTCGCAAGGGCATCATTAAGCTGCTCAAGCAGATCAGAATCCAGTGTCCCGCTCTGTATACCGAGCATGACTCTGCCACGTCTGACCTCATTTGTTAGCTTGAAAGCCCTCTTCTGGATCCTTGCATAAGTATCTTCAAGGCTGAGATACAGGACATTTCCCTGATCAACGTGGTGATCAAGGAAGTCCTGACCTGTAGCGATGCTTATTGCCAGCTGGAGCATCATCCAGCTCTTACCGGATTTCTCATCGCCGGCAAGTATGTTGACTCCGCTCGGGAAAATATCCTCTACAAGGAACGGTGTCTCATCAAGTGGTGTTAGCAGTAACTCCTGTAAGTCGATTAATTGTAGTGGTTTGAACATTGTTTAACCTCCATTATAATTTCCAATCAAAAAAGCTCCCTTTCGGGAGCGTGAGAGATAACGTATAAAAGTTGTTTGCTAAGTCATTCGCTGAAAGCCGAAGCTGAGGCCTGAGTACTTCTCATATTGCCTTCCGATCTTGTTGATCCTCTTGAGAACAGCACTGTGTGTCTTGTACTCAAGCTTATCTGCTATCTCCTGCAGGGTATAGCCATCCTGCCTGAGCTGCAGTATGTTTCTGTCCTTTTCGGAGAGTGTAGCCATGAATCTCTGTACATCCCATCCATCATCGTCATAAGCCTCCATCAAATATTCTTTATATCCCTCAAGTGAGAACTCAGCTTTCTTGGATCTTGTGTGATACCACTTGCGGTAGAAGTCTATCTTTTGATTACTATCCCTGTAATCAAAGTCCTCGAAGCATCTGTACTCTTTTTCTGCATCAAGTATTGGCTGCAGATTATGCCTCTCCACAGCACTGGGCACTATTGTGCTCATATACATGCTCACAGTCTCTTCCGGAACAAACCCAAAGTAAAGATCATCTTTCGGCTTGCTAAAAAGATCTGCAAAAGTCGGCAGCAGTTTCAACCGGGTGAGTTCATCTATCCAGGTAACAGCACTATGCGCGATTCTCCATGCCGGAGAGTCCCCTGAGAAGATTTCCATATACGGGATCTTCGGGCACAGATAGGGCCATGCCATATAGGCATAGCAATCCACGATGCAAAGCACGAAAAGATCGCTCTGCACCAATTTGAGCGCTTCCTCATTTATCATTAACTCATTGAAGTCACGCGGAATAGAGCAGAGCTCACTGCCACACTTGCGGAGGAAACATTCCGGAATGAAATAGAAGGCAGGTATGAACTGTGCATTCCGAAATTCCAGAATGGTCCCTCCGGGGAATTGTATTTTGACCCTGCGTATGCTGGTTTCCTGCATTTGATGACCTCCAAGAATTTCTGAGAACATTTGTTTGATATAAACTAATTATAAAAACCTCGTTGTCCCTTTTTTGACACTCTCAGAAATATTTTGCTTTGGTTAAAGTCGAATATTATTCATCAAACAGATTACCAAGTGCCTTGTATAGGTCCTTCGCCTCGCTCTCAGTCAGCGTCAGCCCCTTCAGCGCCGCCCCATTAGGAGCCCAGGTCCTGATATCTATCTTGGGCTCAGCTCCATTCCACGACACTAGATTCAGTTCCTTCTTGTATCCTGTGTCAGAATCACCAATCACAGCTATCCTCTTGATTATTTCCATTGTTATTCCTGCCATGTTAAAAATCTCCTTTCATAAAAAAAGCAGCTTGCGCAGCTGCAGATAGTAATAAGTATTGTGTTGTGAGTTTGTGTATTCATCGCTCCATATCCCGTCCTTTCTTTGTGAGCTTTCGCACAGCACGCTGCTTCTCACGCTCAGCTATCTGTCTTTCTCTTTCGGCCTGTTCTCTTGCAGCTTTGTCCCTGAATAGATCCTTCAGCTTGTTAACGAATGCTGTGACCAGTTCAGGGAAATGCTCCATAGCATCCAGGAATGGTCTCGTCTTCTCGGTAAGTTCTTCATACTTCTTACTGAGGTTCTCATACCGGTTGCTGTATCTCTCAAAACCATCCCTGTAGTACTCCATTGTCCTTTGCATATCCCACAGCCTGTTCCTGCTTGTGAGGCCTTCCTTGGCAAGAGAAGTGAGCTCTTCATAGTCTTCACCAGAGAGAATGACCTTGCCGGTGATGTTCTTCTTTCCAAGGCTGTCTATATCTTCATACCGTGTCTTCGCCTCTAGTGCCGGCTCATACTGCAGCCTGGTCTGCTCTATACGATCTTCTATTTCGGATAGTCTTTCCTTGTCCTTCTCGATCTTGAACTGAAGAGTGTCAAGATGCTCAGCGGTGCTGCCTTTCTCTCCGCGTTCAAAGCCTGTGAAGCCATGACTGATCATGTGCTCATACACTTCATCCTGCAGTATGCTGTAGGACTTTCTGTACTTTGGCTTGCCGTTGGCTCTCAGTACTATCTCACCATGCTCATCAGTCTCAGGAATATTCGATGCCCACTTCTTTGAGTGGCTCACCTGGTGGATCACTTCCTTCACTGTTCCTCTCAGCTCAGGATCCTTGCACCTCTTGCTCCACTTCACCTCTTTTTCCACGACAGGGATCACCATAGCATGAAGGTGATAGTGGTACACATCTTTACCGAACCTCTCCCTTGCCTCTGTGTTCAGCTCATCAGCGTGCATGACTGCGGAGACTATATTGTCTGATCCGAACTTCTTCTCTATGAAGTGATATGCTTCCTCATAAAACTTCTTCGCATACTCATAGCCTCCGTGCTCTTCAAAGTATGTCGTGTTGACATCGATGATGATCTCATCGAGCAGGGTAGCATCCTCGCGGAGTCCTCTGGTGGAGATCACTCCCTCGGCCTCGAGCCTCCTGAATATCTCGGTGTAGGACTCATCACCCGGATCCTTGAAGTGGATGTTGTATCTGCTCATCTCAGTGATAACGTTCTCATTGCCGTAGCTCTGGTTCCTGCGCTCGTTGTGCCTGTAGATCTTATCCAGCCCCGAGGCTTTATACTGCACAACTCTCGCGCAGGACATGTCCGGCTTCTTTACTGCCATACGCATTCCTCCTTTCTGAAACTGCGGGGCGAAGCCGGTTTCACAACATTCCTGCTGAATGTGTGTAACCCACTATGACACTTTCAGCTTCGCTGCAAAGATGTCGTGGGCAAGGCTTTCCCCCTTGACTCCCTGCGGAAACGAAAAAGAGGAGCATCCACGGTGTAGCCACCTTAGTTACTCCTCTT
The DNA here is from genome assembly GCA_902786355.1 of uncultured Eubacteriales bacterium. Classification (GTDB taxonomy): domain Bacteria; phylum Bacillota; class Clostridia; order Peptostreptococcales; family Anaerovoracaceae; genus Crickella. Next base: position 3,794 of record CADABZ010000054.1, read on the forward strand.
CGTTCGCACAAATGCTCACAGATATCATGTCCTGACAGGACTCTGATCTCATATCGTTTCCGACGCCGCTTAAATAAAAATGGAGCCAGCGGCGGTGCTCCTGCGTGAAATACTATTGACATCCTGGGCATATATCACCTCCCGTCTTCATTAAGATGTCTACATGATTGAAACAACTTGCTTACAATAACATCCAACCGACCCAGAAAGAAATGTAATATCTCAGAGCGAAAAAGGACATTTTAACTCTCTGTTATTTATCGACACAATGCATATCAATTTGTTCCTAAAATGGAAAAGTATTTCGAAATTATTTTCAGCAAACACAGCACCGTGTTCAAAGGTCTTTCATCTATATATTTAACGACAATACTATAGATAAATTGTTCCGATAACTGCCAAAGTGAAATAGTTCTTATTGTAATCAATGCGTAATTACGCATAATAATAATCGGCACTCAGGCTGTCACCTGTATGCCGATTATTCCTTTTCCTTATTTCACATCCTGAACCGTCACTACATAGCATCCGTCCGGTGGAGTCTC
>CADABZ010000055.1 GCA_902786355.1 uncultured Eubacteriales bacterium
GACCTGCAAGGAAGACGGCGAAGCGGAAGTAACGTTCCTCTGCAACGTATGCGGCAAGGAAGTTGAGACCATCAAGGTCAAGGTCCTTAAGCATGAGGCAGTTGCCGGCGTTCCGGAGCTTGTCACGATCAAGGAAGCGACATGCCAGGAAGAAGGCCTTGCAAAGAGAATTGTTAAGTGCACGATCTGCGGCACAGAACTTGAGAGCACGGAAGTTCCGATCAAGAAGCTTGCACATACGAACAATGATGGCAAGGATGCAGGCGCTGAGCTTGAACTGGTATCAGATCCGGTTCTTATTGCAAACTCAACGATTGAAAAAGATTACATTGTTTATCCGTATTACTTCCAGATGGGATACAGACCTACTGCACGCGTCTTTACGACCTGCAGCAGATGCGGTGATAAACAGTATATCGACGTTGACGATGACTATTATTACTACAGCGAGAACCTGGGCATGAAGGTTCTCAATGTCGAGAAGGAGTCTGAGGACGGCGAAGCCGGTTCCATCACTCTTGAGGCTACTTATAAGACTAAGGATGAGAAGGAATCCAGTACCTTGACCGTGTAAACGAGAAGGAAAAGCCGGAAGAGGAACTCAAGAACGGTCTTGTAAAGGATGCTGACGATAAGTGGCGTCTCTACAAGGACGGTGTCTTCCAGGAGAACTTCACAGGCATCACAGAGTACAAGGGCGGCGAGTTCTTCATCGCGAACGGCGAGCTTTGCGACGGCGCGAACGGACTGAATCTCTTCGACGGCACATGGTACTTCCTGTCTCAGGGTCAGATTCAGCGCGGCTATGACGGTTTTGCTGAGTATGACGGACATTGGTTCATGATCCAGAACGGCGAGCTGAATGAGAACGCGAATGGTCTCTATGATTACAATGGCGGAACATTCCTGTTCGCAGCAGGCAAACTTCGTGACGATGTCAATGGCCTCTGGCAGGATGCTGAAGGCACATGGTGGTTCCTTGCGAACGGCCAGGTTCAGAAGCAGCACACAGGCGTTGCTGAATATGACGGTCAGTTCTTCTATGTAGTAGATGGCAAGCTTGCAACCAGCTTCAATGGCACAGTTGAATATGATGGTGCCACATTCAGAGTTGTCGCCGGCCAGCTTTATGAGAAGGTCGCATGATCACATTATTTGCATATAGCACCACAAAGTTGATAAGAGATTATTGACTGACCTTTGGGACTGCTGTCAGTAAGTCTGACAGCAGTCCCTTATTTCTGAAAGAGAGACATGAATTCTTTAAGAATACTCGCAATCGTTCCGGCATATAACGAAGCCGAGAGTATTGCTAATACTGTTAAAGAAATACAGGACAAGGCACCCGGAGTAGATGTTCTTGTCGTGAATGACGGCTCATCCGACTGTACGATGGATGTTCTCAGGGACATGGAAATTAACTGTCTTAATCTGAGAAGAAATCTTGGTATCGGAGGAGCAGTACAGAGCGGTTATATTTACGCAAAAGAAAATGGATATGATTACACTGTCCAGATCGACGGAGACGGTCAGCATGATCCGAGCTATATTCTTCCGATCATTAAGATGATGGAGGAGGAAGGTCAGGAGTATGTGATCGGGTCCAGATTTATTGAGAAAAGAGGATTTCAGTCCAGCAAGGCCAGAAGAGTTGGGATCCGCTTTCTGAGTATGTTAATTCGAATGATCAGCGGCGCTGATATAAAAGATGTGACGAGTGGATACAGAGTCGCAAACCGCCGCTTTATAGATATATTTGCAAAAGATTATGCCGATGATTATCCGGAGCCGGACGCGATCCTCACTGTGGCTTCCCACCATGGGATCATGGCCGAATATCCGGTGGTCATGAAAGAGCGGCTGACAGGCATCTCCTCGATCGGGCCGGGTGAGGCTGTATATTATATGACAAAAGTCAGCCTGTCCATCCTGATGCACAGGCTGATGCGGAGCGGAGGAAGATGATGGGTTTTCAGCTTCAGATTATTCTGCTTGTTAGCGCGGTGATTTATTTGGCTGCCATCATTCATTTCATCAGAACAAAGGGGATGGATCTGTATCGGTCTATTATCTGGTTCCTGCAGGCAGCTGTACTTCTCATCATGGCGGTCTTTCCATCTCTCGTGAAAGGGATGTCCTCTCTGGTGAGGATCAAGACCCCTTCGAATTTTGTATTTTTGCTCTTGATCGCCTTCCTGTTATTGAACTGCCTGTCCATGTCTGCCTCTCTTTCGCGTCAGCATGAACGGATCAAGCACATGGTGCAGAGTGTAGCGATTCTGGAGAACCGCCTTCTTAAGCTTGAGAAGGAGATGCAGGAACTTCGCGAGGATATCGGGAAATCCGGATCAGACGAAGAATAGGCCAATTGGAGACAAATTTTGTCCACGAATGTCTGAAGGCATATATGGCTGCAAAACAGTCATCCGAGGCCATCAGTCAAAAATCAGAACTACGTTTTGGAAGGAGAAAGATACTTGTTGACGAGCAGACGGGACCGCAGCAGAATGCTAAAAATGCAGAGTATTTTGATTTTAGCAGCATGTTTGCTTTGTCTGCTTACGTCTTTCCTTGACGGGATACGTATGAAGACCCCTGTACCGTCAAGGTTCTACCGGGATATGTCTATGCCGGAAGAGAGTATCTCTGTTCAGGATCATCTGATTTATTTTTGCTATAACAGCAGCATTGAAGATCTGAAGGTGACCTATCAGGAGCCTGACGCCCAGCTCTTCATGCGGTTCGAAGATGGGAAGAGCTATAATCTTCGCTGTGTGGAGTTTGTTCTTGCGGAAAGCTTCGAATACGATGTGCGATGCGAGTTTTATTATCCCAATGCGGAAAGCGAATATGATGAACTTCTTAAAGAGTATTATCTCCTGAGAAAAGGTGAGAAGGAGATTTTCTTCGTAATTCCGGATAACATTGACTATCCTATGTACCGCATGCGTCTGGATATCGATGATAATTACGCTCTCTCCGAGATTTTGATTTCGGAGACTCCAATTGCGGCTGACTATTCTCTTCCATCCGGGGTCAATGTTCGGCCTGCTCTGATTGCCTTTCTTGGCTACGTATTTCTGCTTGAGATGGCATTCTTTTTCCGGGAAAGGCTGAAATC
>CADABZ010000056.1 GCA_902786355.1 uncultured Eubacteriales bacterium
GTGAAATAAGGAAAAGGAATAATCGGCATACAGGTGACAGCCTGAGTGCCGATTATTTTTATGCGTAATTACGCATTGATTACAATAAGAACTATTTCATCTTGGCAGTTATCGGAACAATTTAACTATAGCATTCAGCAATGATTGCATAGCACATTTACAAGGAACAATTTCTCAATAGAATTGTCGTTTTTTTAGAGATGATACTTTGATACATCATTCTATGCCGTCTGACATTGCTTTTTGAAAAAGTTGAATATTTCAGGAACATATTGGCTATAGCATTGTCGATAATTAATAGATGAATGACTATGATCCATAGCACACTGTTTGATGAGAAATTATTTTGAAATAGTTCATAATTATCGGAACAATTTGACATATGATTTGTCGATATATAACAGAGAGATAATTATCAGCTGATTCAGTTCCAAAGCTGATGCAATGTATCGTTCTCCCTTTAAACATTTTTGTCGCGTTACAGCGAAGAAAAACGTCCATTTTCGCCCCGAGATCATACATTTTCTCCCGGCCAGGTGGGCGTTTTATATTGTCCGTTATTTCTTTTATGAAGACATCGTCATGAAGATCGGAGGTGATAAATATGCCGAGGATGTCAAAGAAAAACAAGATTGAATGGGACTTCTATCTCGATGAGAATGGCAGGATCAGTTACAACGAGCTCCATTTTTATTGCAGCGGCGTTGGAAACGATATGAGATCAGAGCCCTGTCGGGACGAGAGCTCTGTGAGCATTTGTGCGAACGAAGAGGAGTAACTAAGGTGGCTACACCGTGGATGCTCCTCTTTTTCGTTTCCTCAGGGAGTCAAGGGGGAAAGCCTTGCCCACGACATCTTTGCAGCGAAGCTGAAAGTGTCATAGTGGGTTACACACATTCAACAGGAATGTTGTGTAACCGGCTTCGCCCCGCAATTTATGAAAGGAGGAATGCGTATGGCAGCAAAGAAGCCGGACATGTCCTGCGCGAGAGTTGTGCAGTATAAAGCCTCAGGGCTGGATAAGATCTACAGGCACAACGAGCGCAGGAACCAAAGCTACGGCAATGAGAACGTTATCACTGAGAGGAGCAGGTACAACATCCACTTCAAGGATCCGGGTGATGAGACCTACACAGAGATCTTCAGGAGGCTCGAGGCCGAGGGAGTGATCTCCACCAGAGGACTCCGCGAAGATGCTACTCTGCTCGATGAGATCATCGTAGATGTCAACACGACATACTTTGAAGATCACGGAGGCTATGAGTATGCGAAGAAGTTCTATGAGGAAGCATATCACTTCATAGAGAAGAAGTTCGGCGCAGACAACATAGTCTCCGCAGTCATGCATGCTGATGAGCTGAACACAGAGGCAAGCGAACGGTTCGGTAAAGATGTGTATCACTATCACCTTCACGCCATGGTGATCCCTGTCGTGGACAAGGAGGTCAGGTGGAGCAAGAGGTGCAAGGATCCTGAGCTAAGAGGAACAGTGAAGGAGGTGATCCATCAGGTGAGCCACTCGAAGAAATGGGCGTCCAACATCCCGGAGACTGATGAGCATGGAGAGATAGTGCTTAGAGCCAACGGCAAGCCGAAGTACAGAAAGTCCTACAGTATCCTGCAGGATGAAGTGTATGAGCACATGATCAGTCATGGCTTCACAGGGTTTGAACGCGGAGAGAAAGGCAGCACTGCTGAGCATCTTGACACTCTTCAGTTCAAGATCGAGAAGGACAAGGAGAGACTGTCCGAAATAGAAGATCGTATAGAGCAGACCAGACTGCAGTATGAGCCGGCACTTGATGCAAAGACAAGGTATGAAGATATAGACAGCCTTGGGAAAAAGAACATCACAGGCAAGGTCGTTCTCTCTGGTGAAGACTACAAAGAACTCACGTCTCTTGCCAAGGAAGGTCTTACGAGCAGGAACAGGCTGTGGGATATGCAAAGGACAATGGAGTACTACAGGGATGGTTTTGAGAGATACAGCACCCGGTATGAGAACCTCAGTAGGAAGTATGAAGATCTCACCGAGAAGACGAGACCGTTCCTGGATGCTATGGAGCACTTCCCTGAGCTCGTCACAGCATTTGTTAACAAGCTTAAGGATCTATTCAGGGACAAGGCTGCAAGAGAACAGGCCGAAAGAGAAAGACAGATTGCCGAGCGTGAGAAAAAGCGTGCTGAACACCTGCTGAAGAATAAAACTCGCGGGATCGAGCGATAGAGGGCGTTTATTTACCCTCTGTCATTCTTCGGGCAGTTTCCCTATTGCATTGGATGATTCTTCATATATAATAATAATCGAACAGTTGTTCTTTTATATTTGGAGAAATCACCATGCAGACAGCACAGGCACAACAGGCAATTAAGCCTATCATCAGAGCCAATCCATTGAATGATCTGCTGGACAGCGAAACTGAGCGCAATGCTCTCGGACTGTCCCGCATTGGCTTGCGACAGCGTGATGGCAGTGTCAGAGAGCTAAGGAATTCTATACTGCTCCCTGCCTATTACCTGATACCCGAGGAGATCATGAAGAAGTGCGGACAGGAGCTCTATTCTCTCCCCCGCTTCTTCAGTCTGCTTATGCTTGATCAGACAGCAATCGAGACCATGGAAAGCGATCTGTTCGTGCTGTGTATAATTGACTGCTATGCATATATGGTCTGGCCTTATCTGTGTCCGGATATTCCGTATATGGAGATCTTCTCAGGAGATGAACCCTCATGGAGGATCGCACATGCTGCGGGGATCTGGATCACAGAGTTATACAGGCTTGATAAGATACCAACTCTCAGAGAGTATTCAGCGAATCCGTATGCTTTTATCCCATATGCACCTCCTGAAGTTCTGGACAGCATACTGTCCGAGATCGTCCCAAGTGCAGTAAAACGATATGATCTGCAGCCGGTCATAGATGCTGCAAAAGAGATAAGGTGCTTTGAAGACTTTGATTTCAGAGAAAGCCGGCAGAAGATAGACTTCTACCGCAAGTGGTACCACACAAGATCCAAGAAAGCTGAGTTCTCACTTGAGGGATATAAGGAACATTTGATGGAGGTTTATGACGATGATGGATGGGAAGTCCCTGATCCTGTCAGTGATTTTGAAGATGAGGTCGTAGAAAACGTAGATGTACAGAGATTCATGGCTACACTCTC
>CADABZ010000057.1 GCA_902786355.1 uncultured Eubacteriales bacterium
TGTGAAATAGAAATCGCTGTGAGCATTGAAAAATGCTCATTTTTTGTGTCAAATATTATCTATTCTTCTTGCACAATGTCTCACAATGTGGTATAATTCAATATATACAGACACACCATGTAGTGTTGGAGGCTACCATGAGACTGCAAACATCCAAGACAAAAAATGCTGAGTCATTCTACATCGTTGAATCGATCTACGTAGATGGCAAACGCAGCAATAAGATCGTTAAAAAACTCGGCACGCTTGAACAGATCAGAGAAAAGATCGGGCCGGACAAAGACCCATATGAATGGGGCCGTGAGCAGGCAAAGATCCTTACTCAGAAACAGCTCGATGAAAAAGAAGATCGCATCTCTGTCCAGTATGATCCGTCAAGGCGTATAGATGCCGATTCTTCTCAGGTCTTCTCCGTCGGATACCTATTCCTGCAGAAGATCTACTGCGAACTCGGTATCCCTAACCTGTGCAGGGCGATCAGTAAAGATTACAAGTTCGAGTACGACCTTGATGAGATCTTCTCGAAGCTGATCTATGCCAGATCACTGTTCCCTTCTTCGAAGAAGCAGACGCTGGAAGATGCTAAAAGCTTCCTGGAGCCTGCATCATTTGAACTGCATCAGATATACAGAGCGCTCGAGGTGCTTGCCAAAGAGAATGACCGTATTCAGTCCGAAGTCTACAAGGCAAGTAAAAAAATATGCGACCGCAATGACGGTGTCCTCTACTATGACTGCACCAATTACTACTTCGAGATAGAGGAAGAGGATGAGTTCAGAAAATACGGATACTCCAAGGAGCACCGCCCTAATCCTCTCGTCCAGATGGGACTGTTCATGGACGGGAACGGGATACCGCTGGCATTCAACATCACGCCTGGTAATACTAATGAGCAGACAACGCTGAAGCCGCTGGAAAAGAAGATCCTGAAGGACTTCGGCCTTGCAGACTTCATCGTGTGTACGGATGCAGGGCTGTCAAGTTCAGACAACCGCATGTTCAACAGCATCATGAACAGATCGTTCATAACGACTCAGTCTCTTAAAACACTCAAAGGATTCCTGAAGGAATGGGCTGTTTCCCCGACAGGCTTCCATCTGCAGGGTTATGATGAGGAATTCGATGTGAGTAAGATAGATAAAAAAGCGCACTGGAACCACATCTTCTGGAAAGAGCAATGGATCAATGAGAACGGCATCGAGCAAAGACTCATCGTCACATTCTCTCCTAAGTATGAGCAGTATGAAAAGCAGATCCGTGAGAAGCAGGTAGCGAGAGCGGCAAAGATGATCGATGCAGGTGATTCGAAGGTATTCCGCAGAGGTCAGAACGACGTCAGAAAATACATAACATCCATGAGCATCACAGGTGACGGCGAAGTGGCGGAAAAGACTGTCCATTCTCTGAATGAAGAAGCTATTCTTGAGGCTGCCGCCTTCGATGGATTCTATGGTGCATGCACTAATCTTGAGGATGAGCCGGAGAAGATCATAAAGGTCATGAGAGGCAGATGGGAGATCGAGGAATGTTTCAGGATAATGAAGTCGGAATTCGAGGCAAGGCCTGTATATCTCAGCAGAGAAGACCGCATAACCGCACATTTCCTCACATGCTTCATGGCTCTTCTTATCTACAGGATCCTTGAGCAGCGAGTGCATACACTGGACGAAAGTCTCACCGTTTCGGACATCCTCGGTTCTCTTCAGGAGATGATGATGCTCAAGAGACGCGACATGTTCTTCCCGGCTTACAACCGCTCTAAGATCACAGACATCCTTCATGAAGTTTCAGGGTTCTGTACTGACTATGAGATCATCCCTGCCAAAAAAATGAGAAAAATTATTAAAGCCTCGAAAAAGGCATAACATTGTGCAAAACTAATACAAAACGCGAACTCCCGCTTTCCCCATGTTTTCAAGGGTTAGCGGGAGTTGTCCTTTTTTTAACTGTCAAAGACAGGATAGACAAGCAAATAATGCGTAAGCGGGCGATAATTACACATATTGGCTGAATTTGTACCCTAGCAGGGGGATCAGTGACTGATGAGTCCGCCCCGGGATATATTATTGGTGCTTGATTTCTGCGGGCAAAATGCGGAAAATTGAAGGTAGGAACGGCGGTGCCGGCCGGCGGGGCGCGGCATCTGCGCATACCTGAAAGGATGGTTGTTTCAATGGGACTTTTCGGCAGGAAAAAGAGTCAGGATATCCCGGTGCTGAAGCCGGAGGCGGGGGAGCCTGTGCTCCGGTGCAGCATATGCACGGGGGAGCAGACGCTGTGCATAAG
>CADABZ010000058.1 GCA_902786355.1 uncultured Eubacteriales bacterium
GCTTCCTTTACAAATCCTTCCCAGTTCGATAGGAAATCTTGATAGATTAGGAATGAATCGGGGAGGGCGAGAACCCATTTATTCTCAAATTTATAGTATCCCTAAAGTCGTTTAATCTGTACTCAAAACGATTCGCGCCTTGAAAAATTAATACTCAAAACTGGTAAATACCTGATTTTGCGCTGTTTTTACTTGATTTTTATTTGAGTACATATATAATAAATATGTACTCAAGAAGGAGAACAGCCATGCCAGCTACAGCTTCAGGTGAGATCAAAATCCGCATTGTCCATCAGCCTCAGAAGAACGGAGATATCTACGTTCTTGAACGCCGGACGCTCTATGATCCGGTGAAAAAGTACAACAAGGTTCTCTCCAGCAGGATCATCTCAAAAATCCCCAAAGGAGAAGATACCCCCGTTCCTACCCGGCCTAGACGAAGCCATGCTGAAAAAGTTTCAAATTCAAAGCCGGTTTCCGCTGCAGTCACCGCCTCACGTTCTAAGGTCGGGATGATGGATATCATCTCTCATATCGGAGATGCCTCCGGTATTGATGATGCTGTTTATGGTAATACGGATACCGGAACAGCTCAGAAGATCCTTTCGCTGGCCAGATATCTTCTTGCCACGAACGGGCAATCGCTTCCGGGAATACTGACCTGGCAACTTACGCATCCTCTTCCTTATGAGGACGGCATCTCGGAAGATGTCTACCATGATCTCTTTGAGCAGGTTGGAAGGGACGAATCCCTTCAGCAGAGCTTCTTTCTGAGCCGATGTGCCGGCATCAGGGATAAAGCAGTACTGGCATATGACTCCACAACGATTTCTACCTACTCCGAGAGCCTTCCAGAAGCAAGGTACGGATTCAATAAGGCTCACGATGGTCTGCAGACAATCAAGGTACTGACTCTTTACTCTATAGAGACAAGGCAGCCCGTCGCATTTACGAAGCAGCCAGGAAACCTGCCGGATGTCATCACGATAGAGAATGCCTTGAAACAGCTTGATCTCTTAGGCCTTTCCAATGCAGAGATCGTAACGGATAACGGCTATTATTCAGAGCAGAATCTCGCAGATATGCTCCATGCCCACTTTGATTTCATCACCTTGTCAAAGGTGTCCATCAAATGGGTAAAGAAGGAACTGAAGGCTCATGCGGACGAATTCAGGCAGACAACAAGTGTGTGCCCATATGATACAAACATCCATGGCATTACCGTAATGCTGATGCATGACTTCTCCTACACGCGGAAATATGCGAGTAGGAAAAAGGGCATCCCCGAAGGTGAAAAAGAGACCTTCACCAGAAGGATCTATCTGCATCTGTTCTTCAATCCTACGAAGCGTGTCGAAGAAGATGCTGCGCTTGATCATGATCTTCTGGAGCTGAAGAATCAGCTTGAAGAAGGAACTTCTGTTGAAGAGCTGTCTGCTTCCGGGCAGGAGAAAGCTGCCAAATATCTGCAGATCCGGCATTACGGGAGTAAGACAACCGTTGCTTTCAATGAAAAAGCAATCCGCGAGCGCAAGGAGGAAAACGGCTATTTCGCACTTGTCTCCAACTGTGAGAAGGAACCGTTCGAGTGCCTGCGCAAATACCGCAGGCGGGAGACAATTGAATCCTTCTTCGAGGCAGGCAAGCAGCATGCTGACGGAACACGTTCACGAGTCTGGAATACGGACACTCTCCGTGGGAGGTTGTTCGTCCAATTCGTATCACTTTGCTACTATGAATACCTGAGCGAAGCAATACGTGAGATGAAGAAGTCTCTCGGCGTAGAGAACGGAGACCCAGAGCATGACCAGAAAGAGAACCTCAAGCTGGAATCAAGGTTGAAATCATGGCTTGGGAACACACCTCTCTATCTGATTCTGCAATGGTTCGATACTGTTGAGGAAGTCAGAATATCCTCCAAGCTAAGGGCGAAGCGCTGGACCACAGAGATCACTAAACGTGATCGGCTGTTCTTGCAGAAACTCGGCATCGCGGAGCGTTGATGTTTTGAGTACTTATTTCACGACTTTTTGGATAGTATGAGACATCGGTTAGCGTCACATGGAAGATATTGTCTTTAAAGTCTTGATTAATGGCGGTATACTCTTTCCCGTCTTTTACCAGAGTGACATCTAAGAAGCAGGTGATGTCCTCATC
>CADABZ010000059.1 GCA_902786355.1 uncultured Eubacteriales bacterium
AACAGAATCGTTTTTGTAGATGCTAGTATTTCCAACACCTACAGGGAACCTGATACGTTTTCCTCCAATTATTACTCTATTTCCTCCAACTGTTTATATCCTTTGCTTAGAATATAACTGTTTACAAGGAAAAGTGACTAATGGTCTGTTTTTTCATTTGGATTTAGAAGATTGTGTGTATATTGGCCTGTGATGATTGAAGCGTATTGGATCGGGTGCTATCATTCACCTGTATTAATCAGATTATGAAAGAAAGGAATAACTATGAACGAGGTTAACAGACCACGGAAACCGCTGCTTATCTTCTATATAGCAGTTCTCCTGATCCTGTTCCTGTGGAACTCCATGATCTTTCCGATGGTTGCAGAACAGGAAATCAAGGAAGTAGACTACGGCACCTTCATGACCATGACTGAGAAGAATCAGATCGGTAAGGTGCAGATTGGGAGCAATAAGATCCTTTTTACAAACAAGGACGGATCGAAGACATACAAGACGGGCATCATGAATGACCCTGATCTCGTCAACAGGCTCCATGCATCCGGAGCTGAGTTCACCAGCGAGATCGTTGAGGAGATGTCGCCGGCGGCAAGCTTCTTCCTGAACTGGATACTGCCGATAATCATTTTCGTTGTGCTAGGTCAGTATCTGAGCAGAAGGATGATGGACAAGGCAGGCGGCGGCCCGGGATCGATGATGTTCAACCTGGGCAAGAGCAATGCCAAGGTGTATGTAAAATCATCTGACGGAATCAAATTCAGCGATGTCGAGGGTGTCGATGAGGCAGAGGAAAACCTTCAGGAGATCGTAGACTACCTGCATAATCCGGAGAAGTACCGTGAGATCGGAGCTTCGATGCCTAAGGGCGTACTGCTCGTAGGCCCTCCGGGAACAGGTAAGACCATGCTCGCCAAGGCTGTAGCCGGCGAAGCTGACGTACCGTTCTTCTCGATGTCAGGCTCTGAGTTCGTTGAGATGTTCGTCGGCATGGGAGCATCCAAAGTGCGTGACCTGTTCAGGCAGGCCAAGGAGAAGGCTCCGTGTATCGTATTCATAGATGAGATCGATGCTATCGGTCAGAAGAGAAACAGCGGAAATCTCGGCGGCAATGACGAGAGAGAACAGACTCTGAACCAGCTTCTGACTGAGATGGACGGATTCGAGGGCAACAGCGGAGTAATCATCCTCGCTGCGACCAACCGTCCGGAATCACTCGACCCTGCGCTCACAAGACCGGGACGTTTTGACAGAAGAGTACCTGTCGAGCTGCCTGACCTGCAGGGAAGAGAAGCCATCCTAAAAGTACATGCCAAGAAGGTCAAGGTCGAGGACAACATCGACTACAGCGCTATCGCAAGAATGGCATCCGGCGCATCCGGTGCTGAGCTTGCCAATATAGTAAATGAGGCAGCTCTCAAAGCTGTCCGCGACGGGCGCAAGGCTGCAAGCCAGACCGACTTCGAGGAGAGCATCGAGGTAGTCATCGCAGGATACCAGAAGAAGAATTCGATCCTTACTGACCAGGAGAAGAAGATAGTTGCCTATCACGAGATCGGCCATGCGCTGGTCGCTGCAAAGCAGACCAATTCAGCTCCTGTCCAGAAGATCACGATCATCCCGCGTACTTCGGGAGCTCTCGGATATACTCTCCAGGTCGATGAAGGCAACCACTACCTCATGAACAAGGAAGAGCTCGAGAACAAGATCGCAACTCTCACCGGCGGACGTGCCGCAGAGGAAGTTGTATTCGGCTCAGTGACGACAGGTGCTTCGAACGATATCGAGCAGGCTACCAAGCTGGCGAGAGCGATGATCACCCGCTACGGCATGAGTGATGACTTCGATGGTCGCTATGGAGACAGTTCAGAACCAGTATCTCGGCGGAGACACTTCGCTCGCATGCTCGGCAGAGACACAGGCTAAGATCGATGAGAAGGTCGTTGAACTTGTCAAGCAGCAGCATGAGAAGGCTGTACAGATCCTGACAGAGAACAGAGAGAAGCTCGACGAACTTGCAGCTCACCTGTATGAGAAGGAGACGATCACAGGCGAGGAGTTCATGAACATTCTCAACAGCTGATCAGAGATAGAAATTATTTGAAAGATGACGCTACAGATTATTTATACGATTCTTGAATATTTTCTCGTATTCTCATTCCTCGGATGGTGTGTCGAGGTGGCATATCAGGCGGTGAGCAAGGGGCTGGTTGTCAACAGAGGATTTCTGAACGGCCCCGTATGCCCGATATACGGATTCGGAGTGCTGGCGGTGTTTTTCCTGCTTCAGATAACGGGTGAGGGAGAATTCTATGAGCAGAACGCGCTCAAGGTGTTCCTCTTCGGAGTCGTCCTTGCGACGGCTGTTGAACTGTTCGGCGGGTGGATCCTGGATAAGGCATTCCACGCGAGATGGTGGGACTATTCGGACAGGCCTTTCAATCTGAACGGATATATCTGCCTCCAGTTCAGCATCATCTGGGGCATGTCCATACTGCTCGTTGTGCGCGCTGTATATCCGATGCTGAGCAGCGTTCTTGAACGCATCCCGCAGAATATAGGGTGGGCGCTTATAGGAATCTTCTCAGTAACATACATCGCGGACTTTGCTGTTTCAGTCAGTGTAATGATAGGACTCAACAAGCGTATGGCTGAGATCGATGAGATGCAGAGACGCATGCGCGTTGTCAGCAATGAACTTAGCAACCAAATCGGAACCAGGACCCTTGAGACCAAGCAGCGCGTTGATGACGCGAAGGTCCAGGCTTCGCTTGCGGGTGCTGAGGCAATAGAGCATATTTCAGCTGCCAGGACTGAAGCAAGAGAGGCGATCGAGACAAGCAAAGCTGAGACTCTGGCTCAGATGGCGGCATCACGTGCCGAACTTACGGCTAAGCGTAAAGCACTCGAAGAGCGCATGCAGCAGGCATTTCGGAGCAGGGAGACTGCTGCGCGCTTTCCCGCAGATGAAGCACCATAAGTACGCAGAACTGCTAGAGGAGATTTGCGGGAAATTGAGGTACTAAAGTGAATTTGAATTTTGGCTTAAGCATCTTGCTCACTCCTTCCTTTGACTTGTGGAACTTGTCATCGTTCTGCTGTGACTCAAGAATTGCTGCGTATTCTTTTCTGGTCAGGAAGATATATGGTCTGAACTGGTCAAGGCTTTCTTCAAAGCGCTTTTCCATTTTCCACTGAGGGTGCTTTGAAGCTATGGCGTATTTACAGCCATGAAGTTTTGCCCCATATTCAGTGACCAGATTTACTGCCTGATATTGCATTCTTCCATTAACATAAAGTGATGCCTCGTTCTTAACGATCTTGATATCATTTGTGTTTTCTTTCCTTGTCCGCGTGTAACTTCCGTAGGTTTGTATTCATTGAGCGTTGGATGCCATTCCGCCGCGAGCTCCGGATCTGTAGTAGCTAAATCATTTTTTCCTGGAACAACCACTCTGTTAGCACAACATGGGCAGCCCTTTCCGTTTGCTCGGTTATATATTTGAGCGCTCCATATATGATCACACTTATGGCATTTCCATGACACTTCCACATGACTTCCTCTACCAACTTTTGTCGGATCAACTCCAGTGTTACTGTCATAGTCCCAATCCTCCATTAGATCAGGTAGTATTGTAGGTAAATCATTGACACCACTTACTATGACTTTTCCCGAACATAAGGGACATCCATTTCTATAATCTCTTGTCCGGTCACAAATTGCAGCGCTCCATTTATGACCGCATTTATGACATTTCCAGCTTACTATTTCTCCGCTACCGTTGGTGTAGTATTCAGGTCCATGCTCATTTGCCTCATAGTCCCAATCAAGCAAACACCATTCTTTGTCTAAAGATCCACGCTTAGAAAGCAGCGTATCTTTCTTTGTAACCTTTCTTTTGCCAGTTGCGCATTTATCGCATCCATCAGACGATTGCTGGTGTCCACATTCGTCTGCTTGGCAAATGTGTTGAGAGAACCCCTGGTGAAGAGTTCGAGTTCAAGTGCCAGTGAGTGTGCCTCCGGTTCTGGCTGCTTCAGGAGTTCCTCTCTGAAATCCTGAAGCGTTGGCGGAGTACCCATATAGTTTCCCTGTTTGTAGTAGCGGTACACGTTCTCCGTGCAGCGGTCGATGATAGACTGCTGTCCCTTCTGGAATTTATGCCCCGCTACTATCTGCTCACAGAGCGACTGCAGGAACTGCGACTTCTCGATTATAGGATCCGTCTCGCCGTAGTCTCTCGACATATCCATCGCATTTATGTGATTTGGTGATGTCGCAGATATCTCGATAACGGATCCTCCCATCGCCTTTACAAGCGGACTGTATTCACGCTCCGGATCGACTATAAGCTTTCCTTCTTCGTTACAGATGATTGCAACATCATCATATCTCGGATCGGTCTCAGAATGGAAAGGCATATACTCCTGTATCAGGCCACCTACCAGTTCCTGCATAGACTCAAGATCATCATCGATTTCGACCACTTCAGCTGTCTCGCCGGGCTTGCAAAGTATCACCCTGAGCATCTCTGTTTCATTATTTTCTGTCATTTAGATCACTCTCCTTCCGTATTTATTGCAAAGAAAAAGGCTCGACCTCTGACTGCAGATCAAGCCATGTAAATATTCTTTTCTTACTTTAGTTTCACTTAAGGTGCAGGAGTTACTCTATGCTTGTCAAACGAAATACGACAAACTTCTTCATAAAAACCTTCCATATAAATACCTTAAATACCAACGGCATCAACAGCTCTGTCAGAGATTAGTTCTCGGCAGAGCTGCTGTCATTGTCAGTAATAAACTTTGATACTAGAGAAACTTATTTCCATGTTTTGAGTTCACCTATGTAATCGCCATTCACGTATATATATGGGCTGGCTTCTCCTTCGCTGCCATAGTATTCTTCCCTGCCTGCCAGTAACTTGAAGAGCTGATCTGTATCGCTTACAAGTATTGCCTGA
>CADABZ010000060.1 GCA_902786355.1 uncultured Eubacteriales bacterium
TTTCAGCCATTCCTTTTCTTTCTTGAGGACATGCGTTAGATCACGACACAGCTCGTTATAGCTGAGGGTATCATGCCATTCCTTCCACATCTGCTGCTTCTTTTCCAGATAGTGGTTATACACGAAGCGGCAGCAGCCGAAGTTCTTTGCGAAGAACTCCCGCTGTGATCTGTCAGGATATGCTCTGTATTTGTAGCCTCTGATGCGCTGCATGATATACCTCCGAACATCCGTTCATATTATACCATGCAAGTCATCTCCACGTTGAATGAATAATATATTTCCGCTCAGGCGCAAAAAACGGAAGTTAGTTTTGCACAAAGTTCCAGTATAATCTGCTAACAAGGTTGACCCTTCCGCACGGGAAAGGAAAAACCATGATCAAAGTAACAGAGCATACAGGAACTCACCTGACCCTGGATGATCGGATCTACATCCAGACAGCACTTGAGCGCGGGCTTACCTTCAAGGAGATGTCCCGCTATCTCAAGAAGGATCCGACCACGATCTCAAAAGAGATCAGAAAACGCAGATTCGAAAAGCCGATGATCGAATCGGGTAAGTATGGCGGCCATTGTGCCCTTGAGGCAAGCTGCACAATCACAAAGCTGTGTCCTATGATCCAGTATTGTTCCGGAGAAGGCTACTGTTCGAGATGCAAGATCTCTAACTGTACAATGTACTGCACCCAGTATGTTCCCGGAACATGCCCGAGGCTTAAGAAGGCGCCGTATGTCTGTAATGGCTGTCACAGAGTGCGCATGTGTTCATATGACAAAATGTTCTACAGAGCAAAGCATGCTGATGACTCCTACCGCGAGCAACTTGTGGAGAGCCGGCGTGGGATCAACCAGACTCCTGATGAACTTGAGAGGATCGATTCAATCGTCAAACCTCTCATCCTGAAGGGACAGTCGATCGCGCATATATATTCGAAGCATGCCCATGAGCTGCCTTGCAGCAGACGCACACTGTACAACTACATCGATCGCAATGCTCTTTCCATCAAGAACATCGATCTTCCACGAAAGGTCAGATACAAGAAGCGTAAGAAGCGCGATGAGGATAAGCCCATCCCGAAATACCGTGATGGCCGAACCTACGACGATTACCTCAGGTACCTCGGGGAGCACCCTGAAGTCAGCCCAGTCATGATGGACACTGTCGAGGGCAAAGTCGGAGGCAAAGTTCTCCTGACTATCTACTTCTGCAGTTGCCATGTGATGCTCATATATCTCCTCGAGGAGAAGAGACAGGTCAACGTCAAGGCGGCATTCGACATGCTAGAGGTAAAGCTTGGCAGCAGAATGTTTCGCAAGCTGTTTCCTGTAATACTGACGGACAACGGTTCTGAGTTTCAGAATCCTGACCTCATTGAAATGGACGATGATGGTGTGGTACGTACCAGTGTTTACTACTGCGACCCTAACAAGTCCTGGCAAAAGGGGCCGATCGAAAAGAACCACGAGTTCATCCGCTACATCATCCCTAAGGGAAAGAGCTTCGACAGGCTCTCCGAAGATCAGGTGCTTGCCATGTGCAACCACATCAATAGCTTTGCCAGAGACAGTCTGAACGGATCGACTCCATACGATCTGGCTCCGTTATTACTTGACAAAAGCTTTATGAAAAAGCTCGGACTCCACCATGTACCACATGATGAAGTCCTGCTGAAACCGTCTCTCATCAAGAAGTAAATTTTGAAAACAGTGCGGAAGGATCTCCACAATGCCCTATCCGAGGCGAGTGGAATTTAGTCCCGCACGACTATATGACACTCGTCAGATTGGCGTGTTTTCAATACTTACAAGATTTGAGCTGTACGCATATACTACATCATTTTTGATGATTATTGAATTCAATTTATGATTATGTGCAAGGGTTAAGCTCAAGCCATCGGAACTAAGCCTTGCAATTTCAAGCTTTTGACGGTGGCGGAACTTAGTTTTGCAATCAACGAACCACCACGCTACAAGATGCGTTATAATTTTCCTTGGATTATTTTAAAAGTTCGTAGAAAAGCCTTGACCGTGATGTAACAGCACGGTTTACGATGGAGTCACAGGAGGTGAAGAGCTATGAAGATAAACGAGCTTGAAGACTTGCTGGGGG
>CADABZ010000061.1 GCA_902786355.1 uncultured Eubacteriales bacterium
GTAAAGCCATTTTCAAAAGCTACCTGCATATCTATGGAATTGACCTTCTTTTCTGTGTCAAAGCCCTTTTTCCCGAGCTTGTCCAGCAATTTCTGTATCGATTTCTCCATCTTTTTCCTCCGTTTTCTGCTTCCTTCCTAATATCTCCAGCATGCAGTATCCGCAGAATGGTGCGAGTCTGTCGCGGTACCTGCAGTTATCCGGGCACATTGTCCGCATACCCGGCGTCTCCGGGATTGGCTTCAATCAAAACACCTGCTATCATCGAGCAGTTCATTACCGTAAGCTGTGAAAGTGTACCAGTAGGTATGATCAAACTTGTCATCATTGAATACTCCGACCTTCATGATTCCCTTTTCTACCAGCTTGTTGACTGAGTGCCGCACCATATCCTCAGTCAGAAACGGTATATGGACGGTTATAGTTTTCTGAGTGCACTTGACCCAGAAGTATCCGTGCCTGTATGTCGTTTCATCACTCGTTACCTGCAGGCCTCTTATGAAATCTGCGATCACTGCCTCTCTGAGTCCGCAGACTGCAGCGATGTCCATGTTGAATTTCCTCTTGTTGTAGTTCATTTCCCCTGTCTCCTCCTCGTCTCATAACAAAAGGAGCGGCTATCATGATCGATTGCCGCTCCGCATAAGTTATTCTCTATTGATTGTTGCCAACATCAGGCAAACATCTCAGCATCCTCTTTGGCCTGTTTGCGTCTTCTCACATACTCTTTTATTACAAGTGTGAGCATGCTTCCGAATGCTGCGATGAAGAGTCCTCCGTACAGCCATAGCATGGTGTTGTCTCCTGTCTTAGGTGGCACGCTCTTGGCTGTCTTGGATACCTTTACAGTCTGCCCTTCGTCGTTCAGATCCTTATGGTCAGCAACAACAGTCTTGTCCGCCTTGGATACATCATCGCCCTTCTTGAACTCACCCAGTCTGTAGCAGTTCTCGAATGCAACAAGTTCCTTACCGTCAAGGTTTGTTGTATCGATGATGAAGCTGACCTTGGCTGTGCCGTCAGGTCTTGCCGGCTTGAACGGCTCACTCATAACTGTGACAGGTTTGCCGTGTTCTACGAACGGATCACCGCTGTCCTTTACCATCAGCGTTCCCTCGAATACATACCACTTGGAAGTATCAAGACCGATATATGCGATGGTATCGATCAGCTGAGTATCCTTGGCAGCAGCAACAGTCTTGTCGCCCTTGCCGTTAGCAAGAGAAGTTCCGATGGCAGGCTTCTGAACAGGAGTCTGAGCTACGTCCTTCTTCGGCTCAAGCTTGCCTGGCTCCTCAGGCTTCTCAGGGTTAGGATATGTTACGTTCACGCACTCAGCAGTATTCCAGTAACCGTCCTTATCGTCCGTCTTGTTCTTCTGGTATGCCATGTTGGTGTCGTGATTCTTCTCATCAAGAGAGTCTCGTCCGTCTTGTTCTTCTGGTATGCCATGTTGGTGTCGTGATTCTTCTCATCAAGAGAGTCCGAATCCTTGGCATTAGCTGCGAGATAAGCTTTCGCTTCATCATTTACAACAGCTGTATAAGTGACTGTAGCCTTCTCACCTACGTTAAGAGTGATGTTAGCGACCTTGTCATCCTTGCCCTTGTTGTTCCATGTTCCCTTGCCGGTGAACTTAACATCCTTCAGTACAGGAACAGTGAAGTACTCTGGATTCTGAGTGAACTGGTCAGTAACATCCATTGTGATCTCGATGTTACCGGTGTTCTCTACATGGACCTCGTATTCAACTTCATCCTGTGCAAAGAAGCCGTACTTGTCTCCGGCAGACGGAGCCTTGGTAGTACGGATCTTGTACATCTCGTACTTAGGGTTCAGCTTCTCCCAGGTTACAGTCTGACCTTCATCATCGATCTCTTCATGTCTTGCAGCAACGTGACCTTCGCTGTCGAATACCTTTTCAAACACTACTGTATCCTTGCCATAGAGGCTGGTTGCATCTAATGTGAATGTGACCTTGACCTTGCCGCTGCTCATGAATGTCTTGAATTCCTGTTCAGCAGTGATCTGCTTTCCGTTCATGTCAAGTACAGGAGCCTTTGTTGCCTTGTCCATCAGGACTCCCTTGGCTGTATAGGTCTC
>CADABZ010000062.1 GCA_902786355.1 uncultured Eubacteriales bacterium
GAGAGCCGTATACAGCGAAAGTTGTAAGTACGGTTCGGGGGCGAGTGCTCGGAAACCTACCACAGCAATGTCGTAAAGGCGCTGAGCACTTAGCCTACTTAATTCGGTCTCGTTCAAAGACGGGATCAAATTTCATGACTGCAGGGACACATACAGGCAGCTGCGTGAGACCTCGGACAGGATATGCCTTGAACATAACCTGTCTATCGTGGACAAACCTAGAGGCAAAAGCGTGAGCCAGTACGTTCACAAGATGGAGAAGGCTGGCATGCCAACACGGTATAACGTGGCCAGGCAGGCGATCGATGAGTCACTGGCATTAAGCTTGACGATCGAGGAGTTCAAGTCCGAACTCGGAAGACGGGGCTATAATTACCGCTTTGACCCACAGCGCAAGTACTGGACGATCACACCGCCAGGCTGGACCAAACCTATACGTATCCATCAGCTCGGCAGCGATTACACTCGTGAGAGCATCGAGCGCAGGATCTATGAGAATGATCCTTCAGTGAGACAGGAGCGGATCAGGCAGAGCTACAGGATGCCGAACCAGTATAACCTCCGAAGACGTATCGACCGTATCATAGGGCGAAGCGGACTGGAAAAACTCTATTTAAGATACTGCTATGAACTTGGATATCTCCCGAAGTACCGGCAGAATCCGACAAAGCTCCATATCCTCCTCAAGGAAGATCTTTTGAAGTGTGAGCAGTACTCCGAACAGGCAAAGCTTTTAGCGAAGTATCATGTGAACACTGGCGAGGATCTTTCGCTGCTTATGGAAAAGATAGAGGCGAAGATAACGGAGCTGACTGCAGACAGGAATGATCTGAGAAACATGATCAGAAGAGTGAAGCCGGATATAGATGTTGATCAGGGCAAGGTGCAGATCGCAGAGCTTACAACTGAGATCAAAGAACTCAGACGTGAACTCAGGATATGCGGACAGGTGCAGGAACGCTCCGACCATGTCAGGGAGAATCTCGAGGTCATCGACAGAGAACGCCAGACTGAAAGGAACAGATGAAACAAAAAAGCTCAGCTAGCTCGCTTTTCAGAGGCGGAGATAGTCCTGATAAGGAATATGTCATTCGCGATAAAAAAGTCGCTCATAGAGGCAAAAATGTCAAAAATCATACGCTGAGAAGGCAGTTTTTTGAGAGGGGGTGGAGCATATACAGAGATATACGAAGAAGTTCAAGAAAGAGTGGGCGTTCTTCCTTAACGAGTATGGCAAGCTTGCATACGCGGAGAAGTGCAAACTGTGTGAACGTGACTGCAAGCAGAGCTTCCGTGCTGTTGTTATGTACTGCCCACACTACTTATACAAGGACAGAAAGAGGAAGGAGGCAAAGTAAGGAATGAATCCGGGAGGAGATGCAGCAGAACAAGTCGTAAGGGGTAGAGGTCGCGGCGAAGATATCCGGCAACGGTGCAAAGAATATAGCACTTCTTTTATACGCGACTATGAAACAGGAACAGAAGACAAAAGGCAAGGCAAGACTGACCAGCATGCTGAAGTCCGGCAAAGAACTGAAGGTCTATACGATCACAAGCAAAGACCTTGCGAAATTCTCACAGGAAGCCAAGCGATATGGCGTACTCTATTGCGTACTTAAGGACAGACAGAACAAGGATCCGAATGCAGCTGTCGATGTCATAGCACGAGCTGAGGATGCCAGTAAGATCCAGCGAATCACAGAGAGATTCAAACTCGCAACAGTCAACAGAGCAGATGTCTCACTGGATATCCAGAGGGATAAAGATAAGATGTTCCCTAAAGAGAAATCGGTAATGGAAACGCTCCGAGGCGGCAAGGCAGATGAAGCGAGCGTGCAGCCTGATCCCGAAAGAGGTTTACCTCCGGCATATGGCGAGGAGCCTCATGAAGGTCAGCCATTCAGGCACGCACCAGGGCAGGAAGAGCCGCAGATAAACCCCTCTTTGGCAAAGACAGACCGAGACCCTCTGTCCGAGCCAAACTCAATGCAAGCAAGCCGCTCAAATGGCTTCCCTGGGAGAACTGAAAGACCATCAGTCAGAGAAAAGCTCGAAGGGTATAAGGCAGAG
Source organism: uncultured Eubacteriales bacterium (assembly GCA_902786355.1). GTDB lineage: Bacteria > Bacillota > Clostridia > Peptostreptococcales > Anaerovoracaceae > Crickella. The sequence goes on from CADABZ010000062.1 coordinate 2,071, forward strand.
ATAGCCAAGGCCAGGACAGAGCGTGCAAAGGAGCTTGCCGGCAGAGCGGTCTCAAGAGGCATCGAAGCAGCAGCAAAAACTGCAAGGTCGGCAGCAGAGCCGGGAAGGGACAGGTAAATATGAGAAAAACAAAGAAGCTGGAGATAGATGAGTATGAGCAGGGGATCCTGATCAATGCTCTCAATCTCCTTCGCAATCAGCAGATCAGAGAAAGACGCCCCACTGATCCTGTCGATGAGCTGATCATGAAGATCATCGAGCACGGACCAAGGAATCTGATGGTTGCTGAGAAGGGAGCAGACTACGGGTACGCAAGGTGATCGCAGGGACGAATACCTTATAGCGGCAGCCGGAGTCCTGCCGGTCGTGTGGATAGGCTTTAAGATAGCACCGTACTGGCATCGAAGTGTTTTCATCATGGTTCTGTAGTGGGACCGTATTTGAAGATTGCAGATAAATATATGCTTGCTCCGATATTGGGCAGAGCTGATTTCGCAGTTGATATAGATGATCTGCCGTT
>CADABZ010000063.1 GCA_902786355.1 uncultured Eubacteriales bacterium
TTGGGGCACCATCCGCATAGAGGAATCTCATGTTCCCTGGCAAAATCCATCGCCGCCCGGTCAACGCCTGTTTGCCCACCTGTACGTATCTTAACTATTCTCTTCACTTGAATGTTCCCGGTCCTTCATCTTTGAAATCTCTGAAACTCATTGAACTTTGTCACCTCTGAAAGCGCAGACATGGATCATGAATGTCCTCGAACGGATCATCGGCTTCAGAGTCATATGCATCTTGATTTGCTGCCTGTACGAGCGCAGCAAAATCTTCATAATGCCAGTTCTCTGTCGGCTTTTTGCAGTCAATATCATTGAAGAAACAGCTTGGTATCTCTTTCTCCTTAAGGTTTTTCAAAATGCAAAGAGTGCACCCCTGATCATGATTAGATGGATGGCAAGGGCACTGTAAATCCTTGCACGTACAGAATTCTATAGCTTTTTTCATGCCTGGTCCTCCACAAAAGTGAATTACTGAAACTTTTCAAGAATGATTTCTACCGGGTCTTCTTTGAGAGAGATGTATTCATTTTGCTGAACGGACAACGTTTTCCTATACACTGGTTGTTCTCTGAAGACCTTGTGCATGTAACTTTATGCTTGTCCATCCCGATACCGAAATTCTCTCTGACAAAATCAATTGCCTCAAGAATTGAGAGATATGAATCTCTCTTGCAGCAGCGCGGGCCGCCGATGTCACCTATTGCCTGAAGGGATCTTGCCGTCATCTTGTGTGATAGTGCAAAGGGTCCATTCTCAAGAGGTGTTGATCCCGAAATAATCGAGATGAACATACCCGAACTGATTCCCGCTCCGCATGCTCCCCAGAAGCCGCACGCTCCTCCCGGAACGCTTTTGCCTCTGTTCATCATCTCAGTGAGGGAAGAGCTCAGCTCGATATCTCCTCCTGAATTCTTATATGCGGTAAGCAGTGCCGCGCCGACCATTACATGATGCTCAGGCCCATGCATATGGCAGAAATCCATCGACATCATCTTCTCAAGTATCTCTACAGGATCCTTAGAGGTCTCTTCAAGACACAGGCCAATGATCGCATCCATTCCGGCAGTATGACATTCATTGCATACATAGTGTCCGTGGATGCATCTGGTCTTGCTGTTTTCTTTTTTATGGCAAATCTCGCATTCCATGAGAACATCTGTCTCAAGGTATTCCAGCGGAGCTTTACAGATTAAGCATTCTTCTTTCTCTCTCACATATTTATCTTGTTCTTCTTCAACGATTCCAGAATATCCCTTTATGCAAACTGGAATTTTTTCAATCTGTTGCTGATACGAGCATTACTGCATATCTGTTCAAGGTCTTATCATAGACGCTCCAGCAGCATGCGCCATACCATTCATGTCCGTCATCAAAATAATCCGACCAGTCTGTTGTCCATTCATATATATCAAGTGTATCTGTACCGTTCGGAAACAGGACTTTGTTCACTTCTTTAAAATCTTAGGCTTGTTTCTTCTGCCGTGCACCGGTTCCATCAACGCATACCAGTAAGGAACTGTAGTACCAAAATTCTCGTCGTTTGGCACCCACTCGGCATCATACCGGGCATTGCCATAATAATCAGTCTTTACAATATTCGGGCAGTAGAAAAACACCGACGGAGCCAGTGGTGATGGCTGCGCCTTATCGATGTCATAAGCCAAAGGGCGCAGTTGGTCAGCAACGTGATCGCCAAACATGATTCGGGCGTTTTCTTTATCCTCTATGCTTTGTTTCACCAACCAGTCAAAGACAACGCACAATGCCTCCCTGTGAGATTCCATCCCCTCATAAGGCTTATCATCACACAATAGATTATAGTCAACCTCACCGACTAGATGATATTCACTATCCGAATCATATTGCTTTATATAGTCATAGAAAGTGTCATTATCTATTCTTTTCATAAGCACATACCTACAGATCCCGAGTTATATGTGTCTTTGTAATGTATTTCGACTGCTTTTATATTATCATAAGCAGCCGAGTTTTGAGATTATTCACGTCCCATTTGCTTTGAGTGCTTCTGTCTTTGCAATTGCTGAAGGTAGTCATTGCAATCTTTCCCATAAGGTGGCGGTTCGATTCTTACCGTATAATCGCCACACAATTGTAATGCAATATTATCCGATGCAATCTTGCCGGCATAATCATTATCAAGATGCAGAGCAATCGTATTTATTTGCGTTTGATTTTGCGTCATATTTTCAAGCGCAATTGGCAACACCATAGGTTCTGCTCTCCATTCACCTGTTCTCATCTTCATTATTGTCGCGTATGAGAGCAGATCTATAGCACTCTCGAATACATGAAGTGTGCTGCCGGCACGATCGATTCTGAAAGAATATCTTTTATCTGATCCTGTAGCCTCACCCATCAGTCGTTCTCCTGTTGTTGCCCGATAGAACGCGTATGCTGCATTACCCGACTCATCAAATCCTACAAATATGCAGTTGTGATATGGCAGCGATTCATACAGCAATCCTTCATCAATACTGGCCTTGATGATCTCTCTGTCGATTCCACGACTTGTAAGATATCTAATAACTTCACAGTTAGTTTCAGACCGATCAGGCAAAAGCAGCTTTCTGTTTCCCTTACTTTGTCTGCTTTCTCCCAAAACCGGAGCATTATTGAGGGCAAGATTTCTATCATTAGTCAGGATCTGCATCGCATCCATAAACTGAAGGCCTTTGACTTTGATCAGATAATCGAGTGCTGAACTGCCGCCAAAGCCTCTGCTCCACCACATCCACTTGCCGTTGGATATCTTCAGACTGTCATGATCTCTGGTGCAATAAGTATTACCTCTTACATGCACTAGTTCTGTCGGTTCATACGTCTGCAGATATGTCAGAAGATCGATCGACCTGGCTTTTATGATCTGTTCTTCAGTATAGTAAGGCATGATTATCACCTCGCTTCATCCCGAACAGTTCGCGACTGCTCTCGTTTTGTCTGCCTCTCAAGAGCTTTGTCTATGCCGGTTATCATCTCATCTGCTGCAGAGCGGATTCTCTCGAGAGATGCCTTAAGTTCCTTGACTTCCTTCCCGGACGACCATCCTGCAACATATGAGAAAGAATAATCTGACGAGTCCAATCCGTAATGCTGGCAGATCGTATAGGCAATGCTCTCAGCTTCAAATGTCATTATTAACATTTGAAGCCTTATGCTCATATTTATATAATGTTTATCTTTTTTTAATTTATTCATAAAACCTCGCTTTCACGTATAAAAGATGTGCATTATTGGATACGCTT